>CAZLEY010000005.1:0-92973 GCA_964558675.1 uncultured Dehalococcoidaceae bacterium | reverse complement strand
GAACCCGACCTTAACATTGCCCTTATCCTGTCCTAAGAATGGGGTCCACCTCAAAATTAAGAGCCAAATCATCTACTTTAGAATAAGAAGCAATAAGATGCCTAGAACGTAGTAGAGTCTTGAATTTCTCCAATGATTTTATTTTCGAAGGTTCCCTATCTATATGTGATGGCAGAATTGGCAAGTCGTCTGAGCGAATATAGACTAAGCAAGGTTTATTATTTTCCCATGCTTCTTTATATTCTACCTCAGTATATGAAACTCTTTTATTTGGAACTAGTGTCCCATAGCGATAGCCTATTATAACAACCACAATATCACTTGATCTGACTTCTTCTAGGACGGTTTCTAGTGGGGTTTCGGGTCTCGCACCGAAGAATTCCATAGATGAATGTAACAATTGTAGCTGCTGAATGACTCGTAATACTGCTGCTCGTTCATCTATTAAATCGGAATAAGTAGAACATAAAAATACTTTAAACACTTTTTCCTTCAAAATATAATCCTCTAAAGCAATTAATTAGATTACAAGAGCTTATACAATTCAATTTAAAAAAGATTTTAGTATTAGTGAATACTATATGTCAAATAATATTAAGAACATCATATCATGTCAAATTAACACGCGATAAAAATAAATTAGTAACTATAAAGAATATACTGAGCTTATAAAAACGGCTTCAAAGCGCGGATATAGACGTTCTCGCCTGCCCCTTCGCCAATGGCTACTCCCCATTTGGGGGGAGGAGGCAATAACTGCGGGATAAGCCGCAGATGATGCGAGGGCGGCGGGTGGGAAAAGATATCAAAGGGGGGGGAAGTGGGGTTAAGGCGGGTTTGACAGCGGCCGCGAAAACACGGTAATCTGAAACGTTAATGCCGTCAATAGAGTCTTCTTTTATTAATCTTCTCTAAATCCAAACAGGAGGTCTGGTATGGAAAAAGTTGCTGTAGTGGGCGTGGGCGAGACGAAATTCAGCGGCCCCCAGGACAAGACAGAAGTCGAGCTGTTCGCCGAAGCCGCTATGGAAGCTATCAACGAGTCGAATCTGAAACCAAAAGATATTAAAGCCCTGTTTGTCGGCAACGTGCTGGGTGACTTCGCCGAAGGACAGGGAATGGTGCAGGCCTTTGCCGCCGAAAATATCGGCTGCCTTTACGTGCCCGCCAACCGCTACGAGGGCGCCTGCGCCTCGGCAAGCATGGCGATAAGAGAAGCCTTCATCTGGGTGGCTTCCGGGTTTTACGATATCGTTCTGGCCGGCGGGGTGGAAAGGGCGGCCACCATGGGTACGGGCCTGGCCACGAGGACCTTCGCCATGTTCAGCGATGCCCGCTACGAATATCCTTCCGGCATAACCTTTCCGGCCGTTTTCGCCATGCTAACCCACCTTTACGCCGATACCTACGGTATACCGCTGGAAAAGCTGAGGGAGCAAATGGCCAGAGTATCCATACAATCTTACAGGCACGGCAGTGTCAACCCCCAGGCACAATTCTACGGAAAGAACAGCGACATGAGCGTTGAAAAAGTGCTCGGCAGCTTCGTGGTATGCACGCCGCTCACACTGCACGACTGCTGTCCGTTTTCCGATGGCGCCGCGGCCGTTGTGCTGGCCTCGGAAGAGGTTGCTAAAAAGCTCACAGACAAGCCTGTCTATATAACCGGCGTGGGGCAGTCTTCTTGCGGCCCGCTATGCAATCAGAGCGATTATTTACCCAGAATCAGGGCCAGGGAGATATCATCCGGGCAAGCCTATGAAATGGCGGGGGTAACCCCCGAAGATATAGACATCTGTGAACTTCACGACTGCTTCAGTATCGCCAGCCTGATTGCCACCGAAAGCCTCGGCTTCTTCGAGTTCGGCAAGGCGGGTGAAGCCTGGGAGAGGGGCGAGGCGGATATCGGTGGACAGGTAGCCATCAACCCCTCCGGCGGACTAAAGTCCAAGGGGCACCCCATCGGCGCTACCGGGGCCGGCCAGGTGTATGAGATAGTCAAGCAACTAAGGGGAGAGGTAGAACCGGAGCGGCAGGTAGAAGGCGCTCAAACAGGCATGACGGATACCCTGGGGGGCGACGGCGGCACACTGGTTAATATGATACTACAACGGGGCTGGTAAGACACGTTGCGATACAGTCAGACGGAGGCTAGCGATGGAACATAAGCTATTATTTAAAGATTATAATGAAGCCCTCAAGCAAAACAGGCTTCTGGGATTAAAGTGCCAGGCCTGCGGCGCCATTACAGTGCCCCCCAAGATAGTCTGCCGGCAGTGCGCCAGTCCGGATATGGAGATTATGGAATTGAGGGGTACCGGCAAAATAAGGACCTTCACCACGGTCAATGTCGCCTCGGAAGGACGCGAGGACGAGGTTCCCTACACCATCGTTATGGTGGAACTGGACGACGGACCCTGGATAATGGGTAATCTGGATGATATTGACCCGACCCAGGCTACCATGGAGCTTATCGGCAGGAAAGTGAAGATGGCGCACAAGGTGTTCCCCGGCGATAAGTATTCCGCCGGCGAAGGCGCCCGGCCTCTCTTCAGTATGGTAAATTAAGGTCAAAAACCTGGAAAGGAGTTCATAATGAGCGTGGAGGAATTAGAAGCCAAAATCAAGACGCTTGAAGATAAAGTGAGGACGCTGGAAGACATTGAGGAGATAAAAAAACTACAAAGGGCGTACGGTTTTTACCTGGAACACTGGATGGCCGAGGATATAATCGATTGTTTTGCCGATGGTCCCGATACCTCTTTACTGGTAGCCGCCGGCCATTACGTGGGGAAGGAAAACATCAGGGATTTCTTCCACCACGGGAGGAAGGGCATCGAAGTCAGGAAGGCAGAAAACGGCGAGTTCCTCCACCAGGTGATGCAGCTATCCGGCATCGTCCACGTGTACCCGGACGGAAAGACGGCTAAAGGAAGATGGTACGGGTTTGGGGCGAACGCCTTCCCCGCCGAGGGAGGAAAGGTCAATCCGGGGTGGATGAACGGCGTTTACGAAAACGAATATGTAAAACAGGACGGCAGATGGAAAATTAAGAGTGTCCACTGGTGCATGACTTTCCACTGTCCATATACGGTAGGCTGGGTTGAACCGTCAAGACGAGCCGATGTAAAAATCGACCGCCCATATAAGCGGAATCCCCTGTTGAAGCCCGATGGGAGCCCCGAGGAAACGCATTATCCATCCGGGTTTATCTGCCCCTTCCACTTTGAGAACCCCGTTTCCGGGAGAGAAACTGTCACTTAAACCGCAGATGCGATAGGTGAAGCTTTATTATCTACCTCACCCCCTTTTTCCCCCTCTTCCTTCCAGAGGAAGGATGTCAAAGGAGAGGGGGAGTTTATTAGAGAGGGATTTATGAAAGAGAAATCCCCCTTGGTCCCCCTTTACCAAAGGGGGATAAACCGAGGGCTAAGCCGTGGGTGCCCCGAGGGCGACGGCTGGGAAGAGATAATAAATTAAGCAGGCTAGCCCTCGCGTATAAGGCTCCGGGCGATAGTCATCCGCATTATCTCCGAGGTGCCTTCGTAGATCTCGGTAATTTTGGCATCGCGGAAATAACGCTCAAGGGGGTAATCTTTAGTATAGCCATAACCGCCATGAATCTGCAGCGCCTTGCTGGTAACGAAGCCGGAAACCTCAGAAGCATAGACCTTGGCCATAGCCGCTTCCTTGATGAAAGGCCGCCCCTGGTCGCTGAGGTAAGCTGCCCGATAGGTCAACAGGCGGGCGGCGTCAATCTGCGTGGCCATATCTGCCAGCATCCACTGAATCGCCTGAAAATCTATAACAGGCTGACCGAACTGCCGGCGTTCCCGGGCATAGCTCAGTGCCGTCTCAAAAGCTGCCTGAGAGATACCGACGGCTTCGGCGCCTACCGTGACCCGGCTCACGTCGAGAGCATCCAGTGCAATCCTGAATCCCTGCCCTTCCTCACCAAGTCGGTTTTCTTCAGGGACGAAGCAGTTATCGAAGACAAGCTCGGTAGTGGAAAAACCAAGCAAGCCCATCTTATCTTCATGTTTGCCTACGGAAAGCCCGGGGGTATCCTTGTCTATAACGAAGGCAGTTATGCCGCGGCGCTGTAGAGACCTGTCAACAGTGGCGAATACCACTACTATCCCGGCCTGCTCGCCGATACTGATAAAAAGCTTGTTACCGTTAATCACATACCCGCCCTTTTGTCGGGCGGCCGTGGTCTTTATACCGGCAGGGTCGCTGCCGGCATCGGCTTCAGTCAGAGCGAAACACGCGAGCTTCTCCCCGCTGGCGTGAGGGGTTAGATATTTCTTTTTCTGCGCCTCCGTCCCGTACATCATAACGGGAACAATAGCCAGCGATAAGCTGACCCGCAGGTAATCGTCGATAGCGGCTGAAGCCCGGGAAATCTCCTCAATGGCAATACATAAATCCACCATACCCTTGCCGCTGCCGCCATACTTTTCCGGAATAGTCAGACCAAAAAGCCCCAAC
Organism: uncultured Dehalococcoidaceae bacterium; assembly: GCA_964558675.1. GTDB lineage: Bacteria > Chloroflexota > Dehalococcoidia > Dehalococcoidales > RBG-16-60-22 > CAZLEY01. Next base: position 88,482 of record CAZLEY010000005.1, on the reverse strand, counting down.
CCGGCCATCTTCCTAATCTCTTCAGCCGGAAACTGCGCCGTCCTATCTATCCGTGCTGCCACCGGCTCCAGTTCTCTGGATGCGAAGTCACGCAGCATGGACTTCAGCATTTTCTGTTCTGCGGTCAGGTCAAAATCCATCTTTACCCCTATTTTCCGGTTTATTAAAGCCAATAGTCAAACGCCTGGTAATCTCCAGCGCAGCACGCCGGGGATTGGTCTTACCCTCCAATAGTTTATCCACAAGCCTCTCCAGGTAGTCGCCCTGGTCAATCTTCCTAATAGAATCCTTAATTAATCCTTCCATAGCCTCAATGATTTCCAACCTGGCCCTTTCTCTCCGCCGCCTTTGCATACCACCGCTGGAAACCAGGAACTTGTGATGGGCCAGTATCGCCTGCATCAGTTCTTCAGTACCCTTGTCATGGACTGCTTCCGTCAGGACGATAGCCGGCGGCCATTCATCCATCCCATGAGCTTTCATCATCAGCATAGCTTCCAGGTCCGTCTTCAGGCGGTCAGCCCCGCCTCTATCAACCTTGTTGATGACGAGAATATCAACCGCCTCAAGGATACCGGCCTTCATCATCTGAATTTCATCACCGGCGCCAGGGGTTAAAACGACAATCGTCGTATCCGTCGCCCTGACAATATCTATCTCTATCTGCCCGGAGCCCACCGTCTCTACAAGGATAACATCTTTGCCCATGGCATCCATAACGTGAATGGTACCGATAGCAGCCCTGGCCAATCCCCCTGCCCAACCCCTTGTCGCCAGGCTGCGGATAAATACCCCTTTGTCACCGCTATGCCACTGCATTCTAACCCTGTCTCCCAGTATAGCGCCTCCGGTAAGTGCGCTGGTGGGGTCAATAGCGATAATGCCAACGCTCATCCTCTTATTTCTGAACAAGTAAATCAGACTGTCTATCAGAGTACTCTTACCGGCACCCGGGGGGCCGGTCACACCTACAATATGCGCCCTGCCGGTATTGGGATAGACGCTGTCCATTTCTTCGAGAGCATCCGGGGACTCATCTTCTATCTGGCTGATAAGCCTGGCGGCGGCTTTAACATCACCATCCAGTACTTTCCTGGCGAGTTTCATCATCACTCCATATCAGCGCCGTTTTATTAAGTATAGCAAATAAGGATTACGTTTGCATGGGTTGAGTTTTGTTGTCTACCTCACCCCCTTAATATTATTCAACCCTCCCCCTTAATCCCCCTGCCTTTGAAAGGGAGGGGGAAGAGTTTGTAGGAGAAGCTTCGCCTCTCCTGAACTCACCGTTTTTTCCTCTCATTAAGAGGTGTCAAAGGAGAGGGGGAGGAAATAGAAAGAGATTGCTTCGTCACTGCGCTCCTCGCAATGACACTTGGGGAAACCGGGTGGTGAATATTAACGGGATAAGCCGGAGATGCTTCGAGGGCGGCGCGGGTGGGAAAAGATAAATAAAAAAAGGCCGGAACAGATAAACCGTCCCGACCTTATTTTCTGAAGAATCTAACTACGGTTTCCCGTACTTCTCTCTTATATCCTTCTTAATGAGCTTGCCCATGGGGTTGCGGGGGAGTTCGTCCACAAAGACTACCGACCTGGGCCTCTTGAAGCTGGCCAGATTCTGCCGGCAGTATTCCATTATCTCTTCTTCCGTGGGTTTCTCTCCCTTCTTCGGGATAACCACGGCTCTTGGCTCTTCACCCCAGGTCTCATCAGGGACACCAATTACGGCGACATCCCCCACCTTGGGGTGGTCACGTATCACATTTTCCAGCTCTTCCGGTGAGATATTTTCACCCGCCCGGATAATCATGTCACTCGACCGTCCCGACAGGAAATAGTAGCCGTCCTCGTCCACGTAGCCCACGTCGCCGGTATGCACCCAGCCATCCTTGTCTATGGTCTTGGCCGTCTTCTCTTCGTCTTTCCAGTAGCCGCTCATTACCCTGGGGCCCCTGGCGAGAATCTCGCCGACCTCACCCTGCGGCAGCGTATTGCCTTCTTCGTCAACGACCTTCATCTCGACATCGGCCATCGGTTTGCCGATGGAGGCGAGCCTCTTCAGCTTCTTCTCTTTTTCTTCCTCGGTGCCGGTGAGGACATGGTCTTCAGGGCCGAGGGCGGTGATGGTGGAGGCCGTCTCCGTCTGTCCGAAGGCATTGATAAAGCTGACGCCCGGGAACTCCTCCAGCGCCTTTCTGATTACCGGAAGGGGCATCGGGGCGGCACCGTAGGTAATAACCCTGAGGCTGCTTAAATCGTGCTTTTTAAAATCAGGGTGGTCGAGCAGTTGTTTGAGCATGGTGGGCACCATCATGGCGCGGTTGACTTTCTCCTTCTCTACCAGAGTCATCCATTCTTCAGGCTCGAACTGGCGCTCCATCACCAGCGTCCTGCCCCCGTAGATGGCCGCCATCATCGCCTGAATCCCGGCGACATGGTACAGAGGCACGGTGAGAATATTACTCTCATCAGATGTTGGGTCGGCAGGGGTAACGTTCTCCAGCACGTAAGCGCTGAAGCTGTTGTGAGAAAGCATTACGCCCTTGGGGAAGCCGGTGGTGCCGGCTGTATACATCAGCATAGTGGTATCATCCTCACCAATATCAACTACCACTTCGTCATCCGGCGAGGATGATATTATATCCTCGTAGTACAGCATGTCGTCGTGCTTATTTTCTATGGATATGAAGTTCTTAAGGGTCTTCAGTTCGGGGCGTATGGATTTTATCAGTGGAATATAACGCTCACCGGCAATCAGTGTCTCGGCTTCAGCGGTGTTGAGCATATAGCCGAGTTCTTTCTCCTTAGCCCTGAAATTCAGCGGCATGTAAATGGCCCCGGTCTTGGCGACGGCAAAATAGTTTTCCACGCACTGATTACAGTTGACCTGCAAAAAAGACACGCGGTCGCCTTTACTGACACCCAGCTTCAGCAGGCCGTTAGCCAGACGGTTGACCCGTTCACTGAGCTGGCTGAAGGTATACCTTTTATCCTCAAAGACAATGGCGTCTTTATCGGGGCAAATGGCTGCGGCGATACTGAGAAAATCTGTAGTATTCACTCTATTCCTCCATAACAATATTCTATTACCAAGTTGATATTCTAACGCAGTTATGAGGGAAAAATCAAACTTCGGGTATAGTACCGATGGGAAACAAAATAGCTCCGGCTGCATTTTGTTGATATAATTCTACCTCACCCCCTGTGTGTGCTATGAAATAACCCCATCCCCCTTTGTCCCCCTTCCCCTACTAGGGGAAGGGGGAAAGGTTTGTTTGAGGGACTTCGTCCCTCAAAATCTCCCTGCTTCGGTGTGGAGGCATAAACTTTTGGGACAAGCCGCCAAATGCCACTAGGGCGGCGGGTGGGAAAAGATAAACAAGGGGGGTCGATAAGTTGTCTATCAATATGAAAACGCAGCAACTGGCGACCGGCACGCCATACTAACCACGCATCTTTTCTTTGACCTTCTGCATCACCTTCGACATCGTTTCACCGGCTTTAGCCCTGATGAGGACAGCCGCCTGGTGGTCCATGGGGGTAGAGCTGAGGTTAACGATAACGAGTCTGGCACCGGCCCGGACAGCATATATAGGCATGTAGGCAGCCGGGTAGACAACCAGAGTCGACCCGATTACGATAAAGAGATCGGACGCCATGGCGCGCTGGCTGGCTTCATCCAGCACCGGGACCGGCAGTTGCTCGCCGAACATGACGATATCAGGCTTAAGCATACCCCGACACGCTGCGCAGTCAGGAATCTCCTCGCCTTTATCCAGCCTTGATTTAATATCGCTAAAGGGATAACGCCGCCCACAGTCCAGACAGATTGCCCACTGCATATTGCCATGGAGTTCAAATACCCTGTCATCGGGGACGCCTGCCTTCTGGTGCAGATTGTCTATATTCTGTGTAATAACGCAGTCCAGCTTACCCAGACCATGAAGCTCAGCGATAGCAACATGAGCAGCATTGGGAATCGCTTTATCAGAAAGCAATCCCTCTCCGAACATCGCCCACTGCTTCCGCCTAGATTCAGGGTCGCTGACGAATTTATCGTAGGTGAAATCGTCCGGGTCAAATCTGTCCCAGATGCCGCCCGGACTGCGGAAATCGGGAATCCCCGATTCGGTGCTGATGCCGGCACCGGTGAAGACCACCACCTTGTGACTGCTGAGAATAAGGTCGGCCACCTTGTCTATCAGAACGTCTATATCCTGATTATCCATACCAATCTCAATCTTACGCCGGTAAAGCAAGTAGACATCGGCTGAGTCTGGACTCTAGCTCAAGTCCCGCCTCAAGACTCATGTCAAGGCCCCGGGTAACCGCCTGCTTGGCATAGCTTACCGCCAGCGGACTGTGCGACTTTATTTTTACAGCCAGTCTTTCGGCCTCTTGCAGCAACCCGGCGCGCGCTACCACCCGGTTAACAAGCTTTAAGCGGCAGGCCTCCTCAGCCGTGACCCACCTTCCGCTCATGAGTATCTCCAGCGCCGCGGCCCTGCCTATCGTCCTGGGGAGTGTCTGGCTGCCGCCTGCCGCCGGGATTATGCCCAGTCCCGGCTCCGGCAAACCGAACCGGGCATCCTCTGAAGCCAGCCTTATATCGCAGCAGAGGGCAATCTCTATCCCTGAGCCCAGGACATAGCCATGCATGGCAGCAATAAACGGCTTGTCAATACTCAGAAAAAGTCCCCAGACATCCCGCTCCCAGCGGACCTCCCGAGCTATTATCGGTGACGGAGCCGTAAGAAATTCGGTCAGGTCGGCACCCGCACAGAAAGCTTTCTCACCAGCCCCCTGAAATATGACCACTTCTACCTCGGGGTCGTCCCTGATGGCACCCAGCACCTGATAGAGCTCGTCTCTCATCTGGATGTTATAGGCATTCAGGGCCCGGGGCCGGTTAAGGGTCACGTAGCCGATGCCGTCCTTTTTCTGATATATAATAACCTTAAAACTAGTCATTTATTTATCTACCTCACCCCCTGTGTCCCCCTCTCCTATCAAGGAGAGGGGGAAGTATTTCTAAGAGGGACTTCGTCCCTCTAAAACTCCCTATAATTTGGAGGCTTCACCTCTCTTGAACTCGCTTCTTTCGGGGCGGAGGGGTATCTATCAGCGGGTAAGCCGCAGGAGTTGCGAGGGCGGTGGGTGGTAAAAGATATCATAGATTTCCCCATCTTAAGCTAATTCTCCTTTTACTCACCCTTAAATTTCGGGGGTCTCTTCTCCCTGAAGGCCCTGATGCCTTCCGTCCTGTCAGCGGTAGTATGCAACAAAAAGTAAAGGTCGGCCTCCAGGCGCAGTCCCTGCTCAAGGGTCATGTCCAGTCCCTTGTTAACTACCTCCTTAAGATACTTCAGGGCAATTGGCCCTTTGGCGGCGATTGCCTCCGCCAGCGTCTCAACTTCGCCCTCCAGTTCGGCCGGCGGAACTACCCTGCTTACCAGTCCCATTTCAAGGGCCTCGTCAGCAGCTATCCTGTCTGCGGTAAGGAGCATCTCCAGGGCTTTACCCCTGCCGACAATACGGGGCAACCGCTGTGTCCCGCCGTCTGCCGGAATGAACCCCTGAGCCACCTGCGGCAGGCCGAAGCACGCTTTATCCGAGGCAATCCTGATATCACAGCTCAGCGCCAGTTCCAGTCCCTGTCCCAGCGCATCGCCGTTGATGGCGGCGATAACCGGGCATTTGATGCCGGCTATAGCTTCGGCGGGACGGTAAGGTGATTCCGCTGTAATTTCACTGCCGCTACAAAAGGCACTACCCGCCCCGGTTAATATCACCACATAAATATCACCATCCTGATTTATCTGCATACAGATTTCCTCAAGTTCTACGGCCAGCTGCTGATTAGTAGCATTACCAGCCTCAGGACGGTTCAGGGTTACGTGCGTAACGTGACCCTTCCTGGTATGGACAATCGCGGTATCCGGCATATTTTCATCTCCCGCCAAGGATGCACTCCAAGCTAATCTTAAACCGACTCCATCAGCAGCGTCAAGCTGACCAGGATAACATAAAATCCCTACTTGATAATTTCGGCTCGTGATTGTATAGTTTAACAGATGTACCTGCAAACGGTGGAAGATTTGAGACTGGTCATTAAACCTGACGCATCCCGGTTACTAACAAGTATCTGCCAATTCCTCGCCGAAGAAGGTATCCAATCGTATCTGGTCGGGGGTTTTGTGCGTGATATGCTGCTGGAACGCGACACGGCCGATATTGATATAGCCGTAAACGCCGACGCACTGGATATTGCTGCCAGAATTGCCGACGCACTCGGCGGACGGTATGTCCCGCTTGACGAAGAAAACGGCGTGGGCAGGGTAATCATACCCGATAGCAAACGGGAAATCGATTTTACCACGCTCAAAGGCAGCATCGAACAGGACCTGGCCCAGCGCGACTTCACCATAGATGCTATGGCCATTGAGGTTGATAAAAATATTAACGCTATGCTCAGTACCGACAGGCTCATAGACCCGTTTAACGGCCGCGACGACCTGCGCCGAGGTATCATGCGGGCTGTCAGCGATACATGCTTTGAGGCAGACGCCGCCCGACTGATACGGGCGGTGCGCCTGGCCGCGGAACTCGGCTTCAGTATCGACAGCCATACCGAAACGATAATCAGTCACAACAGCCAGCTTATTACCAGCGTCGCCGGCGAAAGGATAAGAGAGGAACTGCTGCGAATACTTGCCGTGCCCGGGGCCGGACGATGGCTGGCTTACCTGGATGAGGTGGGCATACTCACTGTCCTGATACCGGAAATGGCTCCAGCCAGAGGTGTTGACCAGCCCAAAGTGCATGTCTGGGACGTTTTCGAACATTCAATACAGACAATAAATGCCGTCGAGTTTATACTCAGGGAGGCAGGCTGGGATTATGCGTCTGAAGAGGTTCTTACGGCGGTACCGTGGTCGGTCAGTATCAGACAGCACTTTAACCGGGAGGTAAGCAGCGGCAGCACACGAAGGTCGCTGCTCAAGCTGGCGGCACTGCTCCATGATATCGCCAAGCCACAGACAAAAACCATCGACGATGATGGACGGGCGCGTTTTCTGGGGCACCCGCAGGAAGGTGCCGATACCGCCGCCGGTATTCTGGAAAGACTGAGATTCAGCAGCCGGGAGATAAAGCTGGTTGAACACCTGGTTAAGTACCACATGAGACCAACACAGATGAGCCATGAGGAGCTCCCTACGCGGCGGGCGATTTACCGCTACTTTCGCGACACCGGTGATGCGGGTATCGATATACTCTACCTGAGCCTGGCCGACCACCTTGCCACCAGAGGTCCGTATCTGGACCCGGCTCAATGGCAGGAACATGCCCAAATAGTGAAGTATGTGATTGATAAGCAGTCTGAAGAAGAGAGCATATCGGCACCACCGAAACTACTTGACGGACATGATATTATAAATATCTTCGGGCTGAGTCCCGGACCCGGGGTGGGGCAACTCCTGGAAGCGCTACGGGAGACACAGGCCGCCGGGGAAGTGACGACCCGAGAAGAGGCTTTAGAATATGTGAAGCGCACACTGGCTAAGCAAACCCAAAACCAAGGTAAAGAATCAACCCGGGGAGAAGAATGACCAGGAAAAATGCGATAGTACTAATAATTGTATTATTAATCTTTGGTTTTGCCCTGTGGACCATGCTGCCTATAGACGCTGAGAGGTTCGGCAGGAAGGGATTAAACCTCGGACTCGACCTTGTCGGTGGTGTGCATCTGGTGTATCAGGCTGACTTCACCGAGAATGCTACCGGTGGAGAGAAGAGGGCCGATATGCAGCGAGTGCTTCTTACTATCGAAAAACGTATTAATAAGTACGGCGTCACCGAACCGATAATTCAGCAACTGGGAGATGACCGCATCCTGGTGCAGCTCCCGGGTTTTACCGATATTGATGCCGCCAAGAGTCTGGTAGAGCAGACCGGTTTCCTCGAATTCCGAGAGGTTGAACTTGATAACGCCGGCGAACCCGTCTATCTTGAGGACTATCTGGAACAGGCCCAACTCCGGTTTATCGACACGGGAGAGACCAGCGACCGTGTCTTCGTCAACGAGGAGAAAAACCCCATTGCTTTCCTGGTAAGAGATGGAGCCGGCACCAGGTTTGTAGATGTTGAAGACAACTCAGTAAATCAAACCGCTCTGCAGGATTACGGCAAAAGTTTATCCTGGATTCCCGCCCGTGGGGACGACGGCACCCAGATTACGGGTGACTTTTTAGCCAATGCCGCCCCTGTGATGAGTGGAGAGGTGGTACCTAAACCCCAGGTCAGCATCGAATGGAACGCCGAGGGTGGCAAGCTGTTCGACGAGCTTGCCGGGCGCCTTTATAACTCAGGAGCATACGGCACGCCGCAGCGGGCACTGGGTATCTTTTTGGACAATACTCTACTCTCGGCTCCCCAGATTAGAGAGCAGGAATACCACGGAAGCGGCGTTATCAGCGGCGATTTCACCATAAACGAAGTGGAAGAGCTGGCCAATATGCTTAAATCGGGCGCACTGCCCATGCCATTAGAGAAACCTCCGCTCTACCAGGAGAAAGTATCGGCCACGCTGGGGGCTGATTTTATCGAGATGAGCTGGATGGCGGGACTCATAGGAATAATACTGGTCATGCTTTTTATGATAGCTTACTACCGGCTGCCCGGCTTTTTAGCCAGCCTGGCCCTTGTGTTTTACGGCACGCTGGTACTGGCACTATTCAAGCTGATACCAGTTACCTTGAGTTTAGCCGGTCTGGGCGGCTTCATCCTGTCTATCGGCATGGCCGTTGACGCCAATGTCCTTATCTTCGAGAGGATGAAGGAAGAACTGAGAATGGGGCGGACACTGGGCGCCGCAATTGAGGCCGGTTTCAGCCGCGCCTGGTCAGCCATCAGGGATAGCAACGTAACTACGTTTATTGTCTGCGGCATTCTCTTCTGGATAGGCAGCATCCTCGTCGCCGGCGCCCCTGCTAAAGGTTTTGCGGCCACTCTGGCCATTGGCGTGGCTGTAAGCATGTTCACGGCTATTGTGGTTACCCGTACGCTTCTCCGGCTGTTTGTCGGTGGTCCTCTGTCCAGAAAGACGGCGTTATTCAGCGTAGACAGGGGTAAGAAATAATGTTTGATATTATTGGTAAAAGATTCCGGTACTTCCTAATCTCCGGGGTAATCATACTCATCGGCATTATTTCCCTGGCGAGCGCCGGCCTGCCAAGAGGCATTGAATTCAGCAGCGGCTCCATGCTGACAATAAGCTTCGAGAAAGCGGTAGAGCACGATGAGTTTCAAGAGGAATTGAACAACCTGGGCTATACGGACGCCATCATTCAGCAAACCCGCGAGGGAGAGTTCTTAATCCGCACACATGAATTGACCACAGAGGAAAAGGGACAGATAGAGAATGCGCTCGCGGCACGATTCGGAGAACTCCAGGAGACACAGTTCAACTCGGTATCGCCCATGGTAGCCACGGAGACATGGTGGACTACTATTTGGGCTGTAGTGGGGGCAGCCGCCGGTATACTGCTCTATGTTACCTGGGCGTTCCGGCGTATGCCCAAGCCCCTGCATTACGGAACCTGCGCCATAATAGCACTGGTACACGACGCCCTGATTGCGCTGGGGGTTTTCTCCATACTCGGAGCGATACTGGACTGGGAGATTAACCTGATGTTCATTACCGGTGTCCTGGCTGTCATTGGCTACAGCGTAAATAACACTGTGGTTATTTTTGATAGAATCCGCGAGAACCTCACCAGAGGCATCGGTGCCGACTTTGAGTCCACAGTCAACAACAGTCTGGTGGATACACTGAGCCGTTCCGTAAACACCAGCCTGACCACACTGGTCGTGGTACTGGCTCTCTTGCTCTTCGTAGGGGCCACGATTCAGAACTTCGTCGTCGTGCTCATAATCGGCATCGTCGCCGGCACCTTCAGTTCCGTTTTCATCGCGCCGTCACTACTGGTGGTGTGGGATAATGGCGAGTGGGGCAGGTTTATTCCGTGGTTAAAGCCTGTCAAAGCAAAAGTCTAATAGCAGGACAAGACAATGTTTTCCGGCAGAAGTGGTGCGGCCAGACTCTCCCTGATAGTCGTCATCGGCCTGATAGTCCTCAAGGTGGCGGTAGGCATCGTCACAGGTAGTCTCAGCGTTCTGGCACAGGCCGTGGATGGCTTTCTTGACTTATTCGCTGTCGTCATTACCTTCCTGGCTATCCGCATCGCCGCCAGGCCGGCTGACGAGGAACACCCCTTCGGACATGGGAAAGCGGAGAATATCGCCGCTATCGTACAGGCGGTACTGATTTTCCTCGCCAGCGTCGCCATCATCTACTCCGCCGTACGCCGCATACAGACCGGTGCCACCCTGGAGCTGACCGAGGCCGGCATCGGGGTAATGGCCATATCAATAGTCGCCAGCATCCTGCTATCCCGCTACCTGCTCAAGGTATCCCGGCAGGAAGACTCCATTGCCCTAGAGGCAAATGCGAAAAACATCGCCGCCGATGTCTATTCCGCCGCCGCGGTATTTATCGGACTGCTCGTGGTGCGCTTCACCGGCCTCAGTATCATCGACCCCATCCTGGCCCTGCTGGTTGCTTTTTATATCCTGAAGGTCGCCTATGACATACTGCGAAACTCATTCGGTGGACTCGTTGACGTGAAGCTGCCCGATGACGAGGAGAACATTATAAAGACGACCATCAAGGAACATGCCGGACAGGTGGTGGGCTTTCACGCACTGCGCACGCGCAAGGCCGGCAGTCAGCGCTATATCGACCTGCACCTGGTTATGCCTAAGGACATGACCATTGAAAAAGCCCACGACATATGCGACCACCTGGAGGCGGACATAGAAAGCAGGCTTTCCCATACTGACGTTACCATACACGTGGAGCCCTGCGACGGAAAATGCGACCAGTGCGATGCTACGTGTGAGAGCCGGAAGGGATAATAAAAGGCTGTCTAGCCCCCCACCTCCACATAGTTAATAACCCCCTTAACGATGAACCACACACCGAAATAGAGAAGCGCCAGGCTCAGAACGATAAAGACCCACTCCTGTACCCTCGCGCCCCAGAATGAGTGTGTCCGGTAGACCGTGAAGGAGACAAGCGACAGCCAGACGAGGTCACAGAGCCAGTGCACGACAATAAAGAGTGGCAACCCCCACGTACCGACCGCACTGAGGAAGTTCATCAGGAGCAGACTGCCCACCGTTACCCACCACACCAGAAAGAAAGGATTGAGCCCGCTCATGAAGATGCCAGCCATAAAGGCGCTGTAGGTCGTGTCTTTGCCCTCCCGGGCAATTTCCATACGGGCACGGAACAGGCTGACGCTCATCCAGACAATCATGCCGCCGCCCAGCACGCCAAGCACCAGCTGCACGGTAATATTTTCGAAAAACTGGGCCAGGCCGAAGTATATGAGCAATATCAGGGGCACTTCTATGACGGCATGTCCCAGGGACACATGTACGCCGGCCCAGGGCGATTTCAGGCTCTTGGCCAGTGTTACGGTAAACATTGGCCCCGGAGCCATGACCCCCGATAACGATGTTATGATGACAGTTCCCAGTGCTGCCAGCATTAAACTCCTTTAGTGAAACAAAAACTCTTCTATTTTACATTATAACATCTACGGGTGCGTTTAACCCGCTTGAGAGCGCCTGGCTTGAGTTCAATTATCTCTTGAACTATACTTAGGCCAGAGGAGCCGGATAGTTGTCACTGGATTTAACCAGAGTAGCGGGACAGGTCATTTCCATGATATCCGGGCTGAAGGATGCCCGCGAGGAAAGGAAGAAGCGTCTTCAATTCGCACTGGATACCGTCAGCAGCCCGGCTATTGACCTCGACGATTTGAAGAGGAAAATCGCCGCCAGCCGGACGACATGGCTGGTGGCCGACCTTGTGGAGGGACTCGACCAGCGCTATACGGCACCCCCCACCCCCACCGACTTCACCGTCATGGGCAGCGACGGCTCCCATATTGACGTTGACCGTCACCACTCCACCCGGTGCTACCTGATAAATATCGGCTCGGCGGTTATCACCTACGGCAACGCACCGGACGCCTCTTTGACAAGCTCCCCCCGCCTTTACTCCGATGATAAAGACCTCGTCATTAGCCCACCCGGAGGCGGGCGCGAGCAGCCGGTGGAGGGGACTATCCTGGGCATCAAACGCTCCGTCGAGGAATGCCGCCAAATGGTCGACCTTGCCGCCGGAATGCCGGATGGCAGCAGCGGCCTGGCGCTGCTGGATGGCACGCTGATTCTCTGGGGTCTTGAGGCTTACCCGGAGTTCGTTACCGAGGCACTGCTGACCGATGTTCTTTTGCGCTGTCTCGACGATATGAAAAAGCTCAACAGCCATAAACAGCTTGCCATTGCCAGCTACATCAGCTTTCCCCGCAGCACCGATGTCGTTAACGTGCTGCGCGTGGCTATCTGCCCCCACGATGTCGTTGACAGCGACCGCCTCTGCAAGTCCTGCACGTCGAGGGAATGCGAGAAGGTAGCCGGCGTTCGCGACCGCGACCTGTTTCTGAACCTGCTGGAGAGCGGGGAAAGGTCGGCGCTGTTTATCAGTCCGTCCAAGATAGTCAGGGAGTGCTACAGAGAGCACCGCGTCTACTTCTTTTACCTTAAAGCCGAGGACGAGGTAGCCAGGGTTGAGATTCCGCAGTGGGTAGCTGAAAATGAGACCCTGCTCAATCTGACCCACAGCCTGGTCCTCGACCAGTGCCGGCGCGGGCATGGCTACCCGGTGGTCCTGAGCGAAGCTCACGAGCAGGCGGTGGTCACCGGGGCGGATAGAGAAAATTTCTGGGAACTGGTAGAATCATCACTGGTGGCGGAGAAGATGCCCAGCCCCACCTCCGCCAAGAGCTTTAGTAAGAGGACGAGGTGGGTGTGATTTTATGACCTCACCCCCTGTGTCCCCCTCTCCTTAAAAGGAGAGGGGGAGAGTAGGTTTTGAAGGGGAAAGCCCCTTCAAGCTACCTGTAATATATAATGGCGGAGCGGAGCGATGAAAGAGCTTGATACAGAAAGACTAAAAAATATATACAATAATCAGGCGATACGTGGGAGAAATATTATGGAGTGGCAAGAATGGGAAGAAAAAGTCAGAAAAGCCTATGCGATACTCGCGGAACTAGCTAAGCAAGGTAACACCATCACCTATTCAGAGTTGGGCATCGGCAAACTAGGAATTAGTACTGAGTGGCTAGAAGTTAAAATTGGATGGATAGTAGGAGCATGTAGCGAATATGAACTTGAAGATGGGAACCCTTTGCTATCTTCACTTGTAAGAAGTAAAGAGACAAATAGACCTGGCGCAGGATACTGGGGTTTCCCCAACATGCCATCACATATCCTTAGTAGAAACTGGGAAGATCGTCGTAGGAATCCACCGGAATCTGTTGTAGCTGAGAGAGAAGTCTTTTGGATTTCTGAGCTCAACAAGGTTTACAAACATTGGCAAGAGTGCGATTGTTAAAGTATGTAGAAGATAAAGTAAAGATATATTAATAGAATTAGGAGGTCACCTAATGGGCACTAAAGGCAGAAAGAACGTCAAGAAACCCAAGCAGAAAAAGGACAAAAAGGGGAAGAAGGAGAAGTAAAATAATTGAGAGGGATTTCAAATCCCCCTTTATTCCCCCTTTACAAAAGGGGGAAAATGGGTGGGAATATTCACATGCCAAGCCGCCGGTGATACGAGGGCGGGCCCGGGTGGGAAAAGATACGAAACGTCAAGGGGGGTGAGGTTAAATAAACACCGAAGCAGTAAAAATAGCCGAGGTAATCGAGGCCAGCACCGCGCAGTTCACCGCCCAGTGCTACGAGCTTTATCCTTCCAGAGAAGGGTTATCCCTGGGCAGCCTGGTCAGGACGGGCGATATCTACGGCATTGTCGGTAACGCCGCCACCACCAGCTTGGAGCCGGGTCGCAGGCCCATCGCGCGTGGCAAGGACGAAGCCACCGAGGAAGCCATCTACCAGTCAAGTCCCCAGCTTACCAAGCTTCTCAGGAGCGAGTTCACGGCGGTGGTGGTGGGGCATAAAGACGGCGACAGTTTACGCCATTACCTGCCTCCCAACCCCGCCCGTATCCATAGTTTCGTTTATCTCTGCGCCCCCGAGGAAGTACGGAAATTCAGCCAGTCTTTCGGCTTTCTCAATATTTTGATTAACACCAGCCTGCCCGTGCCCGCCGACGAGCTTATCGCCGCCGCCCTACGCCAGATGAGCCAGGCTTACGAAGACAGTCGCGCCTTCCTGGTGGCGGCGGGTAAAGAGCTGGCCGCCCTGCTCAGCGGTCAGTATGACCGGCTCAAATCCATTCTGGGGAGGCTCCAATGACCGACCAACTCGGCATCGTTACCTCGGCTTCGCTGGAACGGGGCGTAGAAGTCAGGCTGGACAGTCCGGTATCGGTGGAGGACATGGTGGTGGGGCGTTACGTCACTATTGAAGGGCAGAAGAGGCGCTTCTTCGGCATGATAACCGATGTCAGCCTGGGCGTTACCGACGAACGCCTTAAAATCTCCCCACCCGATATAGCCGACCCCTTCATCAAAGAGGTTTTAACCGGCACGAGCACCTTCGGGGCGATACATGTCACACCCATGCTCACCATCGGCGGCGACGCCGAAAGCATACTGGAAGGCCCCCAGCCGGTCAAGACCATCCCCGCCCATTTCTCGGCGGTCAACCTGGCCACAGAGTCGGACATGGAGCTTGTCTTTGGTAAAGAGGACAAAGAAAGGTTTCATATCGGCAACCCGCTGGACATGGAGACCCGACTCTGTCTCAACCTGGAGGAGTTCGTCAAACGCTCCAACGGCATCTTCGGTAAAAGCGGCACCGGCAAGACCTTCCTCACCCGGATTCTGCTCATCGGCATGCTGCAAAAAAGCAAAGCCGTTAATCTCATCTTCGATATGCACAGCGAGTACGGCTGGGCGGGGACACACGAAGGCGGCCCGCCGGTAAAAGGACTGAAACAGCTCTTCGCCGACAGGGTGGCCGTGTTCACCCTGGACGAGGAAAGCTCGCGGCGCCGCAAGGTCAGCACCGACTTTACCGTACGCATCGGCTATGACGAGATTACCCCGGAAGATATCTCTATCCTCCGCTCCACCCTGAACCTCACCGAACTTGCTGTGGAAGCCGCCTACCAGCTGCGTAAAAGCCTCGGCAAGAGCTGGCTGCGGCAGGTCCTGGAGCTCAGCGACGAGGAAATTGAAGGTCAACTAAAAGACGCCAGTATCCACGAAAGCACCTTCCAGAGCCTGAAACGCGGACTTGGCACCATCGGACGGCTCGGCTTTGTCGTTCCACAAACCCCGGAAGATACGGTAAAACGCATCCTTGATTATCTTGCCCGGGGTATCAACGTTGTCCTTGAGTTCGGGCGCTACCGCGAAATCAGCGCCTACCTGCTCGTGGCCAACATGCTCTCACGCCGCATCTATGCCCGCTACCAGCAGCAGATGGAGGAAGCGGTAGCCGCCGACAACGACGCTATAAAGCCCAGGCCCCTTGTAATTACCATCGAGGAAGCCCATAAGTTCCTCAACCCGGAGGTATCGGGTAAGACTATCTTCGGCACTATCGCCCGCGAGATGCGCAAGTACAACGTCTCGCTGCTGGTGATTGACCAGCGTCCCAGCGGCATTGACGAGGAGGTTATGTCACAGATGGGCACCAAGATAACCTGCCTCCTTGACAACGAGCGGGATATCGACAGCGTTCTCGCCGGCGTCTCCGGCAAGAGCGAGCTTAAGACCGTATTAGCCCGGCTGGCGCCGAAACAGCAGGCGCTAATCTTCGGCCACGCCGTGCCCATGCCGGTGGCCTTCCAGCCCCGTGAATACGGCTCCGCCCAGTCCTATAAAGACTTCATCTCGGCAGGTCAGTCTTCAACAGCCGAACAGGTAGAAAAAGACATTGAGGAACTGTGGGAATAGATATGGACTCTACCGATTCACCAAGAAAGAAGGTCGGCCTGGCCCTGAGCGGCGGCGCCGCACGCGGACTGGCTCATGTCGGCGTGATTGACGTACTTCACAAAGAGGGTATTCCCATCGATATGATTGCCGGTACCAGTTCCGGCGCCATCATGGGTTCCGTTTATGCCTGGAACCAGGACACCGATAAAATGAAGGAAAATGCCCTGGATACCAAGTGGAAAAAATTTGCCCCCATGATAGACCCCTCATTCCCCAAGACTGGCTTCATTAAAGGCAAGAAAATCAAAAACCTGCTGTCTTCCTTTTTAGGCGGCAATATCAAGTTCAGCGACCTGAAAATACCGTTTGCCTGTGTCGCCACGGACATAGACACCGGCGAAGAGGTAGTGATTAACAGCGGTTCGGTGCCGGAAGCGCTGCGGGCCAGCATCTCTATCCCCGGTATATTTACCCTGGTTAAACATGAAGGGAGGTATCTGGTTGACGGCGGCCTGACGACTCCGGTGCCGGTTAACGTGGTCAAGCGTATGGGAGCCGACTTCATTATCGCGGTGAACGTGATGCCCGACGTCAGTACCCGAACGGATAAGATGCAAAAGGAGCCCAACATCTTCCAGGTACTGATACAGTCCATATACATTGCCACGTATTCACTGGTACGCAGCGGCGTGGAAAACGCCGATATCGTCATCGAACCCGCCGTGGCGCATATCGGCGCCGCCGACTTTCAGAAAGCTCAAGAACTGGTTGCACTGGGCGAGCAGGCCGCTCGAAATGCCATCCTCGAAATAAAGGAAAGGATAGCCAATCTCTAGCCACCGACAAAATATCTCCTTTTCTTATCTCTTTCCACCTCCCCCCCCCCACGGTTTGTTTTAACCTGTACGCCAAGATATAATTGATATATAAATTTATTCAAATTCAGAGAACGGCAATGCACTGGGTCTATTATTTTGGCAGAGTCCTGATACGTATTTTAGTATTCCCCGTAGCCAACTGGCAGGTAAAGGGACAGGGAAACGTCCCCGAGGGGAGCCCTCTGCTCATCGTATGCAATCACCTTCACCTGGCTGACCCGCCTATTGTGGCCGCCAGTATTAAACCAAAATCAGTATTCATGGCTAAAGAGGAGCTGTTCCAACACCGGTGGTCACGTTTCTGGGTAGGCAATTTCGGCGCCTTTCCGGTACGCCGGGGCGGGATAGACAGAGAAGTAATACGACACGCGGAGCACTGGACAAAGCGGGGCGTATCCATAATCATGTTCCCTGAAGGAACAAGAAGCAGAAACGCCCGGATGCAATCGGGTTTACCCGGCTCGGCACTACTCGCCTCCCGTCTGGGTATACCCGTCCTTCCGGTGAGTATTACCGGCACCGAGAAACTAAGGAACCTGAAATGGTGCTTGCGGCACCGTCCCACGATAACGGTGACCATCGGCCGTCCATTCCGCCTGCCTCCATTCGACGGTAACCTGACCAAGGAGGCACGCTACCAGCTAACCACGTCCATAATGGAACGAATCGCCGGACTTCTTCCACCGGAATATCACGGCGTTTATGCCAGAGGAGAAAGTTTAAGCCAGCAACCTTCTGGGGAAAAGCGCCCATAAATGTAAAATATCGGTTGTCTATGATAAAGAAAAACTTACCAAGAATAGAGAAAGCGAGTAAAACCGGCTTTTGTTTCGGAGTAAGGCGGGCTATTAACCTCCTGGAAAAGGTGGCTCAAGAGCGCGGCGGTGTGGAAACACTGGGAGCTGTGGTGCATAATCAGCAGGTCCTTAAAAGGTTATCTGATATCGGAGTCAGGGTAGTCAATAATGTAGACGATATCAGGGGTGACAGGGTAGTTACCAGCTCCCACGGGGTAAGCCCGGATTTAAAGGAAAGGATTCGGGCGCGGAATATCAATGTTATCAGCACCACCTGCCCCTTTGTTCGCCGGGCTCAGGTCGCCGCCCGTCGACTGGCTGAGTCAGGATTCTTCGTGATTGTCTACGGGAGCGCCGAACACCCCGAGGTCAAGGGTATTCTCGGCTGGGCAAAGGACCAGGGACTGGCTACCCTGGATGAGGAACCTATCACTGCGCTCGAAATACTACCCCGCCGCCTGGGTGTACTGTCCCAGACAACCCAGGTACCGGCCTATTTTGTTGAATTCACCAAGAAGTTGATAGACCTGGCACTTATCAAAGACGCTGAGATACGAATTATTGATACCATCTGCCATGATATCAGGGAACGGCAGGCCGCCGCCCTTGAAGTTGCCCGCAAGGCTGACCTGATGCTTGTCGTCGGCGGGCGCTCCAGCGCCAACACCAACCGACTTGCCGAACTATGCTCGCAGGTCACGGAGACGTATCTTATTGAAACCGCCGGAGATATTCAACCAGCCTGGATTCAGGGCAAGGCACATATCGGTGTAACGTCAGGGGCCTCCACTGCCGAACAAACTGTGGATGAGGTTATAGAGAGACTGAACTTTTCTTGACGCCGATACAACGCTCTGCGTATAATTTAACTTGATTTTAGCTGTGGATTCATTAAGTCTTGAAATATCTTCAGAGCAGCCGCCATGAGAGCCAATCGCCAAGCCCAATAATATCATAAGTCATTCCTGACCCGGTAAGCGACCAACTTGCGGAGGGAGGAGCAATATCTTGGATTACTTTATAAATGAGCAGCAGCAGACAATCAAGGACCTGGCCAGAAAGCTTGCTGAGGAGAGAGTACTACCGGTCCGGGCAGAGCTGGATGAAAAAGAGGAGTTCCCGTGGGCTATTATAAAAGACCTGGCCGATGCCGATATGTTCCGTGTCTTTATCCCGGAAGAATACGAAGGATTGGGAGGCGGTTGCCTGGAACTGTGTCTGGTTATTGAAGAGCTCAGCCGGGTATGCAGCGGTGTGGCCGTAAGCTATGCGGCCAGCGCCCTGGGCTGTTTTACCGTGCTGGACTACGGCACCGATGAACAGAAGCGAAAATTCCTACCCGATATCGCCAGCGGCAGGAGGCTGGGTGCCTTTGCCATAACCGAACCGACGGCCGGCAGTGACGCCAGCAACATAAAAACGACAGCGGAAAAGGTCGAAGGGGGCTACCTGCTTAATGGCAGCAAGCAATTTATTACCAATGGCGGTGAAGCTGAGATATATACCGTAATCGCCCTGACGGACAAAACCAGAGGCGCACGTGGCGCCAGCGCTATCATCGTAGAGAAGGATACACCGGGCTTCACCTTTGGTAAGAAAGAAAAGAAACTGGGTATTCGGGCTTCGGCGACAAGAGAGCTTGTTTTTAAAAACTGTCTGGTTCCGGAGGAGAACTTAATCGGCAGGCCGGGCATGGGATTTATCCAGGCGATGAGGCTCTTTGACCGTTCACGTCCGGGCATAGCGTCTCAGGCTGTCGGTATTGCCCAGGGGGCCATGGAAGCGGCGGTGGACTATGCGCAGCAGAGAGTCCAGTTTAACCAGCCTTTGATTTCTATGCCGGTAGTCCAGAATATGCTGGCGGATATGGCAATTCAGGTCGAAGCGGCCAGGGCGCTGGTCTACGCTGCGGCGAGGATGGTTGACAGCGGTGCCAGGAACGTTTCCGAGGAATCGGCCATGTCCAAGGTCTTTGCCTCAGATGCCGCCATGAAGGTTACCACCAATGCCGTACAGATTTGCGGCGGTGCCGGCTACATGAAGGACTATCCGGTAGAGAAGATGATGCGCGATGCTAAAATCACGCAGATATACGAGGGTTCCAACGAGGTACTGAGAAACGCTATCGCCGTGAACCTCAGGAAAAGAAAGGCAAGAACGGCATGAATGTCGTCATCTGCCTGAAGCAGGTCCCCGGCACCACCGGGGTCAAGATTGACCCCCAGACAAATACCCTCATCCGGCAGGGAATTAATAACATCATCAATCCGTTTGATACTTATGCCCTCGAAGAGGGAATGCGACTCAAGGAACAGCACGGGGGGAAGGTTACGGTTATCACCATGGGGCCGCCCCAGGCAGAAGACGCCCTGCGCGAGGCGATTTCCCTCGGCGCCGACGAGGCTGTCTTGCTCAGTGATAGCGCCTTCGCCGGCGCCGATACCTGGGCTACCGCCTACACGCTCTCCCGGGCTATCGCCAGATTAGAGCAATACGAACTTATCATCTGCGGCCGGCAGACGGTAGACGGGGATACGGGGCAGGTGGGACCGGAACTGGCGGAGATGCTGGACATACCCTTTATTGCCTATGTCAGCCAGATTGAGGACATAAAAGACGGCCATATACGCGTCCGGCGGATGGTGGAAGACGGCCACGAGGTCATCGAGGCAAATCTGCCGGCGGTACTGACCGTAACCAAAGAAATTAATACGCCCCGCCTGCCTTCACTGCGGGGAATTGCACGGTCAAAGAGTATTTCCGTTCCTACCTGGGGTATTCAGGAATTAGACGTAGATAAAGAAATGGTGGGCCTGGCGGGCTCCTGCACACAGGTAATCAAGGTATTTTTCCCCCAGAGAGTCTGCCAGGCAGAGATGCTGGAAGGGGATTTGGAAAGCCAGTTAGAAAGCCTGATTGACAAACTCAAAGGTGGCGGTCTGCTCTAAGGACGATGCTTTATGAGAATCAGTATTGACCGGCTGAAATGTGTAGGCTGCGGTGCGTGCATATACTTATGCCCCGTGGGCGTGCTGTACATCGAGGATATGAAGTGCCGGGTAAAAGAAGGCTGCATTTCCTGCGGTAAATGCGTGGATACCTGCCACTGGCAGGCGATAACTCTGGAAGACAAACAGCCGAAAGGAAAGGCTGACTAACGAATATGGGAATAACTATCGACCTTGAAAAATGTGTTGGCTGCGGTAGCTGTGTACCGGCCTGCCCATTCGGCCTGCTGGAAATTATTAACGATAAGGTGCAAATGAAGGAAGGCTGCACTCTGTGCGGGGCCTGCCGGGACGCCTGCAGCTACGAAGCTATTACCATTGAAACCCTCCCTGAGAGAGTAGAGGCAGGCGACAGTTTTCGCGGCGTCTGGGTATTCACCGAGCAGCAGCGTGGAAGGCTGAGGAACGTTGCCTACGAGCTCCTTTCCAAGGGCAGAGAGCTGGCCGATACGCTCAAGACCGAGCTAAGTGCCGTATGCCTCGGTCATGATATTGAGGGCATCGACCAGCTTATTACCTACGGTGCCGACAATGTCTATCTAGTCAACAGTCCTGATTTAGCCGATAACCAGGAGGACTATTTCACCTGCCAGCTTGTTGAGCTGATTCGGGAATACCGGCCGGAGATAGTGATTGCCGGCGCCACGGCACTGGGCCGCGCCTTCATTCCGCGGGTAGCGGCCATCCTGCGTACCGGGCTCACCGCCGACTGCACCGGACTTGATATTGACATGGAGAAAAGGCTCCTTTTGCAGACGCGCCCGACTTTCGGCGGCAATATCATGGCTACCATCATCTGCCCGAATAAGCGCCCGCAGATGGCCACCGTCCGTCCCCGCGTCTTTAAAAAGATTAACCCGGATAACAGCCGTAAAGGACAGATTATCAGGGTCGATTTCAAACGCGAAAGCATTACGGCCAAGACCAGGCTGCTCAACTTTATTGATTCCGTCACTGAGACGGTCAAGCTTGAGGACGCCGATATCATCGTCTCCGGGGGGAGAGGACTTGGTAAGCCCGATAACTTTAAGCTGCTGGCGGAACTGGCGGAAGTCATGGGAGCGGCGCTTGGCTCTTCAAGACCGCCGGTGGATGAGGGGTGGATTCCCTACACCCATCAGGTCGGCCAGACAGGTAAGACCGTCTGCCCGCGGCTCTATATCGCCTGCGGTATCTCCGGGGCCATCCAGCACCTGGCGGGTATGCAGACCTCGGATGTTATCGTTGCCATCAACGACGACCCCAATGCCCCCATATTCGAAGTGGCTACCTACGGCATCGTCGGCGACCTTTTCCAGGTGGTGCCGATGCTAATTGAGAAGCTAAAGGGGGAATAGACCGGTACCGAGGGGTGGGGCTAAGGGAAATGAAGTAGAAAACGCAGCTAATCATTTACAGATGACCTAATAGCGTAGTATAATAATATATTAAGAGTTGACTAGCGTCACTCTTTATTTATATACGGCCATTAATAACTGCACGATGGCTGCCAGATTGCACCTCAAATAATCACAGAAATTCCTCTCTATATTTCAGGACACGCCCAAACACCTCCTGAATTATGATATCTACCACCCATTATTAAAAGGAGAGAAAACATGGCACAGGCAAAAACCGGCGATACAGTAAAAGTACACTACACGGGCAAACTTGATGACGGTACGGTATTTGACAACTCGGCCAACCGCGAGCCGCTGCAATTCACGATAGGTCAGGGCCAACTCATCCCGGACTTCGAACAGGCCGTAGTCGGCATGGAACCCGGCGAATCGAAAACCATCCAGATACCATCGGATAATGCCTACGGGCCTCACCATAAGGAAATGATAATGGTCGTAGACCGCGGTAATTTTCCGGCAGAACTGGAGCCGAAGGTTGACCTGATGCTACAGGTACGCCAGGAAAACGGCCAGACGTTTACCGTCAAAGTAACAGATGTCTCCGAAGATAAAGTAACGCTGGATGGTAACCACCCCCTGGCCGGTCAAGACCTGACTTTCGATATCCAGCTTGCAGAAATCGCTTAAACCTAAACTCCACAGGCTTGCGCTAGGCACACCTTTTAGCTTATAATATAGCTGAATCTGGCTGGAGCGGAGGTGAGGCGGTATGCAGATAAATGTGTCTCAGCTACTTCAGGAGCCTATCGGTTCGATAAGGGATTATCAGGTTAACGATATTATTAACGGTGTCGGTGATGGCAAGAGTTATCCGGTGCAGGGTGAGTGCCACCTGCTGCGCACACAGCGCAGCATACTGGTCAAATGCACGCTCGACATAGAAGCGGAATTCACCTGCAGTCGCTGCCTGAGCCCGTTTCATCACCTGATGACCCTGAACTTTGAAGAGGAGTATCTGCCAACTGTAGATGTGGTAAGCGGTGCGCCGCTGCCCTCTCCTGAGGAGACAGCCTTTACCATTGATGAGCACCACATACTTGACCTAACGGAAGCGATACGGCAGTATACCCTTCTGGCTATCCCGATGAAGCCGCTCTGCCATGAAGACTGTGCCGGCCTGTGCCAGAACTGCGGAAAGAACCTCAATCAGGGGCCATGCAACTGCCCGGCACAGAAAATAGACCCTCGCTGGTCCCGGTTAACGAAACTGCTGTAACACCTGGTAAAAAAGCATAATAGAACGGAGTGCAATATGGGAGCTTTACCAAAGCGAAAAATAAGCAAGGCGCGTGCCGGTAAAAGACAGAGCCATAGTGCCATTAAGCCACCGGCACTTGACGAGTGCCCCCAGTGCCATAGTCCCAAGCTGCCTCATCATGCCTGTCCTACCTGCGGAACCTACAATGGCCGGGAAGTCATCAAAATGGAAGGACAAAAAAGAGGGGGGGGTTAACGTTATCTTGTTGAATGAGAGGCTTCTATCCATTTTTGGGGGTTAATCCGGTACGTGGAGTCCACTTCATTTCTTAGAATCTCTTCTAAGGAGGGGAAGCAACCGAGATGACTAAAGTAGCCTGGGTATTTCCCGGTCAGGGCTCTCAATCAGTAGGCATGGGCCGTGACCTTTATGATAATTTTGATTCAGCTAGAGCCATCTTCGACGAAGCGGATGAAGCGCTGGGATTTCCCATTTCCAGGCTTTGCTTTGAAGGACCCGATGATGAACTCCGCCAGACTATTAACGCTCAGCCCGCCCTGTTAATCACCAGTATGGCCTGTTTGCAAGTAGCCCGAGAGATATGCGGAATGAGCTTACCCCCGCCTGCCTTTGTTGCCGGTCACAGCCTCGGTGAATATACGGCACTTTTAGTAGCTGGAGTTTTTGATTTCGCCACGGCCGTTCGCCTTGCCCGCGAGAGAGGACGGCTGATGCACGAAGCCGGACAGGCACGGGCCGGAAGTATGGCTGCTATCATCGGATTGGATGAGACCTTGCTGGCAGACATCTGCCGGAAATCAGATACAGTTATCGCCAATATCAATTCTCCGGGCCAGATAGTAATCAGCGGTGCCGCCGAGAACATCGACAGGGCGATGGAGATGGCAACCGCCACCGGAGCCAGCCGGGTCATTCCACTGCAGGTAAGCGGCGCTTTCCACTCACCACTGATGCAGCCGGCCGTCGACGGCATAATCCAGTACATCAGCACCCTAGCTTTCCAGGAACCATCTATTCCCGTTATCGGCAATACCACAGCTGAACCCCTGACCACTGCGGAAGCGGTGAAATCAGAACTCATTAATCAATTGTCCAACCCGGTCCAGTGGCAGCGTACTGTAGAATACATATTCAAAAAGGGAGTACCGACCTTCATCGAGATAGGACCGGGCAAGGTGCTGACCGGCCTAATTAGAAGAATCAACAAGGAAGCCAAGACCATAAACATTGGCGATTTGGAAGCCGTCAGGACCCTGGCCAGCCAGTAAACGTAATGGGGGGGGCGAAAGCATGGACCTTACTGATAGAGTCGCTGTAGTTACCGGCAGCGCCCGGGGAATCGGGCAGGCAATTGCGTTGAAACTGGCCGAGGTGGGGGCTGACGTCGTGGTGAATGACATTCAACCCGCCGCCGAGTCGCTGGAAAGTGTGGCCGCGGAAATCAGGGCAATGAACCGGCAGAGTCTGGCGGTTACCGCCGACGTAAGTTCGTCAGAAGATGTCGCTCGTCTTGTCGAAACAGCCGTCAGCACCTTCGGCAAAGTTGATATCCTGGTAAACAACGCCGGAATTACCCGCGACCAGCTGATAATGCGGATGTCCGACGAGGACTGGGATACTGTGCTGAATATTGACCTGAAAAGTGCCTTCCTCTGCACCAGGGCGGTACTGCGGCATATGCTCAAGCAGCGCTGGGGCCGAATTATCAGTATCGCCAGTGTTATCGGCCTGATAGGCAATGCCGGCCAGGCTAACTACGCCGCTGCCAAGGCCGGCGTCATCGCCCTTACCCGTTCCGTAGCTAAAGAGGTAGGCTCCCGCGGTATTACCGCCAACGCCATCGCCCCGGGCTATATCGATACCAAGATGACACAGGCACTGGGGGAGCAACAAAGGCAGCAGCTCTTACAGCATATCCCTGTCGGCTACGCGGGCTCTCCCCGCGATATTGCCGAGGCAGTAGCTTTTCTGGCTTCCGAAGAGGCCAGGTATATTACCGGACAGGTCCTCAACGTGGATGGAGGCATGGCCGGGGCTTAGGGTAGCGGCGGCACTGCACCTTACCTGCTGAAAGGCAACCGAAAAAGGCAATAACCGATAAACACTCCCTAATAGTAACCGCAGTTAATATTTAACATCCACCACTTCCAAAGAACCAATGCCACCATCCCCACCACCAGTGTTTATCCGGAGGAGTGGTAAAACTTAATTCCCAACCATAGCTGGTGATGCCACCGCTTTCCGCTTTAGCCCTGAAATAGTATTTGGTACATGGGGTCAGGTTATCTATACGAGTCTGGAAGAACCATGGGCGGGTCATAGTCTTAGGTGAGGTCCAGTGACCGTAGGCTGCGGGGTCGTCGGTATGGGACACGGTATCCCAACCGAAACTAACGGCTACCGATGAAGCGCCACCTAAACTTGTTAATATGCCGCACAGGGTAGCCTTCCTGGCACCTACTCCAATGGCCTTCCAGGTGATTACTGAAGGCGGAGAGACAATATTAGCCTTGAGAGTAACGTTGGCCGAGCCTTCGTCAGCTTCAACCAATGGACAGTATGAGACTGCCAGTACCAGACATAATATAACAGGTAAAATAAACCTGATAGTCTTCAGTACCGTCTCCTCCTAACTGCCAGGCTTATGGCAAGCACTACCAGGCCCACGAATACCAGGCCTCCGGCGATGAGAATCACCATGTTCAGCGAAAGGCCTTCCACTCCGTCCGTCGGTTCTGTAGCTTGCGGTTCTGGAGGCGTTGCTGACGGTGATGATTCCGGTGGTATTACCTCGGGAGTAGCTTCTAGCGCTGGAGTCTCTCCAGGTGCTGGAGTCTCTTCCGGCAGAGCTTCCGGCACCGGCTGGCCTTCCACTATGTTGGTGATCTTGGCTCTGACCTGCACGGCGATGGCGATCGTCTCGCCGCTCATGCCGAGGAATTTTATAAAACCCTCGTAAACCTGTGAGCCGAGTGACTCATCGCCGTAGATGGTAAGTTGAACATCTACCGGCTCGTCGAGAGCGTCAACGTGCAGTACCTCCGGCTCTACCCGGAGCGGTATATCTACCAGGCTTACCTGAACATCGCCGCTAAAGTAGTGCACCTGTAAATCAGCCGTGGCGCTGCCATCACCCGGAATTTCAATTTCCACATGGCTGGGGCTTACACCCAGGCTGGCAGCCAGCACCGGGCTGGCCAGCGCCAGCACCAAAACCATCACTGCCAGTATTCCTATAAATCTCTTCATGATTACCTCAATGGAGAAATGGGGGGAGTGTATCTACATTATACCACCCCCCCATCCCTCAGCAAGTTATGGTGTACCTGTGGCTGTAAAAGTCAATTGGGCCGTCTCAACACCCAATGGAGTGTAGTTCAATGGTACGGTTATTCTGGTTCTGAGCGTCTCAAAAGCATCCATGTCCAAACCGAGTATTATGCCAACCCAATCCCGATAGCTATAGGAACCAGAAGCAGTATTCTTAAGCTCTAAGTTATTATAGAATAGGGCAGAAGATACGCTTACATCCGCATTTACATCAACTTCATGAGTGCCGACATTCGTTACAACAATGTCGTATGTGCTGGAGGTCTGCCCCGGAACCAAAGAGCCGAAGTCAATGCTGGTCGGGTTTGCCGAGATGGCCACGATATCCGGTACTTCAACGGTCAACTGCGTGGCACCAGCGGCAGCCGGAGTCAGGGTTACCTGATAATCAGTCGAGCTGCTGCCAG
Source organism: uncultured Dehalococcoidaceae bacterium (assembly GCA_964558675.1). Classification (GTDB taxonomy): domain Bacteria; phylum Chloroflexota; class Dehalococcoidia; order Dehalococcoidales; family RBG-16-60-22; genus CAZLEY01. Next base: position 61,451 of record CAZLEY010000005.1, on the reverse strand, counting down.
TCACCGTTACGTCAAATCCCGGAAATTGCAGCGGCACTGCCTCGCTGCCCCAGCTCCAGTCCATATCCCAGTACCCGGCGCCACCGCCTTTAGTTGCGGCCCCTCCTGGGATTTCCGGAGTACCTCCACAGGCCGTCAGATACGCTCCTGTGTCCGTTTCCATAGCATGCATGGCATTCCAGTCCATCGTCCCCGACATGGGAACTCCGCATGCCTGTTTACCAGTTGACCCCCAAGCCGCTGTATCATACCATGGATCGTCTACAGTTGCACCAGGGTGGTTACTTATAGCCCACTTCTGGACACCATTGTCCTCGTAAAGGTTCAGACTGTACTGATACCAATCTGGCGTATCGAGATCCCATGTTGGCCAGGCATCGTTTCCGGCGATGGTAACCGCAGTCCAGACAGGAACAGTTCCAGGTTGGTCACCAAACCATGCCGTAGCCCCCTCTTTGGCATAGACATCATAACCACCGTCCACCACGCACGGTATAACTCCGCTGTATGTTCCATCACTGCTGTTATACGTCAGGGGAAAATCCGTGTTTCCCTGGAATACCATTGTCGAAGAGGAAACACTGTTTGCCGCCGCCGGCGTTACCGGCACCAGAGTCAGGGTAAGTAAGAGAACAAGAGCGAACACTATGCTGAAAATTTTCTTTTTCAATTTATTTCTCCTTTATTATATTTATATATTACCTTTACTATTTTTATATATTAATCGGTCTTTCCCGAGCGCCATCGCACCTTTTTTCGGTCAACCACGATTATTTATCGACTTACTCCGATATCAATCACCCCCCTGTTCCAGAAAATAATAAAACCGACCTCTTCGGGTCGGTTTCACTACTGGCTCCCTGTCATCTAAGTAACCACTCCAGGACGACAGCTCAACACCCCCCAATAACGTTTTCCCCGGCTACTTGCTAATGTTTTATTTCCTTCTTAGTTAACTCCTTGTTATTCATATCTGAATATAGTAATGCTACAGTATGGTATTCTACATTACCTAAAAAGTCAAATTCTTTTATTAACATTACTTTCATTTACCTCTATTGTTTTATATCACGCATGAAGTATTTATGGGTGGCATCATGGATAACAATCTGGTGAATATCCCTACATTTTTTACATATTCGCCATATTGTTAAGTAATATTAACTTCAGTTAATATATGAAAAGGCACCAGGTTATCAGGGCTGAGGTAGAGGATGTCAAAGGGGGATAGAGTAAATACGGCACCACTGGCCCGTATGCTAACCGTTTCGGAGGTGGCTCGACTTCTCCATGTGCACTCCAATACGGTCAGACAGTGGAGTGACAGAGGGTCGCTTAAGGTCTATCGGCTGGGCTATCGCCGTGACCGCAGATTCATGCCTCAGGACATTGATGAATTTCTCACCAGCAACCGGTACCTGAACTAGCCTGACATCTATTAAAATGTCATGACTCGGCAAACTGCTTCTTTTCGGGGAGCTCTATCTTGGGCCCGTAGCGCCGCATCCGCCATTCCTTGAGGCAGTGGAGAACTTCGGCATCAGTAATCTCATGCCAGTAACGGTAATAATCTGAAAGGTAGAACCTCGGCGAGGAACTGACGGCACAGGTTACCACACTATCGGCAATCTTCTCCAGCTCCTCTACTACAGCTTCCGGCGCAACCGGCACCGCCGTGATTATTCTGTCCGGATTACGGTGCCGCAACGACGCCACCGCCGCCCTCATGGTATAGCCTGAAGCCAGGCCGTCATCCACTACTATCACCGTGCGGCCGCCGACGGCGAGGGGCGGCCTGTCCCGAAAATAGAGCAGGCTCCTGTCACGAATATCCGCCCTGACCTGGCTGACCTGATAGTTTATCTGCTGCTGGCTCAAACCAGCCTTCTTGACGACCTCCTCATTATAGATAATGGTGCCATCATCGGTCACAGAACCAAAACCGCCCTCGGGGCTGAGGGGGAGGGGTATTTTACGGGATATGACGAGGTCAAGGTCAACGCCAAGCACCAGGGCAACACTGAGGGCCACGGCGACGCCTCCGTTGGGAATACCCAGCACCACCACAGGCTTATTTGCATATTCATAAAGCTTTTCGGCAAGCTGACGCCCGGCGTCATAGCGGTTCTCAAAGATTGGCTCTGCAGATGACAGGCGCATATTGTTCTCCTTCAAAGCACTAATATCGCTGTATTATTCTATCAATTTAAACTCATTCACGTCCACCAGCCCAAGGTCGGTCAGCCTCAGCTCGGGGATTACCGGCAGCGCCAGAAACGAGAGAGTGGCGAATGGAGAAGGCAGGGTTGTGCCCAAATCCCGGGCAGTGCGCTCCAACCTCTCCAGCCCGGCCACTACAGATTCCAGCGGCTCGGCAGACAACAAACCGGCAATGGGCATGGCCAGACTGTCCACGACTTTGCCATCGACTGCCACGACCAGACCGCCACGCAGGCGCTCAACCTCTTTGATAGCCGTATATATATCCATGTCACTGGTGCCCACCACGACGATATTATGCGAATCATGGGCGATAGAAGAAGCTAAAGCCCCCCTCTTTAAGCCAAAACCGGTAATCAGCCCCAGGCCGATGTTGCCTGTGCCGTGATGTCTCTCCACCACCGCCAGCTTCAGAATGTCCCGGCTGGTATCGGGCACAACCACCCCATCTTTAATACTGACACTCTCCCGCTTCTTCCGGGTGATTATCTGCCCGGGGACAGCCTCAATAACCGGCTGGCTCTCTCCGGAGGCCCTCAGCCTTAGTGCATCAACGGTAAACGGTTTAATTTTGACCGTATCGGTCAGTCTGTTGCCTGCCGGTTTATAGGAAGGGAATACCGGCTGCCCCTCTTCGGCAACCAGTCGACCCCGGTAGAAGACCGTACTTATATTAAAATCAGCCAAATCCTCAAGCACAATCAGGTTGGCAAAGTAGCCGGGGGCAACCGCCCCCAGCCCGTCCAGCCGGAAATACCCGGCGGTATTGATAGTTGCCATTTGAATGGCCCTTACCGGCTCAAGCCCCAGGCGGATTGCCCGGCGCACCACGGCATCAATATCACCGTCCCGGAGCAGGTCAACGCAACTGCGGTCGTCAACCACGAAAAGACACCGGTTATAGGTCTTATCGGTAACCAGAGGCAGCAGGGCATCCAGGTTCTTCTCCGACGAACCCTCTCTTATCATGACATACATACCCCGCTTTAACTTCTCTTCGGCTTCATCCAGAGATACAGACTCGTGGTCGGAACGCATGCCGGCAGCGATATAGGCAGACAGGTCTTTTTCGGTCAAACCTGGGGCATGGCCGTCAATAACCCGACCTCTGGCTGCCTCGATTTTACCCAGCATAGCGGTATCGCCGGCCAGAACGCCAGGGTAGTTCATCACCTCACCCAGTCCGATACATTCCCGCCACCGCAATATACGGCGAATATCTTCGGGACCGATGCTGGCCCCGGAAGTCTCCAGATGGGTAGCCGGCACACAGGAAGGAGCCATTAAAAACATATCCAAGGGCAGGCGGCGAGCGCAGTCCAGCACATATCTTATCCCCTCCAGGCCAGAAACATTGGCAATCTCGTGGAGGTCGGTCACTATCGCCGATGTACCGTGCGGCACCACCGCCCGGGCATACTGTCCGACATCAAGCATGGAGCTTTCCAGATGGGTATGGCCGTTGATGAGACCCGGCGCCAGATATCTGCCTTTCAAATCAATTACCTTCTTCGCCTGCTGGTAATTGCCCACACCGGCCACCCTGCCGCCGTAAATCGCCACATTGCCATCCTCAACCTCGCCGTTAAGGGTGTTGACCACGCGGGCATTGGCCATAACAAGGTCGGCGGGAGATTCACCTCTGGCTACAGATATGAGGCGACTCAACTCGCTCAAAATCAGTCCTCCAGAAAACTTATATCGGGCAGATTGCGGTACTGCTCATCACAGTCCAGGCCGTAGCCGACCAGGAATTTGTCCGGGACGGTAAAGCCAGTATAATCGATGGTAACCGGAACCCGCCGCCGGGAAGGTTTGTCCATCAGGGTACAGAGCTTCAGGGAGGCCGGCTCTTCATTCCTCAGGTAATCTATGAGAAAAGCAACGGTGATACCGGTATCGACAATATCCTCAACCACGAGTACATGCCTTTCTTTAACCGGGCAACTCAGCCCCTGCACCACCTCTACCCTGCCTGAAGTCTGCCGGCCGCTGCCGTAGCTCGACAACCGGACGAACTCAACTTCCAGCGGGAAATCAAGTTGCCGCACGAGGTCCGCCATGAATACAAAAACGCCCTTGAGAATGCCGATAAGAATGGGGCGCTTATCCTGATAGTCCCTGGTAACTTCTTCAGCCAGCCTACTGACGGCGGCTTCTATCTCCGCCCCGGCGAGAAGAGTGTGCAGCCTGGATTCAGAATCCATATCTATTTGAGATTATAGCCTTTACCGCCAGCTATGTCTATACTGCATCAGGGAGCCAACGGTATTGACAACCATTCTATAAGGGATTACAATAGTTTGCCAACCTCAAAGGACATGTAATCCTTATCCAAAGCATTTATCGCGAACAGTCGTCTGCCTTTAAGATAAAAGCGGCCAAAGGAGGTGCCAAAATGACCAGGCGTATCTTAGCCATTAGTCTGATAATATTCTGGCTTGCGGTCGGGGCATTAGACCAGCGTAACTGGTGGTGGGCTGGCAGCCCGATACCGGCAATTACGACTATCAAATGGTATGTCGTTTCTTTATTTGCCGTGATAATCCTGCTCCATGTATTCTGGCTGAATCGCAGACCTTATTTCTCATTTTTCAAGAGGACGCCCAATCTATCAGCCAGAGGCAAAAGGCAGCTGGTGGTCTTAATCCTCACTGTATTTGCGCTCGGCATAATGATTGTGGAGGCTGATGGACAGACACCCGAGCCATGGTGGCGCTGGTGGTATTTTGGGTGGACGGCAGGAGCCATAGTCCATATGTGGTTGAACCGTAAGGCTTTGTTCTCCCACCTTGGCCGGAAATTTACTGTAGCAGGCATTGTCCTTCTGTCAGCTTTAGTTTGTGTTCAGGCAGCAGCTGGCATAATTGGCGCACTCCAATGAGGCTGAAGTCACTTGAGAAGAATGAATGATAAGTTCCATACTACTTGTCTTAATACAGCAAGGCTGGATACCCTTTTCGGAATATCCAGCCTTAGCTTGAGTCCATTATTTCTGTTTCGCCGGGCTTCAGTTCCTCTACCTCCTTCCCGCGAATTTTCGGTATTCGTTAGACGGTCGTCTTGACGGCGGCAGCTTTCTTCTCCCGGGCAGCCTTTGCCTCACGAACAGCCTGGACAATACCGCCGATGTTAAGATACCAAACGAAAGCCGCTGGGAACAGGATTATCGGGATGGCTACTACTAACGCTACTATCATTTCGAACTGCATCTTTTTGGCCTCCTTTTTTATTTCCAATATCATCCTACCATCCCGCCGTTTTGACCGACTTCCGTTACTATGCCTATTTCCAACTGCCAATAACACCTAAAAGTTTGGTATCCGGCCTTCGTTTTATGCTTAGCGGCAGCCGACACAGACTAGGTATAAATACGCATGCATATAAGCCTGATGATAGGTGCGATGGCCGTAGTTTGATACTACGTGAGTACAGAAATGATGGAATTCAAGTTTAGCTTTGTAAGGAATGGTGGTATTACCCGGGTGTATCAATTATAACCAGCTGGCTTCCTTCATCGCTCTCTTCGACATCAATGGCCATGTTTTCAAGGCCGCCGGCCAGTTCACTTTCCACCAGAAGTAGTTTTAAGCCTTCGTACTCGACAACTTCGTCTCCGGGCATGGCAATATCAATGCCCAGGCCGAGTTGTCCCTGTTCATTTGTCCTGAGCCTTAAACACGCCTCAGGGTGTTCAACGTTTTTAGTTAGAATGTCCTTCAACTCTTTTTTGGCTCGTTCAGTTACATCAATCATATCACATGCTCCTTAAAGCTCAATCATCCTCGGACGGCCGCCTGGTAGCTTTTTGTAATGCTTGCCACGCCTCAAATTCCTCTTCACTCAGCGGTTTGCATGACTGTAATTTATTGTTAGCCAGCACTATGGTAAAAAGACTGCGGCACTTCCAGCAGCGATACGGGCCTTCATACAACGTCTGAGCCAGGGACATTTTCCCGACAGATTCACAGTTAGGGCACTTTATCTCTATCATTTTCCACCTTCCTCGGCCATGAAAATCACATCAAGTCTGTTCCAATTCTGCAACAGAAAGATTAAGTTTTACCATTTCTTTGGTTGCCTCGGCTACATGTTCAGGCGTGAAGTACACAGCCGCACCTGTTGCCTGGCGACGCACCATAAATTTACGCGGCTCTCCTGACCAGCTATCCATGATGATATAGTCAACCTTACCCAGAGCCTTATTATCTTTGTCTACCACAGACGTACCATACTCTATCTCCATTTTGTCCTGCCTTTTCACAGAGTCTAATAAGCTTCCTGTATATCAGGAGAGAATTTGATTATAAATGACCGGTGTAATTCTATACCGGCAGCATTGGAAGAAGAGCGATAGGAATAGAATATTCTATTATAAAAGAAAAAGCTGGATTCATCACCAGCCTATGCAACCAATAATCTAACAGAGACAGGATACATTGTCAAGTCTCCGGTGGAGGGTATCAAGATATGCTGATATGCACCATCATCAGGACTTATGTATCTATCGCTGTGGTTCGATAATGACCTTGAGTGATTCCTGAGCACCGGCGACAAGCTGAAAGCCCAGGCCCGTTTCCTCCAGACTCAGACGATGGGTAATCATCTCATGCACCGGCACGCGGCGGGCACGGATGAGCCTGAGGGCCGCCGCATAATCGGCCGGGCTGCCGGCATAGGAAGTGGTAAGCGTTATATCACTGCGCCAGAACAGGTTATTAATAGAGAGGGGAATGGTAACGCCAGGGGCGGTGGGCGCAAATAAAAGAATAGTGCCGCCACGCTCAACCGATGATAACGCCTGACTGACTGCCGGCACGGCACCGGTGCACACAATGACAAGGTCAGCCAGAAGGCCATTGTTCGCTTCACGCAGGTGGTCCAGTGAATACTCATCAGCATTTATAGCCATATCAGCCCCTAATCGCTTCGCGGCCTCCAGCCGGTAGCTGCTGATGTCTGTAGCCACGATGCGGCCTGTGCCCAGTGCACGGGCCAGCTGGATATGGAGCAACCCGGAAATACCACTGCCGATAACGAGTACGGCCTGACCCGGCTGCAGATTTGCCCGCCTCTGTCCCCGCAGGACACATGCCAGCGGCTCAACAAAGGTGGCATCTTCAAAAGACACCTCGTCCGGCAGGGGAAAGACGCCGCGGTCAACGTTTATAGCCGGCAGGCGGACGTACTCGGCAAAGCCACCGGGGTCGAAATTGGTGCGGCGGAGGGTATCGCAGGCAGTATGGTTGCCACTCAGACAGTAGTGACAGGTATTACAGGGCACATGATGGGCGACAGCTATACGGTCACCCACTTTATACCGCTCGACGCCCTCTCCTGCCGCCACGACCTCGCCGGCAATTTCGTGTCCCAGCACCAGCGGCGCCCGGTCAAGGCGATACCACTCCATGACATCGCTGCCGCAGATGCCGCTGGCAACCACGCGCACCAGCATTTCGCCGGGCCCGATTTTCGGTACGGGCATTTCCTCCACGCGCACATCACGGTTGTTATACCACCTGGCAACGCGCATCTTATTATCCGATGACCTACTCATTTTTAACTGTATCGTAAATTTCCTGCGCCTGTTCTGGAGTGGCATTATCATGCACGATGGCGCGTATCGCCTTTATCGCAGCCACCGGATATGCGTCCTGCCAGATATTCCTCCCCAGGTTAACGCCGATGGCACCTTTCTGTATGCCGTCATGAACAAACTCGAATACCTCAAGCTCTGTTTTTGTCCGGGGTCCGCCTGCCATGACTACGGGCACGGGACAGCCCCTCACCACCTTTTCAAAGCCCTCACACCAATAGGTCTTTACTATCCTGGCACCGAGCTCCGCGGCGATGCGACAGGAAAGCGAAAGGTAGCGGGCATCGCGTTTCTCCAGTTCCTTGCCCACGGCCGTAACCGCCATTACAGGTATACCATACTTCTCACCTTGGTCTACCAGCTTGGAAAGGTTCAGCAGTGACTCTTTCTCGTAGTCGGTGCCGACGAAGATAGAAAGGCCCATCGCCGAAGCATTAAGCCGTATAACCTCATCAATATCGGTGGTGATGCCTTCATTAGCCAGGTCAGCCCCGACCATGCTGGTGCCGCCGGACACCCTGAGAATAATCGGTTTGGTGTTATCCGGGGCTATCGACGAGCGCAGCACGCCCCTGGTAACGAAGACAGCATCGGCATAGGGCAAAATCGGCGCCAGTGTTTTGCCCGGCTCTTCCAGCTTCCTGGTCGGGCCCTGGAAATAGCCGTGGTCAATAGGCATAAAGAGGCAACGTCCGTCCGACTGAACTAACTGCGCCAGGCGGTTGGCCATTCCCCATTCCATAAGCAGCTATCCTCCTTTAACATTTACGTTCTAATATCTTTAATTTATGGGATGTACTGAGGTTTGTCAAACAGAGTTCAATAACAGAGGTTATTTTTCTGCCTCACCCCTCCAAGAGTCTTCGACCTGTGTCCCCCTCTCCAAACATGATTATCAAGTGCATTCTCCAATCTACTGTTTGGAGAGGGGGAGATATTTTGAGAGGGATTTATGAAAGAGAAATCCCCCTTGGTCCCCCTTTACCAAAGGGGGATAAACCGAGGGATAAGCCGCTTAGAGTAGTAGGGTAGGCCGAAGATAGAGATTGCTTCGTCGCCTGCGTCTCCTCGCAATGACATGTATGGGGGGGGGATATCTTACAGGACAAGCCGCCGAGGCTACGAGGGCGGGCGGGTGGGAAAAGAATCAAAGAGGCGGGGCGGTGGGTGGAGAGGCTTATTTCTTTCTATCCGCTGCCAGCTTCTTGATAGACTCGACAATTTCAGATGTATGGACGCCCGGACCGAAGATAACTTTAATGCCGATTTTTTCAAGGGCGGGGATATCTTCTTCGGGGATAATGCCGCCGGCCAGCACCAGGACATTATCCATGCCCTTCTGCCGAAGGTTTTCCATAACATCCGAGAAAAGCTCCATGTGGGCTCCGGAGAGACAGCTCAGCCCTAAAACATCGACATCTTCCTGGAGGGCTGCCTCGACAATCATCTCAGGGGTCTGGCGTATGCCGGTATAGATTACCTCCATGCCAGCATCGCGCAGGGCACGGGCCACTACCTTAGCGCCGCGGTCATGTCCGTCCAGACCCGGCTTGGCCACCAGCACCCGTATCATTTCCCGGCTCATCGACTATTACTCTCCCTCGCTTCCGGGCTGGACAAGCTCAACAAGTACCCCGTTTACCGATTTGGGGTGAATGAAAGCGATTTTACCCGCCACCCCATCTCTCCCCTTACGGTCAATCAGGTCTACCCCCTTCCTCTCCATCGCCTCTAATTCAGCATCAACATCATCAACCTCAAAACAAATATGATGAAGACCCTCACCGCGCCTCTCCAGGAACTTGGCAACAGCGCTATCGGGTCCGGTCGGTTCGAGGAGGTCAATCTCCACACCTTCGCCAACCCTGTAAATAGCCTCGTTCACCTTCTGGCAGGGAGCGTCCTCGATAGCGGCTGGTTTTATTCCCAATACACGCTCGAAGAGAGCCATACTCTCCTTGAGATTCTTTACCGCAATACCAATATGGTGAACCTTTTTAATCATCGATTGTATTACTCCTTGCGCATTTTCCCCGGAGGTTTCAGAAAATAAGGAACTCCCTCTGGACACCGAATACTTCACGAAGGGTGTCGCAGATTTCCCCCATTGTGGCATAGGCTTCCACGCACCGAATAAAAGCAGGCATGGTGTTTTCATTACCCCGGGCAACCTTTTTCAGGTTTTCCAGTGCCGAAGCCACATCACCGGCGTTGCGATTCTGCTTAACACTATTCAGTGCGGCTATCTGCTCTTTCGCCTCCCCAGGATTAACCCGGACGAGTCCCTCTATCTTTGAATAAGGTGTAATAAATTTATTCACGCCCACGATAACCCTGCTTTCCGCCTCCACTTCCTTCTGATAACGGTATGAGCTTTCCTGAATCTCACGCTGCTGGAAACCACTCTCGATAGCTGCCAGAGCACCGCCCTGGGAATCGATTTTCTCAATATACTTACCAGCCGCTTCCTCCATATCCCGCGTCAGAGATTCCACCATCCACGAACCGCCCAGCGGGTCGACCGAATCGGCAACGCCGCTCTCATAGGCGAGAATTTGCTGTGTGCGCAGCGCCGCGGTTACGGCTTCCTCGCCGGGGGTGGCATAAGCCTCGTCGTAGGAATTGGTGTGGAGCGACTGCGTGCCGCCGAGTATAGCTGCCAGAGCCTGAATAGACACCCTGACGACATTATTGATGGGCTGCTGGGCCGTGAGAGCGCATCCAGCCGTCTGAGTATGGAAGCGGAGCATACAGCTACGGGGCTCTCTGGCGCCAAACCTCTCCTTCATAATTTTCGCCCAGAGTACTCTGGCTGCCCGGAACTTGGCTACTTCTTCCAGCAGGTTATTATGAGCATCAAAGAAGAAAGAAAGACGGCCGGCAAAATCGTCAACATTGAGTCCCCGCTCTATAGCTGCCTGGACATAGGCAATGCCATTGGCCAGGGTAAAGGCGATTTCCTGCACCGACGTCGACCCGGCCTCACGGATGTGGTAACCGCTGATACTGATGGTATTCCAGCGGGGGAGATTTTGACTGCAGTACTCAAAAATATCGGTAGTTAATCTTAAAGACGGGCCGGGCGGGAAGATATAGGTGCCGCGGGCGATGTATTCCTTTAGGATGTCATTCTGGACAGTGCCGTCAAGTCGAGACAAGTCTGTTCCCTGTCGCCGGGCAAGGGAAATATACATAGCCAGCAGTATCGGGGCGGTGGCATTAATCGTCATAGAAGTGCTGACTTTATCCAGCGGGATGTCCCTGAAGAGAACCTCCATATCATGGAGCGTATCAACAGGCACGCCTACCTTGCCCACTTCACCCCGCGCCAGAGGATGGTCGGAGTCGTAACCAATCTGGGTGGGCAGGTCAAAGGCAATGCTCAGTCCGGTCTGGCCTTGCTCCATAAGGTAGCGGTAGCGGCGGTTGGATTCCTCGGCTGAGGCAAAGCCGGAATACTGCCGCATAGTCCAGAGTCGACCCCGGTACATTGTGGGCTGAATGCCACGCCCGAAGGGATAATCTCCCGGATACCCCGGCGATGCTTCCAGGTCAACTCCCTGAAGGTCATCGCCTGTATAAAGGGGCTGAATTTCAATACCCGAGGTGAGGTTGAATTCGGGCTGCCTCTCCGGAAAACGCTTTAGTGCCGGCTCCAGCATATTTTTTATCCATTCTTCCCTGCGCTTACCGGGCATTACTACCTCCGCTCTCTGTCTATCACTAAGAACAATATCAAAACTGGCGATTTATTACAACCGGTCTTAAAAGAGGCATTACCGTTTACTATCAAAAGCAATACTTGATAAAAAAGGAATATGCCATGTATAATTGGGAAAACGGAACATCTAATTCACATAACGGAACTTAACGTCACAATAGAACGTACTCAATAATATATACTTCCAGCAAGTAAAGCTGACGCCCTGATTGAAAAGCTAAATTCGCAGAAACGCTATTAGAATCACAGCGCCCTGAGCAATCGTCTTTGCGGCTATTCGCCGCACGCAGCGAGGAAAGGAGAAACGATTATGAGTCCTGAAGAAAAAGCGAGCTTTGAGGTCCCGCCACCACCGGTTCCTGATAAAGACATCAGGGAGACAATAACCGCAGATGTCGTTGTACTGGGTGCCGGAATATCCGGACTGACCGCGGCCCTCTCGGCCGCAGAGGCAGGTGCCAAAACTATCCTGCTGGAAAAGGGACCCGGCTACAACTTCCGTGGTCTTCATAATGCCGCCATCGCCAGCAGGATGCAGAAAAAGGCGGGTATTGAAATCGACAAGGGACAAATCATATACACAATAATGGAGACCGCTGCCTACAGGGGTAACCAGAGAGTGGTTAACGTGTGGGCGGATAATTGTGATAGTGTTATGGACTGGCTGCTGGATATGGCTGAAGCTGCCAATATAGAAGTTGCCCTGGATACGACCACCAAGCCATGGTATTTCCCGAATTACCCTGTCATACATGTTTTCGATTCAAATAACTATGGCTGGCAGGCGAGTCTGGCCGAGATGCTGATGAATAACAGCCGGGCGCACGGGGTAGACTTTCGCTTCGAGACTCCCGCGGTGCGATTAATCAGAGAAGGAAAAGGCAGAGTTACCGGTGTTATTGCGCAAAACAAAGCGGGTGAATACATCCAGTTCAACGCCGGCAAGGCGGTAGTCCTCTGTACCGGGGATTACGGGAGTGACCGCAAGATGGTTAAGGAGTATTGCTGGAAAGGCGTGAGTGAGCTTCGCAGCCTGTACCCTGATATGACTAAATTGGCTTATACCAGGCAACAGATTGCTGGCCCCTATGATACCGAACCAAATACCGGCGACGGCCATAAGATGGCTATGTGGATTGGCGCGGCTATAGATGACCCGCCGCATTGTGCGATGCTTTTCGATTACACGGCCTGGGGAGGGGAGTCACTTTTTGACCTGGGCCGTCAGCCATGGCTTTATGTGAACCTGAACGGAGAACGGTTCATGAATGAAGACCTGCCCTGGGGTTATGAATGTTCCCAACTCATGCAACAGCCGGGCAATGTTGCCTGGTCAGTCTGGGACGACAAGTGGAAGCAGGAAGTGCCGATAATGAGGAGCCAGTGCTGTAAAAATATGGGCCCGCCAACCAACCTGTGGCATGACAGGTGGCTCGACGATGCAATCGAAGAGGGGAATGTACTGACAGCATCGACTATTGAGGAGCTGGCGCAGAAGATGGAGGTGCCCGTCGAGAAATTCAAGGCGACCGTAGCCAGGTACAACGAACTGGCGCAGCAAGGTAAAGACCTGGACTTTGGCAAGCACCCCGACCGGTTGACGACTCTTGAGAAGCCGCTGTTTTATGCCTGTAAAATGACGTCTCTCTATCTGGTGATTCTGGGCGGCCTGAAAATTAACACGAGCCTACAGGTACTGGATACAGAGAGAAATGTGATTCCGGGGCTTTACGCGGCCGGGAACGCCTCCGGCTCTTTCTTCGGAAGTCAGTATCCGACCACTATACCGGGCCTCAGTCACAGCCGGGCCTGGACTTTCGGTCGGCTGGCAGGACTGAACGCCGCCTCAGAGAAGGTATAGCGTCAGAATAGGGGCTGACATTCACGGTTGCTTAACAAAACTCGGTTAATGTATAATAACCTGGAACGGAACGGGCAATTCATTTAATGGAACTTAATCGCCAATACGAATATTCACAAGTCATCAACTCTTCACCTTATACAATCTCGTTAATAGAATCACACCGAAGTTAATTTCAAACGAACCGTGAAATGGATATATTCTATACGAAAGGAGGTGCTGAATAAATTAATTGTTAATGTTGGCCATATAATGACAACTTAATTTAATCACAAGAAGGAGGTATGAAAATGAAGAAGGTCCTTGTCGTATTGATGATTGTGCTGGTCAGCAGTCTGGCTTTAGCCGCCTGCACCGAAACAGAGCCGGAACCAGAGCCACAGCCGACTCCAGCACCCGAACCCGAACCGGGGAAAACTTATGAATTAAAACTAAGTACCTGGATACCACCAATGGCTTTACCCGCTGCGGCCATGATAGACCCATGGATTGCGGAGATAGGAGAAAAAACCGGGGGCAGGGTGGAAATAACCCATTATTCTGCCTCTTCATTGGGTGCCCAAGACGACCATTACAGTATGGTTGTGAACCGTCAGGCTGATATTGTCCTGTCTGGTGGACAGGCGGGCGTTATGCTGCGTAATAATGTCAGCGCTTTACCGTTCCTGTATACCTCTGCTGAAATGGGGGGCTGGGTACACTGGAAATTGATGGAAAAATATATGATGGATACCGACCTGAAGGATGTCAAACCCCTCTGGTTAATCCCCGTTGCTCCGGACAACCTGTGCAACAATGGCAAGCAGGTTAAGAGTATGGAAGACTTGAAAGGTCTGAAGCTGGCAACCGGCCAGGATATAGGGCTGGATACTCTGGAAGCATTAGGTGCAACGGCCACCTACATACCGTCAGGAGAAATGTACACGGCACTTGAGACAGGTATAGTAGATGGCCTGGCGACCAACTGGGAGAAGGCATTTATTTTCCATGAATTCGAGGTAACGAAGTACCGCACCGGCAATATCAATATGTGGGTCAATATAATGCCGATGTACATGAACCTTGATGCCTGGAACGAACTACCCGAGGACATCAAGAAGGTGTTTGACGAAACAACGGGACTGGCTTTCTCACAGCGCTGTGGCGCCATGTTTGATGAAGAGGACCAGAAGTTCCTTGGCATCATTGGAGGGCACGATGCCGAAGTGGGTAATCCTCCGGTTTACTACATTACCGACGATGAAAGGGAACGGTGGGTGGAAGCTACTACCGTCGTCCGCGATGACTGGATAGAGGAGAATGAAGACAAGGGGATACCTGCCAAGGACATCCTGGAGGAAGCTTACGCTCTGGCGAAAGAGTTTGCCAAATAAAGAGAATTTTAGATGTGGCTGAGAACAGGCAGTTTTCTTAAAAAGCTACTTTTTAAGGTAGGGAACTGGGCTATTGTTGCTATGGCACTGGTAATGATTCTTGTCGTGCTCATGGTAGTCGTAGATGTTACCTTACGCCGTGCGTTCAATAACCCCCTGGGATTCAGCTACGAGCTCATGGGATTCGGACTTGTATTTGTGGTCTGGGGCTCAATTCTGTACAGCACCGGCCGGGAAAGGCACATAAGCGTTGACGTGCTGGTAGCCCGTTTCCCGGAACGAGTAAGAAACTTCCTCAGGCGTGCATTTGACGTTGTCAGTTCGCTGGTATTGCTTGCTATTGGCTGGCAGAGCATAGTCTACGCACTGCAGCAGCAGAGAATGCATGCCGAGTCCCAAATACTGGACATCCCAATCTATCCTTTTATTTTCGTTGTGGCCTTCGGTGCCATATGGGCAGGCCTTATGCTTTTTGTCAGGTTTATTGATGCCGTAAGAGGCAAGGAGGAGCTATGAGTGCCGGCCTGGTAGGCGCCATAGGCCTGGGGCTTTTTTTTATACTCCTCTTTCTAAACATGCCCATTGGCATTGTCATGGCCATCGTTGGATTCATAGGATTCAGCGTCATCCGGGGCTGGGATGCGGGACTCTCAGTGCTCAGTATTCAGGCTTTTCGAACGGCTTCGGACTTCAATCTTGGTGTCATACCACTCTTCATCGCTATGGGCTTTCTCGCTATGCGCCTGGGGTTAAGTACGGACCTGTTCTACGTTATGAACAAATGGCTGGGGCACGTCAGGGGAGGCCTGGCCATGGCGGCTACAGCGGCCTGCACGATATTCGGGGCCATATGCGGTGATGCCGTAGCCACAGCCGCCGCCATAGGAACGATAGCTCTCCCTGAAATGCGTAAGTACAAATACAAGGATGTACTATCGACGGGTATCCTCGCTTCAGCGGGCAATCTGGGCTTGCTGATACCTCCCAGTCTGGCATTTGTTATCTACGCCATAATAACCGAACAGTCTATAGGCGTACTTTTTATAGCTGGCATATTCCCCGGAGTACTGCTCGCCGTCCTTTTCATAGTCTCGATTATAGGTTGGTGTAAGATTGATCCTTCGCTGGCCACGCCTTCTCCCCGAGCCACCTGGGGCGAAAGGTTCAAGTCAATTCGCTATATCCTGGGCAGTTTCCTGCTGATTGTACTGGTACTGGGAGGCATCTACGGCGGCCTGTTCACACCGACCGAAGCCGCCGCTATCGGTGTCTTTGGAGCGCTCGTAATCGGGTTCATATTCAGGCGCCTGACATGGCAGGCTTTTTCAGGCGGTATTGGCGATACGGCCCTTCTGACGGGTAAGCTGTTTCTTCTTATCATCGGCGCCATGATTTTCACGCGATTTGTTACAGTTTCGGAGATACCACTAAACCTGTCGGAAGGTATTGCCGCGCTTGAGCTTCCACGTTTCGTTATTCTGGTACTCACACTGATAGTCTACATCATCCTCGGTTTCGTCGTGGATATTATTCCTATCGTCCTGATTACAGCACCGGTCCTCCACCCCGTGCTTGTTAATATGGGTTATGACCCCGTCTGGCTTTCCGTCCTCATCGTCATGACAATATTAATGGGAGGCATAACCCCGCCGGTGGGAATCGTGGTCTATGCGCTTTCTGGAATGATAAAGGATGTACCCATATTTACCATTTTCAGAGGCGTATTCCCGTTCCTGGCATCAATGATTATTTGCCTGATTCTTCTCATTGCTTTTCCTGATATCGTGCTATTTCTGCCCAATCTGATGAAACCAGGATAAGCCTGTTGCACTAAACCGGCATTAGTTTTTAATCAATACTCGACGAAATAATAAGGGGGGCTAATATAGCCCCCCTATTGTATGCTACCGAAATCACTTCTATTTTAAATTTGTAGACTGTCACCGTTTATAGAGTCTGTTTATATCTGTGTAGTTCCCTGAACCCAGGCATTAAATCGAAGTCCGGAAGCCGGGTCATACTCTCTTTCGAACGCTTCTGGATATCGCTGCTTCCATTCTTCCATCTGCTCTGTACTGACCTTTTCCACCTCAATCAAGTAACCGCTCGTAGCCTGCCCGACGCAGTTTGTAGAGGTAGTACCTTCGGGAGATATCAGATTAATGGCACCACCCCGGTCTAGATCTCCGGGTATTATCCAGTCACACCTTGCCCCGTGGTCCATATAGGCAACTCCGGGCATCAGCCTTTCGGTTACGCAGGCACCACCGAGGACAGCGCCCCTCTCGTTGAAGACCTTAACGATATCGCCATTCTTAATGCCTCGCCTGGCTGCCTCATCTGGATTAAGCCACAGGGGCTCGTACATGTAGCCGTCCAACCCCATGACCTTGCATGTCGGAATTTCCCTTGTCCACGATATATCGTCACACTGAGCATGCAATCTCCACCTGGGGTGATTGGACATTAACAGCAGGGGATACCTCCTGGCCCTTTTGCTGGAAAGCCTTTCATCATGCATTACGCTCTTTTCAATCCAGTGCGGTACCGGCGGCCTCTCCCTGTCATCCGGGAAGTACCGGGCTATTCTCTCTGAATAGAACTCCAGCTTTCCTGACGGCGTTCCCAGGGGATTGGCTTCGGGGTCCTTGTAGAAATTTGCCAGGCCGGCCAGGTCTTTTTCCCAATCCGGTGCTGTTGGGACGACGTAATACTGCTTTTCTTTAAGCTCCTCCCAGCTGACCAGCCCCTGAATGTTTGAGTTTTCATAGCCGTATTTTATCCATTCCTCTACCGTCTTACCTCTGGTAAATTCTCCATACAGGCCAAGTTTTCTGGCTACTTCGCATACTATCTCGTAGTCGCTCCTGGACTCGCCAACGGGCTCGATACTTTTTCCTTCAAGGAAGATACTGAAGAACTGTGAATCACGGTCTATGCCAAAATCCTGTTCTTCTAATTTGGTGTTAACCGGCAATATTATGTCGGCTAGCAGAGTATCGTTCTCAAGCCACTGGTGCTGGACGACAATGCATTCGAGCTTAGGGTTCTGGAAGGCCTCTATAGTATCGTTGCCGCCATTCCAGCAAGTCGTACGGCATGGAGTATCACTCCAGACCATGTGTATTTCCGCGCCGCCCTCTTCTTCCGATATGGGATAGGTGTATTTCTTAAACTGGTCTTCAGTCGGGCAGACCTGTGCCGAGCTGCCGTACCAGTTGATAGGCTCATCACTGAGAATAGCCTTTTGAATAAGCGTCTTCGGCAGAACCTGTGGTGGAGGAGGGAAGAACCATCCATAGTAGGAACCCTGTCTGGCCGGAGTCTCGGTTGGCATTGCCACGGCTCTGGGGAACCCTTTCCACCAGCTCTGCTGGTGGACTCCAGGTTTCCCAAGTCCCTGCATACCCAGCAATATAACTTCCAATCTGGCGGGCTCACTTGAGTATGGCCCGCGGATATAGGAACCGCCGAAGGAGTGTATTATAGAAGTGGTTTTCACGGCGAATTCCCTGGCCAACGCCTTAATCGTCCATTCCGGCACACCGCATTTTGGCGAAGCCCACTCCGGTGTCTTGGGGATGCCATCTTCCTTACCCGTAACATAATCTGAGAATTGTTCAAAACCGACGGTATGCCTGGCCACATAGTCCTTGTCGTAAGTGCCTTCGGTTATCCAGATATAGGCTATAGCGAGTTGCAGAGCCGTATCCGTGTTGGGCAGTACTGGTATCCATTTATCGGCATGAACGGCGGCTCCATAGTTCAGGTCGGGACATATGTATATTTGTTTTATACCGGCTTTTGACCAGAAATAGCAAAGCTGACTCGGTAATCCCGCCAGATAAAAGTAGGGGGTAGTTTCCGGGTCACACCCCCAGAACAGCAGCATTTCAGCATTTTCAGACATATCCTTGACTATATTGGTCTGCGGGTCCATCAAACCCACGGTCTTGTCCATTCCCCAGACATGCTTGGCCCCCCAGTACCATCCCTCCCAGCTATCCGGGCTTCTCTGCTGAAAGGTGCTGCCCCCCAGAAGCTTGAGAAACTCGTACTGGCAGCCATGGGCGGCGTGCACGATTTTGGATTCTCCGTGTCCATCTCCCTGTGCCAATATGGCATACGAACCGTATTCCGCTTTTATTCTTTTTATCTCGCCGGCTATTATATCTGTCGCCTCGTCCCAGGTAATTCTCTTGAACTTGCTCTTACCTCTATTCTGCGGGTTTCTCTCCCCATTCGGATCCCAATCGACCCTCTTCAGGGGGTATTTAATCCTGTTAGGAGAGTAAACGCGCTTTTTATAGGCAAGATTGAAGGGAGGCTGAAAGATTTTCATAGACGGTTTAAAGGTATTGCCACGCACCTCAATCTTCCAGGGATTGAATTCTTTCTTGTCGTATTTCCAGTCCAGATGTAATGGCCTTATCCTGACTATTTTGCCGTTTTTAGTGTCAATAGCGGCGGGCATAGCTCCGTGACCGCCGAGAGCCATCCCTTTAATAAACGTCTTGACTGCCCCTTCCGAAACCGGAGACGCTACGTGCCCGGTTTTACTGCGAGCTTTCAATCTATCTTCCTCATCTGACATTATAATCAGCCTTTCTATTGTGTCCTTGAATAGGTCGCTAGAGAAATGATGGACATTTCCCTCTTCGTACCGAACAGCCGGGGGACGAAAAGTCCCCTCCACCTTTAACAAGAATATCCCGTTATCGGTTTATTCACCGGTAATGGGGTGTTTGTAGTGATAAGGGACATTATTAATAAAGTCGGGGTAAGGGTGGAACGCTGTCGGCGGCGCGTCCGCATCGGGAACAGGCATCCAGCCCATTAGCGGTAAGTTCAGCCACCCGTCTTCGATGGGAGAGCAGAAGGTGTTATTCCAGTGCAGCAGTGAGAACTTCCACCTGCCATCCTCTTTGACATACTTATTCTCGTAATAACCGTGCAGCCACTCCTGCCTGGCGAAAGCACCGTACGGCTTGGATTCACATAGCCAGGTCTGCCATCTTCCCCGGGCGGACTTGCCGTCGGGCGAAACGTCAATAACCGCGCCAATCTGCATGACGATGAACTGCATCCAGGCCGGGGAAGGACCTCTATCTTTACCTCCTATCATGTCTGCATATACCCTTTTTACCCCCTTCTTGCCGTAGAAGACGCCGTGATCGACTATCTCCACGGACTCGGTGTTATCGGAGAACAAATCGACAATCTCGCCCCACATGTTGGTATCGAAATAATAGCCATATGTCCTCTGAAGGTGCTCAATCTCCTGGATGTCCTCCTGGAGCTGTACCTGCTTTTCCAGTTCTTCAAGATTCATAGTTCACCACCTTTTTTATTTACTCGCCGGTAACCGGGTGTTTAAAGGGATAGGGAACGTGATGTCCTGACGGATAGGGATGATAGGCCGTCGCCGGGGCATCGGCGTGGGGAAACGGCGTGTCCGATAGCCTGGGGACCTTGAGGAACCCCCTCTCGAATGAGGTCCAGTACGTGATGTTCCAGTGCAGCTTCTTGAAATACCACTTCCCGTTTTCCTTGATATATTCGTTGTCATAGACCCCGAACTGCCAGGTCTGCTTCTTCGTACCGCCGAAAGGCCGGCATTCGAACGACGGGGTATACCAGCGTCCCGTGGCGGCCTTTCCGTCCGGGGCTACGTAGATAACGCCCTGCGACTGCATGACCTCAAAAAACATCCAGCCGGGGCGCTTCACACCTACCATACCGGCATACATCCTGACGACTCCCTCCTTCCCCCGGAACACCCCGTGGTCGGTGACTTCAACCGACTCCGTATTCTCGGAGAAAAGGTCGATTACCTCCTGATACATCCCGGTATCGAAGTAGTAACCGTACATTTTCTGAAGGTTTTCTATCTCCTGAATATCTTCAAGGAGAGTTACCCGCTTTTCCAGCTCTTCAAGATTCATGACATATCACCTTTTTCTTATTGTCCGGTAATAGGATGCTTGAAATGAACCGGGAAGTGATACCCGAACGGATAGGGGCGCCAGGTAGTGGGCGGAGCATCCGGAGGTACTTCTAAGCTGGGGCCGTTATGGCCGACAACCGGGGTCTTGAGCCAGCCGTCCTCGTACGGCGTGCGGAAATTAAGGAAGAAATGGAGTTTTTTAAACATCCACTTGCCATCCTCCTTGACATACTCGTTCTCGTAAATGCCGTGAGCCCACAACTGCCTGAGTTCCCCCTCATGCAAGGTCAGCGTAGGCCGGGCTTCCGCAAAGAAACCGTACCAGCGGCCTTTAGCGGTCTTGCCGTCAGAATCAACCGTGACCACGCCCTGAATCTGCATACCGATGGACATGTAGCCAGTCCTGGGTTTGGCGTCCTTGCCGCCCTTGAGAAGGTCGATGTAATACCGCCTGACGCCTTCCTTGCCCTTATAGACGCCATAGTCACATTCCTCTACTGACTCGGCGTTATCACTGAAAAGGTCGACGACCTTCTCCCACTCCTCGTAGTCGCGATAGTAGCCGTAGATTCTCTGTAACCTCTCTATCTGCTTTATGTCATCCAGTCTTTGTATTCTCGCCTGCAATTCTTCCAATGTAGCCATGAAATCCTCCTCTTATTTTTTTAGAATGTATATAAAATGTATATAATATAAAATATACCCGGGAACGGCGGCGAAGATTACCTTACCAGATTCTTCAAAGCCTGTTCATCGGTAATAACAATGCGGCGGCGCTCCAGCCTTATGGCCCCTTTCTCCTCCATAACCCGCAGAGACCTGTTGACCACTACCCGGCTGGTACCAACCATGGCCGCCAGGTCCTGCTGCGTAAAATGTGGTAACAGACCCTGTCCGGCATCGGATTGCTTAAGAATCAGACGAGCTAAACGGCTGATAACCTGGTCAAATGATAGTACCTCCACCAGAGACGAATCACGGCGGACCTTAGCCGCCAGAACTCCGGCCACATTCAGAGCTACCCTGGGAAATGCCGTGAAGAGAGCCTTCACATCTTTTTTGGTTATGGCGTAGAGACGTACAGGAGTCATCGTTAGCATATCCATAGCGCACGCGCCGCCATCAAAGGTTGATACATCGTTAAGCGATTCCCCGGTGGAAGCTATATTCAGAATCTGTTCTTTTCTGTTAGCTGACCTTTTGTACACTTTCACCGCACCGGAAGCTATCAAATACATATATTCGGACTGGTCGCCTTCAAGCAGTAGAGTCTGCCCTTTCTCGATTCTTTTCTCAAAGGCGATATACTTACTGACCTCCTCAAGCTCATCCGGAGTAAGGCCAGCAAAGTATTGCATTTTAGCCAGTATTTTTAGATTAACCGCCATGTTACATCAGCTTAATAAAGGGCAAATATTCACATAACGCTTAAGACATAATGTAAGTAACTTAAGCGGTTTTGTCAAACCGAAGCTGAAATTCGATACATGATAGTTAAAAAAACGTCCTAATACCAAGTAATTATACCAAACTTTTTAAAAAAAGGTATTGACAATATGTGTAACTGATGTTACTATGTTACATAAGTTACACATTAATTATTATCGCATATTTCATGGATTTCACTACGCATACAAATATAAATCGATGCTCTGCTTTTCAATTAATTGTTCATATGCATAATATATACCATATTGTCAAGGAAGGACACAAACGTACATGAGATGGGGAATGGTCATAGACTTAAGCAAGTGCATGAGGTGTCATGGCTGCGTAGCCGCCTGCAGGGTCGAGCACTTCCTTCCTCTCGGCATAACCTGGTCAAGGTTGATTGCCTGGGAAGAGACAGCCGAAGAAATGACGACGTACCCGGTGCGGTGCAACCACTGTAAGGATGCGCCCTGCGTCAAGGTCTGCCCTACCAATGCCACGCAACAGCGAGAAGATGGGATAGTCTGGGTTGACCAAGACAAGTGCGTTGGCTGCCGATATTGCATAATCGCCTGTCCTTACCAGAACAGGATTTTCCTCTCAAAGGACAAGGATACGGGATATTTCCCCGGCTACGAACTGACTGAGTTTGAAAAAGCCGGCAAGCGGTTATACCCCCACACTGTCGGTACGACGGAGAAGTGCAATTTCTGCATGGAAAGGATTGATGCCGGGCTGGCGAAGGGACTAAAACCGGGAGTAGACCGTGAAGCCACGCCTGCCTGCGTCAATACCTGCCCGGCCAGGGCACTTACCTTCGGTGACCTGGACGACCCTGAAAGCGAAGTAAGGCAGCTTATACGCAATAGTAGAGG
The DNA here is from genome assembly GCA_964558675.1 of uncultured Dehalococcoidaceae bacterium. Classification (GTDB taxonomy): domain Bacteria; phylum Chloroflexota; class Dehalococcoidia; order Dehalococcoidales; family RBG-16-60-22; genus CAZLEY01. The sequence goes on along the minus strand of CAZLEY010000005.1, from coordinate 38,427 downwards.
ATTCCAGCTTCATCCCGAATATGATACCGACCCTTCAGTATATTACATCGATAAAGGACGGAGAGGAGCCTGAAGATGGCATTACGTCAGTGGATGGTAAACCACGAGTGGATGGTGAAACCCACCCCGCAGACTGAATGGATAGAGCGTAAGGGTATACTGGTCTGGGTTGCCGAGGTATTTACGTCGCTTGGTGCCGGCCTCTACCTGATTTCGTTATTTTACAGTAACTGGTGGGGCATGCTGGTTGCCTGGCTTATCATCATGTTCTTGAAATTGCCGCCGCACCTTATTTACTTCGGCAAGCCGCTCCGTTTCTGGCGAACAATACCGCCCTTTACCGATGCCTGGAAGACTTCCTGGTTTACCCGGGGCATTACTTTTACCATTTTATTTGGCAGCATTGTTTTTATACAGCTTGTTGTTACCTACCTGGCTATAAATGTCTTCCCCGGTACCGCCTGGGACGCCTGGGATATCGTGTTCAGGGTACTGGGCGGCATAGCTGCCTTCCTCGTGGGCATATACAGCGGTTTTATCATGAGCTACTGCCGGAGTATTCCCTTCTGGAATACGGCCATGCTACCCCTGATTCTGCTCCTCGCCGGCGTCGCTGACGGGTTTGCCCTGATGCTGGCCGTCGGCCTGGTGGATACCTCTGTAAATATCGCAGCCGTCGAGACCGGCAGCCGTATTGTGTTGATTGCTAACATCATACTGATAATTGTATATCTCTGGAATGCCACTTACACCTCAAAGACGGCTAAATACTCGGCAATGCTCCTGGTGAGAGGGAGACTGGCCATACCTTTCTGGGTAGGCGTCATTATCCTTGGCATCATCATACCATTAGCCATATCAGTTTCCAGTTACTTCGCCGGCGAAGCCTCGGTTCCGTTATTAATCACCGCTGTTGTATTGCATACACTTGGTGCGGTCGCTCTCAAGTATGTCCTGCTGAAAGCCGGCATACATAATCCGATACTGCCGGTGACCACATCTGCTTACCATTAAGGATTTTGAGGAGCTATTAAATGGGTGAAAAGAAGATAGTCAAGACCACCTGCAAAGGCTGCCACGGCGGCTGCGGCGTCCTGGTTACGGTTGAGGACGGCGTTATTATTCACGTAGAAGGAAATCCGGAGACCCCGACCAGCGGTACGATGTGCGCCAAGGGACTATCGTCCTTACAGCACATTAACAACCCGTACCGGCTTAAATATCCCCTGAAAAGGACTGGTAAAAGAGGTGAAGGGAAATGGCAGAGGATAAGCTGGGACGAGGCGCTGGATACCATTGCCCAAAAGATAAACGAAGCCAGGGAGAAATACGGTCCGCATACCATAGCGGTATCCCAGGGAACCGGCCGGGGCTGTAACCGCTATATTCACCGTCTGGCCCGGTCCATAGGTTCCGGCAACACGATAACCCCGGGCTATATCTGCCACAGCCCGAGGCTGGGTATATACGGACTGGTAACGGGCTACGGCCGGCTTTACTGTGACTACCACGGCTGGGGAGGGGAATACCCCAAGACGCAAATAGTCCTGGCCAAGCAACTGGAAATAAGCAGTGCCGACGGTGAAATGGCGTATTATTTCATGAAATCACTGGACCATGTGAAGAATCTGATTGTTATCGACCCCAGGGCAACCGCCATGACCTCAAGGGCAACGGAGTGGCTGCAAATCAGACCCGGCACCGACGCTGCCCTGCTCCTCGGCATGATGAATGTCATCATCAACGAGGGGATATACGACAAGGAGTTTGTCGAGAACTGGACATACGGTTTCGACGAACTAAAGGAAAGGGCACAGGAGTACCCTCCACAAAAAGTGGCCGAAATTACCTGGATTCCCGAGGAAAAAATCATAAACGCCGCCCGCCTGTTTGCCATAGATACCCCGGGGACTATTCAGGTCGGCAGTTCCATAGAAAGACAGGCCAACTGCGGCCAGACCATGAGAGCCGTAGTTGACTTACTGGGGATAACCGGCAACATCGAAAGACCGGGCAGCATGATGAGCTGGGTACTGCCGGATACCGGTCTGATGGAAGACTTCATCTTTGAAATTCCCATAACGGACGAAATGAAGAACAGAATAAGAGGTGGCGATACATATAAAATGGGCGCTGCCCGCACCTCCCACTCCGATACCGTAATTAAGGAAATAGTGGAAGACCATCCCGATAGAATAAGGGTGTGGATTGCCATAGCCGGGCAGCAGATAGTCCACCTGGCGAATACAGGGTACGTGATAAAAGCCTTCGAAAAGGAAGACCTCTTCCTCGTCCAGCTTGACCATTTTATGGGGCCGCAGGCAGAACACGCCGATATAGTGCTGCCGGCAGCTCACTGGCTGGAAATGGATGATATTTTTGACATGCACCCTCGCTTTATGATTGAAGCCATCAACAAGTGCGTCGAGCCTCCGGGCGAGGCCTGGCCGGATAACAAGGTGGCTCTGGAGATAGGTAAACGGGTGGCTCCTGAATACTGGCCCTGGAACACCGTGGAAGAGATGCTGGATTATCAACTGAGGCAAGGGAAAATAACCTGGAAGGAATTCAGCGAGAAGGCGGTTGTGGCCAGGACAGGCAGGGAGCAGGTCTACTATAAATACAAGACGGACTACTGGAGGCAGGGGGGTGGTTTCCCCACCCCTACCGGAAAGCTGGAGCTATATTCAACAGTCCTTCAAGGTCTGGGTTACGACCCGCTGCCGTACTTCGTCGAGCCAGGCGAAAGTCCCTCTTCCACACCAGAACTGGCCGAAGAATACCCCTACGTCCTTACCAGTGGGTACCGTCAGCCGTTCTACTTCCTCAGTCAATACCGGAACATACCGTGGCTGAGAAGCTTCGGGGTTTACCCGATTGCCCAAATCAACCCCGATACAGCCGAAAAGCATGGGATAAAGGATGGCGACTGGATGTGGATTGAATCACCAAGGGGCCGCATCAGACAGGTAGCCCGGGTGTTCCCCGGCATTGACCCCCGCGTGGTTATGGCGACAGGCAACTGCTTCTACCCCGAGGAACCCGCTCCGCTCCACGGACTGACCATATCCAGTCCCGATGTTCTTACTTCCAATGAGCACTTCGACCCGATGTACGGCGCGCCCGACCTCACCTGCTTGCTGTGCAAGATATACAAGGTGGAGAAGGAAGACATGAAAGACCTGCCGAGAGGGGCATACAGGTTGCAGGGGTATGAAGGCGATATTGGCATGGTTCCCTTCGGGCAAGAGGGCAAAATACGCAAGAAGAAGGCTGCATAAAAGTGGGTAACCCTGAAAAATTCGATGTCATCGTTGTTGGCGCCGGTCCTGCCGGGACAACGGCCGCCTACGTCCTAGCCAGGGCAGGAGCGGAAGTCCTGCTGGTGGAGCGTGGGGCGCACCCCGGAGCCAAGAATGTCTTCGGCGGCATCCTTTACACCCCCATCCTCAACCGCCTCATACCCAACTTCTGGGAAGAAGCGCCCGTAGAGCGCCATATTAAAGGACTGAGAATATACATCATCTCAGAGAATAACGCGGTGTCTGTCGGCGTGGAGAGCGAGGAGAACAACCAGCCACCCTACAATAATAGCTTTACCGTATACCGATCCAAGTTTGATAGCTGGTATGCCCGGAAGGCCCGGGAAGCCGGGGCGATGCTTATCACCGATACGGTGATTGATGATTTGCTGTGGGAAGGCAACAGGGTCGTCGGCGTGAAAGCCAGGGGAGAAGATGGTGAAGTCTATGCCGATGCCGTTATTGCGGCTGACGGCGTCAATTCTCTCCTCGCTAGGAAAGCCGACCTGAGGAAGGAGTTCAGGCCGCGCCAGGTATCTCTGGGTATGAAAGAGGTAATTGAGCTTCCCCGTGAGGTAATCGAGGAGCGCTTTAACCTCAGCGGCAACGAAGGTGTCGAACTGAAATACATAGCCGGCGACGCCACGAAAGGTATCTGGGGCGGCGGCAATATCTATACGAACCTGGATACTCTATCCGTAGTCACCTGGATAAGCGTTGAGCCCCTGACGGCAGGCCGGTACAAAGCTACGGAACTAATGGAGCATTTCAAGGAGCACCCTTTCGTCAGGAACTATCTCAAGGGTGGCAAGACCGTGGAATACCAGGCGCACCTGGCCCCGGACGGTGGCTATGATTTCACCCCGAAGTATTACACCGGCGGACTGCTTATCGCCGGCGATGCGGCCCGTTTTCTCAACGCCTCAATACATTATGAGGGTACCAACTTCGCCATGGCTTCCGGCGAGGCAGCGGCGAAGACGGTACTTGAGGCCAGGAAGAAAGGCGATTACTCTGAGAAAAGCCTTTCCCGCTATCAGAAGCTTTTAAGCGAAAGCTTTGTCATGAAAGACCTGAAAAGGTACCGGAAACTGAACCGCTTCGCCGAGGCGTATCCCGAGTTCTTCAATGGCTACTTCGACGCGATAACCCAGATAGCCACCGACTATTTTGCCGTGAATGAGATGCCCAAGCGCCGGCATGAATTCGGAATGCTCAAAAGATTCCGGGCGAACCTGCGTGATTATTATACCCGTGATAATGCCGTCTTGAGACGCCGCAACAGACTACAACGATTTATCTCTAGAATGTGTCCAACCGTAAGTTTCCTCTGGAAGTGTTTGAAGGGAGCGATAGCCTTTATATGAAGACCGACGATAAGTTAGCCTTGAACTTATTTCATGTTGGCAATGAACCGCATATAAAAGTGGACCAGGAAGTATGCCGCCGGTGCCCACATAAACTATGCACCTATATATGCCCCGCGGAAAACTATACTCTGAATGATGATGGCAATGTCGTCTTCTCCTGGGAAGGTTGCCTGGAATGCGGAACCTGCCGCATCATCTGCGACCAGGGAGCGATAGTCTGGGAATACCCCATGGGCGGGTACGGCATCAGCTACAGGTTCTGATGATGAATTCGATTAAAGTAAGTGCACCAGCAAATGTTCGCCAGGATGCCCTAACGCTGACCGGCTCAGGCCAGGGGCTTGCTGTCCGGCATGCGTCGAGCTTTAAGTACAGGCTGTCAGGCTTTGTGACTATAATCCGGCCTGCCTTTTTTATTTTAACACCGCTAAACGCTGCCAGCGCCGCCGTACTGGCATCGGGAGGCTACCCTTCGCTCACGGAGTGTCTCCTCGGCTTCTTGGCCGTAGCCTTTGCCTCATGCGCCGTCAATGTCTTTAACGATTACATGGACCGGGAGAGGGACAGGCATATCTGGCCGACCCGCGCCATACCATCGGGTAGAGTAAGACCCAGCGAAGCCTTACTGGTGGTAATAGCATCGTTTGCCATCAGCCTGGCTATAGTCTGGCTGGTTTTTAATCCGCTGACTTTCTCTATTCTTCTTCTGGCGATTATCCTGGGCGGCTTTTACTCTATCTACCTTCGCGACAGGGTCGGCTATCTATCACTACCGCCCATCGTGGGGCTGATTTACCTGGGGGGCTGGGCAGCGTTCTCCCCGGAAACACTGTTTAGCAGTTTCCTCCCCTGGTATCTTTATATCCTCGGTGTTGCCTGGCAGACAGCCCATATCATGATTTATTATCCCACGCACATAATGCCAGATGCCGGGCATAAGCCGGATATCAAGGCGCCGCCGGCGCTCTTCTTCAAGCCTTCGCCGCAAGCTGCCGTGAAAATTGGAGTAGTTTTCACCTGCCTGACATTGATACTAAGCATATTACTGGTCTTTTTAGCTCCTCTGGGCATTCTCTACCTCATTCTGGTGATAGCTGCCGGTACTTACGCCCTGATTGGCGGGTTGAGGTTATATAAGGACACCCTGAACAAGGGTAAAGAACTCAGGGCTTTCACTGCCCTTACAATATTCCGGCTGGTAATTTCAGCAGCCATATTGCTGACTATTTTTCTAGCTCAAATATAAAAAGTGACACAAGCAACTAATATAATTAAGAGCAATATTATGAACAGGTCAGATTCATTAGCCAGAAAAAAAGCCGAGCTACAGTCGAGAGGCGTGAAAATTCCCCAGGAACTGACAGGTGAACTGGAAACAAGGTGCAATGTCCCATCCATTAAAACCGGGAGAATGGTCTTATGCCTTGAATCGCCTGAAAATAAGGGCGAGCTGGTCCCGGCTTTTATCGTCAACGGGAAACGAGTATCGGCATCACCCTTTCACCTGGTCAGGAATGGCTCCAACCGGTATGAAGTCTGGAAGGATGACGAGAAGTACACAGATATCACATTGCTGCCGCGTCCGGAATTTTATGACAGCATTACCGGTAGCGGCATTCCCGGGCACAAGCTGGCGGTGGTCGTGGGGCCGGGACACTTACGCTCGGTGGTGAACCAACGTTGTTACTATCACCAGACAGGCGAGGCATGCCGATTTTGCGCCATACAGCACTGGTGGGACGCAAACATCGAGAAAGCCCTGCCAGAAATCGCTGATACCGTTGCGGCAGCGGTTAACGAAGGAGTGGCACAGCACGTGTCTCTAACAACGGCCACCCTGAACACCGAGGGCAAGGGACTTGAACACCTGGCGGAGACGGCTAAGTTGATACAATCAAGGGCAAACATCCCCATCATGCTTGAGTTTGAACCAATTGATGATTATTCCCTTCTTGATTCTCTCCTGAAGGAGGCGAGACAGGCGGGTGTCACCACTGTCTCCTGCAACATTGAATGCTTTGACGAGAGCCTCCGTCAGGAGGTGATGCCGGCGAAAGGCAAGATTCCCGTAGCCACGTATATCAGCACCTGGGAAAAATGCCTTGAGATATTTGGTGATAATGAGGTGTTCACCGTGGCTGTTGCCGGCATTGGTGAAGAAGACGAATCAATTCTGAAGGGTGTTGAAATAGCCGCCTCTCACGGGGTAATGACATTTCTGGTGCCGCACAGTCCGGCTATAGGCGCTGCCTATGAGGATATGGAGGCACCGGGGGCTGACAGGATGATTTCACTCTACGAGCAGGCAGTAGGCATCTATAGAAAACACGGACTGGACCTGTGCGCCTGTAAGGCCGGCTGTGTCCGGGGCGGCGGTTTCAGCGCTATAAAGGATGTGGCCAGATTCGGAACCCGGTAGAACTATATAAAGTGTATCAGGTAAGCGGAAACAGAGTTAGTTAAATGCAGGAGGGAAATACGTTATGTCGAACATGGCAATAAAAACTTACACGGATGAAACTGGTGTACTGGGCAGGATAAAGATCGAGCTCCAGGCGAACGGGGTGCTCGTTCCGCCGGAACTACAGGACGAACTTGAAAGGGAGTGGAACGCACCGGCTATAAAGAGGGGAAGATTCGTCTTCCTTCTGGAGCAGCCGGTAACCGGCTTATTTACCACTGTCCTTATAATTAACGGCAAATTTTCCAAAAAAACACCGTTCCACGTGGTCAAGGCCGACTCGGGCAGGTATGAAATCCGGAAGAATGGCAGAAAATACACGGGTATCACCATGATGCCCCGCCCCGAGTATTATGACATGACCACCAGTGACGGTATCCCGATGAGCGATGTCGCCGTTATCGGCGAACCCGACCACCTCCGCTCCGTACTGAATCAGCGGTGCGGCTACCAGAGAATCGGCAAAGGCTGCAAGTTCTGCGCCATAGAGAGCTGGTGGGCGGGCTACATGGACAAGACCCCCGCTCAAGTCGCCGAGGTCGCTGAAGCCGCCTATAAAGAGGGTATGGCGAAGCACGTAACCCTCAGCACCGGCACCAAGCTCACCCGCGGCAAGGGGCTGGAAGATATAGTGGAGGCAGCCAGGCTCATACACAAGAAGGCTGATGTTACCATGACGCTTAATTTCGAGCCCCTGACTGATTATGTTATGCTTGATTCGCTTCTGCGTGAGGGTAAAGCCTGCGGCGCTACTACCGCCCTGTGCAACATCGAGTGCTTTGACGAGAGTCTCCGGGAAGACATCATGCCTATGAAGGGTAAGAACACGATAGACGACTACAAGAGAGTGTGGGCGAAATGCCTGGATGTGTTCGGGTACAACGAGGTCTACACCATGGCCATTGCCGGACTCGGTGAGAGTGACGAGACCATGCTCAAAGGTGTGGAAATGGCCGCTTCCATGGGGGTAGTATGCTCCATAGTGCCATTTACTCCTATGATGAATTCTGCCTACGAAGACCTGGAACCACCCGCTGTAGAAAGGATGCTCTATCTTTATGAAGCAGCCCTGCCTATATACGAAACGTACGGGCTTAAACTCTACGGCGGCACCGGCGGAATATACACCTCTCTAAAAGGTATGTAATCTGAATTCTGGATATTGAAGAGGAGAGACTTTATGGGTGATAGAATACCCCTTCCTGAGGAACCGATAGCTGATATGGACGCCGTTATTCAATACGATAAGGGCGCCAGATTCTACATGATGCCTGAATATAAGTATTTCACCAGGAAGATTCTGAGTAGAGGAATAAGGAGCGGGCGGGTACTGGATATCGGCACAGGCCCCGGCCGCCTGGCTATTGAACTGGCCAGAGTTAAAGGCTGCCATTTTGAGATTACCGCCCTTGATATTTCAGAGGCGATGATAAATAAAGCCAGGGAAAACGCCAGACACTGCGGAGTCGAAAACAAGATAACTTTCCTGGTATCCACGGCGGCGGCACTCCCCTTTGCCGATAATTCCTTCGACCTGGTTTTCAGCTACGCTTCATTGCATCACTGGTTCCAACCTGTAACCGTATTTGATGAGGTAGCCAGGGTGACCGGAGAGACCGGACATGCCATTATCAGAGATAATAAAAGAGTCTACCAGAACCCTGCATGGAAAGTGATTATCTGGCTTATCTCCCGGTTTATGAACAAACGACACCGGGAAAACTGGCCTAAGGCTATTCTGGCCAGCTATACCATCCCGGAGGTACGTGAAATCCTCAGCAGGTCCAGATTGAGTGATTATTGGGTAAGCAGCGATTACGTTTTCATTGATTTATGCATTGAATATCCCCGGAAATGATACTAACGCCTGTCCCGTTTTGGTTATATAATTGTATATATGAAAAAGAGTAATAAAGATGTCTTACAACGACCTAAATATCCTTCAGTACCCGGATAAGGCTTTATAAGGAAAGTAAATACTGATGAGTGAATATATGTATTTATGCCAGCAATGTGGCAATATCTTCAGGTTGCCAGTCGCCTGCGACCTCGTACCGGAGAAAAAGGTAAAATGCCCCAGGTGCGGGAACTCTCAAGTCCAGGAAATGCCATCCTGGGCACCAATCGGCTCTGATTCATATGAAGGGATACTTGAATGGGAATATGAATGCCAGCAGTGCCAGAATAAATTTACATTACCGGTGCCCGGCAGCCCCTCACAGGAGAAAAACATAAAATGCCCCATTTGCGAAGGGGGGCACATTCACAGGTTAACCGCTAGCGGTGTAACGCCGTTATATTGCGGCTGATAGCCGACTAAAGGAAGCCGTGAGCTTCCAGATTGAGTTCGCTTAGTAATTATGTACACACGAACCTGGACATCCCGTTTTTTTATATCTTTTTGATATCAGGCCTTGTATATTTTACAGAGAAAGCCCCTCATCTTTGGCGAACCCATTTCGGGGCTATAGGGGGGAGAATCATCGGTTAATATATTAATATTGGCTTCATCCCATCCGTACAATTCCGAGACACTTCTTTCAGGAAACCACCAGCCGTAGCCAACGCTGATAACCCCGGGCATGATATCTTCGCTCAAACTGGCTTTCTGTTTTATCCTACCCCGCCTGTTTTCTATATAAACCATACCGCCATCGGCTATTCCCCATTTCGCCGCTGTCTCAGGATGAATGATTACCAGAGGTTCCGGTTTCTCACTGCGGATAGCCGCAAGGTATCTGTCCTGCGAATGAACGTAGTTAGTTTCATGTACGCTCGTCAGTATCAGGGGATATTCATCAAGCAGCTCCGGACTGCTTACCGGTGTTTCCTCAGGCTCATGGTAAACAGGCATCGGTTCGTATCGCCATTCTGCACAGAGACTTGAATATATTTCTACTTTCCCGGAGGGAGTATCGAAACCTTTTTCCAGATACTTCCGGTAGCGGGTAGCGGAAGTAATAACTCTAGACCTCTGCCGCAATTCTGAGAACGTTATACCGATTGGCGCCAGATACGCATCCAGATATGAATCAAGGTCCTTCCAGAAGTACCGGCTTAATCCCAGTTTTTCCGCCAACCTGATTACAATTTCCTGGTTGGAAAGGCATTCTCCAACCTCAACCGCCTTCTGCTGGGCTTGAAGAAAGGTCACACCTGAGCCCAAACTCGAAACGACAACGCCATCCGTTTCAAGATAGGAAGCCACCGGAAGCACAATATCAGCAAGAGCTGCAGTCGGAGTCATTATAAGTTCGCTCACAAATAAAAAGGGGACCTTCATAAATGCATCATAAACCCTGCGCGAGTTGCTCCAGGTGAGCAGAGGGTTGCTTCCCATAATCCCTACTGCCTGAATGGGATAAGGTTTTTCCTCCAGAATGGCACTGACAAGGTGTTGCGGATGGATTTCCACGGGTTTACTGGCAATGGAATACCATAAGTCGTTTGGCGGTAAATATCCTCGTTCGGAACCCAGCTTCTTATTTTCCTTTTCAACGGGCAACTCATGGCGCAGTATGTCGTCGGCAGTGGCTTCATTCTTAATTAGCCCCTCTGCCTCGATTGTGCCGCCGGGGATATCCAGAAGACCGCATATGGCCTGAATGATGGCGATTGCCCGGGCAAACTGAGTGCTGTTATAGGTGTCCTCACTCGCGTTTCCGTTCATCAAACAGGCATATCGGTATCTCGTGAATAGCCTGGCGGCTTCAACGATATCGTCAGCCGGCACCCAGGTTATCTCGGCCACGTTCTCCGGAGAATACCGCTGGATATGTTCCTCCAGCCTGTCAAAACCGGTTGTCCAGTTTTTGACGAAATCACGGTCGTAGCGTTTCTCATTGATGATTACATTCAGTATACCTAACGCCAGGGCGAGGTCAGTCGCCGGACGAGGCTGAAGCCAGATATCCGCCTTCCTGGCTGCCGCGGTCTTGAGGGTATTAATGACTATCAGCTTGCCGCCTTCCTTAACGGGAGGGTTGGCGCTGCTTCCCCAGCACATGACACATTCAGGAGAACCATTTAAATCCGAAACACCGTCAAAACCGTACGTCATCAGACGCCCGGCAGCACTGGGGACATAGCAGGTATTATCGATACTGGCAACATTGGGAGTACCAAAGGCGTTTCCCAGCCGGGACACGAAGTCGGCATGCCTATCATAAAAACCTTTTACCAGGCTGACGGACTCAGCTCCAAATTCATCTCTAGCATGGACGAGTTTCTCTGCAATCTCGTCTAAAGCTTCTTCCCAGGTTATCTTTTCCCATTTCCCGGCGCCACGTTCACCAGCCCTTCTTTGAGGAAATGTCAGGCGCCGGGGATGATAAAGCCGCTCTAGAGCAGCTGCTACTCTGGAACAAAGCTGACCCTCCGAGTCTGGAGAATCGGGAACGCTTTCTATCTTAATCGCCCGGCCATCAGTGACGTGTACGAGTATATTACACCTGATATTACACTCCCGGCACACGGTACGGACTATGGTGGGTTTGCTTTTACTCATAGAAGATTACCTCGCTAGACTGATAAATCCTGTATGAGAGTCGAACTCTGCCCGAATACATACTTGAATTTTTAAATTTCGACTCGAATCTTCATTCCCAATCAGGAATGACTTAATAACTAGAGATAAGATACTTTTAGATAGGCTGCCAGGTGAAGGCGCCTTCGTTGTGCGTTATGTAGCCAAGGCCCGGGAACGGAAAATGACAGGCAAAAACAAGAATCCCGGATTCTGCGATATCAGATAGTATTCGAGTCCTCGTATGTAATGCCTGTTCAGGCGTAACGTCGAATAAGGCTAAATATTCAGGATTAACGAACTCAATTTGTGAATGGATTATGTCTCCGATACAAACAAGTCGTTCTTCCCCCGATGATATATCTACCATGACATTGCCTGGAGTATGTCCTGGGGCTGCCATGAGCTTAATACCAGGGAATACTTCAGCATCATCCTTCACCAGGTCGAATTGGTCCCGGACAGGCAGCAGGTTTTTTCGAGCGGGACTAAAAAACATGTTCTGGAGTTCGCTTCTCTCCGGTCTGGTCACCCAGCATTCCCACTCCCTTTCGGTCGCTATATAACGAGCGTTGGGGAAAACGGGCCTTCCCTGTGAATCAAAGCTGCCACCGACATGGTCTATATGACCATGGGTGAAAATGATTCTATCAATATCCGAACATCTTATTCCTTCTGCCTCCAGGTTTTTAACTAACCACCCGGCAGTAGATTGAAATCCATCGCCACATCCAGTATCTATAAGTATTTTATGGTCTCCTGAGTTGATTAATAGACTATTTAAGCTAAATACCTCTTCGTCCTCCGATTCCTGGTTCACAAGCGTACCATCGCTAAAAATTATACACTTATATTCGCCTATATCGTAGTGAAATCCTTTTTCAAGCATTAGTTGCCACCTTCTTCCACTCTCAAATTTTTCGTAGACTGGTTCTATCTCTATACCTTGTATATCTTACAGAGAAAGGAACGCCATGGTTCTGAGCCCGTTTGAGGGTCACGAGACATCTCATGTGTTAGCATATTAACATTTGACTCTGTAAATCCGTATTCCCAAGGTTCTTTTTCTGGAAACCACCAGCCATGCTGGGCACTCACAACACCAGGATTAATACCATCTGTGAGGCTGGCTCTCTGTTTTATTCTGCCGCCTCTTGGACTTTCAATCCAAACCCAATCGCCATCTTTTACCGCCAATTTCCTTGCCGTATCAGGGTGTATATCAACCTTTGGTTCCGGGTTTATCTGGCGTAGCGATTTTATCTGCCTACCCTCAGTATGGAAAAAAGCCTGAATCCTGGCTCCGGTGGTTATTATTAATGGATACTCATTAAAAATATCTGGCGTAGAATAGGGACTTTCTGGAGGTTCAACATAATAAGGCAATGGGTCATACCCCATATCTTTCAAAGCTGGACAGTAAATTTCAAATTTACCGGAAGGCGTTCTGAATCCGACCTGTTCGTATTTTTTATATTGCATCTTACCTTTGAGAATGGTAATTTCCTTAAATTCCTCAAAAGTCATCCCTGTATCCTTCAGCAACCAATCGCAATATTCTGTGGTATCACGCCACGGAAAACAGTCTTCCATTCCCATGCGATGCGCAAGGTCGAAAATAATCTGCTTATCGTCTCTGCATTCACCTATCGTAGCCACTTTTGACCGGGCAGTAACACACCAGACCATATGAAGGTCAGGTACATCGTCAGTTTCCAGCCAGCTTGCAGCCGGCAGGATAATATCGGCAAATTGAGTCGTTGGTGTCATAAATAAATCTGTCGCAACTATAAAATCGATTTTCCGCAACGCCTGGACCATCCTTAAACAATCGCTGTGACCGACTAACAAATTACTACCCATAATAAACAGAGCCTTTATGGGATAAGGTTTTTCAGTGAGTACCGTATTGATGAACTCCCCGGGTTGTATTGTCGTACTTAATTTATATTTCCTCGCTCCAATCATTTTTCGCTTTGATTCAGGCGTCAGCTTTTCTGGCAACTCTATATCTGGATTGAGACGCGGTGCCTGTACAACAACGTTAGATGGGGGTACCCAGAAAACATCACCACCCGGAACATCCATATTACCCGTAATACCAGATAGTAGAAGTAAGGCCCGAATAGTCTGATAATTATTTACCCCCTGGTCTATGCCGACGCCCCATTGCATAGAGGCTGGTTTTGTAGTCGCATATAATCGCGCTGCTGCCTTTATATCGTCGGCGGAAACCCAGGTAATCTGAGCTACTTTTTCCGGAGAATAGTCTTCGACTCTCTCTATCAACTCGCTAAAGCCAATGGTCCACTTATCGATAAAATCTTTGTCATATAGCTCTTCTTTGATGATTACATGGAGCATACCCATGGCCAGGGCAGCGTCCGTCCCAGGACGAATTTGCATCCAGTAATCAGCCCCGGCAGCTAATCTCGTTCTTCTGGGGTCAACAACTATTGATTTTGAACCTTTCTTCAATACCTGGGTAAGCTGATAGCCACACATGCCGTCAGCAGCCCCTACTTCGGTCAGATTACATCCCCATATCAGCACACACTGTGGTTTAACTCCACCAAAACCGTAATAATCACATACAGGCAGGTCACCGCAAGTCATCGCCGAGGCCACCAATCTGGGACCATAACAGAGATGAGCGAAACCGAGACGATTAGGTGTGCCCAGGCAATTAAGAAACCTGTGAAACATCACATAGTAAGGCCTGCCTGTTCCCCTGGCTCCGACAATTGATTCTACGCCATAATTCTGCTTTACTTTAAGTAATTCCTCACTGACCTTATCCAGTGCCTCGTCCCAGGTAATCCTCTGCCACTTGTTTTCCCCACGTTCACCTGCTCTCTTCATGGGATATTTCAGCCGGTCAGGATGATATAATAACTCCGGAGCCGATTTACCTTTGATACAAAGATATCCCTGTGAGGTAGGGCTATCAGGGTCTCCGGTTACTTTAACAAGCTTCCCGTCTTTCATATGAAGCAGAACACCACATACGCCATGGCATCCTCGACAGGTGGATTTGATGACACGATATGACATAATTCAGCGTGTAACTTCCGATTTTGGTTGAAAAAAGACAATCAGTTTTTCAACCGTAAGCATCTTAACAGAAGTATATTTATCTTATTCCTTTATCTTACAGCATTGACCTATCGCCAGCAGTTGTACCAGGTCTTATGTTAGAGCCACTGTCATAATAGCTTCAGGTGGCGGTGGACGGCTATTCCTGGCGCTATGCTTCCGTACCTGATTATATTCCCTTTTCCCTTGTTCAATCAACACCCTTGCTTCTGCAAGGGTGGAGAGGATTCCCCGGTCAAGCAGTTCATCCCTGAGCTTACCATTAGAAGATTCAACCTGAATACTTAAGCCTATCCGATTATAGGCAAAGATTGATTGCTAGGCAACTCTGAAATGCCTTGCAGCGCACTCTAGTCCCAATTAAGACTCTCCAATAAAAAAGACTTCTTACCAGCGATAGTAAGAAGTCTTTTTTATCTCTCAAAACATCATCGCTAAATATATGACGAAAATATAGGTTCATTTTGAAATATCACTTTCCTTCCTTTTGTTGGATGATGGTATTAGGCAGATTCGCTTTAGCACCTTAACAATTGAATAACGCAAAGCCTGACCTGGACGCTTGCCTCACACGGGCAAATTAAATGCCCTGGACTAGATAGCACCTAGCCAGGGCAAATCTAACAAAGGCGGGTGAACGCACTACTACCACCAGGGACCTACATTTGACCATGACAATCTCTGGGACCCCGACGAGATGGAGAACATAGACAGCTGGGATATGGGAGCCGTCCTGGGCACCGATGTCAAAGACCTCTGCAACCTCGTTAGCGGCGGTGCTTCACCGGGTGATGTGATTGAAATCAGGGCTATTGATAACCTCAATAAGAAGTTTGACTATGAGGACGTCTATGACCCTGAGCCGGAGCAGGGCAAGATGGTCATTACCTGGTACACAGATGAGACCGGCGAGGGGGCGTCCGGATTCGTACCATACTACAGCACCGGCATGCGGCTCATCTTCTTTGCCCAGACCACGAATCCTGACGATAAATATGTTTTCGGTGAATGGGATATGCATGAGACACTGGCCGCATCCCGATGGCATTATTACTACGGCAGTAGCAGTAGTGATGGCGGTAGCGATGCTTACTGGCCGTCCAGCAGCGGGCTTTCCGTTAAGTGGGCCTCCGATATCATAATCCACGAACCTAACCTTATCTCATGTGATGAAGAGGGGAACCCGAAGGACGACTTTACCGCCGGCGAGGAGGTTTATGTTAAGGGTCTCGGCCTGGATGCAGAGACCAGCTATAACCTCTGGATACAGGGCGAACCGGTACTGACATCGCCGCTTAATGACCTTGACCGCCCCGAAGGCACTTATGCGTTCAGTTCCGCAAACGACCCCTCTGGGACGCAGCAGTCAGTCATTACGGACCTCAATGGAGATTTTGGCCCCCTGCCCATCTGGAGTATCGAACCTTCAGCAAGCAGCGGCGAATATGACATTATTGCCGATAATCAAGTTTCGGGGACGCCGGGAACGTACGAAACAGAAGATGCGATTGACTGCCCCGGCCGGAAGGGTTTCGGGGTAACCGAAGCGGCCGAAATAATTTCCTTTACCATCACCGATTATGACAATAACGGCATCATGTTCGGCTTTGCTCGAATCCGGTGATATCGACTATGCTTTCGAATATCTGAGCGTGGCGAGGCAACACCGCCTTGAATTCTTAAGCCTGCCGTCGGAAATCGACCTCGGCTCGGATTTAGAAAGCAACCGAAAAGTCCTGAAAATCGCCGGGCTTCATAAAGGTTTCGTTTATCCGGCGCTGGGCTGGCATACCTGGTTTATTAAAGAGACGGAGATTGACGCTAGTTTGGAGTTTATTGATTCGCATATAGATAGAGCTGTAGCTTTGGGGGAAATTGGACTTGACTACCATAAAAGGGTAAGAGCCGTCGCCGATAAAGACCTTCAAAAACGGGTGCTCGGGGGATTACTGAAGATAGCTGAAGACCATGATAAGCCAGCGCTTATCCATTCCCGGTATGCTTGGCGCGATGCCTTTGACGCCGTGGAGGAGGCGCAGCTTGAAAAAGCGGTGTTCCCACGGAAACACTGACGAGGGCCGGCCACGTATGGGAGATCTGGAAACCGGATATGGCATTCTAAAACATGCATGGCTTCAAGTGAAAATAAGAGCCTGCCCCGAGAGTAGCTTAAGACAACGTTAACTCTAGCTATAAATCCGGTCAACGGTCGGGGGCACGTCAACCGCTGAGCCATTTAATACGGCCACTATGCTTTTGCGTTTTTTATAAACCTGTTCTATCATGGGCATCCGGCTCAATATGCTGCCTAACGGTACGGGACTCCGTAATGAGACGATTATCATGAGTCCTTCTTCTTCTGACCAATTGCTCGATGCTATTCTCAGGTTTTCAACCGTTTTCAGACATTTTCTGAACTGGTTTACCTGTTTAAAATCTTCTGACGACTCTATCTCCAGCCGAACATCTCCCTCATAAAGCTCTGAACTTATATCACGGGCAGTAGTCCCGGCTGCTTTAGATTTCCCGTTTTTTTTGCTCATGGTTTTTAGCTCTTGCAGGATATATTTGCCTTAGAATCTTAATTTTAGCACCTTGCCCAACCGGCAGGTCGCGCTCAAATAATCCAACTTCCTTTGTAGTAACGCCAAAACGCTCGGCTACTTCCCGCTGGGTCAGCTGCAGCGACGTGCGGATATTCCTTAGCATCTGTCCAAACGATGCCGGCGGGTCAATGGACAAGGCTTCATTCACTATTTCATACCCTCACTTTACAAACATGCATGTCATAAGTTATAGAGGTCCTCAAACATGCTCTTAAAGTGATATTTTATGACAATTAAGGCTAGATAACAGATAGGAATTGGTATAAATAAGGTAAGAATCTGAATGCCCTGGAGCGGGAAACAGTAAATGGGGATATAGTTACGGCGAATTACAGGTTACCATTACATGATAAGAAACGAGGATGAGTAGGTTCTGCCGGTTCTACTTTTTGAAACCATTAAGTGGAGATAGGGGGATTCGAACCCCCGGCCTCCGCGATGCGAACGCGGCGCTCTCCCAGCTGAGCTATATCCCCATAACAAGATTATTATAACACATAGTGTTTAGCGCTCGATCTGTTTAATCTGGTAACGCAGCTTTCCGGCCGGTGCTGTTATCTCAACCGTCTCTCCATCATGTCTGCCGATGAGCGCCTTGCCAAGGGGGGAGGCGATGGAGATTTTACCCCGGCTCGGGTCCACCTCCCTGGGGTCGACTATCATGTAGCGGAGTTCTTCGCCGGAAGCCAGGTCACTGAGGACGATAGTATCACCGACGCCTGTCTTGAGGGCAGGCTCTCTTTTCTCACCGATAATGGTCGCTGCCTTCAGTGTCTCCTGTATCTCTTTAATGCGCCCCTCCACGTGGCCGCGTTCTTCTCTGGCAGCTGCCAGCGGGGCATTTTCGCGGAAATCCTTATCGGCGGCCGCCCGCTTTATTTCATCAATGAGTTCATGGCTTTTGTTCTTGAGGTTGGCAAGTTCGGCCTCAATTTCATCATATCTCTGCCGGGTCAGGGGGATGGCCTCGGGCCGGCCGCGACTTGTGGCAATCTGCTGCCCGTATTTCGACTTCCTGGTTTTCAGGTGAGTAGCCAGATTGTTCCGGCTCCATCCTGCCTTCTTGGCATAAGCCAGAAAGGAGCGCACAAGTTCCAGCTTTTTGGCGTAGTCGGTGTCCGACACCGAGAGCTGCTCGGCGTAACTGGCGACATCGGGTGGCGCCAGTCTGGTAAAAGAACGCTCCCAGCCGTACCAGCGGGCGAATTTGTATACTTCAGGCTGGCTGGCCTCCCTTTTCTGGGACGATAATTGTGAGAGAAACTGTGCGGCCGCTTCGCCCAGGCTGGGAATCTGGCTTTCACTGTTCACCATCTATCTCTCTCCATAAAAAAGCTATATCATTCTAAACACTAACGCGGTTAAAGGTCAATCCGACCGCTCCTGAAGGGAAGTTTTATTATATGCATGGCTCTGGCTACCACCTGGTATCTCAATAGCCGTAATATCGTCCTGCTGTGCCAGTCGAAGGAAAGGTCTTCGGCTTTAAGTAGAGCTTGGTCAATGCCGCCGGCTTTTACTATCTCAAATATCCGGTCAATCTGCCGGTCACTCAGACGTTCGAACAGTTTCCTGACCCAGTAGCCTACCTTAAGCTCCCGTCCCAGTTTCTTTTTCCAGCCCCGCTCATAGCTTGCCAGTCTTTTAGCGGACAGGTCGCCGTCTTCAAGTGCCTGGTGCAGCGTCTCGGCGGCTATGTCAGCGCTGAGCAGACCATAGTAGATGCCGCCACCGCTGGTCGGCTTTACCTGCCCGGCGGCATCTCCCACCACTACCAGCCTTTCACCATAGGTTCGGGGCAGCGGCTTGATGGGGATTCCGCCGTAGCACAGTTCAACCTCGGCCGAAGTTATTTTACCCTGGGCTGCCAGGAGTGTCAGCCACTTTCTCAAGTAAAGCCCGGGATTTTTCCGCATCATCAGCCCGACTCGCGCCATCGATGGTGTCGTGGGCACCAGCCAGGCGAAAAATCCCGGGGCCATATCACCGAAATAGACCTCCACCTCGTTCGTTCCCGGTGTTTCTACTTCGGCCTGGGCGCCCACGGTGAAATCACCGAACCTGCTCAGACCTGACCGCGTACACAGCCCCGGCGCGAAGCCGCTGGCAATGACCACGGCTCTTGTCTGGATTTCAAGCCCTTTTCCCTGGCTGAGTACCGTAACACTCGCCCCGTCACTTCCGGTTACTATGTCTTTCACCAGGCTATTGAAATGATACTCCGCTCCGGCTCCCTGGGCCCGCTCCGCTATAGATATTTCAAAAGCCACGCGGTCCAGTATGCATGCCTGGGGCTCCGCTCGCCACAGGCTGAGCCGGTTTCCTGAAGGAGAGAACAGGCTGGCACTGTTCACCTGCCTGAGGATTACTCTGTCCTCAATGGCGAAGGCGGTGGCGCATTCCCGACTTATGATACCTGTGCAGCAGACCGCTTCCCCCGCCTGCGGCTTCCGCTCCAGCACCAGTGTCCTGTGTCCCTTCTCAGCCAGCTTAAAAGCTACGTAGCCACCTATTGGGCCACCACCGATAACTACCGTATCGTACATTCAATCTCCGTTGGGAGCCTCCGGCCGGCGGGTTATAAACCTCTTAACGAAATAGAGTACCACGGCTGTAGCTGTAATCAGGATAATCGTAAAGAGGGCGTTAGTCCCGGTTATCCTCATCCCGAACAGTACATTCAAGGCAAGGACGCTTAGCGTTACCATAGCAATGGACAGGCCAAGGGAAAGGGCAGCTCTTTCGATTGAATTTATCCGGTTAAAGAACACGAATGTCCAGGCAAATCCCGGGATAAAAAATACGAGGAGAAACGCTATGATAGCTCTGATGGCGGGCAGGCTCTCAGCAAATGGAACGATAGACTGAAAAAGCTGGCCGAAATCCATGCCTATATACTACTCTCTCCAGGGGGTAACTTCAAGAATTGTTGGGTATGATGATTGCCCTGCCTGATGCCGGGAATCAGTCGAATACGCCTTCTTGCCGCAGCCGTTCAATCTCGTCCTGGGGCATACCGAGTATCTCGCGGCAGATATAATCTGTGTGCTCGCCGAGCAGCACGGGACGTTGCACATCAGCTTCAGCTTCGGATAATTTAATAGGGTCCGGGTGGTAATAGCGCAGCCTGCCCATATAGGGATGGTCCAGCTCGCGGTAAAAGTTATAGTGATTAAGCTGGGGGTCTTCGTCAAGGTCCCGGGCGTTGGCGACCAGTCCGGCACCGACTCCTGCCGCCTGCAGCGTTTTCTGGACCTGTTCCGGCGGCAGGTTTATCGTCCATTGTTCTACCAGGCGGTCGAGCTCATCGCTGTTTTCCACCCGCCCCGCTGAGGTCGCGTATTTCGGGTCTTTTGCCCAATCTGGATTGCCGATAGCCTGCCTGAAGCTCTGCCATTCCTCGTCGGTCATCACGGCAATAGCCACCCATCTGTCATCACCCTGGCAGCGGTAGACCCCGTGGGGGGCGGCGTGGTCACATTTATTACCGTTCACAGCGAGTTCCCTGTTGTTAGCCTGATAATCGAGAATCAGCGGCGTAATATAATTCAGTCCCGCTTCTATCTGGGCATGGTCGATATACTGTCCCTTGCCGGTCCGGCGGCGGTAGTCGAGAGCCGCCATGATAGCCAGTGAAGCGTACATTGGCGAAAGCTGGTCGGTGTAATAAGTGGATGGGGGCACCGGAGGCCTGTCAGGCCAGCCGACAATGGTATCCATCATGGTCACGGCTGTCAGGATACTGCCGAAGCCGGGCTGGTCAGCCATAGGACCCGTATGCCCGTAGCCGCAGGTGCGCATCATGATAATTTCCGGATTTACCTGCTTCAGTCCCTCGTAGTCCAGTCCCAGCTTGTCCATAACGCCGGTGGGGAAGCCTTCCCCGACAACATCAGCCCAGGCTACCAGCTTTTTGAAGATATCCACCGCCTCGGGGTGTTTGAAATTCAGGCAGATGCCGTATTCCGGGGCCGTGTGGGTGATGGAAAAGAAGGAGCTGCGTTCCAGACCAATGGGCTCACCCTCCTTGTTGGTGGGGGCGTACGGGGCAAAGAGCCTGACCGGGTCCGGCCTTGTGGCTGTTTCCACTCGTATCGTTGTGGCTCCGTAATGGCTGAGGTAGTTCAGGGTGAAAACACCCACCCCCGCCCAGCAGAGTTGTACTATCTTTACGCCTTCAAAAGGTTTCCTGGCCACGATATAGTCCTCCTCGTCTAGATAACCCTGCTTTCTTTTAAAGCAAGCACTTCGTCGGCGGATATTCCGAGTTCCTGATAAATTTCGTCATTATGTTCGCCGATAAGCGGCGCCCGATGCCGAACCCCGCAGTATCCCTGCGTTGTCATCACAGCACCGCCCGGATATTTAAAGCTGGTGCCCAGTTCCGGGTGTTCAATGTCTTTCCAGAATCCTCTGGCTTCAAGCTGCGGGTACTTGAGTACATCTTCGGCATTATTGCAGGGTCCGAGCTGGAAGCGATTCTCGGTTGCCAGTTTCAGCAGTTCGTCCTTGGTATGGTTCAGGAAGAACTCGCCCAGTATTTCCGTCAGTTTGTCAGCTTCTTTGGGGGTCATGTCCTCCCAGCTCTTGGTCTGCCATTTCCAGTCCTCAAAGGAGCCGATATCAATGCCGTCTTCCTTGATAAATTCCATCATGCTGTGGTTATTTTTTGCCGAGGCCGGATTTAACAGGAGGTTCAGGGCAATATAACCATCCTTACACTCCCACAGCAGTGGATTGTAAAACACCGAATTGTCTTTGAGCGTGACTGCTGCCCGTGCCCTGCCGTGTCGAGTGGGAATTTCCCCGAACAGGGCGTAAGGCCCCTCGACTTCCGCCGAGCACACGATATCAAGGGCCTGCTGGGTGATGGCATCGACGTGCTGTCCTTTACCCGTCAGTGCCCGGTGGCTTAAGGCTATCATGGCGCCGACGGCTCCGTTCATGGCCCCGAGGTAGTGTGTGTGGATATAGCTGGTGGTCAGGGGGGGACGGTCTTCGTAGCCATTCGTATAAATAAGGCCGCCAAGCGCCCGCACCACTACGTCAGGGTCTTTATAATCCCGGTAAGGTCCCTCCTGTCCGAAGCCGGTGATGGAAGTCATAATTATTCCCGGATTAATTTTGCTCAGGTCTTCGTAGCCCAGTCCCAGTCCCTCCAGGTATCCCGGGGCGAAGGACTCTATAACCACGTCCGCCGTTTGGACCAGCTTCTTAAACAGCTCCTGTCCCCTGGCGGTTTCAATATCCAGGGTTATGCCTTTCTTATTCGCGTTGAAAGCAAACCAGGTCAGGTTCTTCTCGGGGTCGATAATGTCTTTATAGAAAGGTCCCTTGAGGCGGGCAGGGTCGCCTCCGGGCTTTTCAATCTTGATGACTTCTGCCCCGAAGTCGCTGAGCGCCCGGCCGCAGATGAACGCCTTATCGTCAGTCAAATCAAGAATCCGGTAGCAGCTAAGCATAGGCTCCTCCTAAAGATGTCTGAAGAAAACGGTTAAAAGAACGATATGTGGCTTTTCTCGCCAGATAGACATGAGGTCTCAGAGATAATTATAGTATGATAACGTTCAAAAAGACAAATAAAAGGGGGAGCTATTAAAGCTCCCCCCAATTTTATATTATTAAGATTGAAGGATTATTTGGTGGTAAAGAATGCCCACCAGGGCTTTTCTTCTTTGATTATATCTACTTCCGTATTTTCAGCGTCTACGGTTAGCGTATTCTCGACTGTCAAAGGTATTAAGCCAAACAGCTTCCTTCTTTCGTTTGTTCTGATTCTGTAGACTGCTTTGGCGTTCTCTTCTCTCAATTCAATCTCTTCTGGCTCAATCCTGGTTCTCTCCACAATAGTACTGGGCATGAGCTTAATCTCGGCATTAGCGGTCCTTAAAACCTCATTCTCAATAAACAACTCCGGTGCTTTGATTACCAGGTTTTCATCGTGAATAATCACCTGGGCCTCCATCGGCTTTATTTCCACGTCCTTATTGTTGACTCTGGCGATGACTCTCTTATCAACCGTTTTTACAACTACCTTGTCCATTTGCACTTCGCCCGGCCTCACCTCTATTATTTCCACCAGGCCACTGACTTCCTCAGCGCGGATTTCATCCTTGCTTTTTATCAGTTCCTCAATCAACCTGTCTATCTCGCTTCTCAGTTTCTTGAGGTTCTCTATCTGTTCGTCCACAGCCACTTCTTCGGTCATTATCTCGGCAATCCGGAACCTGTAGTAATCCGTTATCTCAACTGCGGAGTCAACGGCTACCGGTGCCGGTCTGGGGGGAATGAACTCAACCGGTGACGTTTCTGTCGGGGGAATCCTCCCGCCGCCGCCACCGCCACCTGAGCTGCTGGTGCCACCGGATTCACAGGCAATTCTCAGTTCCTCAATACTTCTTTTAAGATTTTCTATGGTGATTTTAATCTCTTCTCTACCTCTGCGGTAACCTTTCGCCTTTAGTTCCTCATCCGATAAAGCATATAAGGCTTCATAGTGCCTTAACTTCTCTTCCAGGGCTTTTACTTCGGCGCATGGATTTACCTCAATAGGTTGTCCCACATCACCGGAACTAACTTCAGTCGGCGGCACGGGCTCCGTCTGCGTCGGCTGTTCCTCTTCCACAATGACAGGCTTGATGCTGGCACTCGTTATCTCTTCTTTAATTACCCGTATTTTTTCCAGCAGCACTTTAACCTTCTCCTGATCGTTATTGTTTTCCGCCTCCTCCAGCGTCCTCATCAAGTCGTCCAATTCCTCCATCAACTGGTTATTAACGGAGAATACCTGTGGTATTGTCTGATTACCACTACTTCCTTGCGATGGTACTGGAGATTCTTTTTCATTCTCTCCGGTTTGGGCGAGCGCTGGAGACGCTCCGAGTATCAGAGATATCGAGAATATCGAGATTAGAGTAGCGTAAAATAACCTTTTCATTGTATTTTACCCCCCATTATTTTATTTTCTATGATTGTATAACGCCGGATGTTTAAAAAAGTTAGGATATAAGTTATTATTTTTTGCACACGCCTGTTTTTCTTTAGGCGACAATTATAAAGATGACTTTTTAGCTTTGCCTATAACGAAAAGTGGAGCTGTATCAGCTCCCCATAAGAATATACTTTAATGGTCGGGGCGGCCGGATTTGAACCGGCGACCACCTGAACCCCATGTAGCTCGTAAAAAAGGCGGAGGCCGCTTGCCTCCTTTCTGACTTCTACTTTATGCTATCGATAGTTTCCTGTCAATACCGCCTTTACCTGATTTTAAATTGTCGCCGCACTAAACGATGTTTTGTTCAAACATAGATTCTTTACATTCACTAAGGCTAATGGAGATGAAATAGATGATGGATGTGTTATTTATGTTAAAACAGCTATTTAGCTCTTTTAGCTCGAACAATAGCCGTTTGGAATGTTTGGTCTAGCTTATCGCGATACCCCGTATATTCAATGGAAAGTGATACCTGTTCCTGGGAATCAGGAATAAACTCCAAATCTGTTTCAGAATTCAGTGCTTCGAGCTTATCTACGGGAGCTGATTTTCTCTTCAATTATTCGCCTCCAAAGAATCTGTTGGCGTACCTGTTGTCAAGACTGTTGGCAAATAAAATATTATATTTCACTCTTGAACTTGTTTCCACTAAATTCTAATTAACACGAGACCGAACGAACATCACAAAATATCAATCATTCATAGTGAAGGCGGTAACATAGCTCCTACAAGAAGCGCCTATTCGACATTCCCAGTTTTGTAGAAGCTGCTTTCGTCAACGCATATTCTAGCTTTTCTCCTGTGTGCCAAGGCAATCGCCCCCGCAACAGGGCATTCTGTTTCCATTGTGGAATTATCCTTCTGGAAAACTAGTCTGGCGCGGATGTTACCGTCTGGCTCGTCAATAATGAGCGATCCAAGGTCATGTCCGCTAATATCCCTACCTATGAGGAATCTTTCATATCCCCATAGGTCTCCGAACCGGCCTGGTATCAATTCCTTCTTGATAATGTTGGCCTGGCTGGCGCTCATGTAAATTGGAAAATACTCGTCCGCATCTTTTCTCTTGAGAATCGTCACCCAATTCCCATTGACTTCGGCATACCTCACCGAATCGATCATAACTTCCTTATAGGCCATTTTCCCCTCCGTGAGAACACAGCTATCGAGAGAATAGTAAATCTTATATTGTTTTAAGCACCTTTTCAATCCCCCTGAGGAAATCTCTTACATTTTGCTAGGCTTCATTTAAAGGTTCGGTCAACTTCGCTTACGAATTTCCAAACATCCTGCTTGGTCGGATCAAGGGTAATTTCTTTTGAGAAGACACCCTTGTTAAGATTCAGACTTAAGTATGAACCGATATACCAACAGAAAAAGAACTCTCCTTTCTCAGCCGCCTACTTAAGCTGATTCAGTTTGAGTGAGCCCTCAAGACTTCCTGCGCCGCAAGGAAATATTGATTCGTAACCTGGTCTGACGATTTTAACATCCTCCGGACTATGAAGATATCCTCTGTTCATCAGAATCCTAACAACGTCATGTATGGCCATGGGATATTCTGGTTTTACCTTAATAGACTCTTTACACATTTTATTATTATTCCTTTCGCACCATTTTCCTTTGTGGAATATATAATAGCTCACAAATTAAAATATGTCAATATTAGTCTAATAGTGTCTATACGTGACCTATTCATCCAAAAATCTTACCATAGAGTCTGAACTAGTACTGAGGAGTCTAAATGGCAAGAAAGAAACCTGACAAAGAGATGGAACGGGTATTGTTGACCTTCGCGGAGGCACAAGAATTTCTTCGGGTGAGCCATCAAACCCTATATAAGTTGATGAAAGAAGGTCTGCCTTCTCATAAGATAGGAAACAAGCGGATGTTCCTCAAGGAAGATTTACTGAACTGGATTCGAGAGCATTAGTTATTCTTCATAAGGCTACCATCATCTCCAATCCTTGGACTGCGGTACTTTATCCAAAGCATTGAACGGTTTCACTTGGTTTATGACCACGTTGCAGGTGCCCTCGCGGCGGGTGAGTCTGCCCTTGATTATCAGGAACGCCGACCGGAAGGTATATTCGTAGCGCTCGTACACTTTTCCGAAGACCATGCAAGGAATATGCCCAAACTCGTCTTCCAATGTTATGAACACTACCTTGCCGTGGGGCCGCTGGCGGCGGATGACTAGCCCTGCTGCCGTTACAGGGGCACCGTCACGTAGTTTGTCAATGTCCTTGCTGGTATTAAAACCCCCGTTAAAACGTGAGCGCAGCTTAGCCATGACGTGCCCGGCGGGGAAAAGGCTAAGGACATTATATTCCTCCGTCATTCGTTCCCAATCGGTTGGTGTAGCCAGTTCTACAATGTCTTGCTCCACAGGAAGCGAGAGAGGCAATTGAGTATTGATAGGGCGATACCTTAAGCCAATTTCCCATTTCACCTTGCGGCGGTTTGTTTCAAGACTATCAAAAGCTCCGGCGCCAGCCAGATTAAGCGCCACCTCTTCCAGCACGCCAGTGCGCTCCAGGAACTCGCCGATGGTTTTAAAAATTCCCCGTTTCCTACCCTCCTCAATAACTTTGGCGGAGGCTTCCCCTAATCCTGTGACGTTGGAAAAGCCCAGTCGTAATGCGCCGTTCTCTATTGTGCATTTAGCACGACTCTCATTGATGTCCGGGTTCAGCACGTTGATGCCGTGTTTTTTAGCATCCTCCTTTAACGTTTCCAGGTTATAAAAGCCCATGGGCTGCTGGTTGAAGATAGCCACAAAGAACTCAAGAGGATAGTAATACTTTAGCCAGGATGCCTGGTAAGCCGTCACTCCAAAGGCAAAGGCGTGCGATTCCGGGAACATGTACTGCCCGTTAAACTTTTTAAAGACTTTTTCCGCGTCTTCTTCAGCTGCACCGTTTTTTACCGCTCCGGCGAGGAACTTTTGATGATACTGCTCGATAAGCTCGTCATTATGCCGCCGTCCAAAGGCACGGCGCAGCCGGTCGGCCTCGCTGGGGGCAAAGCCAGCGACATCTATCGCCAACTGGTTGACCTGGTCCTGGAACAGCACTACGCCGAGCGTGCGCTCTAAAGCTCTCCTTTCCAGAGGGCAATCATAAGTGACGGATTTTCTCTTACTTCGCCGCGCCAAGTACTCTTGCACGCCGTGATTGACGCCCACGCCAGGCCTCACCGCCCCAACCTCGTGCGCCATGTCCAGCAGATTGCGCGGGAGAAGACGGGTAATGGTCTGCATTTGAGCGGCGGACTCCACCTGGAAGATGCCGATGGTATCCCCTTTACAGAGCATGTCGTAAACTTTAGCGTCCTCAAAGTCGATGCGGGACATATCGATGCGTTTGCCAGTGCGGTTTTTGATAAGCTCGACGGCATCCTGGAGTTGAGAAAGAGCACCTAAAGCCAAAAAGTCTATCTTAACGAATCCTGCATCGTCGATGCTATCCTTGTCCCACTGGCAGACGTAACGTCCCTTGATAGCGCCCCGCTGGACGGGAACGATATCGATGAGAGGGGTGGATGATAGAATCATGCCGCCGGGGTGCTGCCCCGCGTACTTGGGAAAGCCGTCCATCTCTGCGGATAGCCGGATTAAGTCCCGCCAGACCGGGGCGTCCACTTTCTCCTTAAAACTGGGCATTCTCTCCATCTTATTGCCGAGCTTTTTCGCGCTGCCCCAGTCCGCCTGCTTGGCCAGGTGGTCGATTTCAGCTTCCGGCAGACCTAAAGCCTTGCCCAAATCCCTTACCGCTCCTTTAATCTGGTAGGTGGCGATGGTACCAGTGAGAGCGGCGTGCTGCCAGCCCCATTTGGCGTGGGTGCGGAGAATAAGCTCTTCCCGGATGCTGCGGGGAAAATCGAGGTCAATATCCGGCACGTTGGTCATGGTATCGGCGGGGAGGAAGCGCTCCAATGACAAATTATACTTGAGCGGGTCGATGTGCGATAACCCAATGAGATACCCCACCAGTAAAGCCACCGAGGAACCGCGGCCCCTCCCCGGTGGGTTTTCCTCCAGCGTGAGGGACGGGTCGCTTAATCCCAGGTCTATCATTACTTCACGCCCCAGCTTAATGACCTCGTGGTACATTAGCAGGAAGCCCGCCAGGTTGTATTTTTTAATCAGAGTGAACTCTTCTCCCAGTCTCTTTTGTACCTGTAGGGTAATAGAGCCATAGCGCCGTATAGCCGCCTCCTGACAGAGCTTTTCCAGGTAGCTCTGGGGCGTATGGCCTTCCGGGGCGGGGTAGTCCGGGAAGATATAGCTCAAGTCTTTCGTTAAATCGAGAGTGCAGCGTTCGGCGATATCAATGGTATTTTTCAATGCGTCGGGGCAAGCGTGGAAAAGGGTTTCCATCTCTTCCTCCGACCTCAAATAATACTCGGAATTGGGGCGGCGTTCGCGGTGGGTATCCTCAAGGCTCTGGCAGTTCTTGACCGCCACCAGGCAGTCTTGGAGCTGGTGCCTTTCGCGGATATGATAATGGACGTTGCCGGTGGCGACTACTCTGGCGCCCGTTTCCTGCGCCAGTTTCAGCAGGGCGGTATTGCGCGCCGTATCGCCGTAGGCAAGGTTCTGTTGCAGCTCGATATAGTAGTTGTCCTTCCCGAACCAGTCGAGGTATTGTTTTATCAGGTTTTTTGCCTCGGCCAGCCGCGACTTAGCAACAAATTGTGAAAGCTCTCCCCGGGAACAGCCGGAGAGGACAATCAACCCGGCGGCGTGCTCTGGCAGGAGTCCGGGGGGCAGAGCGGGGCCGTTACGCTCGCCGGAGGCATGGGCGGCGGTGATGAGGCGGCACAAGTTGCTATAGCCTTTTCTATCCTTAGCCAGCAGGGTAAGGTGATAGCCGTTTCCCAGCGTTATCTCCGCGCCGATGATGCCATGCATCTCTAATGATTTGGTAAGCTGGGCAAAGCGCATCGCTCCGCAGAGGTTATCATGCTCGGTAACGGCGAGGGCGCGGTAGCCGAGGTCTTTAGCACGCACCATAAGCTCTTCCAGCGAGGAAGCGCCGTCGTGGAAAGAGTAGTAGCTGTGACAATGAAGCTCGGCGTAAGGCATGGTTGTATCCTAATAGTCCTGCTGATACCAGTTGCCGCTGGCGAGGTCTTTATAGAGCACCAGGCGCTGACCGGAGGCGAGCAGGACATTATAGTAAAGGCGAGACACTGGCTCTGCACGCCACCACTCGTCGTCGATGCGCCACATGTCCTCAATAGAGATGACAGGCTGCCGCTGCTTTATCTTCACCGCCACCGGTAAGCTGGAGGCATTCTCTTCAACCTTTAGCGCTTCCGGCGCATTTACCTGTTTGTAGGTGTCAGCGCGTAGCGTCTTTCCGGTATTCTCGACCATGGTTCTATTTCCTTTACCTTATATACCTGGGGATTGCCCAGTTTGAGTTCCAGCTGCTTGATATCATCTGCTAAATGTTCTTTAGCCCTGATATCGGGGAAGAGGCTTTTCTGCCGTCCGCGCGGATAACCCAGACGATTGACCTTAACGCTCACCTGCTCTACGGGGCCGGGCTGGGGATAGTCCTCTAGGGCACGCTTGAGGCGGGATGCAACACTTCTAACATCCATAGCAGGTTCCTTGAAATTGATGCTGCGCTCCCAGTTCTCCGCGTTCCAAGTACGCGTCCATAGGGTGAGGCTGCGGATACCCAGTCCCCTGCGGACGATACCTGGCAAGACCTGTAAAAGAATCGACTCAGCCGAGGTTAGAATGGCGTCCATAGAGACAGTTACCGAAGGCAAGGTAGCGCTCTCCTCAATGACCTCTTCCATGAACCGGGGGTAGAGGGTGGTATCGTCAAGACCTCTAGCGAGTTCCCAGATGCGTTTGCCTTCGGGACCAAACTGCGACTGTAACGGGCCAGGGAGCATGGCGGCTACCTGTCCCAGCGTGTGAATGCCGAAGCCGTGTAGCTTGCTCTTGCTTTTCAGAGATACGGGAAGTACATCGCAGGATAACCCCTTCAGAAAAGAATCGATATTGCCGTTCAGCACATTATAGCCCCCTGGTGGGTTACGCTGCGCTGCTAGGAAAGCCAGAAACTTGTTCTCGGAGATTCCTATTTGCGGGGCAAAGTCCATGACGACTCCCCGTACGGCATTAACGAGGGCATTATCGTCTGGGTAGATGAGCTGCAGCCCATCCACACCGATGTAAATGCAACCCAGGTCGGCACCTTCCACCAGCGGACTTACCTGTTCTAGAGCGTCCAGTATTTCACTAAAGGCAGTGCGGTAATAGGGAATATCAGCCTGGATTATCTCGACATCATCATGGCGGGCGAGCGCCTGCTGGAGAGGACTTCCGTACGGCAGGTTTTCCAGCCCGGGGGAATAATCTATGACTAACTTCTGTGAACTGGCAGCGTCTTTCGATTGAACAACTATAGCCGGACGGTCGGAGATATCGGTATGTCTACGAATCTCACACCGCCAGGGGAAATGGGGCAATAGAATGCAAAGAATTATCATGGCAAACACTAATTATATAGAACTAGTGTTCTATTGTCAACACCCGTTATGGTTCTGAATTATAATTCAATGGACAGATTGGAGTAACAAAGCGATGGTTTGTTACTTATTACGTTCTGCTTTGCCTCCTTCCTCCTGAGTACCAGGCTATATCATTGAGAAATATGCATCCGAAGCAGGAGAGAACGAGTAGTATGGTGGGAAAAGTTAAGATAAGTTATGTTGACATGTAGTAATGTTTGTATTAAGCTATCTAAATAGAACATCCTGTAACTATAATAAAATTCCTTTTATAGTTATTATAATTGGATGCGTTGATCTAACGGCTCGTATATGGTCGCTTGAGCCGTAGGGAGCAAATAGCGAAACCGGCCTCATTGAAGGGTCGGTTTTTTTATTGTCCGAACCACGGCACAAATAATGTTTGTGACAGTGTTGATAAGAAAAGTAATCAAAAGGAGAGTAATCACATGAAGAAACTTATTTCAGTTGGTTTAGCTTTGGTGGTAACCCTGATGATGGTATTAATGGGGCTGCCAGTATATCCGGCACAACATGCCGTGGCAGCGACCGTACCCCAGGAAATAGCCTACGACGACGATGAGGCCAATGGAGCGGACGCCTTAAACGACATAGGTGCCGAATTTGCGGTCGAGTTCACCCCGCCATCGTACCCGGCTACTCTTACCACGGCACGTATTCACCTGTACCCTAACTGGCAGCCCGATGGTGACCGTGAGATGTTTGAGATACGTGTCTATGATGATGATGGAGCTGCCGGTGCACCGGGCACAATGCTAGGTTTTGTCCCCACTATAGCCACCACCTTGGGATGGTGGGATGTGGATATTTCCGGGCTGGGCATATCGATAACCAGCGGCAACTTCTTTATAGGTTATTACCAACTTACCGAATCGCCTGATTGCGAAGGCATATCCTTTGATAATACTCCTCCCATTGCAGGACGTTCCTGGCATAGTTGGGGGTCTACGTTTCCTTGGGAACTGGAAAGTCTCCCGTATAACCGGATGATACGATGTGTAGTTGAAACTAATCCGCCACCATCCACCGACGCCTCCCTGATCGGTCTTACCATCAGCGAGGGCACGCTCACCCCGGATTTTGCTTCTGCTACCTTCGACTACACCACCAGCGTGAACAATGCCGTGACCTCCGTCACCGTCACGCCGACGGCAAATGATAGTTATGCCACCGTCACCGTCAACGGCGTTCCCGTGACCAGCGGTTCGCCTTCCGGTGATATCCCCCTGGCCGAAGGGCCCAACACCATCACCGTGGTAGTCACCGCCCAGGACGGGATCGCTACCGAGACCTACACCGTGACCGTGACCAGGGCATCGCTGTATATCACCACCACTTCGCTGCCCGATGGCGAGATTGGATTTGATTATAACCAGGCTCTGGCAGCCACCGGCGGTGTAACGCCTTATACCTGGTCAATCAGCGCCGGGGCTCTGCCCGACGGGCTATCGTGTAATGAAACAACCGGCGTTATCAGCGGTACTCCGACCACAGTCGGTGGTCCGACCAACTTCACCGTCATGGTAACTGATAACGTTTCCGACACAGCCACGCAGGCCCTATCAATCACCAT
Source organism: uncultured Dehalococcoidaceae bacterium (assembly GCA_964558675.1). GTDB lineage: Bacteria > Chloroflexota > Dehalococcoidia > Dehalococcoidales > RBG-16-60-22 > CAZLEY01. The sequence continues at coordinate 5,942 of CAZLEY010000005.1, read as the reverse complement.
CGTTGCAGCGCCAACCATAACCACCACCTCGCTCCCCGATGGTAATGTCAGCGTCGCTTACTCACAGCCCCTGTCGGTCTCCGACGGCATACCTCCGTACACCTGGTCAATCAGCGCCGGGACTCTGCCTGACGGGCTATTATTTAATGAAACAACCGGCGCTATCAGCGGCACTCCGACCACAGTCGGTGGTCCGACCAACTTCACCGTCATGGTAACTGATAGCCTGGGTGCCACAGCCACAAAGGACCTGTCAATCACGGTTAATCCGGCGCCGCTGACTGTCACCACCACTTCGCTGCCCGATGGTGAAATTAGCATCGCCTATAATCAGGTTCTGGCTGCCGATAGCGGCACGCTACCTTATACCTGGTCAATCAGCGCCGGCGCTCTGCCCGACGGGCTATCGTGTAATGGAACAACCGGCGTTATCAGCGGCACTCCGGCCACAGTGGGTGGTCCGACCGCCTTCACCATCATGGTAACTGATAACGTTTCCGACACAGCCACGCAGGCCCTATCAATCACCATCGTTGCAGCGCCAACCATAACCACCACCTCGCTCCCCGATGGTAATGTCAGCGTCGCTTACTCACAGCCCCTGTCGGTCTCCGACGGCATACCTCCGTACACCTGGTCAATCAGCGCCGGGACTCTGCCTGACGGGCTATTATTTAATGAAACAACCGGCGCTATCAGCGGCACTCCGACCACAGTCGGTGGTCCGACCAACTTCACCGTCATGGTAACTGATAGCCTGGGTGCCACAGCCACAAAGGACCTGTCAATCACGGTTAATCCGGCGCCGCTGACTGTCACCACCACTTCGCTGCCCGATGGTGAAATTAGCATCGCCTATAATCAGGTTCTGGCTGCCGATAGCGGCACGCTACCTTATACCTGGTCAATCAGCGCCGGCGCTCTGCCCGACGGGCTATCGTGTAATGGAACAACCGGCGTTATCAGCGGTACTCCGACCACAGTCGGCGTAACCGACTTCACCGTCATGGTAACTGATAATGTTTCCGACACAGCCACGCAGGCCCTATCAATCACCATCGTTGCAGCACCAACCATAACCACCACCTCGCTCCCCGATGGCAGTGTCGGCGTCGCCTACTCATACACCCTGCATGCCAATAGCGGCATACCCACTTATACCTGGTCAATCAGTGCCGGGACTCTGCCGTTATGGGCAGCGCTTGATGTCGCCACCGGTGCTATCACCGGCACGCCGGATGCGCTTGGCACAACCGCCTTTACTGCCATGGTTACCGATAATGTTTCCGGCACAGCCACAAAGGACCTGTCAATCACGGTTACTTCAGGTCGCCAGGGTGGCCCGGACTCGTTCGGTTATACCTACAAGGATAGTAACGTGCCTGATGGGCCAACCTATGACTGGATTGAAATCTCCGGAACGGGGACACAGGTACTCCCGGATAGCGATGATTATGTTGAAGATAACATCGCCCTCGGGTTCTTTTTCAATTACTATGGCACAGACTACAGTCAAGTAGCTATTGCTAATAATGGTCTGCTCTTTGCGGTAGGCACAACAACGCAGTATGTTAATGAGCCGATTACAGAGTCACCGGGAGTGCACGGGTTTATCGCTCCTTTCTGGGATGATATCGTGACCTGGTACGGAGGTACGATATACTATCAGACACTGGGAACGGCACCGAACAGGATTTTTATCGTGGAGTGGCACGATAATCAACACTATACTAGCTCGACATCGGGGATTACCTTCGAAGCGATACTATACGAAGGGACTAATAATATCCTGTTCCAGTACCAGGATGTCGAGTTCGGAACAGTATCCGGCTCTACATCGAGTGATCTCCCTCCCTACGATAATGGCGGCTCGGCAACGGTAGGCATAGAAGGCCCCACCGGCGATATCGGCCTGCAGTACTCCTACAACCAGCAGTTAATCAACCCGGATATGGCTATTCTATTCACGTATCCCCAGTTCAGTGGAAGAAACCTGTTCCTTTCCAAGCAGGCTCCGCCTACTAAGGATCATGGTAGCCTTATGACTTACATGCTGCACTACCACAACTTCGGTGATGCGGCAGCTTCTAATGTAACACTCGAGGATTTACTGCCTGTTGAGGTCGAGTTCGTGTCGGCCTCGGACGGCGGGAGTTATAATGGCACTAGCCGGGTGGTGACCTGGGACATCGGCGATCTGGCTCCTCTCGGGCACGGCTCCGTCACGGCAAACGTAACTATTTCGGCGAGTATCCCGGTTGGCGCGGTCATCAATAATGTAGCCGAAATAAGCACCAGCGATATTGAAGTGCGCTACGACGATAATACAGCCAGTGCCCAGACGCGGGTCACCGGTTCAGGACTGCCGCCGGGTGTGGGTGTGGAGCCAGCGAACAGTGGCGGCGGCATGCCGTCGATCTACTGGCGCACCCCCATCACCTTCTCCTACGACTCGTGTAACGTTTCCACCGGTGTTGATATCTTAATCCACGTCAATGGTTGGTCGGATATCACCGCTCCGATGGTTGAAGGACCTCCTCATCATTGGACTTATACCACCACTTTCTATCCGAGACACGGGCAGGCAACTATCACCTACACCGTATATGGTTGTGCGGTTACCACTGTTGTCTTCGACATTTACATCGACCCTGCCGGCTATATTTACGATACCGCGACCAGTGCTCGTATCGCCGGTGCCTCGGTATGGCTGCAGCGCCCGGACGGAGCTGGCGGCTGGGAAAATGTGCCCACAGGCCAGATGCCGGCTCAGATGCAGCCTGATACTAACCCGCTGATAACAGGGACATATGGACAGTACCAATGGGACGTACTGGCGGGGTCCTACCGCGTGCATGTCGAAGCGGCCGGATACTACCCGGCAGACAGTATTGTTGTCAGTATCCCGCCCCCGGTTACCGATTTGCATATAGGGTTGGTAAGCTTACCTCCGGCTGCGGTACCGGCATCGACAGGCGGCGGGTCGCTTTACCGGACAGTGCGTGTTATCGGATTGAATGGCACTCTGACAATATACGGTGAGGGCGTAGTTTACAGAGCCTCTAGCCTTGAGAGCCAAGATAAAGAGGTCTCCCTCGCTTTTGCCAAGAGGGCGAAAATACTTGATGCTCAGGGTGATGCGCTACTTGAAATTTCAGCTAGTACAGTAAGCTCTCCGCCAGCACCACCTCCAAATGGGGCTTTAGTATTGGCCTACAATTTTGGTCCCGACGGAGCAAATTTTATACCGTCAATAACCCTGACCATGAGCTATGACCCTGCAAAATTGCCTGAGGGTGCTTTAGAAGACGAGCTATATATCGCTTACTGGGATGGCTCGCAGTGGGCACCTTTGGCAAGCATGGTTGACACCAATACTCATACAGTATCGGCAGAAATCAGCCACTTCACCAATTTCGCGCTGATGGCCAAGCTGCCGATACCGACACCGACGCCGACACCAACGCCGACACCGACGCCGACACCGACGCCGACACCAACGCCGACACCAACACCGACACCAACGCCGACGCCGACGCCGACACCGACGCCGACACCAACGCTCACGCCCACACCTACGCCCGCACCCACGCCCACGGTAGGAGCACTACCTGTCGAGCAGCCAACCACTAACTGGGGTATCATCGGTGGTATTATCGCTGCCTGCATTGTCGTCGCCGGGCTACTGGTCTACTTCTTTGTGTGGCGGAGACGCATGGCACAGTAGACAATCCAAGGTATAAATACAAGCAATAAGGGGGGAGCTTGCTCAAGCTCCCCCCTTGGTATTTATTCGGTACAGGCTATAAAATCCAAGCTATATTTTAATCCAAAGAGCCGATAATAGCACAAGGCAACTACAGGGGGGTTCCCGAAAATGGTTACCCCCTTTCTTATTGGCTGATAAATATTTAAGTTTATAAGTTTGCCCCAAATTATTACGTCTTGTTTCGAATATTAGCTTTACGTTAAGACCGATATTTGCTTCCTGCCAGATTATCGTAAGCTGCATCCCAATTTTGATTTTATTGTAATGTTTAAGGCCTTTCTTGTGACACGACTGTAAGTTGGCCTCCTTAAACTTTAACTGAAACAAATGAAAGACGGCCGACAATAAAGTCTCTTCACCACCAACCCTCGGTCTACCTGAGGTGAAATGTTTCCCAATGTTTACAATTTTAACCAAATTATTTATGCCATGTTTCTCATCCGCGCTATACGCTGGAGCCAGAAATGAAATGGCTGGTCTCAATCTTGGTGATGCTAACTCTTGCGCTTTGGCCTGAAGCCTCTGTCCTGAGCGATAATGATGATATAACCGGACAGGGTGCAAATCAGCTTGCGCTCGTTGAACATTCGATAACGTCAGGTCTCATTTGCACCCCGGAATCTTCTCGCGACTATAGCTCCCCAAGCCTCAAAATCGAGGATTCCGATGAGATTAATCCTGGTAAGAAATTACTCTTACAACAATATATAACTCCCAAAGACTCGGTAATTATAGCCTTAGCTGATAAGATCAGCGAATCCAAAGATGCCTATAAGATGGCAGTCCAATGGACATATATCTCGGATGAAAAGCTCAACCAAGCCGCTGACAAATGGCTAACACCACACGAGTATTTAACCAGCACGCCTTATTATTTAAGTAACCCGCTCCAAGGAGAAATAGTCAGTGACTGTGAAGAAAAAGCCAATACCTTAGTCTCCTTAATCCGTGCTAAGGGTGTTCGACCGGAGGAAGTCAGGGTAGTTCTGGGAGAAGTATATTTTAGTGATGTAAAAACGGGACATGCCTGGGTTGAGCTATTTACTGATGGACATTGGCTGGCTTTAGACCCTTGTTGGGGACCCTACTGGGACGATAAAGCTGAGAAATTAGTCAATAGGCGAGTTGTCCCTTTTGATTACTATGCCGATCATAATTACCCGGTACTCCAGGTATGGACTTATTATAATGATACCTATTACCTGGATCCCAGAGATAGCTCAGGCAATGCTCCAGTTTCGTGGCATGAAGATGACCAGTTAGATCAAGACTGTTTACTCGGGGAGGGGTGCAGTAGAATTGTAGACCGTCAGCGATAATGGGACTGCGATAATATTAACCAGGCCACCTTTAGTTCGGGCCTGACCCTTGATGGGACCGGCGCAGTGCCTTCATTGTGATCTATCGACTCGATCTGAGGGTGGCCACGAGAAGTACCCGACCCGGCGAGCAGTGACCTTATAGGAGCATCACAAAAGCAACTGTCTTGAACATACCGCCACCAAAGTCAGTATTTCGCGTTGGTATAATCCCAGGGCGTGTAGTTCTTGGCCATTGAATTGAGTATCGTGAGCATCTTGTGCATACAAGCCACCAGTGCCACTTTTTTCAATTTGCCTTTGGCTATCAAACGCTGGTATAAGTCTCTGATCACCGGATTACAGCGGATGGCGGATAGCGCAGGCATGTAAAAAGCCTTCCTTACGTTAGCTCTGCCTCCCCAAATCATTCGTTTGCCTCTTTGCTTCCCGCTATCCCTATTTAAAGGAGCTACTCCTACCAGGGCGGCTATCTCCCTCTGGTTGAGGTGACCCAATTCACCAAGGTTAGCCACCAGATTGTAACTAAGATTATCACCTACCCCTGGCATGCTCTTGTAGAGTTTGACCTTCTCCGCAAACTTGGCATTCTGTCGGATACTGTCTTCGAGCTCCTTTTCAAGATCCTTTAACTCGGACTCGAGCCAATTGACGTAGTTCTGAATATGTTTCTGGACTATTTTGTCGCTACCTTGCTTAAGCCGGTGTTTTTCGGCAATAATCATGTCGCTGATCTGGCTTCTTCTAGTCAGGAGGTTCTCTAATTTCTGGCTGGCCTCATCCTGAATGGGACGAGGAGCTGGCTCTGAGGTGGTCCCCAAAATTCGGACAGGTGGTTAAGAGCGGATTCTGCT
>CAZLEY010000004.1:0-93268 GCA_964558675.1 uncultured Dehalococcoidaceae bacterium | reverse complement strand
GCCGGGGTATCGTACTGCACCAGTCTGCCTTCCTTCATCAGGGCTATCCTGTCCCCCATCTTTATGGCTTCGTAAATATCGTGCGTCACGAAGATAATCGTCTTTCTTATCTTCTGCTGTATTTTCAGGAACTCGCTCTGGAGTTCCACCCGGTTTATCGGATCGATAGCGCCGAAAGGCTCGTCCATTAAGAGTATCTCAGGGTCAGCCCCCAGGGCGCGGGCGACACCTACCCGCTGCCGCTGCCCTCCGGAAAGCTCGTTGGGGTATCTGGCTATGTATTCCCCAGGATTCATCCGTACCAACTCCAGGAGCTCCTCGGCCCGCTGCCTTCGCCGGGCTTTATCCCATCCCTTGAGGGCGGGAACGGTCTCGATATTCTGCCCCACGGTCATATGCGGGAAGAGCCCTATCTCCTGGATGGCATAGCCGATATTCCGGCGTAGCTCGCTGTCGTCTATCTTGGTATTGTCCACACCATCGACGTATATCTTACCGCTGGTAATCGGGATAAGGCGGTTTATCATCTTCATGGTGGTGGTCTTACCGCACCCGGATGGCCCTAAGAAGACGCACATCTCCCCTTTATTGACCTCGAAGCTCATCTCGTCAACGGCCTTTGTGCCGTCCTGATATATCTTGGTTATTTTTTCCAGTTTAATCACTCTTTATTTCTCCATTTTTAAACCCTTTGGGGTAATCCGGCGCTCAATCATAGCCATCAGACCGTCAACCAGCAGCGCCAGGATAGAGACGGACACTCCGCCGATGATTATGAGGTCCATCCGGGCATTTCTCAGCCCCCGGAAGATAGGGACCCCGAGCCCTCCGGCACCTATTATCGCTGCGATGGCGGCTATACCGATAACCAGCACAGTGGCGTTCCTTACCCCGGCCATAATAACGGGGACAGCCAGTGGGAGCTTAATTTTCAAGAGGATTTGTCTTTCGTTCATGCCCATACCCCGGCCGGCTTCTATTATGGCCGGGTCGACCGCCAGGAGCGCTTTATAAGTATTACGCAGGATAGGGAGCTGCCCGTAGATGACGAGGGCGATGACGGCAGGAAGAAAACCGATGGCCGGCAGCCCGATACCGCTGAGGAGAGACATTAAAAGCCCGTAGAGCGCCAGGCTGGGGATGGTCATAACAATCTCGGCTAGATAGAGAACGGTATCGGAAAGGTGCTCCCTGCCCTTGCCTGTTATATAAATTCCTATCATAACACCAAGGACAATGAAAATGATGACAGCAATAAAGATTAGCCACAAATGGGCGAGCACCCATCCGGCTAATAACTCTGGCCGGCGTGTTATAAATTCCCAGGCTTCTAGCATTACGATAAAACGACTCTAAAAACAAACTGACGGCTAAAATCACTCAACTGCTAGAAAAGAGCGACTGTTCCCTGCAGAAGGGGGCCAGTCCTACACTGTATAATGCTAACCCGTGGTATGATTATTGTCAACCTTGATAAATAACCAGCGTTATGGTAACTGAGTGTGTTAGCTGTACCCCATCCGTGATATTTCTGTGATTTTTAAGCCCTGTATTGTTACCTCTCTGTGATTTCATTCATTCAGACTTAAACTATATCAAGTTAGCTCACTTTGAGGTGGCCCATGCCAGTCAAAATCAATGGGAACCTTTATTACGCTACCGTGGAGACATGCGAGAAGACCGGTATCAGCCGGGCTACGCTTTCACGATGGCTAAAACAAGGTTTGCTTAAAGAATTGCACAAGGACAGACGGGGCTGGAGGTTATTCACCGAGGATGACTTGAAGAAACTCAAAGCTGAAACGGAAAGAATAGAAGTGTCCAGATTGCCATGACACCAGGTGCCGTTAGAAATCTACAGGGAGCACCGGGACGGAACCGCTAATGGAATTTCCAAAGGGCAAAGTTGCCGTAGTACTGGCCCTCGTTTTTATGCCGGCTTTACTAGCCACGATTTTTTACTCTGGCGTGTATTATGGTCAGGTAAATCCTGACAGTCAGGCCGTTCTCAATCACAGAATATATATTATAGACAGGACTACAGGAGAAGTCAGGGACGAACCTGTTGAAAGCAGTATCGGGAGATTCGTCTATAAACCGATTGAAAAGGTCATTGAGCGAGTGGACTATGGGCTTTCGGAAGGGGTCGTTATAAACCGCTTTGAAAACCCCGGGACATTACGTTATTTTCAGGACCTCGGCGAACTGGAACGATGGCTGGAAGAAGTCGAGTTACCCGATATTGCCTCCGAAGTGGCATCCGAAAAAACCAGCCCGGAAGTGAAAAACCGGGACTGCGATGACTATTCCCTGAAGTTGCAGGAAGACGCTTTACGGGACGGCTACATGCTCTCCTTTGAGGTTATCAATTCCGGCGAGTATAACGACCTTTTCAAAGAAGGCCGGATACCGGACGGCGCCATTCATGCTATCAATTCGGTGATAATCGGTAACAAAGTATATTACATCGAGCCGAAGACCCGCGAAATCGTCTTCGTGGCCAACCTCGACTGAAGTCGATTTTACGACGGCATAGATAAGGATTATACAGGTTTCACCCCGCCTTTATAACCCCACGCAGAACCGTAACAAACGTTTAATTTTACCCGTTTGAATTCAATTAATTAGGATTTGTTACCTTAAACTGTTGACATTCGCCATTTGGCTAACATATTATCTATAGTGGTGGTGTACACCTTATTAGTTACACAAGATTAAGATGCGGTTTATACCAGAGGAGGTGATGCCTAACGAAGCGATTAGATATGTCAACTGTCAAAAATGAGCATCATACAATACAAGCAATCTCAACAGGAGGAAATAAATGAAGAAACTTATAATAAGCATTTTAACAGCTCTTATTCTGGTAGCGGTTATGGCCATGCCGGCGGTGGCGGTTGAGGATACGCAAACCGTGCCGGCATCAGTTAGCGTGAATGATGTTGTCAGTATCACTCTGGCCGGTGGTATTAGCTTTGGCAGCGTTGTACCACCAGTGGTGGAACAGGGAACTACAGGGCAGGTGGATGGCAGTCCCTCTGTTAATATTACCATAGAATCTGAAACAAATGTCGAGGTAGATGTCGGCATCATGGGAACAATAACCGCTGGTACTAACCTGACTCTGGATAACTGGAAATACAGCACCGTATTTGAAACCAGCTTAATCGGACTAACCGGTTCTTACGCCGAGGTATATTCTGACCAGGCTGCCAGCGGCTCTGCTATCGTCCTTAATTTCTATCACTATATTACGGTTCCAGACGGTACTCCGTCCGGTCTCCATACAGTCGATGTAAGCTACAAGGCACAAGAAACCACTGTTGGATTCCCGTAGGAGTGAAGATGAAGAGGGTTTGCCTGCTGGCATTAGCTGCGCTGCTGTTGGTAGCGGTGCCGCTGGCAGCGTGGCTGTATGTGCCGGTGCCAACGCCGGCCTATGCTGATACCATCAGCATCACCCTATTTGGTAACATTGATTTCGGTAATGTCACACCACCTGTGACCAAGTGGGGGGCTACCGACCAGGGCGATGGTAGTCCTGCCATCACTATTACCGTAGAGCCTGAATCTGGCAATGTAGATATCGGTATCAAAGGGGAAATAACTTCTGGTAATGGTCTTGACCTGAGCAACTGGCTTTACTCAGAAAATTTTACAGGTGGTACTACTGGTTTAACGATAGGTTATGTAAAAGTATATGAAAACGTAACTGTTGGTGATTACGATTTCTATCACTGGATAAAGGTGCCGGCCGGTACTCCGGCAGGCAGCCACACGGTAAATATCAGCTATAAAGCAATTGCTACTGGGGGTACATACGAGTAAGGAATAAATATGAAGAAAATTTACCTGCTGGCGCTGGCGGCGCTGCTGCTCCTGGCGCTGCCGCTGCCGGTACAGGCCGATGAAGCGCCTAAATACAACTTCGCCAGCTCCCAGGGCGCTAAAGACCTGAAAATAGTCCCCGGCGACGAGGGCACGGGCAACATCTACTTCTACAACATAGACGGCAACCGCATCACTCACGTCAGCCTTGAGGTAAGCCAGGCGCCCTCCGGCTGGGAGGTGACCATCGAGCCTCCCCTCTCCGAGAGACAGGTGCTGGTCAACGAAATGCCGGTGACGGTGGTGGAGAACCTCTACGTGGAGCCCTGGGAACTGCTCCCCGACGAACCCGGGGACGTGCCCGAAGGCATGGTCTCCATCAAGGTGTCGACGCGTGGCTACACCCTGGGCAAGCAGGCGCAGATTGTCATCAGTATACCGGAAGATACATCCCTGGGCACCACCGGCACGATAAATATCGCCGCCGAGGCTTTCTGGCTGGGACAGTCCGGCGCTGCCGCCATCAAGCAGGCAAGGGACTTCACGTTCAATGTTACGGCAGTCTCCGGTTCCACCGAATATACCGAGACAATCGTCAGCGAGGAAGAAGAACCCATAGTCGAAGAGGAAGAACCCGGGCCAGCCGGGACCCCTGAGCCATCGGAGCCGTCCGTGGAACCTGCCCAACCCACCCCTGGCACCGAAGAACCTGAAGAGCCTGCCTCAAGCGTTATCGAATCTGAACCAGCCGGGCCGCCTCTACCTCCTGAGGGCGAAAGTGAGACCGGTGATAATATCATAATGAACTGGCTGCCGGTTATCATCGCCGGGGTGGTTGTCATCCTCGGCGCTATTTTGATTCCGGTACTCGTCGCCAGGAGAAGAAGGTAACTGAACTGTAGCGTGTCCGATTATTACCAGCGATAAATATCCAAACGTCGAATAATGACATTAAATCAGTACGCACCCTAAAGAACAACAATGATGAGCTTCAGGAAATTAAGAAGTCAACTATGGCTTTTGGTCACCCTGGCGGTGGCTATTATTGCCATCATATACAGCAGCGCCGTGGTTAATACGGCCGACGTTTACAGTGACAACGCATCTGTTACCGCTAATGTTACGGTGCTTGGCGGGGGTAATGGCGGCGGCGGCGGCGGAGGAGGTGGAGGGGGCGGCGGTGTTACCAAATCATCACGTTTCACCAGCTTAAGGAGTGCTATTTCTGAAAATGGTACCCTATGGGACCCTGTTGAGGCACTCAGCCTGGACAATAAGCTCCTGTTATATCTTCCAGCTGGTACGGTTGCCAAGAACAGGAATGGCGTTTTCCTGAGTACGATTACGATTACTACCATAGAAGACCCGGAAGAACCCCCGGATGACTGGAAAATAATCAGTTTCGCCTACGAGCTTACACCAGTCGGCTCTACCTTCAACCCGCCCATAACTCTCACCATTGAATATGACCCCTCTTTAATTCCTTGGGGAGTCTCTGAAGAGAGTTCATTTATTGCCATCCTGGACGAGGACAAACTGGAATGGATAAAACTGGACTGCACTGTAGACACGGATGAGAACATAGCTGTCACCAGTATTAGTGGCTTCTCTATATACGCCGTTCTTGCTCCAACTGTCCCGGAACCAGTTCCAGAACCAACTCCTGAACCTGCGCCAGAACCGGAACCGGAGCCAGAACCGGTACCAGAACCTGCGCCAGAACCGGAACCAGAGCCAGAACCAATACCAGAACCGGCTCCGGAGCCAGAACCAACACCAGAACCAGAGGTAGAAGCACCAGTAACAACACCAGAAATGCCAGATATTGAACCTGGTGGATATAATTGGAGCCGAATTCTAATGTTAGTTGGCGGTATACTGGTGATACTCGGGGTGCTCGTATTCTTACTGAGGCGCTATGGCTAATCATGGAGAATTTATTGCGAGGTACAGTGAGTTAATTATCAGTTGATTAGACTGCTCAGCCAGTTTGCCCACTATCAACTTCATCAGACATCTCTGAACCGGTAATGCCCGTTGAACTATCCTTTTCCAGGGCTTCGGCTACCAGCTCGCTCAAATCTTTAACCTGTAAGGACTCTTCCGCTCCCTTGGCCTTTATTCCATCTTCAAACATCGTTAAACAATAAGGGCAGGCAGTGGTTACAAAGTCCACTTTTGATTGAATAATCTCTTCAATCCGCCGTTCGTTAACACGCTTGTCAGGCTCTTCTTCCATCCACATGTGGCCGCCACCGCCGCCACAGCAAAAGCTTCTTGACCTGTTTCGGGGTAATTCCACCACCTGAAGCCGCTTACAGGCCGTCAGAATTTCTCTGGGTTCCTGATAAATGTCATTATATCGCCCCAGATAGCATGAGTCGTGATAGGCCGTTTTGCCACTGCCATTTACCCCGCTTATTTTCAATTTCCCGCTCCGAATAAGGCCGGCAATGAACTGGGTATGGTGGATAACCTCAAAATCGCCACCGAACTGGGGGTACTCGTGCTTCAGGGTATTAAAGCAGTGCGGACAGGCAGTGATGATTTTCCTGACATTATATGCCTTGAAAATCTCGATATTACCTGCACAGGTTGTCTGGAAGAGGTATTCGTCTCCCATTCGGCGCGCCGGGTCACCACAGCAATTTTCTTCGGTACCGAGCACCCCGAAGTTCACTCCCGCCGCCCTCAGTATCTTGACCATGGCTCTGGGCACGCTCATATTACGGTCTTCAAGGGCCCCGGCACAACCCACCCAGTACAGCACATCAACATCACTGTCTTCCCCAAGTACCTTCAAATCCAGACCTTCAAACCAGGTAGTCCTCGTGGCGGTAGTCCCTCTGAACGGATGCCCCCTTGTCCCTATGCTCTTGAGTGTATTCTGAACCTCTTCAGGAAACCGACTCTTCTCCATAGCCAGATTGCGGCGCATGTCTATTATCTTGTCAATATGCTCAATATAAACGGGACATACCTCCTGGCAAGCACGACAGGTAGTGCAGTCCCAGATTACCTCATCGGTGATGACTTCGGAAATCATATCTTTCGGAGACTCTATATTCTTTTGCGACAGAGGTATCGGATATACCTCATATAGATGGTCCCTCAAATTTAAAATCAGCTGTTTTGGATTGAGCAATTTGCCGCTGAAATTCGCCGGACAGGCGTCCTGGCAGCGCCCGCACTGGGTACATGCATCAAGGTCCAAGAGTTGCTTCCAGGTAAACTCTTCAATCTTGGATACACCGAATAACTCCGTAGTCTCAAAATCTACCGGGCTTAGAGCTCCTTTAGGCTTCAATGAACGGAAAAATATGTTCAACGGTGATAATAAAATATGCTGCAGCCGGGAACGGTTCAACCAGATATAGCCGAGGAATATAGCCGCTGGTACAGTGTGGATTATAGCCCGGTGCCATACCAAGATTTCGTTTCTAGCTTCGGTAAGAAAGGTGGGAAATATATGGGAAATCAGATAACCTATCGGTGACCAAGCAGCCCAATCCGTGGGAGCAATTTCGCTGATGGCAATGCGATACCCTTTTACCATGAGGCCGGTGAGCACAATCACAAATATCCAGACATATATGAGGCTGTCTTCAGGCTTATTATTCAGGCGAGGTGGCCTGACAATAAACCTTCGATATACGGCCATACCTCCGCCGATGAGAAGTAGTACAGCCCCGACCTCAGAGACCCACGAAGCATATAGATAGACGTTCTGCGGTGGATTGGTTATGCCAGTAAAATACGAGAATAACCTGACTATTTTGCCCAGAATGAGAACGGAGGCTCCGCCAAAGATAAGTGCATGCATTATGCCGGGGTACAGTTCATTTTTTCTTATCATACGGACATTAGCCACCGCTACCGCCAGAGTAGTCCTAAATCGTTTCCAGAAATTCCCGGACCTGTCGTCCGGCTGTCCTAATTTCCACAGTCTATAGTGTCGCATGAAACCAAAGATAAAAATCACGGCCAGCAGCGGAACAAATACCAGAACGCCAATAATAATCGGCAGGAAGATTTCAGTTATATATACTTCCTGACCTGTCCAGAATAGTTCACTCAGAGACATTAAAGCATTACCTCAACTTTTCAAACCGCCGTTTCATATCGCCGGGTAAAATGTCGTCAAATGGGCGATGAAAAATACCATGACGATTACACCTACGGCGAGAAGTACCATGATTATCACCTTGTTGTATTTGGACCTAATCCCGAGGTCGAATGCAGTGAGCCTTACCCCGTTGAACACGGAATAGGCTATCGCTGCCAGTATAAGCAATTCGATAATAATAGCAATAGTTCTAAGTAATGTGTCCATTTTCTACACTCAACGAATCGAACTGGGTCTGAACCTTGCACGCGGGACAAAGCTCAAACTGTGAAGTCGAGGAACTCCCGGAAGCCTCCACTCTGGCCCGCAATTTATCTATCATGACCTTAGGGCCGACGTGACTGCCACACCTTGAACATCTGACAACCTGGCCTTCAAGGAGTATTGACTGGGTATCCATACTGTCCAGTTCAAGAAGACGCTCCATGTGCAGGCACTTCTCCGGACAGACTTCAACGCATTGACCACATGCCACGCAACTGCCGTGTTTGAACAGCAGTTGAAAGGTGTCCGTCACCTCACCTAATGAGAAAGTCAGCGCACCGGTGGGACATTCCAGAGCACAGAGTCCACAGGCTGTACATTGTGCGGTATCCAGCTTCAACTTACCGAATGGTGAAAACCGATTCAACAGCTCCCGGCGGCTGACTTCGACATCAGATGCCGGGGCTGGCTTAAGTTTGTCCTGATTGAAGCCTTCTAACTCAGCCATGTCTCCAGTTTATTCCTCGCTCTTCTCTTCAATAGCCGCTGCCGTTGCTGCCGTTTCTGCCACTTCCGTTTCAGGCGCTGTCGGTTCAGGTGCGGACGGCAGCAACTCCAGATATTTCAGGCCGAGAACAAAAATAAGTGCCAGGAAGGCCACTATTCCCACCGAAAGGATTATTTCAACAGGAGCGAAGTTAAAGGAACCCAGAGCCCCCCAGACCCCCTCTATTTTGCCGGGGTAATATTGCATAGGATAGGCCTGTCCGGGGATTACCAGGTAATATCTTTTCACAAATATACCAATAACGATTAATACCGAAGCGATAACCATACCGCGCATACTCTTTTTCGCCCTGGGATGAAACAGAATCACCAGCGGTATAATGACGCCTATGCCTATCAGGAAAATCCAGAAAAGCCAGCTGAATGGTCCGGCAAGCATATACTTGGTCGCTTCGTCAGCGGAAGAATAGAGGTGAGTCAACTCCCCTATCACCATTAAGATGAGCATGCCAATAATGAGGATTTTCACCAGCCCTCCCAGTGAGGTAATCAGGTCCTGGCTAAGGTTACGTCCGGTAACCCGGTAAATGACGAACAACAGCACTATCAGCAGTGCCAGTGATGAGCCGAGAGCAGCGAAAATAAATTCTAACGGGCTTAAGGAGGATACCCACGTCTCCCTGGCCGCGATGAAGCCGAATATGGCTCCGGTTCCAGCATGGGTGAGCATGGCCCAGCCAAACGCCACCATTCCCATGACCATGCTGAACCTTTTCATATTGGCGAGAAGAGACGTCAGATAGATAACAGCACTGATAAAATAGCACGTGTAAAAAATCGAGTTAATGGCAAACATAGAGGACATGTTGTTGAGGTAGACGAGCATAAAAAGTCGCCAGAACTTCTCCAGTCGACCTAAATCCAGAGCTATGAATATCATGGCGCCGAAAATCAGTATTATCGCCAGGAATACGGCCACTCGAATGACTTCTCTATATCTATCCTGCCCCATTATGTAGATAAGAAAGGCAAGAATGTGAAGTCCGGCGCTGAGTCCTATCAGGTAGATAGCCAGAACAACGGGCATTCCCCAGGGGATAACGTTGCTGCCACCGAATAGCTGGTGACCTTCAAGGTAGCTGATTATAAAGCTGATGAAACCACTGAGCGCCAGGACGGCCAGGACTGCTACCATTATCTGGTAGCCTCTTGACTTCCCATCAAGTGTCACGAAATCCTGCGTCACTCAGTGCTCCTCACTTAGGCAGGTAAAATACTTTAGGGCTGGTGCCCAT
The DNA here is from genome assembly GCA_964558675.1 of uncultured Dehalococcoidaceae bacterium. Classification (GTDB taxonomy): domain Bacteria; phylum Chloroflexota; class Dehalococcoidia; order Dehalococcoidales; family RBG-16-60-22; genus CAZLEY01. Next base: position 83,308 of record CAZLEY010000004.1, on the reverse strand, counting down.
CTCCTCACGCAATCGCAGCCATTGTCGGGATGCGAGCAGCCTTGCCACCTGGCTTTCGGAGTCGTCAAGGTCACCGAAGGATATAGCGCGAGCCGGGCAGGCTTCGGCGCAGGCGGGCACCACTTCTTCACCCACCTTTTTGCCATCTTTTATCGCCTGGTCTATGCGGTGGAAACAAAATGTACATTTCTCGACCACGCCATGCACCCGATGAGGAAACGGCCAAACGCCCCTATCGGCGCGGTCGGGTGGGAGGTCGGGCCGGTGATATTCCCTCTCCTCCGGCTCCTTATAGTTAAAACTCCTGACTCCATAAGGGCAGGCAATGATACAATATTTGCAGCCTATACACCGCCGGAAATCCTGTATCACAATACCGTCCTCACGGCGGTACGTCGCCTTGGCGGGACATACCGTTACACACGGGGCATCATCACAGTGCATACACGGCATGGGGATAAGGTCGATACTTACCGCTGGATATTCACCGTGACTGACCGCGATTACCTTGTGCCAGAATGGCGCCGTACGCCTTTCATGTTCCTCCGGTGAACCATACGGTACATTATTTTCCGCTTTACAGGCGACGGCGCACGACTGGCAGCCGGTGCACTTGTCCAGATCTATTACCATGCCCCATCTTGCCATTGTTTACCTCATGCCCTGTAGACCCTGACCCTGGTGTTGAAGAAAGCTGCCTGTCCGCTCAGGCGGTCATAGTCTACACCGATAATTTCATTAGGATTAACGCCAATGCCCCTTGACCATCTGCCGTAGGCATAATGACCCTGGCCGCTGGCTATACTCACTACTCGAGGGTGAATCCCTTCAAACACCCTGGCCTTTGCCCTGATTTTATTAAAGGGAGATTCCACCCAGACCATATCGCCGTCTCCGATATCCAGCGAGCGGGCTGTCCGGCTGTTTATCTCGACGAAGTTGGTCCAACCCGTGCCATGCATCACCAGGAACATTTCCTGAGCCCAGGGGTAGTTCTGGCTACCGTTCTCTATATTTAATAGCGGCTGGTAGGTTGATAACATCAAAGGGTAACTGCTACTGTCACCCAGGAATTCGGCTTCCTCATAGTGAGGCAGGCATGTCAGTCCGTTAGTCCCCTGCCCGGTTTCATCAAGCAGGGCTTCAAGATTGCCGGAACGGAATTCAAATTTCCCTGATGGCGTATAGAATATGTCGGCGTATTTGTAATATTTATAGTCAGGTCCCACCCAGACACCCTGCTCAAGGAGTTTTTCCCATGAAGTGAGTGCCGCCGTTCGGTATCTGACAAATCCCTGAGCATCATCTCCAATGCCCGATAAGGACTGCCCCACTGTTCCCCCCAACCTCCCGGCTATTTCAAATACTATATCCACACAGCTCCTGGTATCGTATAGCGGCTTAACTACCGGCTGTTTTATCCTTACTTCGGCAAAGCCCGAACCCGGTGGAGAGTGGTCATAAGCCCATTCCTCCATGAAGGTATGCGCCGGCAATATGATGTCAGCGTACTCCGCCATTTCACTGATAAACGGAGCGATATGTACGTAATAGGGTACCTTCCCCAGCGCTTCATCCCATCGCCACGCCCCCGGAGCAGACATATTATAGTTACAGTTAAATCCCATGGCGACCTGTACCGGATATGGTTCGTCGTTCAAGACAGAATCCGCCACCTGATTGGTAACCACTTCCGCGACCGGAAACCGGTATGTTCTGCGAAAATCAAGCCTCGGCTTGGCCTTACCCTCCCTGGCTATGTTATCTTCGGCCGGTTCGGGCATGGCCTTATATTCAGGGTTATCCTGATAGATTACGCCACCGGGAATATCAATGCTGCCAACGAGGGCGTTCAGACAGAATATGGCGTAGCTGCAATAAGAGCCGTCAGGCCAGCTGGTGGCACCCCTTCCCCTCCAGGCTATCGCGGGTCTCGTCTGGGCGAATTCTCTGGCTACCTGGCGTATGGTGTCAGCGGAAATGCCGGTAATGGCAACCACCCGTTCTGGAGCATAATCCCTCAGCACCAGGCTCTTGTACTCGTCAAAACCGGCAGTCCAGCGTTCAACGAAATCGGAGTCATAAAGACCTTCACTTATGATTACATGGGCTATCGCCATCGCCAGGGCGCTATCGGTCCCCGGGTTGATGGGCAACCACTGGTCAGCCCTGAGGGCGGTAACCGAGTAACGCGGGTCGACGACCACCACCTTTGCCCGATTAGGTCTTTCCCTTCGAATTTTGCCCCACATCCGCAGGCTCCTGGCAAGCGGCTTGTACGATTCCAGAATGCTTACCCCGAAGGACAGAATATAGTTGGTCTGAGCAAGGTCATAAGCACTCTGAGTATAATGACCGTCTGCCATCCACTCACCGGCCTTGTCCGCCTCATTGCCAAGGCCATCCGCAGAGATGACATTGGGCGTACCGTAAGCATCGGCAAAGCGGCTGACGATATCTTCAGCACTGACAGTATTCAGTCCGGTAAGCAGCAACAACTGGTGAGGCTGACCCTTCCCTCTGAGCGTTTTCAGGCGTTCACTGACTTCACTCAAGGCCTCATCCCAAGATACATGTGCCCACTCAGGGTCTACCCCCCTGCCCTTTTTCGGGTTCGTCCTCTTCAAGGGAGTCGTAATACGCCCCGGGTCATATAATACCTGAAGGCCAATGTGGGCACGGGCGCAATTTTCCCCCTCAGATACTTTCGATAAAGAGTTGCCAGTTACCTTTACCGCCCTGCCATTCACCACTCTCACCCTGGTAGCACAGCGTGTGGCGCAATTCAAACAAGAGGTAGGAACCCATTTCTCACTGGCGACGCCCTCGCCTTCAGGCGTTCCTGGAGAAGGAAAAATAGAACCGAGTACGGAGCGATTCAGAAAACGGCTGGCGAAAACCGCCACGCCGGTAAGTCCTAATATCTTGATAAAGGTCCTCCGGTTCATACCGAAGCGACCCCGTTTGCTTTTCTCTCCGTTTTTACGCGACATTGGTTAATACCACGAGCTTCTCTGACCGTCAAGAACCAAACAATCTAAGGTACTTATTTCTGATGTCTGCAGGCCATTTGTTCAAATTATTTTGCACCGTCAGGTATTATCCAGCTAATGCCCGGTATCCCTCATCCTGGTAGTGAAGAAATCTCCTGTTTGCGTTGCCGGAGTCCGTGCGCAGTGCCGAGTCAAGCTCTAAAATCTTAGCACGAGAATCATGCTTTCGGCAAGTCTGCAATAGGAAGCCTTCTTTTACTCACTGGCTATATCACTCTCAAGCTGAAAGATGTCTTCATAATCATCACCGGCCAGTTTCTTTTCCAGCATGATTAGTTCGTCGTAGGTCCATTGCTTATCTTCCAGGGTTTTTACCGGGTTACCAAGCTTGCTATGCCATTCAGCGAGAGATTTGAAAGCGGAGGTATCAAAGTCAACCCAGCCGATGGATATTCTGGGGAAGCTGGCCACAACCCTGCCATCTGCCTGTCTGATACCTGCTTGAATAATTTGCCAGGCCTGTTCCTGGGTTAGAACCTGGTCGAAAGCAGCCATCTGCTCATCTTCATACCAGGCCCCTCCGGTATAGCCTCCCCACTCGTAAAGCCCGAAGCCTCCCAGCTTGTACTCCCGGGCATACGCTATTCCCTCGTTGATGTACATACTCATCATTTCTTCCCAGTAAGCTATGTCTTTTTGGCCGGCCGGTGGTCCCCCCAGAATCAGGTCATAGCCGCTGTAGTCATAATGATAAGGTATACTTAATCCCTGGCCCATATCGTACATGGTATCGACGGCGAGTATTTTGCCACTATAAACCTGCTTAATTTGAGGCAAAATCTCCTGGAGCCATCTGGAAGCATCATTGTAATCCCATACCAGCTTATAAGGCTCATTCAGCGGGGCAAAGCTATCAACCTGATATTCCTGGGCGATTTTTGCCCATTTGATGACCACTGGGCTACATCTTTTAAGCAGTTCGTAGCTCCGATTATAGCCGGCATTTTTATCAGGTTCATCCCATTCGTATCCCTTACCCATGTCCAGGTTCGGGTGCATGGGATTTGGAACAAGAACAACTCTGAATCCAGCTTTCTTCAATGCCTGCAAGTAGAAAATAAAGACATCGTCGCCGAGAGATTTCGGCTCGCCGGTTTCCGGGTCGAAAACGATATCAACCCCGAGCATGACGGTGTCAAAACCGGCCCCTCTTAACTTTGCCGCATTCATCAGGTAGCTGCGAGCTTCGTCGATTCTTGAAGCCCATGCCCCCCGGAGAAAGGCCGAATAATCTGAGGTATCCAAAATAAACGGTTTCTTATAGTTTTCCCACCAGAGGCTAAAAGTATCTATTTCCGTCTTTTCGAAGCTGCCCGGCTTGCTCTCAAGGTCTAAGAAGCCGTCTCCATCACTGTCTACCTCCAACTTGGTTGTTATATCCCGCATAGTCATTGTAGGCCTGCTAGGAACGACAAACTGTGGCAGTTCTTTCTTGATGTTGAGCTGTGCTATTGTTGTCGGTGATATCGGCACATCCGTGTATTCCAGATATCTCGTCACTTTATTCTCAGCATCTGGCACCTGAACCTTTAAGTCCATAATCCCGGAACCGGTACCTTTCACCTCTACCCGGAACTCGCTGGCGACATCAGCCTCAGGGATAATTATCGTTTTGTAATCAGTACCTTCCGGGGTGATGTACATGGCCCCTGGAATCTCAATCTCCAGCACCCCCCTTTCATCAAGCCCGACATGTCTGCCTGATGCGTCATATACATGCAGGTCAGCCGGACTGAATAAACTAAAGATAGCGTTCTTGGCCCAATCACCGATTTTATCGATAAAGGACGTCCAGAAAGGCTTCGGGTATTCCGGTAGTTCGTTTGCCCATGCCTCCGGCTGCTGCCATTTTCGACTTACTTCGCCCCCATCACCCCATTGCGGACCAAATGGACCACACTGCTGAAACCTCAGGCCAAGCACGGAAATGGAAAAACCAAGGTATTTTCCCCAGTATCCCTGGAAATCCAGCCATTCTTTCCCTTCTTTTTCCTCTCCATGCAGCAAGACGATATCGACTTCTCCAGGCTCAATTACCCTCCACAGGGACACCCCGGTGTTATCAAAATCAAGTCCCGACCAGAATTGTCCCGGCGAGAAGTAGTTGGCATGCGAACCCCTGGCGACATAGACTACGGGGTGCGTTTCGGCCATCACCATTCCTTCAGCCCGCATATCTTTCCAGGACATCCTTTGTCCGGCCTGATGCTGAGAGTAGGCGGCGAATACAGGTGACTTTTCACTTTCCAGCAACTCTTTAGTCGTATATCCCGGGAAGTTAAGCTGAACCATCTCCCAATCACCCTCGTGAAAGTTGCGCCAGTCATTGAAGTAGTAGAACAGCCAGTACTGTATTACGGTATAGTCGGTGCCTTCCTTAACCCGGGTATAGATGGTAGGCCGGTAGCCGGCTTTTACCGGTTCATAAACAGCCTTATATTCACCGAGAGTATTTATCTTGGGGTCTAAATCAGCGACATCAAGGTAGTAAACACATTGTGACCACCGCCGCAGGTCGGTAATACTCGGCTCCTGCGAAAATTCCGGATTTCCCAACTCCCTTAGCAACGACAGGTCAACCATCAGTTGCACCGGGTCAGGTTCGAAGTTCTCCCTGGCCTCCACCTCCCCGTTAAGGTGGATTACCGGGCAGAACCTCTCAGCCAGCTGTAGGGCATACTCTGCCGAAGGTTCGGGTGGGGTTGGCTCCGGTGTTGGCAACTGTGGCATCGGTTCTTCTGGTGTCACCGCACAGGTACATCCAGCGATAAACACCAGCAACAATGTTAACAAGACAAGGCTTATCTTCATCCCGTATATTATAAGCCTTTTGGTCTGAGTGATAAAGAGTCGCTACCTGGCAGCCTTTTCTGTGTTCAAACCCCTTGAGGGACGTTAGACACAAAAGGACGACACGGCAAAGACTCACACCTGATTGCTGTTGTCTGGCTCTAATTCTAATGTCTTCTGGATGCAAACTTTTAGTTTTTCCGCCAGAATCGGAACAAACGGTTCCACAAGCATTCCCCGGGGATACACAGGTAAATCGTAGGTCTCCAGTCCCCCGGTAGCTAATTTCTCCCAGCCTAATTCTGGGCCACTAAAACATGCGTATTGTTTAAATGGCCGAAACTGGGTAATTCGTCCCGGGTAAACCTTCGGCACGTAGTCATATGACGCCCGGTCACAGGCCTCCCATATATCATATAGAATCGAGGACTGTCCATTACCCAGGCGAAAATTAAGGCCAAATTTCGATAATATCCCCCCGAACAAGACGTCCTTTCTACTCCAAGCGACCTTCGCCTTTTCCCGAAAGAATGTCATTTTCTTATCAGCAAGTAACAAGTTACGCCCGTGAAACTCAATTTGCTGCATACGATAATAAACTCTATTAAGTAAAGAATTAGGCTCTTTCGAAAAATTATAGGTTTCCATAAGAACCAATAAGGCTACCTCTTTGTTCTGTGCATGGAATTGCTGGGCCATCTCTAAAGCTACTGTACCTCCCATGCAGTATCCTGCCAGGAGATACGGACCCTCGGGACATATTTTTTGTATTTCTTGGATGTATTGATTCGCCATGTCCTCAATCCGTGTGTGGAAAGGCTGCTCTCCATCCATTCCCTGTGCTTGTAGTCCGTAAACAGGTTGCTCCGTACCCAGATGACGTATCAAATCACGGTATATTAGCAGGTTGCCACCCGCCGCGTGGACGAAGAAGATAGGCGCTTTAGAATTACCGGATTGTATTTTCACCAGAGAGGTCCCGAACTCTGTCAGTTTATCATCACAGATGATACTGGCCAGTTGCTCAATAGTTGGTGCTCCAATAAGGGTAGCCAGGGGAAGCCTTTTACCAAATTGATTTTCTATCTCAGAAAACATATTTACTGCCATTAGAGAGCTTCCACCCAGATCAAAGAAATTATCACTAAAACTAACCTGCTTAATACCCAGCAATCTTTCCCAGATTTTAGTAAGTGTTTGTTCAATACTAGTGCCAAGCTCATCATAGGAAGCCCTAATCTCTTGTTCTGTATCTGTTAGATTCGAATAGGATGCTTCTTCCTGTTCTTCAGGCAGACCTGGTGCTGTGCGGATAGTTGCACGCACCGGTCTTCCCACCTCAATCCAAAAACGCTGCCGCTCAAACGGGTATGTTGTTAAAGGCAAGCGATGACGACTTTCATTCTCATAGAAACCAGACCAATTCACCTGAACACCAGCCAGCCAGAGCTGACCAATGGTATTTAGAATGAAAGCCACGTCTGATTTCTCTTCTTTAGGATGGCGAGTTGATGAAAGTACGATATGTTCCTCCATTTTGCTTGGATGCTGCTTCACCAACGTGCTGAAGGTACTCCCGGGCCCAACCTCCAGAAGAACTCTATGGGGTTCTTTCAGTAATTCCTCTACGCAATCTGAGTACCGTACTGTTTGGCGCAGGTGTCTGGACCAATATTCCGGACTCGTAGCTTCATCTGAAGTTATCCATGTGCCGGTAACATTGGAAACGAATGGAATTTGCGGAGCGTTCAGTCTAACCTGCTTAACCTTTTCAGCAAATATATCCAAAATTGGTTCTACCATTTTGGAATGAAATGCATGAGAAGTAAGTACATTACGACAATGTACGTTTTCATTATTAAGCCGATTTTCCAAATTCTTCACATCCTTTTTTTCACCAGAAACAACACAAAGTGAAGGCCCGTTAATGACAGCAAGAGAAAGCTCTTCGCCCAAAAACGGCTGTATCTCTTTCTCCGATAGAAAAACAGCCAGCATAGAACCACCATCAAGTTCCTGTATGAGGCGGCCTCTGGCGGCTACCAGCGATAGCGCATCTTCCAGGGTAAACACACCGGATAGACAAGCGGCTACATACTCCCCGATGCTGTGGCCTGCCAATGCCTGTGGATGCACCCCCCAAGCCATCCACAATTTCGCAAGGGCATATTCAATTGTAAATAACGCAGGTTGCGTAATAAATGTTTGTGTTATTTTCTGCGTTGCGTCTTCAACATCCTGCTCGTCCGGATAGATAATCTCGCGTAAATCCAGGCCAAGATGAGGTTGAAGTATTTCCGAACAACGGTCAATCGCTTCTCGAAACACTGGTTCAGTTTGATAAAGTTCCAATCCCATGTTAGGATACTGCGAACCCTGACCTGAAAATATAAACACGACTTCCCGATTAACAGGTTCCTGAAAAGATGTATTGATTCTTTTAGAATCCAGTGTTTCCAGAGCATTTACTGCATCATCGCTGTCTTTGCAGACAAGCATCCGCCGGTGGTCAAATGACTTACGGCCAACCTGAAGAGTGTAAGCAACATCTGCAAGGTTCAAGGCCGGGTTTTGCTTCAGGTAACTTGTAAGGTTTGTCGTCGCTGTCTCCAGAGCAGTGCTTGTTTTGGCCGAGAGCAGCAATATTTGCCAGGGCCTGGATTTTCCGGACACTCCGATATCAGGGGCCTCCTCCAGTATGACATGGGCATTCGTTCCTCCAACCCCGAATGCGCTGACCCCGGCCCGTCTCGGGTACTGTGATTGCCATTCGGCAAGCCTGCTATTGACGTAGAAGGGACTGTTTTCAAGGTCAATCTCCGGATTGGCTTTTTTAAAGTTAGGAGTCGGGGGTAATATCTTGTGCTTGAGCATCAAGGCGGTCTTAATGAGCCCTGTTACGCCCGCAGCAGCATCCAGATGTCCGATGTTAGCTTTTACAGCGCCGAGCGCGCAGAAATTTTTAGCTGTAGTCCCTGCGCGAAATGCCTGTTTTAGTGCCGCTACTTCAATCGGGTCTCCTACAGGCGTTCCCGTGCCGTGGGTTTCCACGTAAGAAATTGTATCGGGACTTACGTCCGCGCTAGCATGAGCCATAGCTACCACCTCGGCCTGGCCATCAACGCTGGGCGCCGTAAAACTTACCTTTTTTGAACCATCATTATTCATGGCGGTCCCTCGAATAACGGCATAGATGTGGTCCCCGTCCTCCAGAGCATCCACAATGCGCTTGAGCAGGACAATGCCAACGCCATTACTAAATACAGTACCTCTGGCTTGTGCATCGAAAGGCCGGCAATGACCGTCAGAAGAGTAAATTTCACCTTCCTGGTATAAATAGCCGCTATTCTGGGGACACTCAACAAAGCTCCCACCAGCTAATGCCATATCACACTGATAGTTCATCAGGCTATCGAAGCCGTGGCAGACGGCTACCAATGATAGGGAGCATCCGGTATATATACTCACGCTGGGGCCCCTGAGATTTAACTTATATGAGACACGTGTGGCAAAATAGTCCGGTGCATTGGCTATGGTAGTCTGATGTTCACCAAAGGCTTCAATCAGGTTTCGGTGATGAGCCACATGATTGCTGAAATAGGTATTTATCCCGGTACCTCCGTACACAGCTATCAAGCCGCCATAAGAATCGGGATTATAACCTGCATTTTCAAGAGCCTGCCACGCAACCTCCAGAAAAATACGCTGCTGGGGATCCATAATTTCAGCTTCCCGGGGGCTCATTTTAAAGAAAGAGGCATCGAACTTGTCTACATCTTCAAGAATTCCTCTTGCCTTAACGTAATTCGGGTTATTTTTTAATTTGGGGTCAATGTTGGGCTCCAAATCACCATCAGTAAAGAAAGTGATGGACTCGACGCCATTACATAAATTCTGCCACAGTTCATCGACGCTGGCCGCACCGGGAAATCGCCCGGCCATGCCGATTATGGCTACACCGGTTAAGTCCTTATCAGTTGGAGAATGAGTCATGCATCAACTCCCTATTGTTGTTCGCTTTCGACGATTGAATGAATCCCTCCGGCGTTGCGCCCGCTTCTGGATATCTTCATAGGACGGTTCATCACTTTGGTTCTGACTCAAGTACTTTGCCATCAGGCTGATATTTGGATACTGAAACAGTTTAACGACAGGTATCTCGATTCCCAATTCCTCTTGTATCGAAGCGATTATTCTCACGGCTAAAATGGAACTTCCACCGAGGTCAAAGAAGTTATCATTAGTGCCAACGCGGTCCAGACCCAGAACACGGCACCAGATATCACTTAAAGATTTTTCCGAGGTTGTGGAAGGGCTGACATAGACCTCCTCCATTTCAGGTCGCGTACCATCGGGCTCAGGGAGTGCTCCCCTGTCGATTTTATCATTATGCGTTAAAGGAAACGACTCCATTGTCACGAATACGGCAGGCACCATATAATCAGGTAACCTCTCTCCTACGAAGCTGCGCAGAGACTCGACTGGAGGCTTCTGACCCGGCTCAGGCACCACATATCCAACAAGACGTAAGTTCCCGAATGCGTCCTGCCTTGCAGTAACCGCTGCTTGCCGTACCGATGGATGTTGCCTGAGAGCAACTTCAATCTCACCGATTTCAACACGCTGGCCGTAAAGCTTGACCTGCCCGTCAAGCCTTCCCTCGAACTGCACATTGCCATCAGGCGAGAATTTTCCCTGGTCTCCCGTCTTATAAACAATCTCCCGGTGTTCTATTATGAGTGGGTTCTGCACAAACGACATTTCATTTAATTCAGGAGCATTATAATAGCCTTTGGTCATAAAAGGAGTCTTTATGTAAATCTCCCCAGTTTCAGCAACGCCGCAGAGTTTATCATTTTTTATAATCAAGACCTCCGTATCCGGGATTGGCTTACCGAGTGGGACTATCTCATTAAGTGTAAAATCACCGTCCTTTATTCGATAAAATAACTTGGCAAGCGTGGTCTCGGAGGGTCCATACAGATTGACAAGCTCAATCCGATTTCCGTTAGCTTGCCGCCAGTTGATAACATCATTTCCAAACAATGGTTCACCGGCTATCATGACACACTCTAAATCCGGCAAAGCATCGTCACTTCTTCCCAGTTCTGCGACTTCTCGTATCAGCAGACGAAAGACAGTCGGTATGATGTGCGTGAGCGTAATACGACTCTGCCGCATCCAATTTAACAATTCTCTCGGATTGTGCCTCGTTTCCTCATCTGGAATACATAGTGTTCCACCTGCGGTCAATGGCACAAAGATATCCCGTAAACTCACATCGAAGGTCACAGGGGAAAACAGGCTTACACGCAGATTTTGATTCAGGCCAAACTCGCTGATTTCCCAGTTAATAAAGTGACTCAACCCCTTGTGGGAACCCAGTATGACTTTCGGTTCTCCCGTAGACCCCGAGGTAGTGACGATGTAACAGCCATCGTCTGGCCCAGCATTGAGGGGCGGGTTCTCATCGGTAAAGTCTGGCTTGCCGGTTACGGCTATGCCACCGGGATAGCTCTTAATACTGAGATTACCGGCGTTATCGAGAACAAGGATGTGACTAGGGTTGACATCAAGATTGAGTTTCGGTAACTTCTCAAAGAACTCATTTTCGAAAAATGTGCTGGTGATGAAGATGCTGGGCTTCGTCTTGTTCAGGACATCGGCAAGGCGCTTTTCCGGAAACCGCGTATTTAGCGGCATAAAGACAGTACCAGCCTTTAGTGCTCCTAATAATGCGGTTACATACTCAATCGACGCGTCAAAGTAGAGCCCCACAATGCTTTGACAGGTGACGCCGACCTCAGCCAAGGCATGAGCGGCACGGTTTGCGTTGGCATTCAATCCCCGATAGGTGATGCTTCGTGAGCCCTCACTGATAGCTATATTTTCAGGAAATCGGCTAGCCGTATCCTCAAAAATGCTGTTAATAATATAAGTATCCATATGTTATCAATAACTATATTTTGTAGTAAATGCAAAAGACATTGGTAATCTTTCGCCACGGGTCTATAAACCATCTGACAATCCATTTCTGCTTCAGTAACATGAAGTTCAATTTCGCTAATACAGATAGACTCAGGTCCAGAAGATTCTTTAAGAGCCTAGTCTTCTGGAGCGAGACTGGCAGTTTATTATACAGATGACAAGGTAAAGGCGGAAACATAATATAATTTCTGTAAATTAACGTAAAACCATTATTCTGGAAAATATCTTGGTATTCACCTACGGTTCGGCAAATATACGGGTTACTACGGCCGCCGTAAATCCGCTGTTTTAAAGCGACAGTACCTCTCTTTATCAGTACGCCATCCTTCCGTAAGTGATGCTTCAGTTGGTTAATTAGTTCTTCTATAGATTTATCATTCATATACATCAAAACACCACCGAGATGAATTATATCAAAGTCCAGATTTTCTAAATAAGAAAATTCCGTTATTGACTGACACAGGAACGTTATGTTGCTAATCCCCTCATCTCTGGCAGCCTTTTCTGCATACTCTATAAATGTCGGTGAATAATCGATAGCGAGAACACTCTTACATTTCTTAGCAAATTCAGTTGAATATCTTCCGACACCACACCCAAGGTCGAGAACAGACATAGATGGGCCAACTTCTACCCGTCGGAATAAATGTTCTGTTTCCACCTTGTGCCGGTATTTTACCCACACCGGGTCATCGTTAACCATGACAGCGCCAAATTTATCAAAACGGGTTCCTATTTCATTTGCTGTTTCTTCCCAAAATTGTTGTGTCTTAGAATCATCAAGTTTCAAATTTATTCACCACTTAGCATTTACTAATTGAATCTATAATTGCCATTGAAAATAGATAGTCCCGCAACATTTGCCCTCTTTAACAAGCGCAGCTTTGTATCTTATGTCAATATTTAGATTACAAATAGACCATTGAGATTCATCAATTGAATCTCCTTCTACTCCCAGCAGCCTGGCTGGTTCGCCCGGGGCCAGCGATACATCAAACCTGTCCAGGCTAGCAGACAAACCCTCTCCTGTTGCTTTTATAAAGGCTTCCTTACGCGTCCAGCAGTTAAAGAATGCCTCTTTCTTTTTACTTTCGGGTAATGTATGAAAAACAGCCTTTTCATTTTCCGAGAAATATCTGTCAGCAATTTGTTCCATCTCGGGAACATCCCGGATGTATTCGATGTCCACGCCTATTTTACGGCTGCGAGTGAAAGCATAAAGGGCCAGCCCCTCTGAATGAGACAGGTTAAAACGAACCTCACCATTACCGAATGTATCAGAGAGCGCTGGTTTTCCATTCTTGCCATAGCAGAATTGAATCTGGTATGGCTCGATACCCAGATAATTACCCAGGAGCGTTTTCAGTATGCCACGTCGGACGATAAAGCGCCTCCTGTCCTCATCAAAATGATAACGTTCGGCCCTCGCTTCCTCATCTACAGAAAGCAGCCTCTGAAACCCTGATACCGGTTGATCCAGTGAAGCACACCAGATATGGATTTCGTCGGTCGTCAGTTCTTTATCCAATAACTGAGGAGCCTGTAATATAGTATTCATATTGGTCATTTTGCTAATTATACAGCTTTGATATCTTTTCAGTCTAAGTATATATCGGAAAAGTTAGAAGAAGGTAAGAATTTAGTTGCAAGATGGCTAAAGTTATCAACAGTCTACCCCTGACCTTTTAATTAAGTTGGAAATACGGCAAAGAACAGTGGAGACTAGGCGGGAGGGTCGCCATTTTTACCGAGGAAGGTTTCAACATCAGCAATTTTATATCTGTAGTCGCGGCGTTTACCAATGCGATAGGCTTTGAGCACACCAATCTTGCTCCACAGTCTGATTGTATTCGGATGTACATGAAGTATATGCGCTACCTCATTAACAGTAAGCATCCTTGGAGTCTGTGTCTCATCACTATTAACGTTTCTTACCATTTCGTAGCTCTTAATAGATTATTTTTTATCTTCTTAACTAAGCCTAACTCTTTTCAATGTTTCCTTTGAATAAAGAAAACACTGAAAGAACATGGGTAATAGCACCCAAAATATAGATTTGCCTGTGCTCATATATAACTTGGGCGTTTCACCGCGTTTTCAGGAGTGTTTATCCTGGCTCTGTGTCTATATAGCTTCAGGGGTATATAGACTAGAAAGTGGTGTCCTGTGTGGGTAATTGATTTAGGTAGAAATAGAAATAGCCAATATATTACTGGACAGCTTTGCCTGTAAAAATCTTCAAGCGCTGCAGTAAGCTCTCTTTGAACCTAGTGAATTCTTCCCTGGTTACGTATTCTGCGGATGTCCCGCCTATCCTGGCCGCACCGCCGATTATCGAAGGCAGGCTCCTCTGTGCAGCTTCAATCAGGGCACGGGACTGGTCGTTGGAGACCAGTTTGTTCAAAATCAGCCTCAGATTGCGCCGGATATTCTCCTCGTTTATGTCCAGTTCGGCAGCTACCTGCTCGATCTCCTTGCCGGCAGCGATGCTCCTCAGAATCTCGAACTCCCTCGGTGTAAGGCTTGCCAGGAGGTTATCAAGCTGCTGGCTCAGGGTAGCCAGGTCCTCAAATTCAACCAGGGCTTTTGAAGCCAGTCCCGGTATCAGCAGGGCTTCAATTATGGGATGGCTGCCCTGGGCCACTACCCTGATGATATCCAGCAGGTATTCGGGGTCGGAATCCTTGGTCAGGCAGGCGCTGGCGCCGCTCTTCATGGCCGCAAAGAGCTGCTCTTCTTCAGTTTTTTCCATGGTCAGGATTACCGATACCGATGGCAGGCTGCGCTTGATGCGGCGGGTTATCTCGGGGCCGGTGTATTTGCCGTTTATCATGCTCAGGACGGCTATATTGGGTGGGTTGGCTTCAATAAGTATAAAAGCTTCTTCGTTACTGGTGGTCTCACCGATAACCTCGAAATCGTCCTCGCCCGAGAGTATGAAGTGGATGCCTTCTCGGAAGAGAACCTGGGGGTCTGAGAGAAAGATTTTAATCCTCCCCATCTACACCTTTACTCCTGACAAGTCGTCCGTACGCTTTCTCATTACTTACCAGAACCACAATAGTATTATTCTGCTAACTTGTCAACACCTGTTTACAGAAATAGAGCTATCTGACGTCGGTGTATTACTTTATATTTTCAGGCTACTTCCACCTGGATATTGTCAGCTACTTCCTTTTCCAGTGAAAGGACGCGTGCTTTTAATCTGACTTCAACAGGGTCTGCCAGTAGATTCACGCCAGTTTTCTCAACTGAAATGGTGCGGCCTACGAAAAGCCCTAAATCTAAGAGAAGGCGATGCATACCAGCCGTACCACGTATCTTTACTATTCTGCCCTTATCGCCACTATCCAGTTTGCTCAGTAATTTCACACACATCTGTTTCCTCCATTTTGCTCGCAGCATATATATGCGTTACCTTTTAGCCTATTATTGCCAAACTCCTGTCTTCATTAATATCTCTGAATTTTTACTAATGTTGCTGCCCTCTGCAAGCACTACTTCTTCTCCAGCACTCTCAGTTAGAGAAAATCAGCTACTCATAACAATAGATGCCCCATCTCGTTTACTGAGCAGAGTCAATATCAGCTGCAGGTAGTCCCGGAGCAATCTGGGCATCAGATAGCTCTTTCTCACTGATTCTCGGGCCTTGTTGCCCATCTGACTTGCAAGTTCCCGGTTTTTCAGCAGGGCAAGAATTTGGCTGGCACATGAAGAAACGTCGTCAACTAAGAAACCCGTTTCACCATCATGGATCTGGTGCTTTATTCCTCCGCAGTTGCCGCCGATTACTGGCCTTCCCTTCCACATTGCTTCAGTTACCGTCAAGCCAAAACCCTCACGAGTGGACTTCTGCAGGATGACATCAGAACCGGACTGAAAAGCATTGACCTCCAAATCACCAATAACCAGCGGGTCAGAGAAGAGGTATATATCTGGGTCACTACCTACATACTGCTGTAAATCAGCAAGTACCTCCAAGGCATCGTAGTCATCCTTCGCCGTCATGGCTCCGACAAGCGCCAACTGAAGGCCTGGTATCTCCTCCTTTGCCAGCCTATAGGCATCGACTACTCCCCAGGGGTCCTTCCAGCGGTCAAACCGCGAGACCTGGCTTGCTATCGGCCTGGACGGGTCCATGCCAAGACCAGCCAACACTTCTCTTGCTTTCAGAACCGGCAGCTCCCTGTGCTTGGGATGTAGCGGGTCAATAGCCGGTGGGAATACAACTACTTCATTCGGATTATCACCATTGGAAAAGTATTCCGGCATGCTGGCCACTATTGTTTCGTAATTGCTCATGTAAGGAAACAGCATCTCCCTGACCCTCTTATTGGGTTTAGTCGTATCAATGTGGCAAATCCATACGCCGGGACAGGAATCCATATACGATAACATGGGCAATACCTGAACATCATGGAACAACCAGAGGTCGGCGGTCACGCCCATAGATGTTATAGCATTCGCCGACTTCTTATTGTACTCAAGATATTGATTTATCTCTCCATCAGTCGGGGCCAGATTATAACCCTGTAGACAGTGATGCAGCGTCTTACTGACACGAAAGAAAGATTCGTCAGGTGACAAAGCGTACCATTCAGCATTAATCCCGATATCACACATAAGTGGTGTCAATGACTTCAGGATTTCGGCTACTCCCCCACCATCCGGGGTGGCGTTTACATGTACAATACGCAACCCTCGCAGCTTCTCTGCTACCCGAGCTACTTCTGACAGGGTTTTTTCCGAAACTATACCATTATAATCGTTAAGTCTTTTTTCTTCAGTAGAGACTCTTTGCATATACTCTCCCTCTTCACATCAAGTTTTTAAGGTTTGTCCTTAACGCCATATATTCGCTCATCTCGTTCGGTATCATCCAAACAGACAATCCATAAGTTATAGCACGTAAATCACTGCATGTATATCCAAATTCTGACTATAGCTTCGTTAAGTTAGAAAACGGTTGTGAAAAAGGTAGAATTCGATTAGATTTTGTTATTATTCTGTCTGCTTGTTATGTCAACTCCTGTTGATGGCCTATTATCCCACTTCACACTACCCGACATTCTAACCGCCAGATTACACAATTCTAACTCCGTTCCAACCTTATAACGTTATGATGGTTACCATGAGTACGTTACACTTCCTGTCGAAGTCCAGAGGAACCAGAAATCTAATTTCAAGGATAAGAACAATACTGAGCCGCTTCGGTTTCTCCTCAAGGAAATTTGAACAACTCCTGAATAGCTATATTACTGTAGCTCGTAACCTTGATTGCATGCCGACTTTTGCCATAACCGCAGTAATCCTCAAAAGACACCCTGAGTTAATACGAAAGCTAAGTCAACAAGGGGTTGAGTTCGCTGTTCACGGTTATGTACATATTGACTACAAGTTACTCTCTTCAAGCAGACAGGCTAGACACTTCACCAAGGCAATCGATGTTTTTAATAGATGTAATATCCCGTTTGTAGGTTTTCGAGCCCCTTTCCTTCGTGTAAATAGTGATACCTCCGAAGTCCTCGGTAATCTCGGCTTTCTGTATCACAGCAGCCGTGTCATACACTGGAGTTTAATCAATCTAAATCAACACTCAGAATATGTCGGGAATAATCATGCCAGGCTTCTGGAGTTTTATCAACCGCTGGAAGCTAGTGAGTATTTAGCTCTGCCAAGGTTCAAGGATGGCCTGATAGAGATTCCTGTTTCAATTCCTGACGACGAGTCGCTAGTAGATAGATTGGGCATAACCGAAGAAATGGAAATAAGTAAAATTTGGAGAGCTATCCTTGAGAGAACATATAATGGAGGTGAGTTATTCACCATTCAGCTTCACCCCGAACGAATTTCATACTGTGAAAATGCTCTGGCAGATGTTATACAACAGGCTAAGTCGCTTAAACCCCGGGTTTGGACCGCCACTTTGCAGGAAATAGCCGAGTGGTGGCGAGAAAGGGACAGCTTTACTTTCAAGGTACATTCCAAGGGTGATGGTAAGTATAGAATTGAGGCAAAATGCACCGAAAGGGCAACCATACTACTAAAAAATTGTAAGGTAAACGTGCCTGTCAATGAATGGTTTGATAACTATCAAAACATCACCGCCAGAGATTTTATTATAGATAGTCCGTCACGCCCGGTTATTGGTGTTGGCCTGGGGTCTTCTCCATCTGCAGTCAGATTTTTACAGAGAGAAGGTTATATTGTAGAGCAGAGTGATCAACCCCTTGACTACGGAATCTACCTTAACAATTTAGCGAATTTTAATGATGCTGACGAGAAGCCGCTTTCTCAAGAAATCGAACAATCAAACGCCCCGCTACTCAGGTACTGGAGGTGGCCGGAACAGGCAAGGAGCGCTTTGTCTGTAACGGGAGACATCGACTCCATTACAATAATGGATTTTTTCCTGAGGATTTTTGAAAGTTGGCGAGAGCAATTAAGGTAAAATTCATATCATGCTCTGTATCACTGAATATCGGTAGTCACAGATTTATCCTGCAATAGTTAAAACATCGTATTTACAGGGAAGATAGGTTAATGAGGCTAGAGTTTAATCTGCAAGAAATAAATACGATGTTTAGGTGAAGACCCCGGTCTTTTATATTTTCCAAGAGTCAATATACACAGGAGGGACCAAGCATTGGAGTATATGGATCTGGTCAGGAAAAGGAGAAGTATAAGAAGATACAAACCCGACCCCGTACTTGAACAGCATCTAAAAGCAATATTAGAAGCGGCTCGTCTTGCTCCTTCTTCGGGTAATCGCCAATGTTGGCAATACGTAATTGTCACCGACAAAAACATAATAAATAAGCTCTCCGAAGCCGGTAGGAAATGGATAAGTGGAGCACCGGTTGTGATTGTAGCATGCGCCGACCCCGAGGCATCCAGCCACAAGGCCGGCCTGGACTACTTCTTGGTAGATGTTGGAATCTCTTTTGAGCATCTTATACTCGCCGCCACCGATCTCGGTTTGGGTACATGCTGGATCGGAGGATTTGACGAGAAGATAGCGAAGGAAGCTCTGGGAGTCCCCGATGGAATCAGGGTTGTAGCCTACACCCCATTAGGCTATCCTGATGAAAAAAAGGGGAAAGTCTTTGCGAGAAAGCCTCTCCGTGATGTATGCTTCTATGAGCGGTATGGACAGGCTAAGTCTCAAGGCCTTCAATACAAAGTCGTCGGCACAGTTGAGCAGCTTTACAAAAAGGGCAGGAGGTTAAGTGAAAAGCTAAGAAACCAATCATTTACCTAAAGTAGCCCGGATTATTGGGACAACTTATCCTGATAAAATATGTATAATGGGGAGTAATAAATGAGCCATACAAAAACGATTCTCTGGGGCCTTGTGCAGACCCTTATTGTTATTATAATCTGTATAATAACCTTGCTGGGCACCGCCCAGATGCAGAAATGGGAAGCGTCCTCCGATGGTTTCCTGGATGATTTAGCCTTACTTCTGCTAATGGGGGTAGCCACTTTAGTTTGCGGTACCGTGGTTCTGGCTCGGCCTGTCTATTTGTGGCTCCATCAGCGTACTAACGAAGGTTTTATACTATTGATATCAACTATTGGTTGGCTGGTAATTCTACTGGGATGTGTCTTTTTGGGTATTATATTCCTGGACATACATAGCATCTTTTAAATCAAGTGATTGATGCCGGAATTTTACATAGATTCAGGTATTGCATTTGAGCCACAGCCTGGCTCTTGGACGCCGGCTACTCCATCGGCAAGGAGAAGTAGAAAATACTGCCTCCACGAGGCCTGTTTTTAACCCATATATTACCGCCGTGAGCTTCTACGATAATTTTACAAATATATAATCCCAGGCCGGCCCCCTGAGTGGTACGTGTCAATTTAGTAGTAACCCGATAGAATTTCTCGAAAATAAGGCCCAGCTCCGCCCCGGGTATGCCTATTCCATTATCGGCAATACTTACGATTAAACAAGGCAACCTCACCAGAGGCGCATCTGCAAACATGCTTCTTACTTCCTGTTCATTTTTAACCACCGATATTTCCGTTTCAATATCGCCACCCTGCGGCGAGTATTTAACAGCGTTAATAAGTAGATTATTCATTACCTGCTCAATCTTCTCCGCATCAACCCTCATCCGTGGTAGGCGAACTGATGGAGAAAGTTTGATGATATGCTTGGTGGTCTGACTCTGTATTTCGGATACCGTTGCCCGAAGCAGGTCAGATAAGTAAATGGGCTCGGCAGTTAAGGTATCGGTTTCCTCAAGACGAGTAATATCCCGAAGATTTTCCAGCAAGCGAATTACCCTGTTGCTGGCCGAATCAATGCCCTGCAGGTATTGCTCCTTTTGCTCTTCAGTAATAGTATTACTGAGTTGTAACATAGTGGCGGTATATCCCTTGATAAGAGTGAGCGGAGAGAGCAACTCATGTGACAACACAGAGATAGCATCAGACTTGACATGCTTCTTCTGTTCATGCGTAGCAGCATCGTACGTAACCGGAATCCCATGTTTATCCCTATACATCCGGAGTACTGTATTACCTTCATCAACTGTACCGGTCGATAAGCCATCTGCGGATTTATCGCCATACGTTCCGCTGTATATCTGACGCAGAATCGCCGACATCCACGCTGTGAAAAGCGTGACTGAGACAATAGCTTCCGTGCCGGGTGAAAAAGTCTCTCTGGAAGCGAACAGTAATAAACCAAATATGCTTCCATCAGCCTCACGCAAAGGAAACAGGCAGAGAGTCCTGATACCTTCCCTTTGTAACAACTTGCCCAGAGCTTTAAAGTCTTCATTATCAGGAAGGTTAATTACAACGTATGAGCCTTCTTGCTCGGCAGCAGTCAGGAGATGCTCACCTTCTTCGCCAGCCAGACCGCAAATGAATTC
Organism: uncultured Dehalococcoidaceae bacterium; assembly: GCA_964558675.1. Classification (GTDB taxonomy): domain Bacteria; phylum Chloroflexota; class Dehalococcoidia; order Dehalococcoidales; family RBG-16-60-22; genus CAZLEY01. The sequence continues at coordinate 62,589 of CAZLEY010000004.1, read as the reverse complement.
GCGGGAAAAGTTGGCTATGGCTGTGGGATAAAGCTTACGCTTGACAGGGTCAACATAAAATAGGGCACAGTTCCCGGCACCCGGAACAAGGTGGCCTAATAAGGGCACTATCAATGGCTCAGGTGCACCTGACCTGCGGCTGACCAGTTGAGCCGCCATCTTCTCAAGCTGAACTAGAGGTTGCTCATCTTCAAATACCTCAGTACCGGAGAAGGCGAACTCGGACATGTCTACATCGGGCCATTCTTTTTTAGGCAATGAACGGCCTTCTTGGTAGCCTTCCGGGTCAATATCGAATGGTTGATCTGGCGAGAACCTGCGCTCTGTCACTATATTATTCCTTCACGCTATCCGAGTCTTCATTCTCCATGGCGAAGTAATATCCTACGCCCCGTTCGGTAAGTATCAACCGCGGGGTATGTGGATTTTCTTCGATTTTCTGGCGTAAATATCTTATATAGAGTTTAACAAAGGATTTGTCGCCGATATAGTTTGGCCCCCACGCCTTCTCCAGAAGCTGTTCATGAGTCACTATCCAGCCTCGATTTTTTATCAAGCAGGCAAGAATCTTGTACTCTATAGGTGAGAGCTTAACCCGCTTTCCCCTAACCCAGACCTGGCGACTTCTCCACTCTACCTCTATTTCACCACCATGGAAGACGCTTGGCCCATCATCCTCCGGTACTGAATCGGACCGCCTCAGTATCGCCTGCACTCGAGCCACCAGTTCGGGAAAGTCTACCGGCTTGGTTATATAATCGTCAGCGCCGAGGTCGAACCCTTTGAGTCGGTCGGTCTTTTCATTACAAACTGTTAACATCAGCACAGGTATCTCACTCATATCACGGATCCGACGGCAGACTTCCCAACCATCCATTTTGGGTACATTAGCATCTAATAGTACTAAATTAGGGCGGCTACTGTACACACGACGTATCCCTTCCACCCCATCTTCAGCCGTTAGTACCTCATATCCAGCGTTTTCAAGCCACTTCCGGGTGAGATTTATAAATTCTCTGTCATCTTCTATCTGTAAGATTTTGCCTCTCATCTATGCCCCTCCCTAGGCTAATGACCTGAACTTTTCTACAGCGGTTGGTTACTATCTGGTTTTTACAAGAATGCCCATCGACCGACGCTTAGAGGACTAGCAATCAACATTGTTTCTCAATATTGTGTTCTATACCGCGGATTTTCTAACCTTTCTTAGCCCGCTTTGCAGAATCCACCCTCTAAGAATAATATGCCAAATGGCAAAAGTCAACATCAATCTTCCTACCTTTTCCCACCAATTTTCTACTTTTTTATACTTTGGTACTGTGTATTTAGTACTAGTTATCAGTAAATGCACGTAATCTGGTAATTATTACAAAGTATATAGATTCTAACCGTTTTCTAACTCGACTCCAACACCGTTCTAACTACCTTAAGATATGATATCTTTATTGATTGTCAACAGCGATAAAGTCATAGAATGGGGAACTTAACTATGAGTCTACCCAGAATAACAACCCCCAAAATCGGCAAAGTCCTGACCATTAATCGTGACCTGGAAATAACACGCATTCTGGAAGTAAATCTCGCCCATGCTAACTTGGAAGTCATCTCCGCAGATAGCGGCGCAGACGCGCTGCGTAAAGCACACACTGAGAAACCGGATGTAATTCTGCTTGACCCCGCCCTTCCAGATATGGACGGCCTAGAAGTCTGCCGTCGACTAAAGGAATCGCAGCACAGCAATCACATTCCAGTGATACTTATCTGTGCTAAAAAGGGTAAGTATAAAAACATCACGGGAATGGACGGTGCTGTACATTATATTACCAAACCCTTCGACCCTAAAGAGGTTGTGGCTTTAGTCCAGTCATACCTGAGGCGAAAGGAAAGGGCGGAAAACATAAACCCACTATCCGGACTGCCAAACAAGTTTCAGGTGACCAACGAAATCACCGGACTGATTGAACAAAATAAGTCCTTCACTGCCCTTTATATCGCCATGGATAACCTCAGGGCATTTAACAAGGTATACGGCTACTCTCAAGGTGACCATGCTATCAAACTACTGGCCAACATTGTATCGGAAGCGGTTCGCCTGTTCGGTGATCCGGATGACCTGGCAGGACACCTTGGCAGTGACAAACTCGTTATTATCACTAGAAATGATAAAGCACGGAACCTTTGCCGCAAAATTATCTCCGATTTCAACGGACGTTTAAAATCACTATACACTCTTGAAGACCTGCAGACCGGTTATATCGAGTATGAAAGTCCCTTGGGTAAAGGAGAGCAAAGTCCACTCATGTGCCTTCGCATTGCAGTGGTCAACAATCAAAAACATGCCTTTCGCCATCACCTTGAAGTCAGTGAGGCGGCGGCTGAACAGCTTGCCTATCTCCGGCGATTCCCCGGAAACAATTGTTATTTTGATCTCCATGATACCGACATGGAGACAGATATTGACGGATTTCGTAAAAGTGTACCACACACCCACCGGAAGGAACTCTCAGACCTACAGGGGGTGCTGGCCTGGTTTGCCTTCCTGAAAACTGAAATCAACAATCCAATCACGGCAATAAACGATTGCTTGAATCTGCTTGAAGCAGAACAACCTGAGAATGCCCTCTCCGATAAGCGGAGCAGTCTGGTCGCAATACGCGAAAATATCAGTCAACTATCTCACATATTTAAGGGACTGGAAAGCCTTATTACAACTGAGTGTCCTTTTGTTGGTAGTGTCCCGGGTGAGGTGAACCTCGGTGATATCCTTCGCTGGGTAATTGAGCAGGTACAAGATAAAGCAGAACAAAAAAGAATAGTGATTGATATCAAGGGTGTCGACTCTACGGAGCACCTCATGGTGGATGGAAACAGCCTTACTCAGAGTCTACTGTATCTTCTAAGAACCGGGGTTGAATTGAGTAGTCCCGGAGACCATCTGCATATACTTGTATCCGATAATAACCAGGATTCCATTAATATACAGATTCATAATCCTAACCGCAATATCCCGGATTATCTACCGGATATGATGTTGCAGGACAAACCGGAAAATTTACCACCAGATGCACTGAGAAATGAACTCTACCTGGCTAAATTATTACTGCAAGGTTTAGGTGCAAGTCTCAATATTATTAGTGAGAAAGGCAAGGGTACGTATTACACGGTAACGGTAGCCAAACGGTGGCAGAGCTGGATGCAGGAAATCAATGCCATACTATACGCAACAGACACCAGCCGAAAGGAAGCACGCACTGAACTTGATAATATCCAGAATCTCCTATCGGACCTAGTAAAGAAAATACCACCAACACTCTATGACCGCCTGGATAAACTGCGTAGTCGGGTTCAAGAGCTAGGTGTACTGTGCAACCGCTCATTATTCCTGGCTGAAGATTTCAATAGCCGGCTGGAAAAGCAACAGGACCGCCTGCTGCAACAAGAAGCCGAACAGATTTCTACATTAGAAGCTTTGTTGTCCATCAACAGCCAGATTGCTGGCCAAATGCATGTAAAATACCTCTTCGATACGGAAAGCGCCCGGCGAGTGGCTAAAAACGCCATGATAATTGCTAATGAATTCAGGATGTCTGAAAGTGAACGCCAGGCACTCCACCATGCTGCCTTACTTAAAGACTTTGGGCTGGCATTGTCCCCGCAAGATATGGTAGAGCAGATGGTGGTACCGACTACTGAAGAAGCGATTGCTATCAGGGCACAATTTAACCTGGTATGGAAATCACTAGCGATGATTCCCTTCCTCTCACAGGCCCTTGTTTTCATAACGTACAGGTATGAGAAATATAACGGTACAAATAGCCGTATCAGCGTCAAGAGTACCAATATCCCACTGGGTGCACGGATCCTGGCCGTTGCCGATACCTTCGATTCCATGACGTCAGAACTGTCACCGCGGGGGGTATTATCCCCAAAGATGGCAGTACAGGAGATTGTGAATGATTTAGGCCTTCGTTTTGACCCCGATGTAATAAATGCCTTTATGCGATTATGGAGAAGGAAGGAGTTACATTCAGCCTCTGGCGAATCATGATATATGCTCGGTTCAGGTTCTAACTCAATCCTAACCTTTATCTCACTTGTAACTAACCCTGAATGATTAGAATTGGTATAACTAACCGAGGATAATGACCAAAGGAGACAGGTATATCATGAAAAATATAAGTGTAATCGGAGCCGGGTACGTAGGCTTGGTTACAGCTGCCTGTTTTGCCGAGCTCGGCCACAAGGTAAGGCTGCTGGAAATTGACCCTAGGAAATTATCTGCTCTTGAGCAAGGTGTCATACCTATCAGTGAGCCAGGCTTACCTGAGATCTGGCAACGCAACCAGGCAAAGGGAAAAATACGTGTAACCGCTAACTATATAGAGGGTCTACTGGGTGCTGACTTCGTTTTTATTACTGTCGGAACGCCATCGACTCGCAGCGGTAAACCTGATTTGAAATGGGTACGCCTAGCGGCCAAAAGCATCGCTGAAGCCGCCAGTGGACCGCTGATTGTGGTAATTAAAAGCACGGTGCCCGTAGGCACTGCCGGCATTGTCGAGGAAATAATCACCCGTTATGGCCGGAATGGACACAATCTTCCCGTGGTGTCTAATCCCGAATTCCTAAGAGAAGGTGCGGCAGTCTTCGACTTTATGAACCCTACGCGAATTGTTGTAGGAGCATCGGATAAGAATGCCGCTGATGTTGTGAACAATCTTTATAAAACAATAGATTCACCTACAATCATATGTGATAACCAGACAGCCGAAATGTCGAAGTACGCTTCAAATGTATTCCTCGCCACCAGAATCAGCTTTATCAATGAAATTGCCCGGCTCTGTGAAGAGTATTGTGTGGACGTTGTACAGGTTGAAAAGATACTGGGTAAAGACCCACGGTGCGGGGATGGTTACATACGTGCCGGGCTGGGATGGGGAGGCAGTTGCCTACCCAAAGATGTCAGAGGACTCCTCCACATGGCGAAAAGCCGTGCGGTACCCCTACCAATGCTCCGCACTGTACAGCAAATCAACCAGCGACAACCCCACCTGCTTATAGAAAAACTCCGGCGGTTACTTGGTTCGCTGGAAGGCAAGACCATCGGCATTCTCGGGCTGTCTTTTAAGCCAGGCTCTGACGACATGCGTGAAGCTTGTTCATTATCGGTCATCGCCCTCCTCGAGGAACAAGGCTGCTGCATCAAAGCCTACGACCCGCTGGCTATGAAAGAAGCGGCTAAAATAATGCCGAAGCTGACTTATTGCAATGATGCCTGCGCAGTCGCCAAGGATAGCGACGCCTTAATACTGATTACCGGCTGGAATGAGTTCAAAGAACTCGACATGAGGAAAATGTCTTCTTTGATGAAACACCCGGTTATTGTTGATAGTCAGAACTTTTATAATCCCGAGGAGATGGTTAAACAGGGTTTTATATACGAGGGCGTATCCCGTGATATTACCGGGTACGGGAAGCTGGAGGCTGTTGCAGTTGATAACCAGAAGCAGCGACTCCATCCAGAACAGAGCTAGGAGGCATGGATATCATGAAGAATATAAGTGTAATTGGAGCTGGATACGTAGGCCTGGTCACGGCAGCAGGCTTCGCTGAGCTTGGGCATAATGTAAGCCTAGTAGAAATCGACGCCGCAAAATTGTCCGCACTGGAGCGCGGTATGCTGCCTATTAGCGAGCCAGGCTTACCTGTAATCTGGAAACGCAACCAGGCAAATGGAAGAATAAACGTAACCAGTAACTACGTACAGAGCTTATCAGGTGCTGATTTCGTTTTTATCGCTGTTGGGACACCATCGACTAATACTGGTAAACCTAATTTGAAATGGGTACGCTCGGCGGCCAGAAGTATTGCTGAAGCTGCCAGCGGCCCAGCGGTGGTGGTCATTAAAAGTACGGTGCCCGTGGGAACTGCTGGACTCGTTGCTGGCATACTCGCTCGCTACAACCGGAACGTACATAGCCTTCCCGTGGTATCCAATCCCGAATTCTTGCGAGAAGGCGCGGCGGTCTTCGATTTCATGAACCCCACGCGGGTCGTTGTTGGAGCGACAGACCCGAACGCCGCTGATGCAGTGGCCGAGCTTTTTAAGCCACTGGATTCCCCGTTGATATTGTGTGATAACAAAAGTGCTGAGATGTCGAAGTACGTTTCTAATGTCTTCTTAGCTGCCAAGGTCAGCTTTATCAACGAAATCGCGCTACTTTGCGATGCATACGGTGTGGATATCGTACAGGTTGAGAAAGTAGTCGAGAAAGAACCGCGGTGTGGAGATGGTTACATCCATGCCGGTCTGGGATGGGGAGGCAGTTGCCTGCCTAAAGATGTCAGAGGACTTATCCACATGGCAAAAAGCCATGCGGTTTCTCTACCGCTAATCCGTAACGTACAGAGAATTAACCAGCGCCAACCCCACCTGCTTATAGATAAACTCCGGTATTTACTCGGCTCTTTGGAAGACAAGACCATCGGCATTCTCGGATTGTCTTTCAAGCCAGGCTCCGATGATATGCGTGAAGCACGTTCACTGGCAGTCATTGAGCTCCTCAGCAAACAAGGTTGCCGGATTAAAGCCTACGACCCCCTGGCGATGGAGGAAGCAGCCAGACTTATGCGTGAGGTAGCTGAGGTGACCTATTGTGACGATGCTTATGATGTTGCCAGAGGCAGTGATGCTTTACTGCTTGTTACCGAGTGGGAAGAGTTCAAACAGCTTGATATGCATGTTATGGGCTCTCTAATGAATACGCCCATTATGATTGATGGTCGCAATTTCTATGACCCTGATGCCATGCAGAAAGCAGGGTTTATTTACCAGGGTATAGGCCGCCGTGGCGTCAAGGCACAGGGAGTCAGAAGCTTTGTTGCCTAATAGCAAGATAAAAGGGAAAGGGACTGTCCTGAGAAATAAGGAAGACCTAACAGATGCTTTGACATGAGTTTTATGGTTGTTTCAGGTTCTAACCTAATCTTAACCTTGGTCTCACCAGTTCCTAACCCTCATAGAATAAGATTGTAAGGGATGAAAATAATTCAACTTATGAGTAGTAAATCGACTATACAGCCAATAAACACTACAGATACCCTCGAAAATGAGAGAAGTATCACGTATGCAACTAGCTCTACGGACAAAACGAGAGTTCACTACCTGTTTACGTATCGATGGTGGAAGGGTATATTTGACCGTATCCTAGCGCTCCTCGCCATAGTGACTTTGTCCCCTCTTCTGGCCCTTATTGCCATAGGGATAAGACTTGATTCACCGGGAAGTGCTATATTCCGTCGGGACCAAGTGGGGGAGAACGAACGAATATTCACGGCATATAAGTTCCGGACAATGCATATAAATAACGATGATCACGAGTATACGGCATACTTAGTTAAGTATATTCTCGAAGATGCCCCCTATACGAAAGACCAAAACGGGCAAGCAGTGTACAAGGTTGTTGATGACTCGAGGACCACTAGATTTGGTGCCCTGCTTCGTAAGACGAACCTGGACGAGCTTCCGCAACTAATTAATGTGTTGAAAGGTGAGATGTCCCTAGTTGGTCCCCGACCGGATATTCCCTTCGCTGTGGCAATGTATAAGGATTGGCATCAGAAAAGGCTTAGTGTAAAACCGGGTATCACCGGCTTATGGCAAGTGTGCGGGCGAAAATGCATCCCCTTCGAGGGTATGGTCCGTCTGGATATTGACTATATAAAGAGACAGTCGCTACTTTTGGATACCAAAATTGCGCTATTAACAATACGCACAATTATGAGGAGTGATGGTAGCTGAAGCGAGATCAGAGGAGGTACAAAATGATTAATATTGGCGTTGTCGGCTGTGGATACTGGGGACCGAACCATATAAGGAATTTCTACGAGTTACCTGAGGCAAATCTGACTACGGTCTGTGACCTTGATGAGAACAGGCTCCAGAATCTCCAAGCCAGATATCCTCATGTGGATACTACTACCGACTTCACAACTCTTCTTCAGAATAATGTGGATGCTGTTGTGATAGCTACACCGGTCAGTACACACTATACACTGGCCAAGGAAGCACTATTGTATGATAAACACGTCCTCATAGAGAAACCGATTACGGCCACCAGCCAGGAGGCGCTGGAACTGACTGAACTAGCTGAGAAGCGTCATCTGGTACTTATGGTGGGGCACACCTACGAATATCACCCTGCCGTTAATTTTCTGAGGGAAATGGTAAGCCGAGACGAACTGGGCGATATATATAGTATTGATGCTGAACGATTAAACCTCGGCCTTTTCCGCCCTGATGTGAATGTACTCTGGGACCTGGCCCCACACGACATCGGTATTCTGCTTTCACTGCTGAACCAACAACAACCTATAGCCGTGAGCGCCAGGGGTGGGTACCACGCGGACCCCGAGACCTGCGATGTTGCCTACCTTGAAATACTGTTCTCCAACGGGACAAACGGCAATATACATGTTAGCTGGCTACACCCGCGTAAGATCAGACAGATCACTATCGTTGGCAGTAAAAAAATGGTAGTCTACGATGATGCCTCAGAATCGGAAAAAATACATATTTATGACAAGGGACTGGCCACTCCCCCGAACGGAAACGGCAAGTTCATCAACTGGCCACCCAGTTATCGCTATGGCGATGTTGTCATACCCTTCATCTCCAACGCTGAGCCGCTGAAGGTAGAGTGCAACCATTTCATCACCTGTATCAACGAAGGCAGCCGTCCAAAGAGCGATGGTTTAATGGGATTAAAGGTAACCAGTATTCTGGAAGCTGCCGAACGGTCTCTAGCCAACGGGGGACAAAGGGAGAAACTGGACCTGGCTACTATGGCGATTGTCTAGGTTATGAATAATCATCATTTAACTGAAAGGATGATTTATGAAAGAAGATATACAATCTCCGGTCGGACTAAAATACAATAACCAGTTAGTGAGACTGGGAAATGGAGCTTTCGTCGATGATGGAGTAGCCCTGGGTTATCCGCCAAGCCGGGGGTGGGACCACATTTTGACCGTTGGCCCCGGGGCCCATATTCGCAGCGGTACCGTTATCTACGGTGGTAGCCGTATCGGATGCAATCTTGAGACCGGTCACAATGTGGTTATCAGAGAGGAAAGCATTATTGGCGACTATCTACGCATCTGGAACAACTCTGTCATCGACTACGGCTGTAAAATTGGCAATTCGGTTAAAATCCATACACATGTTTACGTAAGTCAGTTCACTGTCATTGAAGATGAGGCTTTTCTGGCCCCCGGAGTAATCCTGGCTAATGATATTCATCCCGGTTGCCCTGATGCTCTGGAATGTATGCAGGGTCCATGTATTAAGAGGGGAGCACAGCTAGGTATAAACGCTTGTGTACTCCCCAGAGTAATAATCGGCGAATATTCCGTGATTGGTTCCGGAAGTGTGGTTACTAAAGACATCCCGGCTGGAGTTGTCGCCTACGGCAACCCGGCACAGGTTATCTGCAAGATCGATGAAGTTACCTGCACGACCGGTCTCAGAGATAAACCATATAGTCATCTTATGGAGAGGATAAAAGATGCGTATTCCACTGGTTGATTTAAAAAGCCAGTATCAAGATATAAAGGAAGAGGTGCTGTCTGAGATAGGACAAGCTCTGGATGGAATGCAGCTATTTCTGGGTAAGAACGTTCAGACCCTTGAGTCCGATTTTGCTGCGTTTTGCGGTGTCGAGTCTGCCATCGGTGTCAGTTCGGGGACGGATGCACTGCATATAGCCATTCGCGCCTGTGGTATTGGCCCGGGAGATGAGGTTATCACTGTTTCTCATACCTTCATCGCTACAATCGAGGCCATCATTCTGGCTGGAGCTAAGCCTGTGTTCGTCGATATTGACCCCCAAACCTACAATATGGATACTTGCCAAGTAGAGAGAATGATCAATAGTAAGACCAGAGCTATACTCCCGGTTCATCTTTATGGATATCCATCTGATATGGACCCCATTTTAGAACTAGCCCGTACTTATAAGCTCAAGGTTATTGAGGATGCCTGCCAGGCACACGGGGCGGAGTATAAGGGGTGCCGAACCGGCTCAATGGGCGATGCAGGTTGCTTTAGTTTCTATTTTACCAAGAACCTGGGAGCCTATGGCGAAGGCGGCATAATAACAACCTCTGACCCCGATATAGCCGAGCGATGCCGCATGTTGCGGGACCACGGACAGAACTCTAAATATCATCACTCTATGATGGGAATTAACGGTCGCCTTGATGAGATTCAAGCGGCTGTGCTGAGAGTTAAACTTCCGCATCTTGAGGATTGGATTGAAAAAAGGCGGAACCTTGCCCAAGCCTATAATGCCAGTCTACCGGCACTAGTGGAAAAACCACAGGAGACGCCCTGGGCGAAGCATGTCTACCATCTCTACGTCGTCAGAACACCAGAGCGTGACCAACTACGAGCTTGGCTTGAAAACAAAGGAATAGGCGCCGGGATGCATTATCCTATTCCTGTACATATGCAGGAGGCTTGGCGTGAATATGGCGGGGGTGATTTTTCTCTGCCGGTTACTGAGAAAATAACTAAGGAAATAATTTCCTTACCTATATACCCAGAGATGACCAATGAGGAAGTTGATTACATTTGTGACTGTATTCGGGAATTTGGTGAGTCCGGACGGAGCGTTGCCGTCGAAGGGCAAGCTATTCCATCTGCGAAAGACTAAATCCTGTTAAAAAATAGAAAAGGTGGAGGAGAAGGGCAATGTCAATGTTTAAAAAATACGCTCGTAAGACAACTTCGGCAGAGCATGATATGACCCCTATGGGGAAAAAGGAAATTGAGCCTAAACAGGTCGATATGATTCCGCTTTTTAGTTTACGGTCTATGATAATACTAGCCATTGGGCTCATCATAGGAGCTGGGTTAGGATTGGGCTACTGGATTTTAAACCCTTCGCTTAGTTCGTCCGACGCGACTGATAGTGAACAAGGCTTAAGCGGACTTTCCGAATTCATCGGAGAGCCACGGGAAGGCCCTTATGAGTGTGTGCTCAACATTCAGGTTGTGAGCCCTGGTTCTACCTACACATCTATGAAAGATCTACAAAGGAGGGGCGAATATTTTGCTGGTAGAGCGAGTAGCCTTGTTTTCCTTGAGTCCATCAGCCAGCAATTAGCCGAGCAGGCACCTGAGTATTACCATACTACCGATGAGCTGAAAGAAATGCTAATGATTAGATATGACTGGAACAGTGAAATCCCAGCTATAGAGCTAAAGGTAATCGGCAGCAATGACCAAGAAGCTTATTTCCTCGCCGGATTCGTGCCTGAGGCCTTTGAAAATTACCTGATAGCAAAAGCGAAGGAAGTACAACAAAAGGAATACGAAAATACCTTGATACAAATAGAGAGCATCAAGACAGTTTTAATTGAAGCCGAACAGGAGCTTAGAACCTTCATGCCGCAAATAATCAACCCAGCCTACTTTGCGCTCAATGCGAAGATTACGGCGTTGGAGTCTGAACTCCAAGAACAGGCTCAGGAACTGTCCATATTAGTGGTTTCAGGTGATATCGACGAATACGGTAGTTTGTTAGAAAAAGAGTACCAACAGACTCTACAAGAAGTAAAGACTATTAATACCGCTCTCTCTGAAGCTAAACAAAGATTACAAACTCTGGAGATACAAAAAGCTAGTAGCAGTAGCTCAAGTAATGATTCATACCTAATTATACTTGGTGCTAAGATTAGGGCACTTGAAATTGAAATCGGCAGACTGATGACCGGCGATAATGATACTACCGGGCTGGCCGACATGATAGCCCGGGGTATTACTTCCGGTACCATGTACGTAGAAACAACAAAAAAGGTCGAGAAGGTCAGCACTGCTCTGGCTGAAGCTAAAAAGGAACTCGCCATTCTGGAGAGTCAATTGGGCGGTGGCATCTCAGAGGTAGACCTAGATTACTATATTGTTCAGGCTGAAATTAGTACTCTGAACACTGAACTGTCCGTCTTGCAGGTTAGGCTAATCGAGTTATCTCGTGAACGCACTCAGGGGCAAAACCAACCTGATATTATAGTAGCTGTTGAGAGAACCAGTATTGCTCTAGCTGAAGCCAAAAAGGAGCTCGCCATCCTAGAGAGTCAGTCGGGTGGCGACAGCTTAGCGATAGACCTGGACTATCAGGTTGCACAAGCTAAGATAAGTAATCTGAATAGAGAGCTGGCAAACATCAATGAGATATCGACCTCGTTGCTCGGGGACAATACCGACGCAGAAGGATTAACCGATTACCTCGTTGCTGGGAATCCCTCATTACCTGTTCCAATACTCCCAGAGAGGGCCAGGGCTCGAAATGCCCTGATGGCGGGTGCCATAGTCGGGATAGGCGGTGCTTGGGTAATAGTGAACTTCAGGTGGCTACGCAAAAGACTGACTTCATCTCCCACGACTTCATCCAGGACGTTAGACGAGGAAGAGGAGGAGTCATGACGTACGTGGTTATGGTCACCGGTGCCGCCGGGGTCATCAGTTCTCATCCGGTGGAAAGGTCACTCAATCTCGGATACTGGATGAAAGGCTCATATGACTCTGGCGATTGCTAACCACCGGTCATCAACCATGTAAATATCCGCACTCTAGGATTGGAAGAGGGGTGCGCACAATAGTATGAAAGTTTTAATAGTTACCAATATGTATCCCACACCAGAGATGCCCTCCTTTGGCACCTTTATCCATGAACAGGCGGAATCGCTGAGGGAGGAAGGTGTTGACGTAGACATTTTCTTCGTAAACGGCAGGAAGAATGCTCTTAACTATCTGTGGGCACTTCCACGATTCTGGGCTCATCTTTTAACCCATCGGTATGACCTCATTCATTCCCACTATCTTCATGCCAACATACTAGCCAGAGCACAGTTTCTCTACCCGGTTGTCATCACCCACCATTCTGGCGACTCATATACCGCGTGGCAAAGGCGGCTTTCATACCTGATCGACCCATTTGTAGACAGGATAATATCTGTATCTGAAGATACAAAAAAGGTTGGACGTCTCCGCAACGCTATAGTCATACCCTGCGGAATCGACTTTGACCTGTTCAAACCCGCACCTCAACAGGATGCACGGAAAAAACTCGGCTTACCCATGGACAAGAAACTGGTACTGTGGTCTGGAGAATACTTCAGGCTGGAGAAGAGGTACGATATAGTACAGAAAGCCATGGAGCTACTAAAGAAAAGGGTACCGGAGGCTGAGCTTGTCCTAGTATCTGGCAAGCCCCTAAAGAGCGTGCCTGACTACATAAACGCCTGCGATGTGATGTTTTTGGTTTCTAATAAAGAAGGCTCTCCAATGGTTATCAAAGAAGCCATGGCCTGCAACCTCCCCATCGTCTCAGTGCCCGCAGGAGACGTGGCCGATATGATAGAAGGCACTGAGGGCTGCTACCTATGTTCACAAGACCCGGAAGACGTAGCTCAGAAGCTGGAATTAGCTCTCCGATGGGGTAAGAGGACAAAGGGCCGGGAAAATATTGGCTATATGGAGATTGGGGCCATCAGCCGTAGAATCATCGCCTGCTACGAGAATCTTCTCAATAGTAAAAGAAGGCGGGGTCTATCCAGGTTCTGGCAGAAAAAAGACGACATGCTACAGGAGACAAAATGAAAAGGGCATGTATCGTTAGACAACATTTTTACCCGGGACAAAGAAACCTGAGGAGAAGCGCTGAAACCCTCATAAAAGAAGGATACGAAGTAGATGTCATCTGTGTTGGAGGTAAAGGCGATAGAAAGCATGATATTATTAACGGCGTCAATATCTATCGTATCTACTGTTCATACCACCGGGACAAGGTATTCTGGTACTTTTTTGATTATGCTGCCTTCTTTGTTCTGGCGTCTCTTAAGCTGGCGTGGCTCTCTCTCAAGAAACGGTATGACGTGGTAGAGGTCCAGACTATGCCTGACTTTCTTGTCTTCGTTACTCTATTCCCCAGACTTCTCGGGAGTAAGGTCATTCTCTATATGTTCGAGAATATTCCAGCGATTTTTAGCTCAAGTTTCAAGGTAGGCCCCAATCATATAGTCGTCAGGCTTCTACGTTTCATAGAAAAAATCAGCGCGAGCTACGCACATAGTGTCATTGTATCCGATGGTCCCGCTTATAAAAAAATACTAGAGAGCCGCGGTATACCCAGCGAGAAGATAAGCGTGGTTCTTAATGTTCCTGACGATAGCATCTGTGACCCTAAATCTGTTTGCAGCACCAAGGATGGAGATTACTTCCGACTGGTAATCGCCGGGATTCCTATAGAGAGGAACGGAGTACAAGTTCTGATTAAGAGCATTCCCTTGCTCTTTGGGGATATCCCCAAGCTTAGGGTAGATTTAACAGGGCTGGGGGAGTATCGCCTAAAGCTGGAAGAGTTAGCTCATAATTTAGGCGTGGAAGAATATGTGAACTTCACTGGCTTGATACCTTATGAAGAAGTTATGTCATATATTGCCAGAGCTCATATCGGGGTAGCACCTATGATTGAAGATGTTGGCGCACCCAATAAGATTTTTGAATATATGGCCCTGGGCATACCTTCAGTTGCCAGTGACTTTCCCGGCGTCAGGGACGTTTTCGACGATAACTGCGTGATGTATTTCCAACCCAGTAACGAAAAGGACCTGGCAAATCGGATTCTGGAACTCTATCACAATCCAGAGAAGAGGGCTTCCCTGGTACATCATAGTCAAGAGTTCTATAGTAATCACCGATGGCAGATTATGAAGCAGGAGTATTTGAAGGTCCATAAAAAGTATGTCCAGTCCTAGAACATCCACCGCAGAGGTGGCTAATAGGAGCGAAAATGAAATCAACTTTTGCCAATATTAAGCAGTATTATTCAACTGTTATCGCAGTTGCCGAAGAACTATCAGACCATCCTGACCTGAGTAGTGAAGAAATTGCTGAGAAATTTGGACTCTCCAGAGAGGAATTGCTGGAGTGTTACGATACCATTCAGGGTGACCAAAAACTACAGAGTCTTATTATAGAAATGTCGGTAGCCCCCAGGCTTACGAGCGCAGCCAGTGACCTGCTGACGGAGCATTGCTCTTATTTGACCGACATATTATCTGGCCAGAAGGTCTTCCCGTTAATCCTGGAGTTTCATCCCGGTCCTATGTGTAACAGCCAGTGTGGATTCTGCTTTAGTGACCACTGGGATTATGCAGAATATCTGCATGAAGAAGAACTGATAAGCCAGGACAGGGTAACAGAGATATTTAACGAGTGCCGACAAAACGGCGTTAAAGAAATATGGTTCTCTGGTGGAAAAGAACCCTTCGTTAACCCGCTGACCCCGGAGTACATCCGCATGGCAAATCAAATGGGTTTCATGACCAGGGTGTACACGAACGGTATAGCTATGACGAGGAAAGCCCAGGAGAGTATTCTGGACAGCTATCAAGTGCGGATTAGCTGTAGCGGTGCTACGCCCTTAACCTACAATAAAGTACAATTCCCTAAATTAAGTCAGAACCAGGCGGACGGAGCTTACAATAAAGTGATAGACAATATAGCCAGTCTGGTCCGTTTGAAGAAGGAAAACAACAAGAATGTCAAGATAGGTATAAGCCAGATACTACAGCCCCTTAATCACAATGAGATTCTCGAGTTCGCTAACCTGGGACGAAGACTTGGCGTGGACTCAATACACCTCAGGTTGGAGGCTATGGGCATGGTCAGAGACTTCACCGAATATGAGAAAGAAATCATGCTCTCCCAAATTACTGAACTCAGGAAAATCAACGATGGCATCCAACTGGATATTCGAGGAGTAGCCGAAGGCGAGTTTGAATCACGTGAAACACAATTTCTTCCCAGATTATCGAAGCCAACTCTCTGCCGTGCCGGACTATTAAAAAGAGGAATAAATCCCTACGGGGCTCTGTATTACTGTGAATTCTCTTCCCATCCCCGGTTCAGGATTGACTGCGCACATTGCAGGCTGGGGGATTTAAAACAGGAGAATCTGGGGGACATACTACGCCGGAATGTCGATAAATACCCGCCTACCTGCTCCCTGTGCCAGGCGCACGAATATGGGCTGAACATAACTCTGGGGAAGATACAGCGCGATATGGAATATGGCATCCCAATCAGCAGACAGCCGTATTACCGAGGGAGCAATCCTGGCTAGTGACTGTCCCCATCATTATAAACCAGCAACAAGCAAATATATCTGTGGAAAAGGATAGATAATTAGATGATTCAAGTCTGTGAGCCACTGGTAGGAGAAAGAGAACTCCAGTATGTCACTGAGTGTATTCGGACTAACTGGATTTCATCAAAAGGTAAATATATCAATGAATTCGAAGAGAAGTTTGCCAGTTATTGCGGGGCTAAGTACGGAATAACCACTACCAGTGGTACCACCGCTCTTCACCTGGCCCTGGTTACTCTTGGTATTGGTAAAGGCGACGAGGTAATCGTCCCTGCCTTTACTATGACCGCCTCGCTATTTCCCATCGTTTATACAGGTGCCAAGCCAGTACTGGTAGATTCAGAACCAGTAACCTGGAACATTGATGTTACCAAGATAGAGGAGAAGATAACCAGAAACACCAAGGGGATAATGCCGGTACACATGTACGGGCATCCGTGCGATATGGACCCTATAATGGACATTGCCTCAAAATATAATCTATACGTTGTTGAGGATGCCGCCGAAGTCCACGGTGCCGAATACAAAGGCAGAAAAGCTGGTGGCATCGGACATATGGGCTGTTTTAGCTTCTATGCTAATAAGGTAATAACCACTGGTGAAGGGGGGATGCTAGTAACCAGCGATGAAGGCATGGCTGAAAGGGCAAATCGCTTGAAGGACTTGGCCCATTCCCCCGAGAAAAGGTACTCGCATACTGATATAGGATTTAATTACAGAATGACCAACATCCAGGCCGGCATGGGCCTGGCGCAACTGGAAAACATCGAAAAATATATCGAAATGAGACGGCAGAATGCCAGCTTTTACAATAATCACTTAGGAGAACTGCGGGGTATTATCCTGCCTGCTGAGGCAGAATGGGCGAAGAACATATACTGGATGTATTCTATCGTGTTACAGGATGAATTTGGCTTAAGTCGTGACCAACTAATGGAAGAACTCGCCGAAAAAGACATTGAGACGAGAGCTTTCTTTATTCCTATGCACCTCCAGCCATGTTTCAGGGACATGGGGCTATTTGATGGCGAGACGTACCCTGTAGCCGAAGACCTGGGTAACAGAGGCATATTTCTGCCATCAAGCACCGGGTTAACATTGGAGCAGAAGACCTATGTCTGTGAGAGTATAAAAGAAATTCAACAGAGGAAGGGGAGATAAGGCTAATATCAGTAATGGCATACCTTATTTAAATATCTCCGCTATTAAATATCGAATGGTTAAGAAATACGAGTCTGCCTTGAATAATTGACAACCTTGGATATGGAAATGGAAGCTACAGTTCAAAGAAAAGACTTTTTAAGCCAGCCGCAGGGCATTATTCTGGTTATTTTGGCCGCAGTCGTTATATGGCGTTTCGCGCCAATGAATCCGACCACGTTAGTTTTAATAGCCGTAGCAATTCTATTCCTTTTTGGCTTAAAGCGACCGTTGTGGGCGATGGCTGCCCTGCTGGTTAGCCAGCTTACTCTCACCAGCTACATGGTAAATACCCCCTTTGGTATCATAATCAGTCTCCGTCTCCTGTTGCTGATATTGATGGCGCTCAGTATGTGGTTCTTACACGCTCAAGATAAGATTGAACTGGGTACAAAAGCAAAGCGGATCATCATCCCGGTTGTCATCCTGATTGGATTAAGCCTCGTATCCAACCTTTTCAATTCAGACTTTGATTACGCCTTTAAAGATTTCCGAAACATGATGGTAGGCATACTTATTATCATCTTCTTACCGGCAGTGGTCAGAAACATGAAAGATCTCAAGATATTATGTGGCGTCGTCTTTATCGGGATGACCGCATCCGCCATTATTGGCGTGCTGCAGCACTATGGGTTCTTGGGAATGGACCAAAATACTCTTACGTACGGATTTATCGATAGCTGGGGAGAACAGTCCAGGGTACCAGGAATCGCTGAAACCGAGCTTGAATTGTCCTTTACCCTACCTGTAGTAGCTTTGACTACTCTGGGAATATTTATAACAAAAGGAGTAAGCAACGAAAATAGGCGATTATTGGGAATATCGGCAGTAATAATGACAATAGCTATATACTACACCTTCACTCGTTCGGCTCTCCTCGGAGTAATCTTGGGGCTGATGGTGTTAGTCTTGCTTCTTATAACAAAAAAGGTTAGGGCGGAATTCATTCTGGTCGGTGCAATTTTAGCGCTCATATTAATTGAGAATTTTGGAATTGCTGGTGATACATACATGGGCGGCAGGTCAGAAGCCAGCCAAGAGGAGAGCTCTCTTTCACGACCTATTCTATGGCAGGCTAGCTTTGGCATAATTAAGGATAACCCAATATTAGGAATCGGAGGAGCGCAATTCTCCGAGATCTCCGCACAATATGAAAGTAGCGTAGACCCCTCATTAATCCAGTGGGAAGAGGACAGATACTGGGGCTACAGAACGCTTGGAAATCAGAAACCTCACAACGATTTTTTGGCTATATGGGTGTACTACGGCACATTCGCAATTATCGTCTTTCTGTGGTTTTTAGCTGCAGTCTTGCGAAATCTCGTTGATTCATATAGAGCCTCAAAAAAACGCTTCATTAAGGGGCTAGCAATAGGCTTGGCAGCAGGATTTATAACTTATTTGGTAAATGCCTTCTATCACAACTGTTTGACTGCTATGCCGCTTCTCTGGATAATAGCCGGATTCTCCGTGGCCACGGCTAAATTAGCGCTTAAGACAAAAGAGCACAAACAACCGCGGTACGCCCCTGCTGAAGCTTTGAGAAAGGAGAATAGCTGATGAATGCCCGGATAAGTGAAGCAGAATTATATAATGCAATTTGGGACAGGTCAAGGCTGTTATTCACCGACGATGATAGGGCTAAATTAAAAGCGGCTACTGTCGCCCTTAGTGGACTGGGTGGGGTTGGCTGTATTATTACCGAACAGCTTGCGAGGTCAGGCATCGGACACATGAAATTAAGTGACCCGGATGTTTTCGAACCATCCAATTTCGGCAGGCAATTATACTCCACGACCAAGACCCTGGGATTAAATAAAGCGGAAGTAGCCAGGGAGAGGGTGTTAGAGATAAATCCATATTGCAAAATTGAAATTTATCCCGAGGGCGTGCAAAAAGCGAATATCTTTGAAATACTGAAAGGCGTCGATATTCTAGTAGATGAAGTCGATATAGAGTCTATCAAGCTCATTCAACAAAGGGCTGCTAAGGGAATGAGAGTTCCTGTCGTACATGCTGCCCGTGCGTCATTCCCGGAGAACAGATGGACAATAGAGGTAAGGGTGTGGAACTTCCGGGATAATCCTGAAACTAAAACCCGTGAAGAAATGAGCGAGTCATGGACCTGTAATTTAACTTGGGATGAATTAACCGAGGACGTTCTTGAGAGGATTGACACTGAGACGGCAAAGGCTAGGAAATATAGATTAAGAGAGTTAATCCTTAAGGGAAACACTTCTACATTCGGAAATGTGCCTCAGGAGTACTTATTATCCCAGCTTGACGGCGACCGTCAAGAACCATTTAAGGATGACCTGTTTGATAAAAGAGCCATCTTTGTCCAGATACCGAACATCGCCGGTGCCCTTGCGTCACTGGAAGTAATTAAGTTGATATTGGGATGGAAAACCACCACCTATAAGCTGGACCTCCTCAATGGGCGTGTAGAATAGGAAAACATGGTTATGTGCATAGCTGAAAGCGGAAGAGCAAGGACATGAGATGATATCCTGTATACCCTGAAGAAGATAAAGACAATTAAAGGAGCCTTTGGAAGAGAGTCTTCATGGCTAGAAGCCCAGAAAGAGAGCAATAGATATGAAAAGCGAACTATTAAAAATTTTAGCTTGTCCCGATTGCCATACCAAGTTAGTTTGGTCCGACGCTTCCCCTTCCTGCCCCAAATGTCGCCAGCTATTCCCGGTAGTAAGGGGGATTCCTATTCTGTTTTCCAAGTACTCAAACCATATACAACTGGAAGGCGATAATTACTATGGTAGCGAGACTACTGGAACTAGATTACGGAAGAGGGTACCTTCTTTTCTGACTCGAACCCCCAGCACCTTTATCAAACCAGCCAAACACGAGGTAGCCTATAATAAATATGTTCTGGGAGCACCTGATAGCGCACTTCTATTAAACCTGGGTTCAGGTAGCGAAAGGACAGGCACTAAGGAGCGACCGCCAGGAAAAGGAACGATTATTAACCTGGATATTTTCCCGCATAGTGGAGCAAATGTTGTTGCTGACGGGCATTACCTGCCCTTTGAGGACGGTACATTTGACGGCGTATTCATGGTGGCTGTCCTAGAACATGTGTATAATCCCTTTGAAGTAACTCGAGAGGCAGCTCGTGTTCTTAAACCCGGCGGCTTCGTCCTGGTGGCTTCACCTTTTATCTACCCTATACATAGCTCACCGAGTGACTACTTCCGCTACACAGACGATGGCTTACGACAGCTCTTTCCAGGCTTCAGGGAAATAGAATGTGTCGCACATGGACTACCGACACGGGGACTTATTGAGTTCATGAAGGCCTATATTGCTGCCTTTACAGACAACAGGTATCTGGCTTATGCCCTGAGTCACATAGTCGCATATTTACTATATCCTCTAAAATACCTAGACTGGTACTTGCAGAAGAAGGAAAGGGCCCGTAACGTCTGCAGTTCATTCTACTATGTAGGCTCAAAAGAGCCATCAGACCAGGCTTTTAAAAACAAAGAGGGAAAAACAGGTATATGATGCTCCTTATTTCTCTAAGATCAGGCGAGGGATTTTATGAATAAGTACATAACAATACTCTTCACCATAACAGACTTAGAAATGCATGGTGCGCAACACCAGCTTATGGAATTGATAAAGGGCCTGGATAAGGAGCGCTTCAGACCAATCGTCCTTACATTCAAACCCGGTGGTCCAATGGAAAGAGAATACAAGAAAATCCCCGGAAGCAGACTGATTTCGCTCGAGCGGAAGGGGAAGTATGATTTCCTGTTACTGTTTAAGGTTTTCAACCTCCTCCGTAAGATGAAAGTAGATGTGGTTCAACCTTTTCTGACGCCAGCCACCTTCTTTAGCCTCTTACCAGCGTTCCTGTGCCACACTCCGGTGAAGATTGTAACCGAGCGAAACAGCCTGAAGGCCAGAACCAACGGCGGCTTTGGCTATCATCTCTACCTTAAAGCTGAGGAGTTTCTATCCCGATTTTCTGATTGGGCTATTGCCAATAGCGAAGCCGGGAGAGAATGCCTCGTTGAACGAGGCATGGAACCCGGTCGTACAAGGACAATCCATAATGGGATTAATGTCGACAACTATACCTGTGATGGCCAGGCAGTAGAACTGGTAAGGCAAAGGCTTGCTCCACCTTCGGGCGGTCAAGTGGTGGGCATGGTTGCTCGCATGTTTCCCTCCAAGCGCTACGATAATTTCCTCAAGGCAGCAGCAATCGTCAATAAGACTGCGCCGGATACAAGATATGCACTCCTGGGAGACGGCCCCTTAAGAAGCAACCTGGAGAATCTAAGTCAGGAGTTAGGCATAGCCTCAAAAGTGACCTTCTTCGGTGAGCAACACGATATAGTTACTCATGTAGCAGCCTTTGACATATTTGCCTTGATTTCAGAGACGGAAGGTTTGTCTCTTTCTATTTGTGAGGCCATGGCTCTGGGAAAACCAGTACTGGCCACAGACGTAGGAGGTAACAGGGAGCTGGTAGAAGATGGCAAAACCGGTTTCCTCATACCCCGAGAGGATACAGAAGCACTGGCCAGGGCTATAGTCCGTCTACTCCAGGACCCTGAGATGGCCCATGATATGGGCCAGAGAGCCAGGGAGAAAATAGTCACCCAATTTGGCCTGGGAAGGTATGTAAACGAATATCAAACTCTTTACGAGGATACTTTGAGGCGGTCGAAAGAAAGGTGTATACAAACATCACGGTAGCCTCAATATTTGTTCCGATAGTAGCAACACAGTATAGCTGCAGATTTTACGACATCATGAGACTGCTCGTGTAAGAAGAGTAGGTTTGTGACAAGTTGACTGTGCAGAATATGGTATCAGAAGTTGACACGCCATTATCCGAAGGGCAAAGGATAATGGCTGAATTGTAAGCACGTAGAGATATTGTGAAGGAGCACACTCTACAGTACTCAGTTGGTCAAAGGTATATTTAACTCTAACTGAGTAAGCCATGTTTCTTCATAAATATTTCCAGCAGGGTCCCAAGAATGACGAATGAAGGACAGAAAGCAAGTAGAAGTAAGCGAGGTTAAATGAGCGATACTTTAACTAAGTCAGTAGCACACGGGGTGACTTCGCTTGGAATTGCCCATGCTTTAAATCAGATTTTGCACTTTGTAAGCACGATTACTCTGGCACGGCTGCTGTTACCGGAGGATTTCGGTATTATCGCCATGACGGTTATCATCACTGACCTGGTAATGAATACAGGCGATATGGGCTTCGCTACGGCCCTTATCCAGCGAAAAGAGGTCACACCCAGTCATCTTTCTACAGCCTTTTGGACTGGTCTGGCATTGGGTATTATCTTCTCTATTGTAACTGTGGCTGTTTCCCCATTCGTGGCGGATTTCTTTAGAAATGAGCTGGTTGGTCCAGTATTGGCTGTTCAATCTTTAATTTTCGTCTTTGCCCCCTTAAGGTATATCCATGGTTCCCTGCTGATGAAGAGGCTACAATTTCTCAGGCTTTCAATAACTGAAGTAGGACAAGGAATCACGTATCTGGTGGCATCTATATCTTTGGCCTTTGCCGGCTTTGGAGTCTGGAGTATCGTCCTGGGAAGCCTAATAAGCCAGCTTGTCCTTGTCATCTTAAGGTGGATTCTATGCCGCTGGCACCCGTCTTTTACATTCAGTACAACTAGCCTCAAGGAGCTATGGCGGTTTGGCTCGAATCTTACCGGAAGTAGAATTATCCATTTTCTTGCCAAGAGATTAGACTACTTGATTATCGGCAGATTCTTGACGTCGGCAGCTCTTGGGTTCTACAGCATGGGCTACAGAGTAGTCAGCATACCAACGACGACGTTGTACATAACCATGGGCAGAGTAGCTTTTCCTGCCTTCTCAATAATTCAGGATGAAAATGAGCGGTTGCGTCGCGGATTCTTAAAGAGTATAACATTTATCTCAATAATTGGGTTGCCTTTGTTCGCTGGTGCGGCTGTAGTCGGTCCTGAGTTGATAAAAGTGGTTCTCGGCCAAAAATGGATTGATGTTACCTTACCCTTGCAGGTACTATGTATCATGGGAGGTTTTAATACACTGGGCCTAGCAGTTATCGCTCTCGTTCAATCCAAAGGACGCACTGACATTAATCTGAAGCTTAGCATAGCAAACCTCGTTCTTCTTATTCCCTGTCTGATTATAGGAGTTAGATTCGGAATGATAGGCGTTGCCATAGCTATATCGACAGTCACTTTTATTTTATGGCCAGTTCAACAGATATTTGCTAACCGACTTATCGACTTGAAAATGAAAGAGTACTTAATTTCGATATGGCCGGCCGCTTTCGGCACTACAGTCATGGCTATGGTTCTTCTTGCCATACGGTATACGGCAGCAAGCATGCTCACGCTGCCGGATATTTGGCTGTTGGTCAGTTCAGTGGTGCTAGGTGCTATTATTTACTTCGCAACGCTTAAGGCAACCAGAATCGAAGCCCTTAATGAAATGATTAGACTTGTTGTGGAGATAGTGAGACCATATTTAAGACTTGTCATGGTAAAGCTAGGTTTCTTGCCTAAAGAAGCCCCGCACATTAACATTAATGATGAGTAATAAGGGAGAAAGGCGATACTATCCATGTTAGTGCTTGCGACGAAATCTTTGCTCTGGGGCTGTAGAAGGAGATAAGAGCTATGAAGATTGCTTTTATTGATACAAAATTGAAGGGAGCCACATATTATAAGCTTAATTTATATGCTTTAAAGTTGGTGGAACTTGGGCACGAGGTTAGTGTTATCACTCTATCTAAGCCTCCGGATGGATATCCTGAGAATCTGCCTTACCCCATAATTAGTGAAAGTCTGAATCCAATTCACTTTGACAGGAACTTCAGGATTCATCTTCTGAGAGTTTTACGCAAGTATGAGAAACAAGCCGATGTCTATCACATCAACAGATCCTGGCTTGCTTCAGGTGCCGCTCTGTACAGAAGGCTCGGAGGAAAAGTGCCAGTTGTTGTTGGTTTAGACTGGTATTCTTTCTGTTCGGATTTGACTCGCATTAACCCGCGCTGCTGGAAACACTGTGGCGTTATACAGCAGATCCTGCACAAACAAAGTAACGTAGCCACGAAAGTACTGCGCCTACCATTACGCGTTCTCGGGCGTTGCCTTGATATTATGCTGATTAACTGTGTTGATGCATTCCTGCCCGTAAGTCCTGCTATAGCTGAAGCCTACTCCTATCAGAACTTTGACCGGAAGAGGATGACCGTCATTCCACCGCCAATAAATTATGAACAACTCCGAAAGTCGAAGGAGAGCTATACAAACAAATCGCACCCTGATGATGCATATAATATACTTTACTTGGGACGTCTTTCCTCAGAGAAAGGTATTGATATCTTAATAGATGCGATATCAAGGCTGGACTTTCCCGTAAAACTGCATATTGTTGGCGAAGGACCCCAAAGAGATTACCTGCGGCATCTGGCTGAGGACTTGGGCATATCTCATCGGGTTATATTTCATGGTTGGGTGCCCCATGAAAAGGTGGCAGATTGTTACCTAAGTTCGCAACTGTTCATACACCCTGCGCGTTGGCCGGAACCATTTGGTCAGACAATACTGGAGGCAATGGCCCTTGGGGTACCTGTTATAGCGCCGGATTCCGGAGGCCCACCCTGGGCTTTGCAGGGTACCGGACTAACCTTTAGAACGGGAGATGCCAATGACCTGGTAGAGAAGGTAAGGCTGATGCACGGAAACCCGTCACTGGCTGCCAGCCTGGCAGAGAAAGCCCGGGAAAGGGCAAGAGAGTTCGATTATGGCATAGTGGTACAAAGACTCCTCGAGGTTTATGAGAATGTCATTCAAGTAGCGAAAACAGAATGATGGCTTGTCATAAGCTCGAATTTCAACCTTCGCCCGATACACACCCATGGCGAATATGTTTTCGTATTAGAATGGAGGTGATATGATGGATCTCGCTAAAAAAGTTAAAAAACGTTTTCCAAGTCCGATGAAAGACGCTCTACGACCCCTGTACTGGAAAATGTACGCCTTATACAAAATTCCTAGAAAGGGCATTTTCACTTCGATATTAATTGAGACTTATGGATATTGCAATCGGAAGTGCAGGTTTTGTTTTAATAACGATTATTTCCCTAATAGGGAACAAGGGATAATGCCTACCGATATTTGGGAAGGAATAATTGAAGAGCTATCTAGCATGAATTTTGCTGGTAGAATATCCCCGCATTTCTATGGAGAACCTCTCTTGGACAAGAGACTTCCCGAATTTATATCTTTTGCAAGGGAAAAATGTCCATCTGCCGAAATACTCTTTGCCTCTAACGGTGATTTACTAACGGAAGAGATATTATGTGAATTAGTGAAAATGGGCTTGGATTCAGTTCTAGTTACAAATTACGATGATTTCGAAAAACCTAATCTCGTAGAATTATCTAGAAAATATCCAGCTCACGTTAGATACAGAAATAGTAAAGACATGTGGATCTTTAATAGGGCAGGCGCACAGATGGTGGAGAGAAGTGGTAATTTCCGTGCTGTACCCTGTCTGCGCCCCTCCAGGCAACTAGTCATCAATTGGAAAGGTAATATTGTGCTGTGTTGCAACGATTATTATGAAAAACATGTTTTTGGCAATGTTAAGGATGATTCTATACAGGAAGTATGGTATAACGACAAATTCAGCGAATTTAGGAAGATACTAAGGCAAGGAGATAGAGCCAAGATAGATATCTGTGAAAACTGCGACACGACCTGATAACGCAGCAGTGTGATGCAATGTTGCCTTTATACAGCTAATGGGCGAAACGGCGCAAGGATTTCTAGATGACTAAGAAATTTGCTTACATAAGACCAAGTTCTCACCCTATAAATAACAGCATCATACGAACACTGTCGGAGCAATTACCCAGTTTCGAAATAGATGTAATCAATGTCGGCGAGTTAGTAAAAAAAAGGAAAACTCTAGTCCTGACGAATATGTTTTTTGTCTTCATCGAGTATGGCTTGGAGATACTACTTGGTAAGAAACAGATCAAAGAATGCTTTTGGAGAACACCTTTCGTTTTTAGAACCATAAAGAAATTGGTATCTACTGCTTTGTTAAGAGAACAGTATGAGTTCTCAATCCAAAACCAATCTTTATTCGATGGAAGCCGAGAAGGATTACCCCACTATGTCTATACTGACCACACTCACCTTGCAAATCTTCGTTACCCGGGTTTTGAGAGAAGAAACCTATATAGCCAGAAATGGACTGAGATGGAGAGGAGTATCTATCACAACGCCGTTATCAACTTTACCAGGAGTAACTATGCGGCTGAGTCCATCGTACAAGACTATAGCTGCCCTCCCGAGAAGGTCGTTTGTGTCTCCGCAGGCAGCAACGTAGGAACGGACTTTACGGTGAATAGAGAAAAATACAAAAATAAGAACATTTTATTTGTGGGAGTAGATTGGAAAAGGAAAGGCGGACCCGACATGGTGGAAGCATTCAAGCTGGTTCTTAAAGTTCACCCCGATGCCCGACTCACCATTGTGGGGAGCTCACCCAAACTGAATATTCCCAACTGCGATGTAGTGGGCCAAGTCCCGCTGGAAAATGTTAATTACTACTATGAGAATGCGTCCGTATTCTGTCTTCCAAGTAGACTGGAACCTGCTGCATTAGTATTTTTAGAGGCATCTGCTCACGAACTTCCCGTGGTCACTACAAACATTGGAGGCTCAGCAGATCGTGTTATAGATGGCGAAACTGGATACCTTGTAGAGCCCGGGAACGTCGAACAACTATCAAAGGTGTTGATTGAGCTATTGGGTAATCCAGATAAATGCCGGACTTTTGGAGAAAATGGTAGACGTCTCGTTCTTGAAAGGTTCACCTGGCAAAAGGTAGGTAAAGAGATTGCTAGAAATATTCTGGCCACACTTGGTATTTCTGAGTAACAGTGGTGTATAATACAATCTCCGACTTACCGATATGGACCGAGCTGTAGTAGATTTCAAGACATTTGGACTATTGGTTTCTAGTGGGTTATCATAAGAGGAAGCGTTATTGGAGGTGGCTATGGAAGCTGGGAATCCATGGAGTGAAGATGCCGCTCAATATCCGCGACGCGGCAGAAGACAGAAAGAACTGGAACTAATATTACGACTTGGTAAAATAACACGAGGTGGCCTTATCCTCGATGTCGGGTGTGGGGTCGCATACCAATGCGCCCTTCTGAGGGATAAGGGGTACAACGTGGTTTGTGTAAATTTAAATAATAATGCAACTTTCACCCATTTAGACGCCTTGTCTGATGGCTGCTTTTTGCCATTCAAAGACAATTGCTTTGATGTAGTCTATTCCTCCCATGTGCTCGAACACATTCAAGATAAGAACAAAGCCTTGCAGGAAATGATTCGCGTCCTTAAACCCAACGGTAATGTACATATAATAGTGCCAACCTGTATATGGAAAATCGGCCAGCTTCTCAGTTATTACCCCGAACTGGTAATAACTTGTGTAAAACGCGCCTCAAATCTATTATCCGGTTTTTCAAAGCGGGTCTCAAAGAACGAGAAAGAAGACACAGACAAGAGAATGCCAACCTTAAAAGATGGTAGCAAGATCAAAAGGCTCTATTTGAAGGCTAAACGATACTGCTTCCCTGAGGTGCATGGTACAGCCATGAGCAACTTAGAAGAGCTGCGAGTGTTCCGAGTATCAAGTTGGTTGGAGTTATTCAAAAGTAACGGGTTAACTATCAATAAAATAGTTTTTGGACCATTGTATATGCCTCCTCCGTTTCCCGTGCCCTTTATTAATGCGACCAGATTTAGGATGTACAGTAGCGTTATTTTCGACCTGAGCTACCAGCGAACAAAAGATAAAGAAGTGAATAAGCAGACGTAAGTAGACTCAACGTAAAGGTATGGGACATATCTCCAGTTTTTGCCTCAAATCGTTCATGCTATTACTAAATGGTCATTGACGTATTGATCGAATTAGCTTATCATAGTTCGTGAAACCATTTTATTGCTACTTAATGAGGTAAAAATGTGGACTATGTAGTAAAACTAATTCGTCAGTTAGTTATATCCTTGGTTCTGGCTACTTTACTGACAGCTAGCTTGTCGCTCCAGGCCCTGGCTCAGTCAGATTCCACCACTATCAGTACACTTTCCCTAGCGCCAACCTATGAGACTGTCTCCGTGTATTCAAACTTCACCGGGGATGATAACGAGAATAACCAAGCTTTTCTCGAATACCGCGAAGCTGGCTCAGCTGTGTGGCAACCAGGCATACCCATGACACCGGACAGAAGAGAGATGCTGGCCAAGTGCGACTATCATGATGGTTCAACCTACTATGAGGACAACCCGTGGAAGTACCAGTGGCGAGCAGTTATCTTCTGGCTACAGCCCGACACGCAATATGAGGTTAGGATTACCTACACTGACCCCGATGGCGGAGGCGGCACCGTTACAGGTACTGTCACGACTCTGGACGACAATCCCCCATCAAATGGAACTACCTACTATGTCTCGACCACCGGGAGCGATAGCAATAACGGTTTGACAACAAATACAGCCTTCGCAACAATCCAGCATGCTGCCGATATTGTCGAACCAGGGGATACGGTCTCGATAATGCCAGGAGTATACACGGATTATTTCAATTATGAATATAACGATAATATATATATCAATAGGTCAGGCACAGAGAATAACTGGATCATTTTCCAAAGTTTTAACATGCAGAACAAGGCTAGAATTGACGGCCAGGGAGTCGTATCCAGCAACATCCGCGTTCAAAGTGCTCACTATATAAAGTTCAAGGGATTGGACTTAACCAACCCGTCTACTGGTAATGGCAGAAACATCACGCTTGATAGGTCCAGCAATATCATCATTGAAGATAATGAGATGTATTTTGCCGGGTCTCAATGGGCTGCCGCCGGTGTGATAATAAGAGAGGGGACGAGTGAACCATACGTACCAGCTCATAATATCCTCATCCAAAGAAACCAGATTACAAGTGATGATAACCGCGCAGAGAAGTTTGGTGTGTACTCCGGGGGACATAATAATACAGGTATTGTCATCCGAGAAAATACATTCGCAGGCCAAGGGATGAAGGATTGTACAAGCGGACATTGGCACAGCGAAACGTTTATATATGACAACCTATTCACCGGAGCCTGGGGTGACCCGATAGAGTTTGAGGGGGAAGGACTATGCAATGCCTCCTGGGGTAACACAGTAATTCCTAGTTGGGAAGGTTCCTCCTTTCCTTGGAATAACACGGCGTTAGCGCCTGTGTCAGTAGGACCTATATATATATTCCGCAACGTTCTTACGGGTGCATGTGATACTTCCATCAAGGCAGGTAATAGTTCCGAGGGTGTGACGTACTTCTACCATAATGTAATCTACACTCGTAATGCCGGTAATGGAATAAGTTTCTTCGGGAACAATAACCGCCTGAACAACCTTATTCTACGGAACAACATAATTGATGTAGACCGTTACCGGGTATACAGTGGTGCCTGTCCAGAGGAGTGGGCGCAGTGCGACTTAGACTATGACCTCATGGGAGGTTTAACAATCAGATGGGCAGGCGTGAATTATGGTTCTGTCGCTGAATTCAGAGACGCCACCGGTTACGAAATACACGGCATCGACGGCAATTCCAGCCCGCCCCAATTCGTTAATCCGGATAATTGGGATTTCAGTTTGCAAGGAACATCACCTGCCCGAGACGCCGGTGTCATCCTCGCTGGCTTTAATGATGCCAACAGTCCATGGCCTTATAGGGGTTCTGCCCCGGATATGGGAGCCTATGAGTATGATTCGGGGCCACCTGTAGACAACAGTCCACCCTATACCACCGGACACAATCCGGCCGATGGTGCATTTGGCAAACAACGTGATACCAATATCATAGTTCACGTTAATGATGATGGAGCGGGAGTAGACCAGAGTTCAATAGTGATGACTGTGGAGGGCGCTACAGTAACACCAAACATCACAGGCGGCTCCTCTGACTACACACTTACCTATGACCCACCATCTGACTTCGATTACGAGCAAGTTGTGAATGTTACTATAGATGCCCATGACCTGGATTCACCACCTAATGTCATGACTCAAGATGCTTACTCCTTCACCATCCGTAGCGAATTTAACAATATCCCCGAGCTCAGCCCAATAGGAAATAAAACAGGCGCTGAAGGAGCACTATTAGAGTTCACTATTACGGCCACCGATGATGACGGACCGTCACTGTTAGCCTATTCAGCCGACCTGTCCGCTTTACCTCCGGAAGCCAGCTTTAACCCCAACAATCAGACATTCTCATGGACTCCTACCTACACCCAGTCAGGGACTTACCCCGGAGTCCACTTTGAGGTAACCGATGGTCTGGATATTGACTGGGAAGATATAACCATAACTGTCACCAATACCAATCAACGACCTGTAGCCGATGCCGGCCCAGACCAGGCAGTCAATATATCAACGCTGGTCACCCTGGATGGGCGGGGCAGTTACGATCCTGACGGTGCCTTCCTGGACTATCTCTGGACTCAAACTGGCGGGCCGTCGGTGACGCTATCTGATGAAACATCTGAAGCACCAACCTTTACTCCCAACGTGGCCGGTACTTACGTGTTTTCATTAGTCGTCAACGACGGTTCACACAACAGTTATCCTGATTCTGTGACCATTACCGCCGGTCAATGGCCTTACCTGCCATTCAGAGTAATCTGTGCAGGAAACGACTACACGGATACCATTGGTCATTTATGGAAAGCAGACAGGTCCTACACTACCGGATACTGGGGCTTCTATGGTGACGACAATACGATTGACCGTGGTACAGGTCGCGCCATCAGTGGAACTGAAGATGACCGTATTTATCAGACCGAGAGATACGGCCTTAGTGGCTATAGATTTGATCTGAGTAACGGGGCATATAATGTCAACTTACATTTTGCCGAGACTTATGTTACCGGAGTAGGAGACAGAGTCTTTGATGTGTTTATTGAAGGGCAATTAGTACTGGACAACCTGGACATATACTCTCAAGTTGGTGGTAATACCGCGTTGATTAAGACGATTAACAACGTCAACGTCACCGATGGTCAACTTACGGTCTCGTTTAATCTAATAACAGAAAATCCCCTTATCAACGGAATAGAGATAACCGATGCTGGCGGTAATCAACCTCCAGTTGCCGTCAATGATAACTACAATATGGGTGAGAATGGTACACTTAATATAGCACCACCCGGCGTGCTTTCAAATGACTATGATATCAATGGCGATCCACTGACGGCAATTCCTGTAGACGACGTCAGCCATGGCAACCTCACACTCAATACTAACGGTTCATTTACATATCAACCAGATACGGGCTATACCGGGACTGATACCTTTACCTATAAGGCGAATGACGGAGAGAAGGATTCAAATATAGCTTCGGTCACGATTACCATAAATAGTGGTAATCAGGCTCCTGTTGCCACCAATGATAGTTACAGTATAGATGAGAACAGCACCCTCAATGTACCATCACCCGGCGTTCTCTCAAATGACGATGATGACGATGGTGATTCACTGATAGCAGTTCCTATTGGCGATGTCAGCCATGGCAACCTCACACTCAATACTAATGGTTCATTTACCTATGCATCTGATACAGGCTACACCGGCACCGACACCTTTACCTATAAGGCGAATGATGGACAGGCAAGCTCAAATACGGCTACGGTTACAATTACCATAAACGGCAATAACCAGGCTCCCGTCCTAGACCCCATTGGAAATAAATCTGTAAAAGAAGGACAGCCACTCGAATTCACCGTTTCAGCTACTGACCCTAACAATGATTCACTAGTATATTCAGCCGACAACCCGCCTTCGGGAGCCAATTTCAATCAATCAACACAGGTATTTTCATGGACCCCCGGCTCCGGTCAGGCAGGTACTTATCATGATGTATACTTCAAAGCATCTGACGGTTCTCTATTTGACTTTGAATATATCACCATTACCGTTATCAGTAACGGTGGCGGTGGCGGCGGCGGCGGCGGTGGTGGCGGTGGCGGCGACGGAGGCGGCAGTATTGCCGGAATTACGAACGTGAGCTATTCAGTTACTAATTCCGGTGAGTTCATAGAAGACGTCACCGCCAGTTCTATAGATAATAGAGTTAAACTCAGCATAACCAAGGGCACCATCAGTACCAACGAAATGGAGCAACCTCTCAGATACATAACCATAGAGGAGGAGACACCACCCCCACCCCTACCCGAAAATGCCGAAATTGTCGGGCTGCCCTACGACATCACCTCTATTCCCTCCGGCGTTGACTTTAACCCACCGATTGATATTACCTTTAAATATAAAGACGACGAAGTCCCCCAGGGTGTAGCGCCAAAGAACCTTGTAATAGCCACGTATGACTGGGATACCGAACAGTGGCACAATCTAGAGTGTACGGTTAACCCGGGGAATCACATTATTATGGCCGAATTGAGTCACTTCTCTACCTATGCGATTCTGGCATACGTTCGGCCTGCCAGCTTCGAGGCCTCCTCATTATCTGTTAATCCTGAAGAAGTCGAACTGGGCGAGAGTGTGAACATTAACGTCATCATCACCAATACCGGCGACCTTACTGACAGCTATGAGGTAAGCCTGAAACTAGATGATGTTGTGATACAAACCAGTGAAGTGAAGCTTGATGGCCATGATAGTGAAAGAGTGAGTTTCAGTGTAAACGCAGATACTACCGGGATACATGAAGCCAGTATAGGAGACATGCTGGTATTATTCACGGTCAAGGAACCTGCGGTTCCTTCTGCTTTTACCATGAGCGACATTGTCATCACCCCCACTGTAATCAGTCTGGGAGAGAGCGTAGAAATCAGCGTTCTTCTCAGCAACACCGGTGAATCTACCGGGAGCTACGAGGTAGTCCTGAAGATGGATGATGTGATTATACAGCGAAAAGAGTTAACATTTGCCGGTGGTGATAGTGATATAGTAAGCTTTAGCGTGACGCCAGACACCACCGGAGAGCATACCATAAGCATCGGTGAAAAGGTTGCGGTCTTAAACGTGAAATCCGTCTCTCCTCCTATCGCCGAAGTGAAATCCGACACCGGGCCAGATATCAGTCGTTTTGACGTTACTCCGATCTACAAATCTAAAACGGGTGAACTTATATCTACCAGGGTAGACTATCAGATAAACAAAGCCGAAGAATTGGAACCAGGAGATGAATTAGTCCTGAGAGTATATTACGAAGGCCAACCCTGGGATGAAGTACAGCTTCTTACATTAAGCCAGCTACAAGCTAATGGAGCTACTGGTAGCCTCAGCTATATACCTTCAGAGGGATGGAGCACCGGCACATATATTTTCCAGGCGGAACTACGCAAAGGTAACGGGGTTGTACAGAGTTCGCATTTAGAGAAGTTCACACTGATTCCAGAATCCGTAACAGCGGCAGTTAGCTGGGGGTCTTTAGGTGTAATAATCGGCATTACGTTACTCGTAGTCACGACCGTGGTGATAATTGTACTGTACCACCGGCGCGAAACACTCAGAGGCTATATTGAATGATATGTAATACGCAGCAAAGTATTTCATGAAGACAGATAAAGGGCCCTTCCCCATGCGTAGACGGCTGAAATTTACTTCAGTTGTCTTAATAAGTCAGATGCTGCTAATAGCCCTGGCGATAGCTTGGCTTGTCCATATGGTCGTTATCGCAACGTACGGGTCGGTTTACTTCATAGAAAGAGACTCATTCATACTGTGGGCAGAAATAAGCGCCTCAGCCATTATCATGATTTTCGCTATATATGTACTTGCTATCCAGATACACAGGCTGGGTGAAAGGCGAGGAACTGATAGGGATTCAAACGACCGGCGGAAGTAGATAACCACAACCTTACCCCGAGTTACAGCCAGTAGTGTTTTGCTCCTACTCACACTCAGTCCTTTGTGCCACACACATCACTTCTGTATTTTCTTTACCGCGTAGAGTTCCCTACCACCCGCTTAGAGAAGCGTGATTGCCAGAATTCCCACCACTACACAATACACTGAAAAGGGATATAACGGCCTTTTACGCAGGTAAGCCAGCAGAAGCCGTATAGCGGCGTAGCCACATATTGCGGCAGCCACAAAGCCTACGAGAAGCAGGGGAGCTTCAGCCGACGGATTACCATACCTCAGCAACTTAACCAGTTGTGCTAGCCCTGCCCCCGCAATGATAGGCACAGAGAGGATAAAGGAGAAGCGTGCCGCTGCCTCGCGGGAGAGTCCGCAGAACATACCGACAGCTATCGTGGTACCGCTTCGGGAGAGTCCCGGAGCAATGGACGCAGCCTGACCTATCCCGATAAGTAGACTATCCAGCCATGTTATTCCTGTGAATTCCCGCTGTCGCCGACCAAGAACCTCAGCCAGTACAAGTAGCAACGCAGTCAGCAGGAGAAAGGCACCCACCGCGTTAGGACTATTGAAAAGGGACTCAAAGGTTTTCTCCAGTAATAGGCCGGTGAGTATGCCCGGCACCGTCCCCAGGATAACCCACCAGGCCAGACGCGACTCGGTTGTCTTTAGAGGCTGGCCCGCCAACAGCCCT
Organism: uncultured Dehalococcoidaceae bacterium; assembly: GCA_964558675.1. Classification (GTDB taxonomy): domain Bacteria; phylum Chloroflexota; class Dehalococcoidia; order Dehalococcoidales; family RBG-16-60-22; genus CAZLEY01. The sequence continues at coordinate 27,521 of CAZLEY010000004.1, read as the reverse complement.
CGCCACCAGGAAACTATTAGCCCAAGCAAATCACGCCAGAAGACCGCCACCACCGCCAATAGTGTCGCCAGGTGTACCGTTGTATCAAATACAAGAGTTGGAGAGGCCCACCCCAGGGCTGCTGGCAATAATACAAGATGACCGGAGCTGCTAATCGGCAGAAACTCGGTAATCCCCTGAACAATACCCAGAACCAATGCTTCGAAAAGTCCCACGACTGCCTTTTAGACGAAAGGATTTGCGTAATGGGGTAATTGTATCACATCGCTGAATACACGGCAAAGACGTACTAAATGGATTCGCTTCCCTGTAACCTGATACCGGTTGTTTCTTCTCTTTTAGCTTGAGTAACCGTTGGGGTATTTACTCTGCCATTTCCAGGCACTTTTGAGAATATTCTCCAGCTCGGGATAGCGCGGACTCCAGTCCAGTTCTTTCCTTGCCATCTCCGAACTCGCCACTAGAATAGGCGGGTCACCAGCTCTGGACGGCTCAAACGCTACTGGAATATCAACACCGGTCACCTTTTCAGCTGTTCGCACTACCTCAAGCACCGAATAACCCTTCTCACTGCCTAGATTGTAAGCCTTGACCCCAACGCCTTCAATTTTACTCAAAGCCTTTAGATGAGCATCAGCAATATCCACCACGTGGATATAATCACGAATACATGTACCATCTGCGGTCTTATAATCAGTACCAAAAATGGGTACGTACTGAGCTTTACCCAGGGCTGCTTTCAACACATTAGGTATAAGATGAGTCTCCGGTTCATGGTGCTCCCCATGAAGAGAGGTCGCTCCGGCCGCATTAAAGTAGCGCAGCGAGATGGAATCAAGCCCGTAAGCAGCCCCGTACCACTTCAGCATCTTCTCAAACATCAACTTAGACTCACCATAGGGATTAACCGGCTCAAGGGAAGCATTCTCACTAATGGGCACACTCTCAGGTATGCCGTATACGGCGGCACTGGATGAAAAAACAAGCTTGCTCACATGATATTTCACCATGGCGTTCAGCAAATTGAGACTGGAAACAATATTGTTCTGGAAATATTTCTGAGGGTTAGTCATAGATTCGGGAACGATGCTATCCGCGGCAAGGTGTATTACCCCTGCTATCTGATGCGTAGAGAAGGCATCATCTAATGTTGCTGGGTCACCGAAATCGGCGCATACGAAATGAGTGGGCGAATCTACAGCCTGTCGATGACCCTTCTGCAGATTGTCCACGGCAATAACAGTATAGCCCTCTTTCAGCAGGTGTTCAGTGACTACACTCCCAATGTATCCGGCAGCCCCGGTGACTAATATATTCATAACATCCATCCGTGACCGGATAATTGCTGATATAGAACCCATAAAATTATGTAGAAACGGAATTTAACCTCAACGCTCTATACTGATTTTTATAATAACGTTTCCACTACTCTATTACAAGTCACATTGTAAACAGGGCGAGCCGAATAGGAGCTAATTTCCACGAAGCATTAGCAACTTGCAGCCTGCTTTATGGTATTGCTACTCCCTATAAAAAATGCTAATATTTATCGTCTTCATACAGGCGAATAATAATATACCCGCTTTGTAAAACTGCTTATGTAGAGGTATAATAATACCCTACCTGGGTATGCATAATCTGTTACCGAGTGAACATATATCGTTATACGGAAGGTTATTATTACCAAATTCCTACAAATCTTAAACCATCATCTAACGGAAGAGGTTTAGTATAAATATTAGGTAATCCTTAGCTGTTTGTTTTATAGAAGGAGAAGCATGGCAAATATCTATGAAAAAGGTGGTATATTGTTTTACTTTAGTCACATAAGTGGTTTATATCAGGCAAAGGATTGAGATATTAATAGAGGTACCAATTGCTGCGAATGTATAGAACCAGAAAAAGGAGCAGTGTACATGTCTGAACTATCACAAGTATATGTTAAAGACCCCAATATAGTAGCCAGGAAGATTGCTGGTGAGACGGTGCTGGTTCCTATCCGTCAGAACACGGGAGATTTACAGTGTATCTATAACTTGAACGGGGTGGCAGGCCGGGTCTGGGAGCTCATCGATGCGCAGAGGACTCTCGAAGACATAGTGAGCATTATCATTGAGGAATATGAGGTTGACTATACTCAGGCGATTGAAGATACTCTCGGATTCACCACGCAGTTGAACGAGACGGGCCTTATCAAAACTAACATAGCCGTACTGGGTGGGGAACCGTCTTATTGATGCCAGGACAAATTAATATGCAAAGTTCACGAATAAATAAGTCAGACTACGCTACCTTCAGCCAAAGAATGCACAGTGGCATTGAGGCGAATAATGTGCCCTTTGATGGTGGCATGGATATAACCTCGCGCTGCAATCTGAAATGCGTTCACTGCTATGTTCCTCGCTCACCGCAGGGGCAAGAACTGAGCTATCACGAGATATGCGGTATCATTGACCAGATTGTAGACGAAGGTTGTATATGGTTTCTCATCACGGGGGGCGAGCCTCTGGTACGCCCCGATTTCCTGGACGTCTATGCGTACGCTAAAAACAAAGGTTTGCTAATTACTCTTTTTACGAATGGAACTCTTATTAATCCTAGCATTGCTGATTACCTTGCTGAGTTTCCACCCTTCAAGGTTGAAATCACTCTTTATGGGATGACGCCTGAGACCTATGAAAGTGTAACCGGGGTTCCCGGGTCCTTTAAACGTTGCTTGAGAGGGATTGACCTCTTGAAGGAGCGTGAAGTTCCCCTGACATTAAAAACAATGGTCATGACCCTTAACAGGCATGAGTTACTTCAGATGAAAGACTACGCTGAGCGGATGGGACTCGGATTCAGAGGCGACGCCTTAATTCAGAAGCGGCTTGACGGTTCATCCGGGCCAGATACAGTAAGACTCTCCTGTGAAGACGTGGTTGCACTGGATACCGGTGATGAAATACATGTTAACGAATGGCATAGACTGTGGAACCGTCTTGAGGGACCTTATAATACTGACCGGCTCTTCACATGCGGTGCCGGACGAAACGGCTTCCACATTAACTCCACCGGTGGTCTTCAGGTATGCAGTATGGTTAACGAGCCTGGTTACAGTCTGCTTGATGGAACATTTCGGGAAGGCTACGAGCTATTTCCCGAGGTCCTGAACCAGAAGCGGACACGCTATTCACCTTGTTCCGATTGTAAGATACGAAGTCTCTGCAATCAGTGTCCTGCCTGGGGAATAACTGAGCATGGGGACGCCGAGAAAGAGGTCGAATATCTATGTAGGATAGCTCATCTGCGGGCCGAAGCACTGGGCTTGGCAGCCGCCGAGACAAACAGAGACCCTGAGCCAGCTCACAGCACTGGGAGCAAGGCTATGGAACCACGGGACTCAGAATAGACGAATTTAGGGAAAGGGGGTAACAATATGAAACAAGCGTATCAAAAACCAGAGATAACCCAAGTCATGCTCAATCCCGAAGAGGCTACTCTGTCAGCATGTAAGTCAACAGCCTGGCTGTTGCTTAATTGCTTTGGCAGATCTCAACGCTGTTTCGATTACTTCATTAGCTGCCATGCTAATGGCAGCTAAATCACGATAGAACCGAAAAACAGTAGCTATTCAAGCCCCTGTTATATCGCCTGGATGTCTTCCGTACCATAAGTGTTGCCCCCAGTGCTGTAAGCTGGAATGGAGTTAGATTTCAGGCACATAGATATAGCATTCTGATTGGACAGGAGCAGAGATGACCATGAAGAATATTAGTACTCCTAAAAGCCACCAGATTATCGATATTGCCGGGATTGTCATATCTATTTCGTTTGCCGACAAGCGCTGGCAACCAAGAGAGGACGAGGTCCACTCCTGGTTTTTAAGCGATAAAAAGCCTCATGTCATACTCAAGACGCATTATGATGGAATATTGGACATCGACCTGGGGCAAAAGGTTTTCGATTCAGAAGGGAGCTGGCAGCTCTATAAGAATGGAGAGAGAAATATTATACACGTTTCCTCTAAGGACGTTGATCCCCCAGTAGTAATGGTAGCAGTCTTTAACAGCGATTACACCTCAGGTGATGTCTATCTCTCCTTACCTGACACACCTGACGGAAGAGTGTCTTACCCTTTGATTTACCCTTTGGAAGAGCTGATGATGGTCAATTTACTCGCACAAGGTCGGGGTGTTATCATTCATTCCTGCGGTGTATCACTGGAAGGTAAGGGGATGCTCTTCTCCGGCGTATCCGGAGCCGGCAAGAGCACTCTGGCCAATCTCTGGAAGGATAGAGAGAACGCACACCTTTTAAGCGACGATAGAATTATTATCCGTAATATTGACGGCCGTATCTGGATGTTTGGTACGCCGTGGCATGGGGACGCCAAGGTTGCTTCACCGGAAGGAGTCCCACTGGAAGGGATATTCATCATCAAGCACAGCCCAGAAAATTACGCATCACCACTAAAAGCAAGCGATGCTGCCTCAGCACTATTCGTACGCTGCTTCCCTACCTTCTGGAATCCGTCTGGAATAGCGTATACACTGGGTCTGCTGGGCGAAATAGCAGAGCAGGTCAAATGCTATGAACTGGGATTCGTTCCCGACCAGAGTATTCTGGACTTCGTCATTAAGCAAGAATACGACAGGGTCTCACCTTGAATGTCAACAGGGCAGATTTTCTGGAACTGAGCCGAGAGATACTTGGCCGTGGGGCGTTGCTTCGATTTCGAGCTCGCGGCACTAGCATGCATCCCTTTATTGAATCTGGAGACATTCTTGTTATTGAGCCGGTAAATGACACCGGAGTGAATATCGGGGATGTGGTCTTCTATCGTCGGTTCGACGGTACGCTTACTGCCCATCGCCTCGTAAAAGTAGATTACGGTAAGGACGGTACAGTCCTGATAACCAAGGGCGACTCTCTGGACTACACTGATCCACCGATTCAACCGGGGCAGGTTCTCGGTAAGGTAATAAGGGTTGAGAAAGATGGACATTGCGTCAGACTGGACAGTGGCATTAATAGGGTAGTGAACAGAACCTGGGCTCGAATCTCACCTATGAGCTGGTGGCTGCGCCCTATTGCGAGGCCAGCGTGGAGGCTAATCCGGAACCTATGTAAAATCAATCCAATCCATTATACAGAGAAATGACAGCTATTAAGACAGTCAACCTGACCAAACTGTTCCCCCGTACATCCGGTTACCGCGACCTGCTGCCTTTCAACAAAAGGCAGTGGACTCAGGCAGTGAAAGACGTTGGCCTGGAAATTAAGGAGGGAGAATTCTTTGGATTACTCGGGCCTAACGGCGCCGGCAAGACCACATTAATCAAGATGCTTTGTTGTTTGGTACTGCCCAATTCAGGCACAGCTCAGGTCTTCGGTCATGATATCCAAAAGGAGGAACAGGCGGTAAAGCAACTGGTGGGATTGGTCAGCGCTGAGGAGAGGAGTTTCTTCTGGCGTATTACCGGCCGTGAAAACCTTCAATTCTACGCTTCTCTGTATAACATCCCACGTCGACAGGTCAAGGCACGTATTAAAGAACTACTGGACCTCGTCGGTCTGGCCGAGGATGGCGACATCAGATTTCAAAATTATTCCACGGGAATGAAGCAGAAGCTAGCTATCGCGCGAGGCCTGCTTAGTGACCCTCGTGTTCTTTTCGTGGACGAGCCTACCAGGAGCCTGGACCCGGTCAGCGCCCAGACGATTCGTAGATTTCTCAGGGAAAAGGTGGCGGACGAAGGGAAAACGGTGGTGCTGGCCACTCATAATTTGAGTGAGGCGGAACAGCTCTGCGACCGGCTGGCTATTATGGACCACGGACGCGTCATCGCCCTGGGGTCGGTTGAAGAATTGCGGTCGCTTTTCCAGCAACACGAGGGATGCGAGCTCCAAGTAAAGCATTTGTCAGAGACCATTCTGTCACAGCTCAGCTTCATCGATGGGGTCCTTGACTGCCACATAACCAACAAGCAGAATGGCATTTCGAGCCTCGAACTCAGGATATCTGACCGAGCGTCGGTACTGCCACGGATACTGTCGGTTATGGTTAGCGCTGGTGTAGAGGTATGTAACTGCCAGCTACGAGAGCTGGCACTCGATGAAATTTTTACTCATGCCCTGCACACCGGTAGCAGAGAGGAGGCGCCCTAGATGGCTGTTGCTTCAGCATTCCTCAAGCGTGATTTATCACAGGCACTCAGCTATCGCCTGTCTTTTTTAATGCAATTTGGAGGCATCTTCTTAAGTGTAGCTATCTTCTACTTCCTCTCCCGGCTTTTTAGCACTGCCGTAGCTCCACAGCTGGAGGCCTATGGCGGCGACTATTTTTCATTCGTCCTCATCGGCCTTGCCTTTACCGGATTTTTAGGTCTGTCCTTATCCAGCTTCGCCTCAAGTATTCGTGAGGGTCAGGTGATGGGCACATTGGAGATAATGCTTCTAAGTCCCACTCGCCTGAGCGCTATTCTCCTTTCTTCGTCCTTGTGGGCATATCTGCTCACTACCCTGCGCGTGGTAATTTATCTTCTCGTTGGAGCCCTGGTCTTTGGCGCCAGCCTGGGCCAGGCTAATGTGGGCTCAGCGCTATTGGTAATGCTCCTGTCAATAGCGAGTTTCAGCGGCATTGGTATCCTTTCGGCAGCCATAGTACTGCTGGTAAAGAAAGGCGATCCCATTTCCTGGGTACTTGGTAGCGCGTCGAGTCTTCTGGCGGGGGTATATTACCCTGTATCAGTACTACCTGAATGGCTGGAGCCGCTGTCCCGTATCCTGCCCCTGACTTACGCCCTTGACGCTATGAGGTTGGCCATGCTCCAAGGATACTCAATATATGAGCTTCGCTTCGATATACTGGTACTGCTAGGTTTCACGGTCGTTCTCACACCTCTGGCATTCCTAGTTTTCCGAAAGGCTTTGAAGCGGGCCAAAATAGAAGGCAGCTTAATACAATACTAAGGATAGCATTACTACATGTGTATGTGCCGGTATAACCCCGGAGTCGAACAGCACAGTGAATCTGCTAAATGTAAGCATAATGCCACAAAACGATATTATAGATGAGAAAATTCAAAAACCGATAGGACATAACGGCTCATCTCTAGCCGGACGGCGGGCAGCTAGAGATATCTTGCTGCTCTGCACCACCGCCAGCATTTCCACCGAAAGGAAAGAAAAAACTATCCGAATTCTGGAAGGAACTGTAGATTGGAGTTATTTACTTGACCTGGCAGAGTTTCACGGCGTAACATCGCTAATTGCCCATAATCTCGTCACCAGTGGCCTCGGCGAACAGGTACCAGAACCTTTCTTAGAACGGATGAACCAGATATATAACAACACACTATACAGGAACGTGATATTTTCTGCTGAGCTTGAAAACGTCATGTCCAAGTTCAGCCAACACGGAATAGCAACTATAACCCTAAAGGGTGCTGTCCTTGCCGAACAACTATATGGAAATCCCGGCTTGCGCCCTATGGTCGATATGGATATTCTGGTGAAACCTGAGGAAATACCCCTAGCCAGTTCTCTTCTCCTGGAGATGGGTTATAAGCAATCTGTTCCGTCACTGGGATGGGATCATCATTTCCACGAAGCACCCTTCTACAAGCAAGCGCAATTTCCATTGTTCATCGAACTTCACTGGAATCTGGATGACACAAAGCTGGTGGCTGTTCCGCAGGAGGAGATTTGGCGTCGGGCTCAGCCGCTACAGATACAGGGAGTAACCACCAGGGGACTTTCTCCGGAGGATAACCTCCTGTTTTTGTCTAACCATCTCATCAAGCAGGAGAACCATCTATTAAAGTCTCTGTGCGACATTACCGAGCTAATAAAGAAGTATGACGATGTTCTGGATTGGAGCTACATTGTACAGTCAGCCCATTCCTGGGGAATTAAAACTAGCGTCTACTATTGCCTGAAGCGGTCTAAAGAACTGCTTGGAGCACCGGTACACACGTCCATAATCAAGGCATTGAAGCCCGGTGTCTGGCGTCGATGGGCGCTTGAGTTACTGATAAGTAAAGAGACCTTTGTCTCTCCAATCAAGTCGGAGAAGCTGAGGCTGGAGACTTCAGCCCTTATCCATAGTCTGGTAATGAAGAAGGTTAGCCAGACAATGGCGGTTCTCTCCAGGTTTCGTGGCCCCCAGAAAAGGGTTGCATGGCTGAGGACAGTAACTTGGATAGTGGTGGTATTTTGCGCAGCCTCGGGGCGCTATATAATTAGAATCGCCTCAGGAGAGAAGTGGCACGCTTCGTATTCTGACAATCACGTAATTGCTTGAAATTTACTGTTTGGAAAGCTTTGCAAATCCTTTTTATAAGGTCGTCAATTATCGGCAAAGAGAATATTAGTAACGATATATTATATCTCCTCGCCGGTTATTTATAGGCTTGACTGGTTTCTCTGTTACCGATTTCGTCTACACCAAACTCATTGAACTCGGCAAGATAGCGAGTAATATCCTCCAGCCGAAATCTACGGTCACCACGACGAGTAATGCGATATGACTTCAGGATACCCTGGTCACTCCAGCGTCTGGCCGTATTGACATGGATATGTAAAAGACGAGCCACATCCTTCACAGTTAACATCGGCATCATCTCATCTTTAGGTAACATATCTTGCCTCCTCGGTTACAATACTACCTTTTGTTATCCCAAACTCAATAATACACACTGCATTGTAAACAACTCCTAAAAATCCCCTAAAATATTGTTAATATTCCGTAAATTCCAGTTTTTTAACCGCCAGCCGTTGAAAGCGATATGTCAGCGGTTACTCTCACTTGTGGAAAAAATTACAAATTCTTACCGTTTTTTCACCCTTTGCTACCTGCATATTAACTGTGATAATGTATTCTAAAGAAGTAATCAAGGCATACCCGGCCCCTCCAAGGGTAAAAATACATCGTATAAAAACAGGGAAACCAGTGGAAATGCGGACTCTATTTAAACCAAAACAGAGCAAGACTTATTCCAACCACGCACTTAGCATTAAGATGGGCAGTGTTTCCTGTGCTCTAAGGTGCCAGGACAATGAAATTTATGATAAGCTGCAGCGCCTGTACCATGACTTCCTTACCGACGAACCCACAGACGTAACTATAGAAATGAAACCAGTCAACCGACTGAGCCCTGAAGATTTATCCACAGCCCTCTCCACGACCAGATACAAGCATAAAGGAAATCGTATCCGGACTACCAGCAGGATAATGAGAGGCCAGTACGACCTAGCGCGCCGCACAATCACCATTACCGGTGAGAGGAGCCTGGTGGACCCGAACATGGAAAGCAATCACCTCAACCAGTTGCTTACAGCAGCTTATTACTCGGCATGCAAGATAAAATACGACAGCAGGCCTCCGGCGATGCTGGTACACGCCTGTGGTATCCTGCGTAACGGACATGCACTGGTATTCACCGGACCCAGCGATGCCGGGAAGTCAACAATTGCCCGCCTTTGTGGTGAACGGCATGGTGAGGTAATTAATGATGAAATGCTGCTGATGTCTCGCCCATCCCCTGGCGGAAATAGCATCACAATTCAGAGCGCCCCTATCATTGGCGACCTGCTGCCAGGGCGGAACACAGCGGCACCTTTACGTTGCATTCTCCTGCTCAAACAGAGCAACAAAACGGCATTGCATTACCTTGATAAAGTTGCCGCACATTTACGTTTCATGCGCCAGATAATATCACCAGTATGTATCGGCCAGAAGGATAAAAGGTCCGTCTACTCCATGATAGCCGACTTCAGTGCCGAGGTGACCGGAGCTATTCCGGTTTACGAGCTCGAGTTTAATCTGGACGAAAAATCACTCTGGCAGATAACCGGCGAACTTGAAGGAGTACAGGGAAGAGAGGAATGGAACTGATGACAAGTGGTGCGGCACGGGTCGAAGATGCCATCTGGCATCGAATTGGCGACCGCGTGGTGGTGATTAGGAATGACGGACGGGCAACGCATGTATTGAACAAGACGGCAGCCTTTATATGGGATATATGTGAGGATGGGTGCGGAATTGATGAAATCGCCAAACAGCTTTGTGACCGTTTTGATGTTTCCTTCGAGGAAGCCCATGCGGATGTCAGAGAGATTATTGAGGAACTGGTGCGGGCTGGCATCATGAAACAGATTAAAAAGACCACTGGCCGGGCAAGTTAGCAGACAAGCCCTTAAGATATCTCGCATAGGAAGTGATAACATGGCTAAAGAACCTTACGTAAAACCTGAAGTAAAGTCAGAGACTCTGGAACCTGAAGCCCTACTTAACAGCGGCAGCCCCTTAGGTGACAATGGGAGTCCTGGTGACGACATTTGTGACTGCTAAGCGTGGCCGCTAAGATAGAGTTGCGGGTCATAAACCCGGTTGAATACGATGTATGTTTCAATCCCTTAACCTGCCCGGCCCAGTGGTTGAAACAAAAACCCCGCTTGACCCGCAGTCAGCCAGATAAAAATGCCGTCATGCCTTCTGATTAGGTGCTATCCGAAGCTGATTCTGCTAAAATTATAGTCAGGAGATAAGAACCATGTCATATCAGATAAGAGCTCGAGACCTTAGGGTAAAGATATTCAGGAGCAATACGGTTAAAGACATGGAAAGTAAAATTAACACCTGGCTGGCCAATTGTGAGGAGGAGTTTGAAGTGGTTGATATTATTTACGAACGTCACCACAGTCCATTAGTGGAAAAGGCTGTAAGTACTGCGTTAGTCCTGTTTCGTATCGTCTAGGTAGCTGTCAATTACCAGCAAGTCCCGACCCGGCACCAGTAACCGTCATCTGAGGCTCTCGGCCAGTTCCTGACGACTGGTCATCGCCGCCACGGTCTCCAGAAAGTCCTTTAACGAATCGCTCCGGCTTCTAAGCTGCTTCAACTCAATACCAATGGGACTGATGGAGGTTGGTTTATCGGCATAAGCACCGTGAAAGGCAAAATAGGCCTGATTCAGTTTCCTGATATGATAGCCGTTTTCAACCAGATAGAGTCGTTTCTGCTCCATGAACTCCTCGGCCTGCTCGATTTCACCCCGGGCAAGATAGCTGTCAACGACTCGCCTGATTTCCCTCATTTCCTGATTTAAGTCGAACCCTGATTCTGCCGCTTCCGGTGCTATATCTCCTGTTTCTTTCGGAGCGTAATATTTTTCATATACTATTTCACCAATCTCCTTGCTTACCATGCCGGCAAGCGTTTCATTCATGGTGACTATTTCATAGTCGCGTCTGATACCGGTCAAATCCAGCACATACCGAAAACCCAGGGGCTTGAAGGCCAGATATTGATGCAGCCATTCCTCAGTGGCAGTATCAAGTGTAAACCGGAGGCTAGCCTTATCGGTAACATAGCTCGGGTAGGTGGCCATGCCACCCAGCGCTACCACCAGCGAAGAGACTCCCAAGCTGTCAACATCAGCTTCAATGCTCTCCATATCCCCCGTACTCATCTCTGGCAGGAGAGGGACTTCCCTCATGCTCTCTATCCTGTCCCTAGGAGAAATAACAAGCAGGTGAGGCGGCCTCCCTAGCTCGAAGTTGACCGGCGGGAAACCGATTCCAACCCTTACATATTTATCCAACGGATTGAAGATACCCTCCTGAGATAAGACATCCCTTATCTGTGTCTCCAGCAGCATCTCAACAGTATCGACCATTTCCGCATTCTGCTGATATAATCCGTTCAGCTCATCTTCAAGCGTCGAAAGGTCGCCCTGCCTGTTCCCCGCTTCAACCGCCGTTATCTCAGCTTCCAGTTTTTTTATCCGGGCTATGTTAGCAAAATACGCGGTGACTTCTTCCACACCATCACCGGAGCTACGTTGCTTCCGGCTGAATATTTTACCAGCCTCCGCGCCAAAAGCTTCAAACTCCCACCTTACAATATCAAATCGGTATGGTTTGGTGATGTTACGCAGGTGCCAGTCAAAGTCTTTATTTAGAGCACAGCCTGTTACGAACGAACAGAGCAGAAACGATATCGCCATAAACAACAGGCCGATTTTGAACTGGGATTTAATCAACTCAATTCCCTAATATCACTTCAGGAACCCGGGTAGAAACCAGGCAGAACTATGCTTGCAGTTTTTCCTTTGCCCGCGCTACTATCCGGGAAAGGGTCTCCCCCGTCTTCTCGTTAATGACGATATCGGCATGGTGGTCATGAGGTGTGGGTGTAAGATTAAAGATAACCAGTCTGGCGCCGCTGCGCTTGGCAATCACCGGCATTTGCGCCGCGGGATAGACCACGAGCGATGAACCGGCCGCAAGGAACAGGTCACAGCTGGAAGACCTCACCTCGGATTCACGTGTTTCCCGCTGCGGCATCATCTGACCGAAAGCAACTGTAGCCGGTTTTAAAAGACCGCTGCAGCTATCACAGCGGGGAACCGATTCACCGGCCAACATCTTATCATGGACATCACCCCTGGGGTACCTCTGCCCGCATTCGAGGCAATCAACCCACTGCATGGTGCCATGCAATTCCAGTACCTTATCATCAGGGACACCGGCTTTCTGGTGCAGTCCATCGGTATTTTGTGTAACAACGCAGTCCAGCTTACCCATATTATGAAGCTCGGTAACTGCGTAGTGACCGGCGTTGGGCTTAGCTTCTCTTATCGTTTCCCACATCATCTTATGCATCCGCCAGTACTTCCCCCGTATTTCCTCGCTGCTCAGGAAATTCTGGTAATTCAACTCGTTGGGGTCAAACGTATCCCAGACTCCGCCCGGACTGCGAAAGTCAGGTACACCTGACTCAGTGCTGAAACCAGCGCCGGTAAAGACAACGATTTTCTTCGATTCCACAATCATATCTGCTACAGCTTCAATTTGCTCCATCTCTAACCTCCGCTAAAAATATGGAATGATTAACAGGCGCCATTCAGTTAGCTTACCTGTAATTCACTTATGAAGGACAACTTTAGCCAGGTCCCAGGAATATTCATAGAGGTGCAGGCCTTTGCTCATGGCTACAAGCTCACCATCTTCAACCCCTATTTCACCCGCCACATATTCCTTCAGGAGCTGAATCGCCGCCAGGTTCGACGGGAAGCCAGCCCACAGGTCCCACGACCGGAAATAGACAATGAAATTAAGCCTGCCATCCCGGATTCTGGTATCAATCATCCGCAGGCAGGGCGGGTCAGCCAGATAGATAGACTGCCCATCACCTACGGCCATAAAAGCCTGATTGGTATTGTGGCCGTCCTCCCGATACATCCTGATTACTTCGGTTATCTGCTTTTCCAGGTACTGTCCGTAGGTATACTGCTCACCTTCTTTTCGGTGAGCCGTTATCAGGTAAGGAAGATAGCTTTCCACGTATTCCATGGTGCTGGGCGGGGGCACGCCCTGGGGCACATCAGGTACTAAAGGCCTTGTCGCGGGATAACTTACCTGAACAACCGCCAGGTCCAGTTCCATGCGCTTCTGACCGGCGTAACTGCCCCGATCTATCCTGTATTCATATCCGTCTGTCAGTGTCCTCTGCAGACAGAGAAACCATGCCTCGGATAGGTCTCTGGCCTCTATTACTGAAACTTTCATAAAGAACCTTCTTTATCTGATACTGAGCACATATCTATAGTGTATGGACTACGTTTTATTAACTATTTCCCCTTTTTAACCAGTGTGAAAAACCTGTCCTGATACTCTTCAAAAACGCCCCAGCGGTTAAGCTCCAGTTCCAATTCATGTGCCGGACACTCGCCCTGAGCTACCTGGTCAAAAAGCTCCTCGATTCTCTGCCTGGCGCCAACCGGAATACCGCCGTGACTCATACCCAGAAGGCCTCTAGAGCCAAGTTGAGTGATGTTACTCTGGACGGAGCGACTGGTAATCTCGTAGATAAACTTCAGCAGGGACACATCCCAGAGGTCATCCTGCCCCCTGATAATAGAAGCCAGCGGGTCACCTTTCTTGTCAATCTCCTCATTCAGCCTGTCCACCACCGCCGGCCAGTCGTCCGAGACTATGTTGAGCCCTTTGGGCTCGTTTTTGTAGGTGTAAAAAAGTCCGGGAGTATCGGCGCCATGCATCCTGAGCAACGTCTCAAAATATCTCCTGGCATCGTAACTGAAACCCTCCAGATGTGTAAGATAATAGGGGGTTACAATCTTCGGCCTCTCGGCGATAACCCTGCCCTCTCTGATAACTGTTTCGTTAACGTCGCCAACCAGCTCCGAGTACACGGGATTTGTTACTAGGTAATAATATATGTTGGTTACGCCGAATGTTGAAAGATGCTGTTTCGGATGCCTCAATATCTCGGTGTGGCGGGCAGCATATTCAACTCTGTCATCGTCAATACTCATTGTAATCCCTAATCTATGGCGGCAAGTTCCTGTTTGTACTCTTCCAGCAGTGTCAGGTACTGCGATTCCATCTGAGCCTGTACTTTTTGCCACTCTTCGAGGAACTGCGGCTGCCTTTCTACATCTATCTTCATCTGAGCATTTACACCCATCTGCTGCTTAATCGCCTGCTGTATCTTGGCCTCGAATTCCTTCTTCAGCGACTCGTAAGCCTGCCTTTTCTGCTGCTCTCCCTGCTGAGTATAGTGTTCCATGATATGCCCGATTTTACTGAAAACATTCTCAACCGCCACCTTATCATTCTTTATTGCCTTTAAACCTTCCAAGGCTTTTTTCGTGGCTTTACTGGCAGCATCATTCCTGGGCAAACTGATATTTCTCAGGAGAATACCATTAATGCCTTTAATAACGAGTTTCCTTGCCTTTTCCTCATACTTATTAAGCTCATTGACCAGATTGCAGTCCGTCTTGATATATCTGGCCGCCAGCTTCTCTCCCTCCGGCCCATACTTCCACTTCAGGCGCTCTTCTTCAGTTACCTCGCCCAGTTTCTCTATCTTCTCCCTGGCTATTTCGGCGGCGCTCTTTATCTCGCCCATTTGAGTCCTCCGAACATTACTCTAAATTATTATTATAGTTAATAATATTATACTACAACTTGAGTGAGGCAGAAAGGTAAGACATGAGAGACTTTTAACTCAACCCCTTTATCCCCCCACCAATGAGCCATCATTTTCATAGTATTTCACAGCTCCCGCCATGCGTCCATGCGCCCAGAGGTGTTAAATATCGATGATGATTAGAGCTTGATTATTATTAAGATTGCCCGAGACTATTAATTGCAGTCGGTACCAGTTCGGAAAGGGCGGGATGAATATGGATACCCTGATTTATCTCATCAATATGGCCTCCCGTGGTCATGGCGTTGACTACTTCCTGGATAAGCACCGGGGCGTAAGGCCCAATAATGTGGAAGCCGAGTATTCGGTTGCCATCTTTTTCAGCGATGACCTTGGCAAAGCCTTCCGTTTCCATCATAGCTTCGCCCTTGGCGACATCAAAATACCTCGTCCTGCCGACAACGATATCGTGCTCTTTCCTGGCCTTCTCTTCACCCAAACCGACCGACGCGATTTGAGGATGTGAATAGACAGCATGGGGAACGATAGAGTAATCTACCGCCCATCGGGCATCATGAAAAGCGTTTTGCGCGGCTATAGCCGTCTCTCTGTTAGCCATATGAGTAAACATCTGCTGGCCGTTGGCATCGCCCACGGCATAGATATTTTTCTTACTTGTCTCCATGTATTCGTTAACCCTGATAAAACCTCTTGCATCCAGCTCTACCCCTGTATTTTCCACTTTCAACAGGTCGGCATTGGACCTCCTGCCCACAGCCATCATTATCCTCTGTGCTGTAAAGCTTCCGGGCCTGCCGCTATTTTTATCCCTGGTGACTACGGTAACGCCACCATCACCTTCTTTTACTTCTTCAGCCTGAGCGTTTACCTGGACTTCCATGCGCTTACCTAGTTGTTGCTTTAGAAGCTCAGATATTTCTGACTCCTCCGATAAAACCAGCCTGTCTGCCATCTCAAGAATGGTCACTTTTGTACCCATAGCCGCGAAGAAGTGACCGTATTCGACGGCGATATAGCCACCTCCGATGATAATCAGGCTGTCAGGCCTCTCTTTCAGTTCCAGTACTGTCTCGTTCGTCAAATAATCTATACTCTCCAGGCCCTTTATGGGCGGTATAAACAGCCGCGAGCCGGAAGCAATAAATACCTTCTCTCCTTTGATTTCTCCCCCATTTACCTCAATGGTATAGTCAGCAATAAAATGCGCTTCACCTTCGTAGAAATCCAGATTTTCCGTTTGCTTAATGCCTTCTCTGATATGCTTCTGGCTTTCCTGCCGGCTCCACCTCATTCGTTCCATTATGGAACTGAAGTCAATATTTTTAATATCGACCTCAATTCCCAGCTTCTTACCTTCCTGCATTTCCACGATTCTATCCGCCGGATATATCAGCATTTTTGAAGGGATGCAGCCCCAGTTGACACAGGTTCCCCCAATCAAAGGTCCCTTATCTATCAGGGCAGTCTCCAGGCCATGCCCGGCCGCTTCATCTGATATAAGCGCCCCACACCCGGAGCCAATAACAACGACATCATAACTCTTCATATCATTACCTCCTTCCCGTCTTTTAAAGATGATTTATTAATATTAATGATATTGTGGAAATTGTCAAGCACGGTAACCATATACTGATTCGACCACATGAAGTATAATAGTCCGATAATGAGCTATAAAGGGAACGGACAGATATGGCAGCATGACCTAGAACAGGCACGCGAGCGCTTTCGTGCCGAAGTCCTGAGCGGGCTGCTGAAACCACAGAAGGAACTGCCTCCCAAGTATTTCTACGACGAGCGCGGCTCACAGCTCTACGAGCGTATCTGTGCTCTGGATGAATACTATCTGCCGCGTACGGAAGCGAGAATTATGGAAGCTCATATCGAGGAAATAGTTGAGCTGCTGGGCCCCAATGTCATACTTATTGAGTATGGCTGCGGCAATTGCGCAAAAACCCGCATTCTTCTGGATAACCTGCCCGAACAGTCAGCCTATGTGCCCATAGATATCTCCCGGGAGCAGTTAATGCGGGTAGCTGACGAACTTGCCGTCAACTACCCCTCACTGGAGGTTCTGCCGGTACATGCGGACTACACGAGTAATTTTGACTTACCAGCACTGAAGCGAGCGTGTGACCGCATTGTTGTCTTCTTCCCAGGCTCGACAATCGGCAATTTCGACCCCGTACCAGCCAGGGATTTCCTGTCATATATTGCCGGTGTATGTGGTCCTGGCGGCGCCCTGCTCATCGGCGTGGACCTTAAAAAGGATCCTACTGTGCTGAATAGCGCTTATAATGACCGGGATGGTATCACCGCTGCTTTCAATCTTAATCTGCTGGAACGAATCAACCGTGAACTCCACGGTGATTTTCAACTAGAGCAGTTTCAGCACCACGCCTTCTATAATCCAGAGGAAGGTCGCATCGAGATGCACCTGCTAAGCCTGAGAGACCAGATTGTCCATCTGGATGATGTGAACATACCTTTTAGTCAAGGCGAAAGCATCTGGACAGAGAGTTCTTACAAATATAATCTGGACGAGTTTGAAGCGATGGCGGCTGCCGCAGGATTCAAGGTAGAGCGGTTCTGGACCGACAAGCAGCAATGGTTCAGCGTTCAGTACCTTGTTAGCATGTCAGTGTCAAAATAACGAAAATCATGAATGGTCTCGGTGTCTATTTGCAGGGCATCAGCCTTACCGTGTTCTTCTCTTCCATCACCTCGGCCAGTGCCGATAACGTCTCGCTGATATCCTGTTCCGTGGTATCCCGGGAGAGCGAAAACCGCACCGAGCAGTGAGCTTCCTGCTCCGTCCTGCCCATGGCGAGGAGCACGTGTGTCGGCTCCGGAGAGCCTGATTTACAGGCAGAACCCGAGGAGAGGGCGATGCCATGCTGGTCCATGGCGATAACAATCGACTCACCGCGGAATCCCGGCAGGGTCATGTTAAGCGTATTGGGTAACCGACTTTCCGGGTGACCGTTTAACATGGCATCCGGCACCAGCTCCCTGATGCCTGCCTCCAGGCTGTCGCGTAATACCATAATCCCGTCAGCACCCTGCAATGTGTATGATGCCAGCTCCGCCGCTTTGCCGAGGCCTACAATTGCCAGCACATTCTCCGTTCCGGCCCGGAGTCCACCCTCCTGGCTGCCGCCATGAATGAGCGGCTCCAGTTCTATCCCCTTCTTTACGTACAGAGCGCCGACACCCTTGGGAGCCCGGAACTTATGACCGGAGATGCTGAGCAGGTCAATGCCCAGTTCCTGAACATCTACCCTTATTTTACCGATGGCCTGAACAGCGTCGGTATGGAACAGGACACCCCTCTCATGGGCAACGGCGCACAACTCCTTAACTGGTAAAATTGTACCTACTTCATTGTTAGCCAGCATAATAGAGACGAGGATAGTATCGTCGGTGATGGCATCCCTTAACTTTTCCGGAGCAAGCCAGCCGTACCTGTCTACCTCAAGATACGTAATCAGAAAGCCGAGTTTCTCCAGGAACCTGCCCACGCCCAGTACGACGGGATGCTCAATAGTAGTCGTGATAATGTGCTTCCCATGGTCACGACCGGCGAAAGCCACCCCTTTGATAGCCAGGTTGTCGGCTTCGGAGCCGCCACCGGTAAAAATGAGCCTCCGCGGCGAGGCGTTGATGAGGCTGGCTACCTGGCGGCGCGCCCTGTCTACAGCTTCCCGGGCGTCTTTGCCAGCACTGTGAATACTGGACGGGTTACCGTGTGCAGCCCCCAGATACGGCATCATCACCTCCCGTACTGCATCAGCCACCGGCGTGGTGGCATTGTTATCAAGATAGATTCTTTTCCCAACCTTTACCTGACGGGATGGTGACAGAGTCTGGCCAGAAATGTACGCTGTTAATGGCTTGCTGACTACGCTGCGGGTTGCCTTGTTACCTGCCTTAACTTTAGCTACATCGCAGAGTAGAGCCTTATAGACCGGGAAGCCCGATATCCCGTCGAAGTTCTCTAAATCCGTCAGCTCGTTGACATTCCATTCCTGCCATGCCTTGGGGCCTACCGGTGTGCCGCCACCCATGGCACATTCAATAACCCCAGGCATAATATCATCGCTTACCCGCGCCCTGAAAGGCATACTGCCCCGGAGCGTCATTACCTTCACCAGGTCGCCGCTGTCTATCCCCCGTGCCGCGGCATCCCGGGTGTTAATATCAACCGTAGGTTCGGGATAATCTTTCACCAGTCCGTGGGTATTATGATGCTGGGAACGAAAATCGTTCGTCGGGCGTGCCCCGGAGTTGAAAACGAGCGGGAATTGCCGTGCCAGCCCGGGACTGCCCAGTGGACCTTCCCTCGGCTCGATGTATTTGGGCAATGGTTCGTAGCCATATTCCTCAAGAATGGTGGACCATATTTCAAACTTGCCGGTGGGCGTATCAAAACCAGGCTTACCGTCCCGGCGCAGGCTGCCTTTTTGCCATTTTTTATACTCCATCATGGTGGTAGGCAGCTTTACCCAGCCTCCGGCTGCTTTGATATCCTCAAGGGTATAGCCCGATCCCTGGAGAGCCAGCCGAATCATCCCATCTTCGGTCTGGGGAAACAGATGGCCATAGCCCAGGCGCTCGGCCAGCCCGGCCATGATGAGGTAATCATTACACGCCTCACCCAGTGGCTCGATGATTTTCTCACGCAGGCGGAAGACAGGCCCATAGGTCATATAGGAATCGTTCTCGAACATCGTCGTCGCCGGGAGTAAGATATCCGCATAAGCAGCATCGGCGGTAAGCTGGCGGTCGATACAGGCCAGGAAATCCAGATTGGAGAGTGTCTCACGCCAGATGGGTGTCTGTGGCCAGGAAGTGAGAAGAGAAGCGCCCTGGACAAGCAGAGCGCGCACATGGTACGGCTCACCTTTGAGCACCGAGTTTACCAGGCCGATAGCATGAGATTCGCCGCGGTAGTTGCTGTAAATGGGAAACTGCTCCCGCCCAACAGTAATTTCGAGGTTTGGATTCTCCTGGTTGCAGGAATGATTAATGGGGAAGGTATTACTGAGCATGGTAAGGCCGATACCGCCAGGCACATCAAGATGTCCGGCAAGAGCCATAAGAGTAAAAACGGCGCGTGCCGTCTGCACGCCACTATTGGAAAATTCCAGCCCCGTATACATCAAAGGACAGGCTCCACCGGCGCTGCCGATACGGCGGGCAAGGTCGCGGATTGTGTCAGCGGGTACACCAGTGATTGTCTCAGCCACTTCGGGGCGAAAGTGTTGAGTATAAGCTTTTAGCTCCTCAAATCCATGGCACCAGTTCTCAGCGAAGTCTTCATCGTAAAGTTCTTCGTTAATCAATACTTCGATCAGGCTCAGGGCAAGAGCCCCGTCGGTCCCGGGGCGGATGGGAACCCATTGAGCATTGGTGCAGACGAGTGTTTCGGTGCGGCGGGGGTCAATCACCACAATATCAGCTCCCCGCTGTGCGGCTGCCTCCAAGCGGTACATGTCTACCGGGGGCGAATCGGTGGCAGGATTGGTACCCCAGACAACCACCATTCCGGCATTCTCAATATCCGGGAACATGTTAATTCCCGTACGTCCCATGGTGACATGAGGAGCAATTACATGCAGTGATACGTAACAGAGGGCGCCCACACCCATGGTATTTGGTGAGCCGAAAGGGAAAAGGATATTCGATGCCGAGGAGACCGCCACGCCCCTAGGCTGAAACATATCACACAGTGATAACTCCTGAGCCCCACGGCCGGTATAGATAGCCACCGCCTCCGGCCCCGACTCATCCTTAATACGGTTCAGGTTGTCGACGATAATGTCATAAGCCTCGTCCCAGGTAATACGCTCAAATTCGTAGGTGCCCTTGGCGCCGATACGCCGCATGGGATACCCCAGCCTGTCTCTGGAGTAGACAATCTCCGGGGCATGCTCACCCAGCCTACAAATTGTCCCCAGGGAGTGACCTGAGTCCGGCCTGATATCGACGAGTTTGCCATCCCTGAGGGCTACCTCCACCCAGCAACCGGCGGGACAAACACCACAGAGGCCTTTCTGCCACTTCACGCGGCCATGCTTTTTGGTTTTATCAGCTAATATTTTTGCCATCCCTTACCCTGGCGCAGGCCGCGGATATAGGCCGCCTGACCAGCGTGCAGCATACCGTCTTCCATAATACTGACCAGGCGCACACCCACCGTAGGCAGCGGCTGGAACCACGGTTCATCAAGCTCACGGTCAAGGTCTTCCTTTAATAATGTCTGGAAGTATTGCCTGGACCTTTCCAGCACGGCTTTCTGGTAATCTATCAGCGTCTGAGCATCTGGAGATTTAAAGGCGGCTACCTGCTCAGGAGTGTGGCCAAAGCCCACATCCCCGGGGTCAGCCTCCCGATTGAACCTGACATGCCAGCCATCCTTAATCCACAGCTGCTCCTCCCCCATCAGTGGCGCTATCTGGGCATCCTGCCCGCGGGTCAAATGCCAGAATAACCAACCGATGCTGTTACAGTCAGCGCGGGGCCGCCAGTCTAAATCATCCTGCTTCAGCCCGGAAAGCACCCCCTCCATAAGCTCAGGCATACGTCCGTATCCATCTGCCAGCAAATCCTGCCATTCCATAGATGCCTCCTTCTATTGTGATTTTATTGTAGCGCTATTTCCTGTAGGTAGCCATCCTATTGCTTTCGCTCTTTGAGGTATTTTTCGGGGTCCTGGTCAAAGGCTTTCTTACAGCCTACGGCACAGAAATAATACTTCTGCCCCTTGTACTCGGAAGTAGCCGCTGCCTTGTTTTCCTCTACCTCCATCTTACAGACCGGGTCAATTGCCATGATAACACCTCCTGTAATCAGTCAATTAATCTGGGTGGTTTAAAGCTTCTCAGGCGTAGTGAGTTGGATACCACGGTAATGGAACTGGCGGCCATAGCTGCCGCCGCCAGAATCGGATTCAGGAATCCGTAATTACCTAGTATGAACTGAAGCCCCGAGGGGACACCTGTATTACCGAAGGCAAGGTAAAGGATCCCCGCCGCCACCGGGATAAGAGCCGTATTATAGGCAAAAGCCCAGAAGAGGTTCTGTCTAATAGCTCGCATCGTTCGTCGGCTCAGGGAGATTGCCGTGGCAATACCCTCCAGTTTACCTCCCATCAGGGTAATGTCCCCCGTTTCCATAGCTACATCGGTGCCGGTGCCGATGGCCATCCCGACATCGGCCTGGGCCAGAGCCGGGGCATCATTTATACCGTCACCTACCATCACCACAACATTCCTAGCATCTTGAAGTTTTTTAACCTCACCAGCCTTATGTTCCGGAAGCACCTCAGCCAGGACCCGGTCAATACCGACTTCCCTGGCAATAGCCTCAGCCGTACGCTGGTTATCACCGGTGAGCATAACCGCCTCAATGCCCATTTTATGAAGCCCAGCCATCACATCCTTGGCATCCGGCTTAAGAGTATCCGCCAGCCCGATGATTCCCACCACCTTGCCATCCACACCCAGGAACATTACCGTTCTGCCCTTCAGCCAGAGGTTACCAGATATTTTCTCCATCTCACCAAGGGAAAGCCCCCTGTCCTTGATTAACTTAATGCTGCCCAGAATAACTTTCTTGCCGGCAACCGAAGCCTCAGCGCCATGCCCGGGGATGGCATTAAAATTATCCGCTGGTGATAGCTCCAATCCCCTCTCCCGAGACGCCCTGACGACAGCCTCAGCCAGCGGGTGCTCTGATTCACGCTCCACCGAGGCAGCCAGGCCGATTACCTCCTCCTGCGAGTAAGGAGTAGCAGCAATAATATCGGTCACCTCAGGTTCACCCCGGGTCAGCGTCCCGGTCTTATCCACCAGAACAATGCTTACCTTATGTAAACTCTCCAGTGCCTCAGCACTCCTGATAAGGACACCATACTCGGCTCCCTTACCCGTGCCCACCATTATCGCCGTCGGCGTCGCCAGCCCCAGGGCACAGGGACAGGCGATAATGAGCACAGCGATAAAGTTGAGGAAGGCAAAGGTGAGAGCCGGTGCCGGTCCTAAAAAGTACCAGATGATGAAGGTTAAAACGGCAATGCCAATTACCACCGGCACAAAGTAGCTGGCAATGACATCGGCCAAACGCTGTATGGGGGCCTTGCTTCCCTGGGCTTCCTCAACCAGTCTGACAATCTGTGCCAGGGTGGTATCTTTACCTATCCTGGTCGCCTCAAACTGAAAGCTGCCCGTCTTATTCATGGTGGCACCGATAACCTCACTACCCGCCTCTTTCTCTACCGGGATGCTCTCACCCGTAATCATCGACTCGTCAATACTGGAATTCCCCTGCCGGATAATGCCGTCCACAGGCACTTTCTCCCCCGGCCGCATTAGAATAAGGTCGCCGACCTGGACATCGTCGACGGGTATTTCTATCTCATTACCGTCACGAACCACCAGAGCCGTCTTCGACTGCATGCCGATGAGTTTTTTTATGGCTTCCGAGGTCCGTCCCTTGGCTCTCGCCTCCAGAAAACGGCCAAGAAGTATCAGAGCGACAATCATCGCCGAAGTGTCAAAGTACAGATTAGCTTCCAGACCTCCCGCCGTAAAAAGAGCCGGAAAGAGCACGGCCACCACGCTGTAGAAATAGGCGGCTGATGTACCGACGGCAATCAGCGTGTTCATATCGGCGGTTCTGTGCTTCAGGGCACCCCATGCACCCCGGTAGAAGCGCAGCCCCGCCCAGAACTGCACCGGAGTGGCCAGAGCCCAAAGTAGATATGGCTTCCCCGTGAAAAAGGGCATCCACATCAGTGCCATGATGGCACCGGCGAGAACCACCGCCAGTATAAACCTGTTTCTTACATTATTTATTTCTCGCTGCGAAGCCGTGGCAACATCTTCCAGCGTCTCCGCTTCCGTTCCCAGTTCATAGCCGGCGTCTTTGACGGCCTGCCGCATGTCAACCACTTCTGTTCCTTCAATATATTCTACGGTGGCCTTCTCCGAAGCCAAGTTGACGTTGACTGAAACCACGCCGGGAACGCTATTAAGAGCTTCTTCCACACGGGCAACGCAGGATGCACAGGTCATGCCGCTTACCGGGAATATAGACTTCCTGGTTGCCGCACCATAGCCCAGTTGGGAGACAGTATCTTTAATCCTGGCGAGATTTACTTCAGCGGGGTCATATTCTACCAGGGCCTTCTCCGAGGCGAAATCAACCGTTGCCTGTTCCACCCCAGCAATCTCCCCCAGAGCCTTCTCGACAGTAGCGGCACAGGTGGTACAGCTCATCCCGGTTATAGGGATGCGCGTCTTCTGTAGTTTCCTGGTCTTTTCCACTTAACTATTCCATCATTCGTAACAGACACATCAATATAATAGTGGACAAATAACCTCATGTATGTGATTAATATCTCATGCAAGTAATGGAAAGACAAATTGATTGGTCGATTGCTCGTGGGGTATCATTAATTATAAGAAGAACATATCAACTAATACGCTGGAGCGTCGTAAGCAGGAGAGGACCGGATATATATGGTTAGAGAAATAAATCATTTAGAGAAAGCGGTGAAATCGGCACATACCAGGGAGACAGGGGAACAGATAATTCCGACCATTTGCTCATTATGTGGCCCGTGGTCGGGCTGCGGGATTAACTGTTATGTGAAAAACGGCAAGCTAGTAAGAATCGAAGGCATGAAGGAGTCGCCTTTGAACAAGGGTAGACTGTGCCCCAAAGCATTCGCGTCCATGCAGTGGGTTAATTCTCCACAACGCCTCAGGCACCCTTTGAAGCGCACTGGTGAGAAGGGTGAAGGGCAATTCACGAGGATTACATGGGACGAAGCCCTTGACATTATAGCAAATAAGCTCAAGGAACAAAAAGAAAAATACGGACCGGAGTCCCTTGCCATTCTTTCGCCACAGCGGCGAACCTACAGTGATTTTCTCTATCGTTTTCTGATAGCACATGGTAGCCCGAACTATGGTCACAGCGGCATCTGTGCAATACCCCGGATTTTCAGCTTCGCCTATACCACGGGAGCCCCTATGTTAGGTATGGGTAGTGCCGATTATGAGAATACTGACCTAATCGTGCTGTGGGGCGCAAACCCTGTATACTCCGGTGGACCAATGGGTAGCCTGAAAAGGATTATTGATGCCAGGGACAGGGGTGCCAGGCTCTTAGTGATAAAACCCGAGATGCAGCCAGATGCAGCTATGGCTGACATCTGGGTCCCCATCAAGCCCGGCACCGATGGCGCCCTGGCACTGGCAATGCTCAATGTAATCATCAACGAGCACCTTTATGACGCGGAATTCGTCTCCAGGTGGTGTTACGGATTCGATAAGCTCGTTCCTCACATACAGAAGTACACACCGGAGTGGGCTGAGCCGATAACGGGGTTACCAGCGAGCCAGATTAAGGCGATAGCCCGGCTATACGGAACAGCGAAGTCGGCATGTATCCATAGTGGTAATGCGTTCGATCAGACCGTCGACTCTAATAATGCGGTACGTGCGATTGCTATCCTGATAGCTATAAGCGGGAACCTCGACAGACCTGGCGGGAATATCGTGCCCACGGGGAGCACGATGCCATTATTAAATTCCGTGCATCTTAGGGAGAGATATACCCAGGAGTGGGTAGACAAACTTGTTGGCCCGGAGATTGCCGGCTGCTTCCAGCCGTTCATAGAGGGTACATCATCTGCTTACTTCCGCTGTATTAATAGCGTTCTTACCGGGGAGCCATATCCGGTCAGGACGATAATCGCTCCCGGAACCCAGCCTACGGTAATCACCCGTGGCAGCAAGAGTGTAGTAGAAGCGCTTAAGAAACTGGAATTCTTCGTGGTTATCGATGTGATGCAGAACGCATCGATGCCCTGGGCTGATGTGGTGATTCCCGTAGCCACCATGTACGAATGCGACCACCCGTTTGAAGTAGTCACCACGAGTATGGGTAACTGGGTTATGGCGCGAAATAAGGTCATTGAGCCTCTGGGTGACTATAAGTCTGATTACGAGTTCTGGATTGACCTTGGCGTCAGGATGGGGTACGGAGACGACTTCTGGCATGGCAGCATTGAGAAGTGCATGGACTATCAGTTGGAGAGTTTAGGCATGACCATGGAAGAACTGAGGACACATCCCACAGGCATTATTTATGAGATGAAACCCATGGTCTACGAGAAGTATGAGCAGATATTCGCCACTCCCAGTCCCCGGCTTTCGGGGGCTCCGTATCTTCCCCAAGGCAAAGTGGCTATTTACAACACGGTTTTCGAGGAGAATGGGTTCAACCCGCTGCCAGAATGGGTAGAACCGCCGGAGAGTCCAACGGGTACCCCGGAGCTCCTGGCGAAGTACCCCCTGGTCTTTTTTGATACGCATACCTCGACGGTATATAACCACGGGTGGCTGCGAAATGTGCCTTATCTACGCGAGATTCAACCTGACCCGTGGATACACATCCACCCCGAGACGGCGAAAGCCCGCGGGATAGAGGACGGTGATTGGGTAGTTGTCGAGTCACCACATGGATGGATACAGTCAAAAGCCATATATTTCCCCGGTATCCGGCCGGATACGGTCATGGGCCTCCATGGGTGGTGGCAGGGTTGTGATGAGCTCGGTCTGCCCGGTTATCCTTTACTGGATGGAGGCGCGAATGTAAATGTCCTTTACAGTACTGAGCCGGAAAAAGCCTTTGACCCACTGGTAACCGCCATGCCCAAGCAGACCCTTGTCGAAGTAAGAAAAGCAGAGAGCAATGAGTGATTTCCATGAGACAGAGATATAGTCCAAGAATGGCAATATAGCTAAATGGAAGAGCGATTCTCACCCCAGCCGGCGGGTTATCTTTTAGGCAGGTTTGGTCTGCTGATTGTACTGGCAGGTCTATTGCTGGCGGCTTGGTATGAGCAGGTAGTACTGGTAATCGTACTCGGTCTGGTGCTGTCAGCCGCCGGAATATCCAAGTTATGGAGCCGGTATTCATTAGCAGGTGTTAGCTGCGAGCGCTGGCTAAGCGAGTGGCGTATTTTCCCCGGCCAATATATCGAACTGAGGTTACGTCTGGTCAACCGCAAGCTCCTGCCACTTCCCTGGATACAGCTGGATGATGAAATACCGACCGGATTTGCTCCTGACCTCTCCCTCACACCAGGCAGCAAACCCGGATTTAGTTTCCTGAGTAAAGCGGCAGCGCTTCTCTGGTATACCGGGGTAAGCTGGAAGCAACGCCTGTACGGAAACAAGCGTGGCTATTACACACTGGGGCCAATGACTCTAACGTCAGGCGACATCTTCGGTTTCTACCCCCGTTCTATTATCCAACCTCTGGTAGACCACGTTATTATTTATCCAAGGATATTCCCAATCGCTCAACTGGGGATACCGCCACTGTACCCGATTGGTGAGGCAACTGCCGAGCTTCGCATTTTCGAGGATCCGGTTCGTGTCATTGGAATTCGTGACTACAGTCCCCATGACAGCCGCCGACGCATTCACTGGAAGGCAAGCGCCCGCCATCAGAATTTGCAGGTAAAGGTTTTTGAGCCAAC
>CAZLEY010000003.1:0-109002 GCA_964558675.1 uncultured Dehalococcoidaceae bacterium | reverse complement strand
TGCTGAAGGAAATTTTGAGGAAAACCAAAACGGAGTCGGTGCTTGTCTTCACCCGTACCAAACACCGCGCCGAACGCGTGGCGCAGCAACTGATAAGGGCAGGCTATCAGGTAACTTCACTGCAGGGCAACCTCCCCCAGCACCGGCGTCAAGCCGCGCTTGAAGGCTTCCGTACCGGCTCGATTAAAATTCTGGTGGCGACCGATATCGCCGCCCGCGGCATTGATGTTTTGCGTATTTCCCACGTTATTAATTACGATATGCCCAAAAATACGGATGACTACATCCACCGAATCGGCCGTACCGGAAGGATTAACAAAAACGGTGATGCGCTTACCTTTGTGACCGGTGCCGATGCTGATAAGATAAGCGCCCTTGAGCGGCTTCTCGACGCGCCGCTGGAGCGCCTGACACTTCAAGGCTTTGATTATACGATACCCACACCCAAAGCTGACGGTAAGAAAATGCCCCATAACTCTGCGTACCGTAAAGCTGCGATGAGCTAACTAGTAGCAAATAGTAATTAATGCTCACAGCATTAATTTTTAGCTTGGATTAACAGGTATTATTCTCACTGCCTCTTTCCCACTTGGCCAATCGTACATACAAGAAATCAGACATCCCGATGTTCGTGCAGTGGTGATAAATTCCCAGTAATACCAGGGCTTTAACTTCGGTTTTATCATTGGTAGTCATTACCATCACGTCCGGGGTATCGCAACCTCCTCCAGAAGCAATCATAATAGTAAGAATAACTTAAGAGTTGGTACGCTTTCTGGCGGTTATGTCTGACTTTTCATTTTTAATTCTATGCCGTAAGCTTGTATAATGAGTACAGTACACACGACTCTTGGTCTCTAAAATATAGATGTAGTACTTAGTGAGCGTTATCTATGAAAATAACTATTATTGGTGCCTCCGGTAATGTAGGTTCTTGCGCCGCCTTTAACATCGCCGTCAACAGGCTGGCTGATGAACTGGTGCTGATAGATGCCCCCCGACAGGATATGGTCACGCTGCACGCTATAGACATCAACACGGCAGTGACGGGACTGGATATGCTGGCACGGACTGGCAGTTATGAAGACATGCGCGGCTCGGACATTGTGATTATAGCGGCCGGCTCAGCCAAGGTAATGCAATCCCGCATGGAAGTGCTCCCCGAGAACGTGCCCATCCTCAAGGATATCTGCCATGAGATAGAGAAATATTGCCCCGAAGCTGTGGTCATTACCGCTACCAACCCGGTTTGTCCTCTCAATTACGCCACGTACCTCTGCTCTGACCTGGACAGGAAGAAGCTTATTGGCTACTCCTACAATGACTCAATTCGCTTCAGGATGAGGCTGGCTGAGGCCCTCGGGGTCAATTCCAGCCAGGTTGAGGGAACGGTTATCGGTGAGCATGGTGACAGCCAGGTATTACTCTTCAGCTCCGTAAAGGTAGATGGTAAGCCTGTTACTATAAGTGAGGATATTAAGCAGAAAATCCGACAGCAGGTGCCCGACGGGCAAAAGATATTGGAGGAACTAAGGATAAAGACAGGGCGTACGGCAGCCTGGACGACGGCGGTGGGGTTGACAGCCGTAAGCCGTGCCATCGTTGAGAACACCGGGGAAATGATTCCCTGTTCCGTGGTACTTGACGGTGAATACGGTTGCCATGGACTGAGTATGGCCGTACCCGCCGTTCTGGGCAACGGGGGCGTACGGGAAATCCTTGAGTGGGAGCTGGCTCCCGACGAGCGTAAAGAGTTGAAGAAGTCAATAGATATTCTTAAACCCGCTATGCGTTATGTAGAAGAGTTCCTGGGCTTGAGTTAGCATATCAGGCTCATTAAGAATCCACGAAGAATTCTGAGGAAAGAAGTATGTCAATGAATATCGGTAAACGATTTGAGAAGCTGCTCGAGCCTGGTTATATAGGGCAGGTACGCACCAGAAACCGTATCATAAAGGCCGCCAATGGCACGTCCTTTATTGAGCCCAGCGGCTACGTAGGAGAGAGAGCTCTGGCCTACTATGAGACCATGGCCAAAGGTGGCGTCGGCCTACTCATCGTGGAATCCTGCGGCGTTGAATACCCCCTCGGGGTTCAGCACCCGCCTGTCCAGTTCCACCTCGATGATGACAAATATATCCCGAGCTACCACAAACTGACTGACGTTATCCACAAGCACGGCTGCCCGGCATTCATACAGTTTCAACATGCCGGACCCTGGAATCCGACCGGCCTGCTGCCGAAACGCGATACCAAAGCCGCCTCGGCGTTAACAGAAGAAGAACTGCCCGGGCCCGACTTTGCCGTACCCAGGGGGATGAGCCTTGAAGAGGTTAAAGAGTACATAGACATCTGGGCGAAGGCAGCCGAGCGGGCCGCCAAGGCCGGGTTCGATGGTGTGGAAATCAACGGCGGCACCTGTCACCAGATTAATACCTTTTTCTCCCGCATCTTCAATAAGCGAGAGGATGAATACGGCTATAAGACCCTGGAAAACAGGGCACGGTTTATGCACGATATCGTTCGCGAGATTAAAAAGCGCCTCGGACAGGACTTCCCGGTCACCTGCCTCATTAATATCGCCGAATATGGCCACGATAAGACCACTACTACTGAAGAAGGCGTACAATTCGCTAAAATCATGCAGGACGCCGGCGCCGATGCCATTCAGTGCCGGGCACACGGCTACGGCCATCGCGGCGGACTGATTCAGCCGGACCGGATTCTCTACCCCGAGCCGCCGGACTGGCTGCCCGGAGAACTCGATTGGAGCCGCCAGGGAAAAGGCGCTACAGTACCACTGGCCGAAGCGGTCAAAAAGGTGGTTTCGATACCGGTCTTCTGCTCATGCCGGCTCGACCCCGTACTGGGAGAGGATTTTCTGCGGCAGGGTAAACTTGACTTTGTCGGCATGGTCAGGCGCCTGCTGGCAGACCCCGAGTTGCCAAATAAGGTTGCCGCCGGAAGACTGGAGGATATAGTACCGTGCACGGGCTGTCTCTACTGCATGGACGTGCGTAACAGGAACAAGCCCCTTGAATGCCGGGTAAACGCCTCCCTTGGCAGAGAGGCGGAATATACAATCAAGCCCGCTGAGAAGAAGAAAAGGGTGCTTGTGGCTGGCGGCGGACCTGCCGGAATGGAGGCGGCGCGGGTAGCAGCCCTGAGAGGACATGACGTCACGCTCTATGAAAAAGGCCCCAGATTAGGAGGTCTGATACCTCTGGCTACCATAGTAAAGGACCTTGAAATCATTGACCTTTTGGACCTGATTCGCTACTACAAAATCCAGCTTGCCAGACTCGACGTAACCGTAAGGACGGGGAAAGAAATCAATACGCCGGTAATTGACGAATATAAGCCCGACGTGCTCATTATGGCTGCCGGTGGCGTACACAGCACACTCGATATACCCGGAAGCAACCGGCGTAATGTGGCCAGCAGTTCCAAACTGCACAAACAGCTTCAGTCCTACATGAGATTCCTGGGTTCCAAGGCCCTGGAACGACTTACCAAATTCTGGATGCCCATTGGGAAAAGGGTGATAGTTATCGGCGGCGATATACAGGCCTGCGAGCTGGCTGAATTCCTGGTCAAACGGCGGAGAAAGGTCACCATGGCGCATACCGACGAAATTCTGGCGGAAGGTATGACCAAAGATGACCTGCTCCGATTGTTTCCCTGGCTGGACAGGAAAGGCGTGGCTAGATTCAGCGGGGTTAAATATCAGGAAATAACCGATAAAGGTCTGGTCATAACAACCGGAGAAGGAAAGAATAAGACCCTTGAGGCGGATACCATAATAGTTGCCCTTCCCCTCCTGCCGAATAATGATATAGGTAAAAGCCTGGAAGGAAAAGTATCTGAAACCTATAACATCGGGAGCTGCACCGAGCCCGGCCTGATTGTAGACGCAATCGCTGACGGCGCCCGCATCGGCCGTATGATATGATATCCCGATTTGGTTTATAACGTAAATATGAACCTGTATATAGGCACAAGACAAAACAGGTTACACTAAAAGGAGATTGTGATGACTGTTATCATTCCTATAGCCATAATTGCATGTATTCTAGCGTGGGTGTTTCGACCTAAAACGGGAACATTCAAGGCTCGACGAGCTGCAATCTTAGTTACAGCGATTCCACTTGTTATCTTAGCCATTGCTGCTCTTGTTTTCCAACTGCTGCAAAATGCAACCGGAGATAAGGAGGTATCGGATATATCCAATATTTGCTTTATTGTCGGCATAGGTATGATAGGCGCAGCGATTTTGGCATTGCTTGGCTTCGCTGTTGCGCGCAAAGTGGAAATAACTAAAGGCTTAGGTTTTGGTCTTAGTATCATGGTAATTCTATCTATAGTAGAATTTGTCTCATTAGAAGCTTTAGCTGGAGTCTAGCAAACATTCGCGTGAGTACATACGTACGCATGAAAGGGCAAACATCACGATATTCATTTAACTAACGGTGACGAATAAAGATATTTTGAAATGAAGGGGGGCTGTGGCGCTCCCTTTCTTATAATGATGCCCCCCCCAACAACAGGACGCCGCAAAAGCCAGGATATTGATATCATACCAGCGGAGGCATGCTTGGCTGTATACTCAGTAAAAAGAAGTGAATGCTCATAATGGGAGATTCAGAAAGCTCTCCCCGGGTAGAGACTCCCTTCAAGCACGACTGGACAAAAGGCTCCGTCTTTAGTAACCTCCTGCTGTTATCCTGGCCAATGGTGGTAATGGAATCCCTTTACGTGGTGAGCCAGATAGTCGACCTTATCTGGGTGGGGAGATTGGGGTCTGCCGCTATTGCCGGAGTGGGCATCGCCAATATCGTCCTTATGATGGTAATGTCGATGACCATGGGACTGATAGTAGGCGCCAGGGCCATGATCGCCCGTTATATCGGGGCGCTGGATATCGCCGGTGCCAATCATGTTGCCGCACAGGCCATCATTCTGAGCACTACCTGGGGTCTTCTGGTTACGGTAATCGGTCTATTGCTGGCTGAACCTGTTTTAAGTCGGTTCGGGTTGGAGGCCGAGGTTGTCACGCAAGGGGTGGCATACATGCGCATCATGTTCGCCGGCTGGGTGGCTATGGAAGTCCTGATAATGTGCCTTTACTCCATGCAGGCTGCCGGGGACGCCATAACCCCAATGAAGATAGAATTCCTGCTCAGAGTTATCCACGTGTCTATCTGCCCCTTTCTTGTCCTGGGGTGGTGGATATTTCCTCGCATGGGTGTCAGCGGGGCGGCTCTGAGCAACGTTATCTCCCAGTGCCTGGGGGTACTCATTGTGCTGTGGATTCTCCTCAGAGGACACACCCGTTTGAAGCCGACATTGAGGGATTTCCATGTTACTCCCAGCATTATTTGGAGGATTCTAAGAATAAGTATTCCCGCCCTGGTTATGAGCCTGCAGAGGGCCTTCGGCAACCTTATATTGACGTGGCTTATTATCCCGTTTGGCACCCTGGCGGTAGCCGCTCATAGCCTGGCATCCAGGATGGAGATGTTCATCGTTATACCCGGCATGGCAGTAGGTAACAGCGCCGGTGTGCTGGTAGGACAAAACCTTGGGGCGGGTCAGCCGGAACGAGCCGAGAAAAGTGTCTGGCTGGCAGTAAGTGTGGTGGAAGCTTTTATGATAGTGATTTCTACAGTAATCCTGCTGTGGGCGGAGAGCATCATGGGCATTTTCACCACCGACCCCGGTCTGGTGGAACTGGGTAGTATCTTTTTCAGGATAG
This sequence comes from uncultured Dehalococcoidaceae bacterium, assembly GCA_964558675.1. Classification (GTDB taxonomy): domain Bacteria; phylum Chloroflexota; class Dehalococcoidia; order Dehalococcoidales; family RBG-16-60-22; genus CAZLEY01. Next base: position 103,247 of record CAZLEY010000003.1, on the reverse strand, counting down.
CCACGGCAGGCTACCTGGTAATAGCCTTTGTCGCCATATTCCAGAGTAGCATCGCCGGTGCTGGCGATACCATACCGACAATGGTCATCAGCATCGTGGCGATATGGGCGGTACAATTGCCCCTGGCTTTCCTTCTGCCGCGGGTTACCGACCTGGGGGTCTACGGCCTGCGCTGGGCGATAGTGGCGGCTACTGTGGCAGCTGCAATAGCCTATGTAGTCTACTTCAAACTGGGTAGATGGAAGTACAAGAGGGTTTAGTATCAGAACGGAACCTGCGTCCGTTTCTCCGCTAGCTTCTCCAATCCTGCTTGTGCTTTTCCCAGTCTATGGTTACATTGCGTTCCCCTTCGGAAGTCGGCCTGCCGGTAACGGGGTGGGTGTAGTGGAAGGGGAAGATATAGCCGGAGACATAGCGGAGGTCATCCTTATCGATGGCGATGTCGGGTGTGGGACCCCGGAACTGGCCTGCCAGATAGGGCCTGTTCACGTCTTCCGGCATGGCCCACTCCTCAGCGATTCTCACAGCGTAGGGTATTACCCATTTTATTGACAGTATTTTCCATATTCCATCTTCCTTAACATATCCGTTTTCGTATATTCCACTGACGAATGAGCGCCTTACATCACCTTCCCCGGGGATGAAAATACCACCAAAGGCATACCACCTGCCCCTGGCTGTCTTGCCGTCCGGGTTCACATCCACGATGCCGGCAATCTGCATCACCTGGTGCATGAAGTCGGGCGGGGCTGACTTCATAAACTCGAAATATTTCCTGACGCCCTCCTTGCCCCGATACTGGCCTTCAAGCCAGTTTAAACAAACTTCGGGGCTGTCCGAGAAACAGTCGATTATCTCCTGGTACATCATATGCTCGACGTAATAACCGTAGGCTTTCTGCAGCTTCTTTATCGCCTCGATATCTTCAACAACCTCGAGTCGTTTCTCCAGAGCCTTAATCCTTGCTTCCAGCGCTTCTACATTCATGATAAATCTCCCTCTATGGCTTTATTTTCTGAAAATTCGTTACCATACGTCTAATATCGCCAACATTATAAAATTATCCTTATATTAATTCCAGCCATAAACGAGGAAATACGTATCAACCCTAACCAAAACCAGGTTTAATCGTTATAAATAATGTAATAATATATAATAAGAGGTGGTTGAAATGAAGAAAATACTGATATTCTCACTGATAGCTCTTTTACTGGTGAGCTTCGCGGCCTGTACGCAGACTGAAACCGGTGCACCGGCAACGCCGCCGGAGGTGGAAGAGCCGGTAAAGTCGGAGAAGCCGCGGGTTACCTCACCGGAGGTGGAAAAAACCGACCTGTCGGCTCTTATAGATGGCAACAGCGCCTTTGCCCTTGACCTCTATCAGGCGCTGAAGGAAGAGGACGGAAACCTCTTCTATTCCCCTTACAGCATTTCGGCGGCACTGGCCATGACGTATGCGGGGGCACGTAGCGAGACGGAGCAGCAGATGGCGGATGTCCTCAATTTCGACCTGCCCCAGAATCAGTTGCACCCGGCGTTTAACTTGCTGGAGCAGGAACTTGCCCGCCGTGGCGAAGGCGCCAAGGGTAAAGACGATGAAGGGTTCCGATTGCATGTTACCAATGACCTCTGGGGACAGAAAGACTATACATTTCTCTCTGAGTTTCTTGACACACTGGCAGAGAACTACGGCGCCGGACTCAGAACCCTGGACTTCATCAACGCACCGGAAGAGGCACGCATCACCATTAACAACTGGGTAAGTGACCAGACGGAAGGACGGATTGAAGACCTGATACCGCAGGGCTTGATTGATACATTCACCAGGCTTGTCCTCACCAACGCTATTTACTTCAATGCGGCCTGGCAGTACCCCTTCAACGAGGAATCAACCAGCGATGGCGCATTCTATTTGCTTGAAGGCGGAGAGGTTACTGTACCAATGATGAGCCAGACCGAGTCCTTCGGCTATGCTGAAGGCGATAACTACAAGGCAGTCGAGCTGCTGTACGACGGCGAGGAACTATCCATGGCAATCTTACTGCCGAACTCAGGCCAATTCAACGCATTTGAAGAATCCCTGGATGCCGGGCTGGTAAGCGATATTATCACCGCCCTGGAACATAAAGAGGTCTCTTTAACCATGCCGAAATTCGAGTTTGAATCAGCCTTCCGGATGAAAGAGACTCTCAAGGCGATGGGTATGCCCATTGCCTTCACCGATATGGCCGACTTTTCCGGCATGACAGGCGGTCGAGACCTGTATATTGACGAAGTGGTACACAAGGCTTTTGTCTCCGTGGACGAAGCCGGTACGGAAGCCGCGGCGGCTACTGCCGTAATTATGAAGCTGACAGCAATGCCGGTAGAACCGGTAGAAGTTACGGTTGACCGACCCTTCATCTTTCTCATTCGCGATATTGAAACGAACTCTATCCTATTTATGGGGCGTATTTTAAATCCAGTGCCATAATTTAGCGCAGATACACCGACAAGCAGTTAGAAAATAACAGGGGGAGCAGTAATGCTCCCCTTGCTTATTCAGGCAAACGCCTCCGCCTTCTCCATTCGTCGTACCTTACGATAAGCCCCGGCATTACCGTAATCGTTATCACCATGCAGAGAAATACCCCGACCACCGTAGCGATACCGAAGTCCCGAATCATCACGAAATTCGACACTATCAGAATGCCGAAGCCCCCCAGGGTAGTCAGTGCCGTGGTTACTATGGCGCGACCAATCTTGGAAAGCGCCGTGACCATAGCTTCTTTAGGTAACAACCCCCGTCTTTTTTCCTCTTCGTAACGACCCATTAGAAGTACCATGAACTCGGTGCAAATACCGATGATAAGGACGCCCAGGATGGCGGTAAGGGGGTTAAGCGGAATGCCGATGAGATACATATCCAGTGAAGACCAGGCAATAACGGCACCGACCGGTATGATAGTGAATACGGTACTGCCGATACGCCGATAAACCAGTAAAAGAACGATAAAGACGGCACTAAGGCAGATTAAATTCATGGTAAGCCTCGCACCCACCATGGCATCAATAGTGTTTGCCCCGAGGGCAACCGTGCCGACGGGCGAAATCCGCACCCCGGGCGGCGGCCCGGCTTCTTCCTGCATAAGCTGAAGCAGGTCGTGGGTTTCCTCCAGCGATATGTAATTAATGTTAAACGACACGCTGGCCGCCTTGTGGTCGGCGGAGAGTAACTGAGCTAAATAGAGCGGAGGAGCATTATCCAGTATCGTATCAATCTGCATCTGAGCCGGGACTATCCCCCCGGCAGCTTCATTAACAAGCGTCGCCAGGCTATCTCCCGAAATAAGCTCAGGATATGTCAACAATGCTTTATCCTGGTAGTTCTTCAGCCAATCAAGAAATGCCGGGCTGGTGACGTCATCTGCTTCCACCATAAAGTGAATCGTTCCCCCGGTGCCGACAATCTCACGCAGCTCTCTCAGTTGTACCAGTTCGGGCGTGTCCTGGGGCATAAGCTCTTCGTAGTCCGTATTCTTCGGCAGCCAGTGGTCCACGATGCCGCCGGCAACAGCAAAGACGACAGCGACTATGAAAATCCATAGCGTCTGATTCACCGCCAGTGTACCGATGCGCGCCAGTATACGTTCAATACGGCCGCTCGCCCGTGATGCCGCCTCTTTTAGTTGCTTAATCGGCGCTTTCTTATCAGCCAGATAGACGATACTATGCAGCAGGAATAGACCGACTACATAGCTTATGACGACACCAGCCGCCAGCACCATGCCGAAGTCTCGTATCATGGGCACTTCGGATATATACAGCGTGATGAAGCCGATTATCGTTGCCAGCAGGGCGATGCCGACCACAGGTAGCATATTTGACACCGAGGTTATAATTGCCTCGCCGATTGTCCTGCTTCTGGTGACCTCTTCCTGATAGCGGTTATGGAACTGTATTGAAAAATCTATACCCAGGCCAATCAGTATCGGCAGTACCGCCATGGTAGCCATTGTCAGGGGTATTGAGCAATAGCCCATCAGCCCAAACGTCCACAGGGCGCTGATGCCTACCATAAACAGGGACAGCAACCTCCAGCGTACCCGGAACATGAATAACAGAATTAGAAACATAACCATGACAGATAGAGCCAGTAACATGGTCAAATTACTGCCAATGCTGACGCTGATGGCATCTACCAGCTTGGCGCTCGAAATAACTGTAGTCTCTACGTTCACCATGGGATTGACGGCGAAGAAGCTCTCGACATCAACGGTAGCCCCCAGGGCTTCATTATCGCTCATGTTCCCCTGAGGAATCACATTCAGCAGGACATGTTCGTTGTCGGGGATGAGAGGCTGCATCATCTGGCGTATAGCCCCGTCGTCATCATAAAGGACGGATTCTATAAAAGCAGGGTTACCCAGTGATGGTTCCCCGCTGAGTTGCAGTTGCTCTATCTGCGGCTGGTATTGACGCAGAACCTCATTACGTGCCTGTTCGGCGGCCTGCTCCTGCTGCGACTCGCCAAGACCCATTTCGGCAGCAGCCTCCCTTGCGTCAGCCGCCGCTTCTTCCTGGGCAAGGATAATCTGCTCATGGAAGGCCTGCCTCGCCTGGATTGCCTCCTCCCGAGCGGCTTTTAGCAGAGTAAGCGGACTGCTAACGGCGCGATATCTATCATCACTGGATATTACCTGCTCGAATTCGGACAGTATCGCCAGGTTATCGGCTGAGAATATATCCTCAAGCTGCCCGGTAAGCAGAACAGTAATCGACTCCCCGCCGAATTGCGCCTGGTAGCGTGAATTGTCCCGCGCTATCTGTGCTTCAGATGAAACCAGGGAATTAAAACCCGTGTCCGTTTCCAGCATGGTAACACCCGGTACGGCCACCGCTGACAGCACTACGGCCAACACGATGATTAACCATGGCCAGCGTTCAATGAACCGCGCCAGTCCTTCTGATATTCTTCTCATTTATACTCATCTCCGTGAATCTGGCCGGTCTCTTTAGACACGTTGTCGAAAAGTATCCGGGCAACCTCCAGGGATTTCTCCAGTTGTTCGGGCGTCAGACCGTCGAGAAGGTTTTCCATCTGGAACTGCCCTGACATCCACAGCTTGTTGATAAGGCTCTGTCCCTCAGGAGACAGCCTGCAGATAACCAGCCTGCGGTCCTGAGAATCAGCTTCGCGTATGGCTAACCCTTTCCTGACCAGGTTGTCGACGACACCGGTCGCGGTGGGAAGGGCAATGCCGAGCACAGATGCGATGGAACCCATCCGGCTGGGCCCCTGAGTATGCAACACGAGCAACACGCGCAGCTGGGCAACAGTCAGGTCTGACGAAAGCCACTCTGGCGGTATATTAAGCGGTATCGCGTTGAAAATGTCCTCGGATAATTTCAGGATATTCCGTACCAGGTCTTCTCTCTTTGGCACCATGTTACTAATTACCTCCATACTAATATTTAGTTATCTATTAATATTAAGGTTATACCTAAATACATTATATCTCAGTTCTACCTGGCTGTCAATAAACGGAACCCAATTCTCTTTAGGCGCCGTTGAAGTCTGCCTCTGTGCATGGCGCCTCTTTTACGACCGCTCCACCGCAACATGGCGCCAGGAAACCACATCATGAAAGTGAAAGAGGGGAGATTAACGCTCCCCTTTTTTGAACTGATTATACAAAACGGCTTTGGGTACCGCGATTACCAGCGCTATTACCAACTCCCACTGCATTATCCCCACCTCTTCTTTATCATCTGATGGTCATAAGGGCGGGATTTACCGTACTAAGCCATAGAGCTTTCATCTTCTCCCACCCTTCTCCTTGCCTGCATTTATAGCTTACCACCCGAATGACAAGCTCAGCTTCGTCCGTGACGCTTATTTTCCACACTGAAAAACTAGGTATTACGGCCTATGATTTAATAGCCCATGGTAGGCAATTAGGGCTATTGAGGACTTAACCTGCAGGGTGTATGATAAAAGATGGGTAATGCTTTGAGGTGTATCATATGGGTGAAATTAAAATTCTAATAGCTGACGACCATGCTGTGGTCCGGGATGGTACCCGGAAGATCCTGGAGCAGGAAGCAGACCTTCAAGTGGTAGCTGAGGCTGCTGATGGTGAAGAAGCGGTGAGGTTAGCCGGTAGCTCTAAGCCAGATGTCGCCATCATCGACATTGCCATGCCTAAAGTCGATGGCATTGAAGCCACCAAACAGATAAAGACACTTTATCCTGCCATAGCCGTGTTGATACTCACCGCCTACGATGATGACCAGTTTGTCTTTGGTCTCCTGGAAGCGGGGGCTGCCGGTTACCTGCTGAAGAGCGTTCGTGGTAATGAACTTATTGATGCCGTAAGGCAGGTACACGCTGGAGAGTCAGTCCTTCACCCGGCGATTGCCCGCAAGGTGCTGAATCGTTTTGTGCCCGCTCCCGGCAAACCGGCCGGGCAGAAGTCCTCCGAGGTCCTGAGTGAGCGAGAGATGGAGGTCCTGCGGCTAGCGACCGGGGGCTTAAGCAACCAGGAAATAGCCGACAATCTTTATCTCAGCCTGCGCACTATCCAGGCCCACCTGGGGCATATCTTCAATAAGCTGCAGGTCAGCTCGCGAACCGAAGCCGTGGTACGCGCCCTGAAAGAAGGCTGGGTTAGCCTTGAGGATATACCCTGAGAATACACGCGTTAAAGGATGCTTGAGGTATGGCTGCGACGCAGCATTTTTCAATAGACTGGCTGACGAGAGTACTCCGCAGGCCAGGCTTCTGGCTTATCCTAGCCATACTCATTCTTATTACACTACCCTACTATGAGGAAACTCTACTATACCCATCATTCCTCAGCAATCTAACCGCTGACCTTGGCTTAACTCGCCATGCCTTTTTGAGAGTCCTGTTCCTGGCACCCATAGTATGGGCGGGTTTCCTGTTTGGCTGGAAGGGAGCCTTCATAACATCATTAGTGTCGCTTGGCTGCATGGTGCCCCGCGCCGTATTTATTACAGAGTACCCGGTAGACGCGCTTTTCGAAACCGGTGCTGTTTTTGTCGTTGGCAACGTATTGTCCATCAGTTTCGTATCACTACGGAGGGAACGAGAATACCGTACGCAGCTGGAAGCAGCCCAGAAGGAGCAACAGAAAATTGCCGAGGAACTGCGTGTAATGGAGCAAAATCTGCGCTTCTACTTACAACAGGCTACCAGAGCTCAGGAAGAAGAAAGAAAGCGTATCTCCCATGAACTGCACGATGATACCATCCAGGCTCTGGTTGTGCTGTCCCGGCAACTGGACTCGCTCGCTTCCGTTAAGGAAGGACTATCCGAGGAGAACCGCCTTCGCCTGGAAGAGCTATGGCAGCAGACCGATAATATCACACGGGGTGTCCGTCGTTTGAGCCAGGACCTGCGGCCGGCAGCGCTGGACCGACTGGGTCTACTGCCGGCGCTGGAATGGCTTGCCTCCAACGTAACGGAATACTCAGGTATAGAGGCCAGGGTCAATGTAGTGGGTGAAGAACACCGCCTCCCGGAGGAAGTTGCTATAGCGCTCTTCCGCGTGACTCAGGAAGCCTTAAGAAACGTATGGCGGCACTCTGGTGCTACCCGCGCTGAAATTACGGTGAACTTTAACGAGAACAAGACAAGGATAACTATTGAAGATAATGGCAAAGGATTCAAACTGCCCCAGAAAATAGGCGACCTGGCCAAAGAGAGCAAACTCGGCCTGGTCGGAATGCAGGAACGCGTACAGCTCGTTGGCGGCAATTTAACGGTAGAATCTCAACCGAATAAAGGGACAAGCATAACCATAGAGACACCAGCATAATTGGCCAGGTAACCTGCCATACTGAACCATTCCAGAATTCATCAGTTATAACAGTATAATCAACCGTTACCTACAAGTCACTTTATTTGCTTTAATCCTTTTCAAATTATCCAGTTAAATATCCATATTGCTCAATACCCCGTACCTGAAACGCCTGAATGCCACTTTTTCCTGATGAACTAATATCAAATATGAACTGACTTATGTCATCTTAATGGTATTTTCACTGCCTCTTGACAAATTCGTACAAAACGTATAAACTGGATAAAACTTCAATAATCTAGCCTCTGAATGCGACTGGCAGGTGAGGTAATGAACTATAAGGCAAAGGGTGGCTGTTGGGCAATTATCGGCCAAATGGCGGTGGCTGGTTCTCTCTTTTCCTGGAACAGGAGTCTGAAAATTAATCCTATTTTGTAAGCGGGAAATAAAAAATGTCCTGACTACTGTCAAGCTGCCGGGGGTGAACAATGAACAACGACGTACCAGCATACCGGGAATCAGAGCAAAGACTGATAGAGACTGCGACTATCAATGCCTTACGTGTCGGAGAAGTAGACACTATTACCAGTGAACACTATGCCGCCCTATTCGATGCCAGGGAGTTGGAAGAGGCATACATAGAATCAGAGCAAAATTTCCGCAACTCCCTGGAGATGTCTCCTCTGGGAATCTGCATCGTTACTATGGAAGGAGAACTAATTTACGCCAATCAGGCTATTCTGTACATCTACGGCTACGGCACTCTTGAAGAACTAAAAGCAGCGCCTGTAAAACAACGCTATACTCCTGGAAGCTATACCGAGCATTTAGAGAGAAGAGAAAAGAGGAATCGTGGAGAGTATGTTCCTGACTCCTACGAAGTAAGCATTATACGCACGGATGGAGAAATCCGTCATTTGCAAGTGTTCCAGAAGGAGATAATCTGGGATTGTGCCAGTCAGTTCCAGTTGCTGTACCAGGACATCACCGAGCACAAGCGGGCGGAAGAAGCATTGAGAGAGAGCGAGGAGCGATGGTACAACATCTTCAATCATGCACCAATCGGCATCTGTCTGTTAACTCCCGATGGCAAAATGCTCAGCACCAATAAAGCCATGGAAACTATTAGCGGATACACATTTAAGGAGCTCAAGAACGTCGATATTAAAGATATCTGCGAGAGTCCAGATGACAGGCGAAGATTACTGGATATACTTAACCAGCACGGAAAAGCGTCTAATTATACGACGCGACTTAAACGTAAAGACGGCACTCCGTTCTACGCCCTGCTAAATATTATGCAAACGCATGTAAAAGGCGAGACCGTATTCCAGACAACGTGTATTGACATCACCGAGCGTAAGCGTGATGAGGAAGAACAGCGAAGAATAGAGAGATTGGAATCAATAGGCACACTGGCTGGCGGCATTGCCCACGATTTCAATAATCTCCTTACCGGGATTATGGGCAATATCGGACTGGCCAGGAAGCTCATGAAGACAGAAAGAAAGGCCTACGAAAGACTGGACGAAGCGGAAAAGGCAGCCATAAGAGCCAGAGCCCTGACACAACAGCTGCTGACATTCGCCCGAGGCGGTTCACCGGTCAAGAAACCGGCTTCCATAACAGAACTGATTAAAGAATCTGCCCCCTTTGCTCTGAGAGGCTCTAATGTCAGGCTCGAGATATCCCTGCCATACGACCTGTGGACGGTAGAAGTCGATGAAGGGCAAATCAGCCAGGCTATCAATAATATAGTTATCAATGCTAATGAAGCCATGCCCGCCGGAGGAACACTCAAAATCAGAGTCAGGAACACGGTTATCAATAAAGTGGGTGCCCTGCCCCTACCCCGCGGAAATTACATACAGATAGACATAGAAGACAAAGGCGTGGGCATATCCAAGAAGGACCTGCCGAGGATATTCGAGCCGTATTTTACCACCAAACAGAAGGGGAGCGGGTTGGGTTTGGCCACGGCCTATTCCATTATCAATAATCATGACGGTTATATTACCGTAGACACTGCTCAGGATGCAGGTACAACCTTCCATCTCTATCTTCCGGCCTCAGACAAACCGCTAACCGAAAAAAAGAAGCCCGCGCCGGAAAAAATTATACATCACGGCGGCCGGATTCTGGTAATGGACGATGAAGAGGTAATCAGAAAGATGCTGCATACAATGTTAAAGCTTGCCGGCTACGAGGTGGAGGTGACCTGCGATGGAGCCGAAGCTCTGCATAAATATGCCCAGGCTAAAGAATCAGGGCAGCCGTTTGATACCGTGATTATGGACCTGACCATTCCCGGAGGCATGGGCGGCAAGGAAGCGGTCAAGAAACTGCTCGAAATAGACCCTGATGCCAAGGTTATCGTTTCCAGCGGTTATGCCACCGACCCCATAATGTCTGAATATAAGAAGTACGGCTTCAGCGCTGTCATTACCAAACCATATAGCGTTAACCAGCTTGAAGAGACAATACATAGCCTGCTAAAGAAAAGGAGGGGTCAGGGGTGAGGTAGAACCATCCAACTTGACAAAAGCCAGGAGGTCTTGAATAATAACTTCGTACCCCATTTTTATAGAGCATAGCTGACTGAAAGTACGACATATGAAGGCGCTGAGATGGTACGGTAGAAAAGACCTCCGGTATGAAGACATTCCAGAGCCAGCACCCGGCCCGGGGCAGTTAAAGGTAAAGGTCACTCTGGCCGGTATCTGCGGTACTGATTTGAAGGAATACGCTGCCGGTCCCTGCTTGATTGCTGCTGATAAAGCTCCTCTCGTTATCGGACATGAGTTTGCCGGCACAGTCGCCGCGGTCGGCGAAGGCGTAACTGATTTTAAAGTCGGCGACAGGGTAACCGGGGTGGGTTACTGGTACTGCGGCGAATGCTTCTACTGCAAAAAGGGCCTTTACAACGTTTGCGTGAACTCCAACTTTAGTGGACTTGACGTAGACGGCTGCATGGCAGAATACTATATTACCCCGGCGTACGCCTGCTACAAACTACCAGACGCGGTATCCGACGAGTCCGGCGCCCTGGTAGAACCTCTGGCGGTAGCAATTCACGCTGTCCGCCAGGGCAAAGTTAGTCCGGGAGATACGGTAGCCATCGTAGGCGACGGCGCCATTGGCCTTGGCGCTCTCCTGGCGGCGAGGGCTGCCGGGGCATCCGAAGTCTATGTCGTTTCCAAGCATAAAGGTCGGGGCGAACGTGCCTCAGAACTGGGAGCTACGGCAGTTATCTATCTAAATGACGGCAATCCAGTCCGGCAGATTCAGAACCTGACCGGCGGCCTGGGCGCCGACGTATCCATCGAATGTGTCGGCTACCCGGATACACCCCAGCTTTCCGTAGAGCTGACCCGAAGAGGCGGCATTACCGTCATCACGGGAGTCTTTTCCCAACCCGGCACATTCGATTTCAGCAGCATGACGTTTAGTGAGAGAATCCTGGTGGGCAGCTCTATTTATATACACGAGGGAAGGACGGCTGTAGCTCTACTTGCTGATGGAAGAATTGACGCTTCTGGCTTGATTACTTCCAGAGTACCACTCAAAGACGCTGTAACCATGGGATTTGAGAAATTGATAAGCAATAAAGAGGAAAATATTAAAGTCCTGCTTCAAATGCCGGATGGTTAATAAAATATTCTAGGATTATATTATATTTAAAGGAGGAGAGCTATGATAAACAAAGAAATTTTTGAATTCCCCATCGTCTACACCAACCCCATTCCCAAGATAGCCCTGGGCTGGGGAGCCTATCAAACAATCGGCGACGAATGTAAAGCCGCCGGCATGAAAAAAGCCCTCATTGTGACCTCGGGACTCAAAGGAACCGGCATCATCGAAGAAATCAAGGGGGTTATCAACCACGCCGGTGTTGCCACGGAAATCTACGATAAAATTACCTCCAACCCCAAGGACCACGAGATAATGGCAGCCTACAAACTATTCAAAGAGGGCCAATGTGACGGTGTGGTAGCCGTCGGCGGCGGCAGCTCTATCGATACCGGCAAGTGCGTCCGCGTCATGGACGCTAACGGCGGCAAGGACATCACCAACTTTACCGTTTTTCTCGACCCTCCCTTTGAGGAAACACTAAAGAATATGAAGGCCTGCACCATCCCCCAGATTTCGGTGGCGACCACCTCCGGCACGGGCGCTGAGGTCTCCTCCTGGGCAGCCATCTCCAATACCAAGGCTAAAGCCAAGGTGCTGGTCAGCGGCCCTAACATCCATTCCACCATCGCTGTTGTCGACCCCCTTCTCAGCAGGCTACAGCCCCGCGACATCGCCGCCTGGACGGGCTTCGATGCCCTGGCACACGCTATCGAGGCTTTCGTCACCAAGGTGCAGGGACCTTACGCCTACGGCATGCTACTGCGGGCTAACGAGCTCATTTACCAAAACCTCCGGGAGTTTACCTATAACCGCATGGACAACAATGCCTGTGAGCGCATGGCCTGGGCTTCCACCATGGGCGGCATCGGCATCGGCTTCGGTAACGGCGCCGGCATCGTGCACGGCCTCGGCCACCAGATAAGCGCTTTAACCGACGTCCATCACGGCCGGATTAACGGCGTTTTAATGCTGGCCGGAGAAAGGTATAACCAGCCCGCCGCGCTGGACAAGTTCGCCGCTATGACCCGGGCTATGGGCATCGACACTACAAATATGAGCAATTTGGAGGCTTCCGACCGCTGGTTCTACGAGATAGAACGGCTGCTGAAAGACCTGGAAATCACTCCCGGTCAGCTGAACAAGCAGTTCGGTCTTGAGGAGAAGGACTTTGACCACATTGTGAAAGTATATTCCAACGATTTCTGCAGCCAGGGCAACCCCAAATTGTTCAATTACGATGAATGTATCGGCATCCTGAAGAGTGCCCTCTAAATAAAGGCCGCCGGAGCCGTACCTGAGAAGCCGAACGGGATAACTGCATAGACAAAGACAAGGTTCTGTTTGCATTTGGTTGATTAACTTTACCTCACCCCCTGGCCCTTCTTTTATATCTTTTCCCACCCGCCGCCCTCGTGGCATCAGCGGCTTATCCCGTTTATGTCCACCCCGCAACCCCATAGAGAGTTCTAGAGAGGCGAAGCCTCTCTTACATAACCTTCCCCCTCTCCTTTGAAACCTCGTAAGGAGAGGGGGAATAAGGGGGTGAGGTAGACAGAAAATCCTCCCTTTCCAAGAGGGGAAAAGATAAGAATGAATAAAAAATAGTAAAGTCATGGGGTGGCGAGAAGTCCCCGGATAATTGTAAAATGATAAAGGGACTCGTCACCCATATTTTAAGATATCATCAGACATAGTAGAAAGAAGGTTAGTATTTAAGATGGAAAAGGAGACACTGGCAACCGCAAAGGATGAGAGCCAAACAACAGAGGAAGAACCGCAGGTTATCGAAGAGATTATCGTTGAGGAGCTCAGTATCGACGGTGTTTGCGGAGTTTACTAAACATGGCATGCCGACTGGCAGAAAACGTTCAGGTACGGAAGGAAAGCTGGGGCCTGCTGTTCTACTCGCAGCATCGACATAAGGTTTGCTTCGTTAAAAGCGGCGACTGGCTCCATCCTCAATATTTCGACGGAACCTGGACATTGGAGGATATTATCGCTGATATAGCCAGTCGCACCGGCACCCCGGCGGAGATTATCGAACGCTCCATACCAAAACTAACACAGCGCCTGACGGCGAACAGGATGATTGTTAATGAACTATGCTGAATGGCCATTATCCGCCCCCGTAAATATCACCTGGGAAATCACGCATCAATGCAACCTGAACTGTATCCACTGCCTCTCCAGCAGCAGCACCGAATCACCAGGTGAGCTCAATCTGGATGAGTGCCTGTCCATCGTTGACCAGCTGGCGGCACTCAAGATATTTGAGATAAATTTCGGCGGTGGAGAGCCCTTGCTCAAAAGCTACTTCATCCCCCTGCTGCGTTACATCCACGAAAGGGGGATTGTTACCTGCATCAGCACCAACGGCACCATGTTGACGGACGAGGCGATAGCCTGCTTTGCGGACAATCCACTGGTGAATGTCCAGGTAAGCCTTGACGGCGCTACGCCCGATGTCAACGACCGGATACGCGGACAGGGGACATTCCACCGTATTATCAGGGGGGTTGAACGCCTGGCCGGCAAAAATATCCCGCTCAGCATCAATACCGTGGTAACCTCCCTGAACTTTATGCAGCTAAGTCAGCTCAAAGAACTGGCCGGCTCTTACGGGGCCAGTCTACGCGTGTCCCGGTTTCGTCCATCGGGAAGGGGCAGGGAAAGCTGGGAGATGCTGAGGCTGACTTCGGCACAACTGCAAGAGCTTTCGGACTGGCTCGGTGATGACCCCTCCATTTTAACCGGCGATTCCTTTTTCTCTATCTCCGGTGACGGCAGAAGGCAGCTCGGGCTGGACATGTGCGGAGCCTGCAAGATGACCTGCTGCATCGACCCCTGTGGCTTTGTTTATCCCTGCGCCTTTATGCAGGAAAAAGAGTTCTGCGGTGGAAACTTGAGGGATACGTCTTTCCGGAGTATCTGGGACGAGTCGGCCTCCTTTAATTACTTCCGGCATCTTGAACCCGCAGCCTGCCGTAATTGCCCCCGCTTTAGCAAGTGCCGGGGCGGTTGCCCCGCCGTCGCTTACTTCGTCAGCAAAGACCTCAACAGCGCCGACCCGGAATGCCTGATTAACTGGAGCCGGGATGTATTACCCGCACCGCCAGTCGAAGGCCAGAAATAGTATCATTGACAGGGGACAGAGACATGTACGGTCAATTTAAGTATCTGTTTTCACCGCTCCGGATAGGCCAGACCGTGGTGCCGAACCGCATCTCCTTTTCATCCCACCTGACCAACTTCGCCGAATATAATTTACCGGCCGAACGGCACGTCTACTACCTGGCGGAGCGGGCTAAAGGCGGTGCCGGCCTGATAATCACCGAAGAGCAGTCCGTGCACCCCACAGACCATGCCTATGAAAAGCTTATTGATGCCTTTAAGCCGGAGGTCGTGCCCGGCTACCGCCGGATATGCCGTGCCGTCCACGAATATGAAACGCGGATATTTGCCCAGTTGAACCACAATGGTGCCCAGGGAGACGGGACAAATTCCAGACTGCCAATCTGGGGTCCTTCCCCGGTCGCGGATGTCATGTTCCGGGAAGTCCCCAAGGAAATGGAACTGGAAGACATCCGGGAAGTTATTGATTATTTCTGCCGGTCGGCTACCCACGTGCGGGAAGGTCACTTCGACGGCATTGAGCTTCAGCTCGGACACAGCTCACTGATAAGGCAGTTCCTGTCACCCCTATCAAACCTCCGCACCGATGAATACGGCGGCAGCCTGGAGAACCGGATGAGGTTCGCCCTGGAAGTAATCGAGGCTGTTCGGAAGACGGTTGGCCAGGACTATACCCTGGGGATACGCCTCTGCGCCGACGAGTTGATTTCCGGCGGCCTTACCCTGGATGATACCAGGGAGATGGCACGCATTTTTGAAAATACGGGAAAAATCGACTTCATAGACCTGAGTGTGGCGACATTCTATAATCTCCATATGGTCGGCGGTACCATGCACACTCCGCTGGGATATACCATACCGCTGGCCGCTGGTATAAAAGAGGTGGTCAATCTGCCTGTTTTCGCCACCGGCAGGATTAATGACCCTGTAATGGCCGAAAGGGTCCTGGCTGACGGCCAGGCCGACATGATTGGCATGGTACGCGCTCAAATTTGCGACCCCGAGTTAGCCAACAAAGCCAAAGAAGGCCGTCTGGAACAAATCCGCTATTGCGTTGCCGATAATCAGGGGTGTTACGCACGTATATCCGGCAACAAGACCATTGGCTGTATTCAAAACCCGAATATCGGATGTGAAAAAACGCTGGGTATCGGCTCTATAAAACCGGCGCCACTTAAGAAAAGGGTATTAATTGTCGGCGGGGGACCGGCCGGCCTGCGTGCAGCCGAAGTCGCCGCTCAGCGTGGCCACCAGGTGACCCTCTACGAAAAGCAGGATAAACCGGGAGGGCAGATTGCTATTGCCGCTCTGGGCGCGGGACGGGAAGAGCTGGAGTCTGTTATTCGCAACGAGGAAAACCAGCTCAAGATACTGCCCGTGGAGATAGTCCTCAATAAGGAAGTCACCGCCGATTTTGTCTTGGAACACAATCCCGACGCTGTCATCATCGCCACCGGCTCGGTGCCCAAGGAATGCCCGGTGCCGGGTGCCGACGGCCCGAACATTTTCAATGTCTGGCAGGTCCTTACCGGCGAGGCCGACCTCGGCAACAAGGTGCTCTTTATCGACTATGACGGGCATCACCAGGCAACGGCTACGGCCGAATTTATCGCTGACCAGGGCAAGGAAGTCCACATGCTTACCTCCTCCTTATTCGTCGGGCAGGACCTCGGGCCCATACAGGATATGAACCTTACCCGGCAGCGTCTCCTGCAGAAGGGCGTCACTTTTACGACGGACTTCGCCGTCATGGAAATCAAGGGACTGGAAGTAAACGGCTTCAACGTGTATTCGAACGAGTGGTATACCATCAGTGGCTACGACTCCATAGTGCTGGCAATGGGAAACCGCGTGGAAGATGCCCTGTATAACGCTTTGAAAGGCAAAGTCGAAGAGCTTTATCGTATTGGCGATTGCGTGGCGCCCCGCAAGATAGATATGGCGATACTCGAAGGCGATAAAGTGGGCAGAACGATTTAGCCGCCAGGAGATAAACGTTAAAGTGGCCAAACCAAGAGAAATCTGGGTATTGCCGGAGATAGACAGTAACGCCGAAGAATTTGGTAAAATAAGTCTCGGACTCCTTACTGAGGCTAGAAATGTCGCCGAAAAGACCGGCGCCGCCGTGACGGCTCTGGTACTCGGCGACCAGAGCCAGGACTATTCCGGGATTTTCGGTCAGTATGGCGTTTACAAGGCCTACGTTTTT
The DNA here is from genome assembly GCA_964558675.1 of uncultured Dehalococcoidaceae bacterium. Classification (GTDB taxonomy): domain Bacteria; phylum Chloroflexota; class Dehalococcoidia; order Dehalococcoidales; family RBG-16-60-22; genus CAZLEY01. Next base: position 86,468 of record CAZLEY010000003.1, on the reverse strand, counting down.
CAGGACCCCCTTTTACAAAATTTCTCGGCGGAGGCATACTCGGCCTCGCTGTTACCAAGAATACAGGCAGACAAACCCTGGCTACTTCTCATGGGCAACACCGCTATCGGCCGGGAGTTGGCTCCCCGGCTGGCGGCGTTACTTGAGACAGGCGTAGTTTCGAATTGCGCCAGAATGGACCTTTCCCATCTGGAGAGTCCCAAATTCTACCGTTACGTCTACGGCGACCAGCTGTATCAGGAGGTCGTTTTTCAAACAGACCGCACTATGGTGGTAACCATGGATGTTAGAGTACTTAACGTGGCCCCCGTTGCTAAAAATACCAGAGTTAAAATTCTGGAAATCGAACCGGCGTTGGCTGCCGAGTCGATAAGGACGAAACACTTGGCCTTCCTGCCCGCGGACTTCCAAACCGTAGACATTACCGAAGCTGACACCATCGTCGCTGCCGGTGTGGGGGCGGCCACCGATGAGTTATTGCCTCTGGTTGAAGAACTGGCCAGCCTGATTGAAGGCGCCATCGGCACCACCAGGCCGGTAGTTGACGGCGGCAACATCCCCAGAGAGCGGATGATTGGCCAGACCGGCAAGGTAGTCAGCCCGGAGCTATACCTGGCTCTGGGGATATCGGGGGCGAGCCACCACGTCGGCGGTATTCAGGATTCGGGGAAAATCGTTTCCATTAACCGTGACCGTAAGGCGGCTATTTTCCAGAACTCGGACGTGGGTGTAGCCGCTGACCTGAAAGATGTATTGCCTATATTGATTGAAAAAATTAAAAAGGCCAGGGAAGATGGCAAAATACTTTGACGTTGTCATTATAGGAGCAGGGCCAGCCGGCAGCATGGCAGCCCTCAAACTGGCGCGCGCCGGACTGAATGTCTGCATGCTGGAACGGGGCAAGCATCCCGGCGCCAAGAATATGTTCGGCGGGCTGCTTCATAATACACCCGTTCTTAACGAAATGCTCCCTTCCTTCTGGGAAAAGGCGCCCCTGGAACGGCACGTTTACAAAAAGGTGCTGGCCTTCATGACCCCGGAATCGGCTGTATCGCTGACTTTTGAAAACGAAAATTTCGAGCGGCCACCGTACAACGGCTACACCGTCTTCCGGCCTGCCTTTGATAACTGGCTCGCCGGTGAAGCCGTTAAAGAAGGGGCTATATTGCTCAACGACTGCACGGCCGAGGACCTTATTAAGAAAGATGGGCGCATCATTGGCGTAACCGTAAAGGGTCGGGAGGGGGAACTGAGGGGAAATATCACCATTGCCGCCGATGGCGTCCTGTCCTTTATGGCGAAAAAAGCCGGCATGAGGGGAGACCTGCAAAGCGCCGATATGGGTCTGGGCATCAAACTCCTCCTGGGTCTGCCCGAAGCAACCATTAACGAGCGGTTCCATCTTGTGCGGGATGAAGGTGCCGATATCAGCTTCGTGGGCATACCCGAAGGACTGCGGGGCGGCAGTTTCCTTTACACCAACCGGGAGAGTATCTCCATCGGCATGGTGGTGCATCTCGACTCCCTTAGGGCATCGGGTAAAGCACCATATGAGGTCCTGGATGAATTGTTACAGCACCCGCAGGTAAGAAAGCTGATTAAAGGCGCCAGTCCACTGGAATTCTCGGCACACCTTATCCCCGAAAGCGGTATAGAGGCCATGCCGCAGCTTTACACGGGCGGGATGATGGTGGCCGGCGATGCCGCCGGCTTATGCTATACCAACGGCATCAACCTGGAAGGGATTAACCTGGCCATGACCTCCGGTGTATTGGCCGCCGAGACGGCTCTTAAAGCCATAGAGGCCGGGGACTATAGCGCCCGGATGCTTTCACTCTATAAAAAGAAGCTGGATGACAGCTTTATCATCAAAGACATGAAGACATTCAAAAACGCCGTCGGCATGATGCACATGGAACGCCTGTTTCAGGCTTACCCTCAGATTCTCGCCAGTATACTTGAGAAGCTGTACAGGGTCGACGGCACCCCCAGGTCGAAGCTGTTGCACCTTGCCCGGAAAGAGGCGCTGAAAAAAGTCGGACTGAAAAACCTGGTTGCCGATGGCATTAAGATTGGCAGGGCTTTGCTATGAATATAGAGAACTTACCGCAACTGACACAGTTCCAGGTTGACGAACAGCCCCATATTATCCTGAACAAGGACATATGTCGTTCCTGCGACCACCGCGCCTGCGTCCAGTCCTGCCCGGCTAACTGCTACACCTTTGATGAAGAGACCAGAACAATGACCGTCGTCTACGAGACATGTCTTGAGTGCGGCACCTGCTACGTAGTCTGTGATAAAGGAGCCATAGACTGGAGCTATCCGCGGGGCGGCTATGGGGTTTGCTTCCGGCTGACCTGAAGAATAACCATGAAAATTGTAGTCTGTTTAAAAGAGGTGGTTGATTCGACTCTGAGCCTTGATACCGGCTTGATGAATGCGGTTGTCTTCTGTGAAGGACTGCCGCTCAGGCTGAACCCGAATGACGCCGAGGCGCTGACAATGGCGCTTGCCCTCAAGTCGCCGGATAAGGCAGAACAGGTTGAAATCACTGTCATCTCTGTCGGTCCGGAAAGGGTGGAGGGCTACTTAAGACAGGGACTGGCGCTGGGTGCGGACAGGGCTGTACGCATATGGGGGGAAGATTTTGGGGAACTGTCTTCCTACCAGAAGGCGATGCTGTTATCCGGAGCCGTATCGCTGTCAGGCGCCGACCTCGTCTTGACGGGAACCAGAAGCATGGATACCGGCAATGGTCAGATAGGCCCCCTGATAGCGGCCTGGCTCGACCTGCCATGTGCTGGCGAAGTCGTTAGTCTGGAGCTAACCGGGGAGCAAAAGAATATCAACCTTATAAGAGACATCGGCCGGGGAGAACGGGAAGAAATACAATGCTCTTTACCCGCCGTCGCTGCTGTAAAGGGGGAAGGAGGGAGGTTACCTTACGCGTCTCTGGATAAACTTTTAGAGAGCCAGTACAGTGAAGTAACTCTGCTTTCCCTCAACGACCTGAATATATCCCCTGCGGAGCTTAAAAAAGACCCTGCCAGGGTTACAGGGTTTGCGTACCCGAGGCCCAGGCCCAGAAAAGTACCTACACCGGAGAGTTCGTTACCGGCATTTGAACGAATCATGAAGCTGCTGGAGGGCGGTATCTCAAAGCGACAGGGGATGATGCTCGAAGGCAACAGCGCGGAACTGGCCGACAAGCTTTTTGAGCTTCTCATAGCCGAGGAAGTAATAAAACCGGTCACAGGTTGATGAAGGGGTTTGGCTTTTCATTAGCGGATAACACCTGTTTGAGAGAAGATGCTGACGGCTATTTCCTGCTTTCCAGAATACCACTGAGGATACTCCGACTGAACAAATCCCTTTTCCGACTCCTCAAACATCTCCAGGAGGGAGGCGGCCTCTCCGAGTTCGCCAGCCAGAACCCCCGACTCAGTGAGTGGCATCTGCTAAGGGGGCTGCTCTCTCTAACATCCCGGGGATATCTAAAATTAGAAAGAATAGGTGAAATTGAAGACTATCCCAGCGTCTCAGTAATTGTACCGGTCAGGGACCAGGTGGAGGATTTACTCGACTGCCTAATATCGCTGGCGGGTCTCGATTACCCCGAAGATAAGCTGGAAATACTCGTTGTGGATGACGGCTCGGAAGGTGATATTTCCCAGTATGCTTCCTCCGAAATCAAAGTCATCAGGCTGGTTGAGTCAAGAGGCCCGGCCGTCTGCCGTAATATTGGAGTAGCAAACACCGACGGCGATATCCTGGCTTTTCTTGATGCCGACTGTATTGCCCGGGAGAACTGGCTGAAGGAAATCACCCCGTTTTTCCAGGCAGAGACCGTGAGTGCCGTAGGCGGTTACGTGGAAGGCTACTACAAGGACGGTTTTTTAGACCGGTACGAAGAGGTCTCTTCGCCGCTGAACATGGGAAAACGGCTCTTGCTCGAAGGCAATTCGGAGTCCACTTTCTACGTGCCGACGGCAAATCTGCTGGTCGATAGGGAAGCCTTCATGCAGACCCGCGGTTTTACCCCCGGAATGTATATAGGCGAGGATGTGGACTTCTGCTGGCGGCTGAGAAATCTTGGCAACACGCTCCTTTACGTTCCTTACGGAAGAGTCGCCCACAAGCACCGCAACAGCCCTGATAAAATGCTGGCGCGACGATGCGATTACGGTACATCGGAAGCCAGTCTCTACCGCTATCACCGTGACAAAAAAAAGACTTTCCTCATCTCTATTTACACCGGCCTGCTTTTCCTTGCCCTGGCCCTTGCCGTTCTGCTGTTGAACCCCTACCCCCTCATCGCTATCCCCCTCGTATTCGCGTTCGACGTTTCTCGGAAGTCCGCTACCCTGAAGAAGTATAAAATGGCGCTGGCTTTCAGGCAGATAGCCTATTCTATCCTCAGAAGCTACCTCTCTTTCAGTTATTTCGCCTTTTTCCACCTGGTCCGGTATTATCTGATTTTAATATTCGCGCTCGGCTTCTTACTTAACTCCCTGTGGCTTTTCGGCGTGCTGGCAATACTTTTAACTTCCATCGTGGATTACTCTGTAAAAAAGCCGGGCCTGCTCTATCCGGTCTTCCTTCTTTTTTATGTCCTGGAGCATCTGGCCTACCAAATAGGCGTCTTCTGGGGGTGTCTGAAGCTAAGGTATTTCGGTTCATACATCATTTCCTTCAAGCGTGCCTAGTTCCCGGAACCAGATATCTGCTATATTAAGAATGGAGAATGAAGATAGATAACAGAGTTAATTATTACCAGGCAGCCACCAGGTTGCTGGGTAACGCCCTCAGATTTCGCTATTCAAAGCTGACCGGAGCCCCTCTGAAGCCGGCGGTGGTCAGCCTGGCGGTAACAAATCGCTGTAACTCTCACTGTATCATGTGCACCATGTGGAAAAGCGCCAGGGAGATTCCCGATATCAAGAGCCTGGAGATGCCCGGAGACGAGATAATAGAGTTACTGTCACGCCCCTTGTTTTCGGAACTGGTCGAGCTGGACCTGACCGGCGGCGAACCCCACCTCAGGGATGACCTGGCCGACATTGTACTCCAAGTCGGCAGACTGAAGAAAAGTCATTTCCCTCACCTGAGAAGCATCATTATTGCCTCCAACGGTCTGTTGCCCGAACGAATAGTCTCGAACTACGAAAAGATGCTGGAAGGTTTGAGAGATACCGGCATCGACCTGGTCAGTGTCGCCTCCATCGACGGTATTGGGGAAACCCATGACAAAATCAGGGGAACCAGAGGGGCTTTCGAGCTGGCCACCAGAACCCTCAGCGGTCTTCTGGAACTCAGGAAGAATTACGCCAATTACTTCATCGGACTGAAAACAACGGTCCTGCCTGATAACATTGATATGCTTGATGCTATTCTGGATTTCGCTCGGGAAAGGGGACTCTTCCACATTATTTCGCCGGCTTTCTTTACGGAAACGAGGTTCAGGAACAAGGATAAAATAGAGGCATTAAGCCTGGGTCACGCCGAATACGCGAAGTTATTGAAATTCTACAGCCGAAATGAACTGGAGACGAACTATTTCTACTCAAGGGCGCGGAGTTTCCTGGCTGGCGGGCGCAAGCAATGGACATGCACGGCGTTACAGAATTACTTGTTCATCGAGTTCGACGGTCAAGTATATCCCTGCGAATTGCTCTCCGAGCCAATCGGCGATATAAAGAAACAGAGGATTGAAGATATCTGGAACGGCAAGCCGGCCCATTCCTGGCGAAAGCTAATCGGGAAAACGGAACACTGCTGGAGATGCATCGAGCCCGGCGCTATCCGCTACAGCGCCGTCGCCGAGGGCTTAAGCTACCTCGGGCACCTGTTGAAGCTGGGCAGGCATAAATTCAGCGAATCCCTGCACGGAGAAGGCTTTATAAAATATCTCAATAAATAACTAACAGATTACCGGGAAGTCTTTACAGAATATTCCGGCTATTAGCTATCAATCAGACTTTATTACCCGGCGCAATATTGAATATCTGAGTTCGGATAGACGGCCACCCTTGCCTTTGGACTGTGGCTCTCTTTAAGCAGCTTCAGAACATCATTCCAGTCATATGCCATTACCACTTTCTCCGTGTCCTCCAGATAGCGCTTGCTGGAGAGTTCTGGATATTCACTAAAGACGATTAGTCTATTTATATTCGGTGGGGGCTCCATTTGCAGTTGCAGCTGACCGCCGATGTCATTCCCGAAAGGACCCATGAGGTAATGAGTAATCTGACCTTCCGGCGCATTGGCAATGAGAACGACATCACCTCCCCGCTGACTCACCGCCGGGAATGCGATTAACAGGCCGGTAATTGCCTCGTTGGCCTTGGCGAAGGTGTTGGCAATAACGATGTCTTTATCTTTTACCGTCGGGGTAAGATAGTGAGTCCTGGCCTCATTAAGGGCAACAGAGTAGGTCGGATTAGGAGCACCGGCGAAGATAGCCACCGTCTCGCCCCACATATTGACCACAGCGTCTATTTTCATGTCCAGTCCGACGATGTCCGCAGCTTCGTCAATATCACGGCGGCGGGGGTTGTTTTCCAGGGCGCCCATGCCCGTAACCGTATCTATTACTTCTGTCTGCGGGGAAGATGCCCGCGAAGTGTGCATGGCGACTATCGTCCCGTAGGCCGCCACCCCCGGCAGCACTATCTTGCTGCCGCCGCCGAACCCGGCCATGATATGCGGGACGATGGAGCCGATGCCTATCTTCAGGTCGCACTTCATTACCTCGGCATTGATACGTATTTTAGTACCGGAGCTGGTCGTGCCCGCGTATACGCATTTCCCGTACGGGGCATGATTATAGACCGGGAATCGTGCCAGGACATCCTCGCCCAGCTTTTTAACGAAATCGAGACGGTTCATGGCGCTGTGACATCCGCAGGCAGCGATAAATCGGACTTGATTATCTTTAATGCCGGCGGCGGCCAGTTCCTCAAGGATATGGGGCACAATCTCGGCCACCCTGGTGACACGCGCCATATCATCGAAAATAACGACCACCTCTTTTTTACCGCGGGCATACTCCCGCAGCGGCGGCATACCGATTGGATTGGTAATAGATTCTTTAATCCCCTCCGGCTTCAGGTGCGGGCGATTATACCCAGCCATGTTGCATACCTCCACCTGCCAGCTTTCGGGGAGGGGCAGTTCCAGCTCTTTTAATCCTTCACCTGAAGGATGCCACGCCAGCTGGGGTAATTTAACGGTATTTGTCACGTCATTTCTCCATATACATGTACTAGTTACTCTATTTCAAAATCAATATTCTTCAATCCATGATAATAATTACCTCGTTTAGCCGTAAAACCCAGCACCGAATAGTCCGGGTCTTCCACGCCCTGCGGATAATATATTTCGGCTCCCTCACTCCAGAGCATTTTTCTCGATTCTATGTCCTGCAGGATTTCTATAGTTCCAATGAGCATTAGTCCCTTGAATTCCCTCTCATCCACGTAATACACACATACCCTGTTGTCCTTCCTCAACTGTTGTACCCTTTTGGAAGAAGTATTGGTGCTGAACCAGATTTTTTTCAGCCCTTCGTGCTTCAAGTTCATCATTGCTTTAATATTCGGGTAACCGTCATCGCCATTCGTCCCGAGCATACAAATTATTGACTTCTCCATCATTTCGAGCCCCTGGGTCATTGCTTCCTGTTTATCCATGGGTAAGTCCCCCCTCTTCTTATATTCTTCAGCACTCCGAATGGCTTCATCTAACGCGTCCATACCCATTTGTACTCTTACTCCTGTATTTATATTAATATATGTTGCGTTACCGCCACGTATTCACAGCTTAATTCATACTATACTGCCAGTCCCAGCGAATGGATGGCGAACTCACTGTGTCCTAACGCCTCAGCCTTCGTTATCTTGCCGGAGGCAACCTCGATAATTTCTTGAAAAATCCGTTCACCGATACTCTCAATTGTTTCTCCACCATCAAGTATATCACCGGCATTAATGTCTATATTCTCCTTCATGCGCTCGTAAATGCCGCTGTTGGATGAAACCTTTATCACCGGGACAGTCGGTGCCCCCAGCGGCGTGCCCCGCCCGGTGGGGAAAACGATGACCTGGGCACCACCGGCAATCATGCCCGTGTTGCAGACAGCATCATGGGCCGGACTGTCCATTATAACAAGCCCTTTTTCGGCAGGTCTCTCTGCGTAATTTATCACCTGCCTGATTGTTGATGTGCCGCCTTTAAGAACGGCACCCAGCGATTTTTCCTCCAACGTCGTCAGTCCGCCCTCGATATTACCCGGTGAAGGCTCTGAGCCGCGGATATCCACGCCGGCTTTCTTTACCAGGGCCTCGACGGCCGACGTTATCTCGTAGATACGCTTCCTAACAGCTTCACTCGCGGCTCTGCGGGCAAGCACATGCTCGGCACCTATCAACTCCGGAGTTTCCGAAAGAAACACTGTACTTCCCGCCGCAACCAGCATATCACTGGCGACACCGAGAGCCGGGTTGGCGGTCAGCCCGGACAGCGTATCCGAGGCACCGCAGTTGGTGCCGATAATCAGCTCGGAGATATCAACCGTCTCGCGCCCGACTGTATTTGCCTCTTTCAACAGCTTCTCCGCTAATAGCTTGCCTTTCCCGACAGCAGCGGTGGTGCCGCCTTCGGCCTGGATATTTAAAATCTCAAACCTCTGGCCCGCCTTTGCTATTACTTCAGCAATCACTTCCGGCGTGATGAGCTCACATCCCAAACCGACCAGTAAGACACCGGCCACGTTCGGGTGGCCGCAGAAACCGGCCATGGCTCGAATCATATGCTCTTTCTCTTCGGCCATGTGGCCGCATCCGTGAGAATGGGTAACGGTGACCGTGCCCGGTACAGCCTTACTTATCATACTGGCTACCGCGGATGCACAGATAACGGTGGGAAAAACCAGCACATGATTGCGCGTGCCGATAGCCCCGTTATTTCTCCTGTACCCCTGAAAATTCACGGTATATCTCCTCTCCCTCTGAGGCCTTCCACGTTGTGTACGTGCACATGCTCTCCCTTTTTTATTCTTACCGTGGCCTGCCCTATCTTTTCTCCATATTTGACAATCTGCCCAGCGCTTTCAATATCCTTAAGGGCAAACTTGTGTCCAAAGGGAATAGTCTGTAAAAGCACCACGGTAACAGCTTTCTCTCCAACGGCCACGTCTATACCGTCACCACTATTTAACGGGCGAACCGCCGTGGCTACGTTATCTTTCTTGTTCAATACAAGCGCAGCTACCGTCATCTATTATCTCCTTTTCGCTCTTTCAGGTCTGCTTGAGGTCGCCCGGAACCAGTGAGAATATCACGGCATCAAGAACCCGGTCGCGGATGACAAGGCGGTTTCTCAAGATTCCTTCACGAGTGGCACCCAGCTTCTCGGCGACACGCAGGCTCGCTTTATTGCCGGTGGCAGCAATAATCTCCAGCCTGTTCAGCTTGAGTTCACCGAAGGCAAACCGAACCAGAAGTTGTACCGCTGCCGTTGCCACACCGTGTCCCGCCCGACTGCTCCTTATCCAGTAGCCGAGGTTGGCAATGCGATTAGCAATATCGATTCTATTCAGGCCGGCACCCCCGAGAAAAACACCATCCCTGGAATCGGTTATTGCGAATTCATATTCGCTGCCTTTTTCCCAGGTCTCATTACAAGAGTCCAGCCACTGCCGGCTTTCCTTGATGGAGTAGTCCTGGTGACACCAGGGCATCCATGGCGAGAGCTCGGTAATAGACTCACATACAGCTTCATATAATCGGTCGGCATCATCCGGGTGATAGGGTTGGACTATAATACGGCCATCAATAAGCTGTATTTCTTTTTTCAAAGCAACGACTCCGCCTTTCTCGTCAGACTGCCCGCAGCATATACACTATCGTTTACCAGTAATCAGCCGACCATGCCGTACGGGGAAGCACACGCTTACCGTTCAATAATAGGTGATAAATAGTAAGAATAAAAGTGTTACCAGGGTTTTTCCTTGTCCTTAAGAGTAGCAATAAGGTCGTCAAGGGTGATGGCAGTCAGTGTCAGGGTTTGAGTGGTCCCTTTAGCACTCAATCTTATCGCCAGTTTGGCCACTGCCTCGTTGCTAGGAGCTTCAAGGATATTAACGAAATCATATTGCCCCAGAAGTGCGTATTGAGTTAATATTTTAACTCCCATATACTCAACTTCTTTATTTATCTCCTTCAGTATCTCGGGGTCATCCTGAAGGGCCTTCCTCCCTTCATCAGTCAGAGTCGTCAGCATAAGATATACAGACATCTTTACCTCCTTTCGCGTACAGCATCTGGCTATTATTATGGGATTATTACCACCTCTTTTGTCAATATACAAAAGCCTTCCTGTATGCCATATATCCGGTTATGATATAATGTAGCGAAGTTACCGCCGAAATGGAAAGGGGCAGGATGTCCGCAGCAGATAAAGAGCTATCAAATAGCCTGGAAGAATTGAAAGCTAAAGAGGCCGGGGAACCCATCGCCGAGTTCCTTAAAATGAGGCTGATTGAGCTCACTCCAGGCTACGCCAAAGTGGCCATGAAGCTGACACCCGAATATATGAACTTTAATGGCATGGTCTTCGGTGGAATCGTAATGGCGGTGACCGACCAGGCATTTGCCTACGCCACAAACTCCCTGGTCAGCCCTAGTATCGCAACACAGTTTAACATTCACTTAATTTCCGGCGCCGCCGCTGGCGATGAACTGACTGCTGAATGCCGTGTGGTCAAGAGCGGCCGCCGGATTGGCGTCTCCGAGATGACGGTCACCAACCAGGACGGTAAGCTTATTGCCAAAGCCACCGGCACTACTGTTCATACAGACTGAATCTATAACCAACCGCCTCATACTCCGCTATAATTGACAGGAAGTTTTTTCATATGGTAAGCTATCCCGTTGTTTGAACTAAATAAGGGCAATATAGAGATGTTCCTCGCCCGTAGTAACCCAGAGAATGCCAAATTCATCTTTACCGTGCGCACGGGTGGTGCGCATGGGAGGTTTTGAGATATATGTCTAGATAAGGAATTGGTGTTATTAGTTCGATGGTTAAAGATTACCTCCCAAAGCGGGAGGTAATTCAATTTATACTGCGGTAGAAGGCGTTCTAACAGGACAACGATGGAAAAACAGGAGACGATTCCACAAATAATCAGAAGCAATTATACCAAATGGGGTTTGCAGACAGCGATGTCCATGAAAATGTTTGGTATCTGGCAGAGATATAGCTGGCAGGACTACTACGAAAACGTCAGATACTTCTCACTGGGTCTGATAAGCCTGGGGTTGGAGCGGGGGGACGTGGTCTGCATTATAGGCGATAACGAACCGCAGTGGTTCTGGGGCGAGTTCGCCGTACAGGCAGCCGGAGCTATTGCTACCGGAATCTTTGTTGACTCTATCCCTTCGGAAGTAAAATACGTTGCCGAGCATTCTAATGCCAAGTTCGCCATAGTCAATGACCAGGAGCAAACAGACAAGTTCATTGAAATCAAGGATGAGCTGCCCTTGCTGAAAAAGGTCATTTACTGGGACCCCAAGGGACTAAGGAACTACGAAGACCCCATACTTATCAGCTTCAACGAAGTAATGGAGCTGGGCAAAGAGTATGAAAAGGCACACCCCGGCCTGTTCGAGCAGAATGTGGAAGGAGGCAATGGCGATGACGCCGCCTTCATTTACTACACATCGGGGACTACCGGCCTGCCCAAAGGAGCTGTGCTTACTCACCGTGCCCTGATAACCACGGCTCAGGGATTCATTAATCGCTACCCGATGGATGAGCACGACGATTTAATTTCCAACTTCCCGGCAGCCTGGGTAGGCGATAGCTTCTTCGCCACCATTCCCCATTTGCTGACCGGAGCTAGGCTCAATTTCCCTGAAGAGCCCGAGACTATAGCCGAGGACACACGCGAAGTTGGCCCGAACTTCGTGATATACGGTCCGCGGCAGTGGGAAGGACTGGTCAGTGAAATTCAGGTAAAGATGGTGGACGCCAATTTCTTAAAACGTTTTACCTATAACCTGTTCCTGCCGGTAGGTCACAAAATCGCCGATATCAAATTCCAGGGCAAAACGCCGAATCTGTTCTGGCGCATTCTGCACGGAATCGCCTATCTGGCTTTGTTCAGGCCCCTCAAGGACAGGCTTGGATTGAGCAAGGTGAGATTTGCCGTAACCGGAAGCTCGGTGCTCAGTCTGGATACCTTCCGCCTCATCCATGCCATCGGCGTTGAACTCAGACAGTGCTATGCCAGCACCGAGGCCGGCTTGATTTCTTCTCACGGTAGAGGAGAAATCAAATTCGAGAGTGTCGGCCGGCCGGCGCTCGGCACCGAACTCCGGATAACCGATGAGGGGGAACTCCTGGTTTCCAGTGATTGCATGTTCACAGGCTACCATAAAGACCCCGACAAGACGGCGGTTACCCTGATAGATGGCTGGTGTCATACCGGGGATGCCGTGAATATCAATGAGGAAGGCCACCTTATTTTCATGGACCGGCTGGAGCACATGGGCGAGCTGAGCTCCGGAGCCAAATATGCCCCACAGTACATCGAAGGCAGGCTGAGGTTCAGTCCGTATATCAAGGACGCCATGGTTATCGGCGGCAAGGATAAAGACTTTGTCTCGGCTATTGTAAACATAGATTTCGCCATGGTGGGCAAGTGGGCGGAACGAAACCATATCCCTTATACCACCTTCGTTGACCTGTCCCAGAAAAAAGAGGTCGCTGACCTTGTGCAGAAGGACCTGGTACGGGTAAACAGCTATCTGCCGGAACTGGCCAGAGTTAGAAGATTCGTCCTGATGCATAAGGAGTTCGACCCCGATGAAGCTGAGCTAACCCGAACCCGAAAGCTGAGAAGGGAATTTATGGAGGAGCGGTATAAAGACTTGATTAATGCCATGTATAAAAACGGCCACGAAATTAAAGTCGAAGCCCCGGTAACCTATAGAGACGGACGCAAAGGAATAGTGACCACCGCTATCAAGGTAAGAGCCATTAACGAGGAGGGTTAAATACCGGATGACCGAGTTTTTACAGTTTTTGATTACAGGTCTGTCCGTGGGTATGGCATATGCCCTGATTTCCCTGGGCTTCGTCCTGGTCTGGAAATCAAGCAGCGTGGCCAACCTGGCACTGGGTCAGCTGGTACTGCTCTCTTCCTGGTTTACCTACGGTATGCTGGTTCAGGCCGGGTTCCCGCTCTGGCTCGGCTTTCCTCTGGTTATTATCTTTGCCCTGTTCCTGGGCTGGGTAATCGAGAGATTCGCTCTCCGGCCTCTCATCGCTCAGCCAATTCTGTCCCTCATCACGGTGACGCTGGGGCTAGCCTATTTTATTGAGGGAATAGTCAATTTCGTCTGGCCCTGGAGCGTCGACGCCCTGCCACGCCTGTTTCCTATAGAGCCCATCCATATCGGCGGTGCCGTAGTCTCTCAGCAATACATCTGGGTAGCTGTCATTTCACTTATAATATTCGGCCTTCTGACCCTGTTCTTCCGATACCACAGGATGGGTATTGCCATGAGGGCAACTGCCGATGACCAGCTGGCAGTCCAGGCCTGCGGCATTCCGGTAACCCGTATCTTCTCCATGTCGTGGATGTTTGCCTGTGTGGTGGCGGCTATCGGCGGCATTCTGATATCCAGTATCGGCGGTATTACCCACGGTCTTGTCGAGACCGGCCTGAAAGCATTCTCGGTGGTGATACTCGGCGGCCTGGATTCCTTCGCCGGTGCCATCATCGCCGGCCCCATAATAGGACTCAGCGAAAGCTTCGGCGGGGGCTATCTTACCCCCTATCTCTGGGCTGGGGTTAAAGATATTATTCCGTTTGTCATTATTATCATAGTTATGGTTATCAAGCCTTACGGGCTATTCGGAGAAGAACGAATAGAGAGGATATAGCCGGATGAGTCAACCCTGCGGAACCCGTAATTATAAATATTCCGAAGATATGGCCATTCTGAGGACCAAAACTCACTGGGTGCTTTTTGTTGGTCTCCTGGTTCTGCTCTTTACCGCACCGCTGTACTTCAGCAACTACTGGCTGGGGGTCTGCAATCTCATCGGCATTACACTCATAGCTGCTATCGGGCTAAATATCCTGGTTGGCTACTGTGGGCAGCTATCCATCGGGCACGCCGGCTTTATCGCCGTGGGTGCTTACACCACCGCCATCCTGACCAACCGCTTAGAGCTTCCCTTTCTGGTCGGGCTTATCTGCGCCGGACTTGTTGCCGGGTTCATCGGGCTCATCTTCGGTATGCCCTCGGTACGGGTCAAGGGCTTTTACCTGGCGATTACCACTATCGCTTCCCAGTTTATCATTATCTGGGTCATTAACCACTGGAGTTTGACCGGCGGCTTCCTCGGCATCAAGGTGCCCTATGCTTCCATAGGAGGCCTCGTCTTCCGCAGCGAGTCGAGCCAGTTCTACCTTATCATGATTATTGCTGCCCTCTGCACCTTCTTTGCCAAGAATCTGGCCAGGACAAAGGTGGGCAGAGCCTTCGTTGCCATCCGGGACAATGACCTTGCCGCCCAGGTAATGGGCGTCAACCTTTTCTATTATAAAATGCTCGCTTTCTTTATTGGCTGCTTCTTCGCCGGTATCGCCGGCGCCCTGCTCGCTCACTGGATTGGCTTTCTCAATACCGAGCAGTTCAGCCTTACGGAATCAATACTGTATATTGGCATGATAATCATCGGCGGCCTAGGTACAACCCTGGGACCTATCCTGGGCGTGGTCTTTATCCGTGTACTCCAGCAGTTGTTAACCGTGGAGTTCGCACCTTTTCTGGAAAAGTCCTTTACGATGTTACCGGCCGGTTTTGCCAGCGGGGTCACGCCGATGATCTTCGGACTGGTAATCGTCCTTTTCCTGATACTGGAGCCGAGGGGAATCGCTCACCGCTGGGCACTTTTCAAGGCTGCGTACCGTTTGTGGCCTTTCTCATACTAACTGATGAAGGAGGAAAGGGTTAATGTAGTTCACTACTGGATAGACAAATAGCGGACTAACAAATCCATAAAGGAGGGATAATATGAAAAATAAACGACTACTCATCAGCACTGCCGTCATCTGTCTGGCACTGATAATGGCCACGCTGCCTTTTATCGGTGCCTGTGAAGGCGATAAGGAAGGAAAGACCCTGAAAATCGGCATCACTACGCCGACGACGGGTCCCGCCGCTGAAAAGGGAGCGCCCATGGGGCATGCCAACCTGGACTGCATCAAGTACATCAACGAAGAGCTCGGCGGCGTTAACGGCTACCCAGTAGAGGTTGTCTGGCTGGATAATGCGTACGATGCCGCCAAGGTAGTCACCATCGTTAAGAAGTTCATGGATGAAGGCTGCCTGATGTATTCCACTTCCTCTTCGGCCATGATGACCGCTTCCATGGAGATTGCCAACCGCGCCGGTTTCCCTGGAATGGCCGCTTTTTCCTCCCCGATAATATACCGTCCCCCGCATCATATTTACGGGCAGATGCCCGATTACGGCGATGACTTCCTGGTCTTTGCCAAATACTATATGGAAAATATCTGGAAGGGCTCGGGAAAACCCAAAATGGCGATGCACCTGCTCAACAACTCCACCGGCTATGGAGCCAAGGACGCAGCCACAGCATATGCCGCGGACCTGGGTATTGATATTGTCGCTGTCGAAGAGCATTCCAGTACCACGACTTCCGAGATGGAATCGCTGACCCGCGTCAAGGCTTTAAACCCGGACGTATTGTATATCTCCAGCACGCCAGCACCCACCGCCGTGGTTGTCAAGAACGCCTATGAGCTGGGCATGTACCCCGGTATAACTATCGGTTGTGGTCATGCCAGCTTTACCAGTGCCTTTGTTGATATCGCCGGGGCTGATATTGCCGAAGGTGTTTACGGCGTATTCCCCACGGTAAACTGGGGTGACGATGTCGCCGCCATGGACAAGATGACCGAGTACTGCCAGAGTGAGCACCCCGATGATTACGGTAATATGGACTATATTACCTGCTGGGCGCAGAGCCTTATTATGGCCGAGATTCTGCGTGTAGCCCTGGAGAATGTCGACTACGAAGTGCTGGCCAAGGGAGACGCCGCAGCATGGGAGGCCATTGAAAAACAGGGTATTCAAAAGTTGAAAGACTATGATGTTGAAGGATTGCATGGTCCGGTAAGCTATACGCCGGGTGACAACCGTCTCTCAAAATCGGTGCGTGTTTTCCAGGTACAGAGCGGCGAAATTACACCGCTGACCGACTGGATTGATGCGCCGGTGGTTAAGTACGAAGAGTTTGATTGGTTCGGTCAGTAATACGTAAAAGCAAGAGGGGCTCCGCCGCGGCGGAGCCCCGGTGAGGAAAAACCAGATATGCTCAGTTTAAACAACATTGAGGTTACCTACCTCAATGTAATAAGGGTATTGCACGGCGTCTCGTTGACAATAGAGGACGGTGCCATTATTGCCCTCCTCGGGGCTAACGGGGCCGGTAAAAGCACTACCCTCAAGGCGATATCCGGCCTGCTACATGTCGAGGAAGGAGAGGTAACCGACGGGAGTATCGAGTGGAACGGCGAAAGAATAGATAAAAAAAACGCCGAGGAAATTGGCAAGCTTGGAATCATTCAGGCACTCGAGGGACGCCGTGTCTTTGAACATCTGAACACCGAAGAAAACCTGCTGGTCGGGGCTTACTACCGACGCGACCGCCGGGCTGTCAGGCAGGACCTTGATATGGTATACAACTACTTCCCGCGACTTAAAGACCTCCGGCGTAATACGGCGGGCTACCTCTCCGGCGGCGAGCAGCAGATGCTGGTCATCGGCCGGGCTATGATGACGGCACCCAAGCTCATGATGCTGGACGAGCCGTCATTAGGTCTGGCGCCTTTACTGGTTGAAGAAATATACGATATAATCAAACGTTTTAATACGGAACGTAAAACATCGGTCCTGCTGGTGGAGCAGAACGTCAGAATTGCGCTGAGCATAGCCCAGTACGGCTATGTTATGGAGAATGGCCGGGTGGTACTTGATGGTACGGCCGATTTTCTCAGGAATAACGAAGACGTTAAAGAGTTTTATATCGGGCTGTCGGCTATGGGCACGAAGAAAAGCTACCGAGAAGTTAAACACTACCGGAGGCGAAAGAGATGGCTTTAGTCCGGAAAACGGGGCAGGACGAGTTCTTCGATGAACTGGAGGTCATGCCTCCTGAAAAAAGAAAGAAATACCTCGACCAGAAATTATCGCAGACGGTTACTTATGCCTACAGTCATGCCCCGGCGATAAAGGAGATGATGGACAGAGCAGGCGTCAGTCCGTCTCAGGTTCGCACCGTTAAAGCCCTGGAGAAGCTGCCCGTTACCAGGAAGGCTGACCTTATCGAGATGCAGAAGAAAAACCTGCCCTACGGCGGGTTTGCGGCCATACCCCACGAAGACATCGAGCGCGTCTTCATTTCCCCCGGTCCCATCTATGAAATCCAGCCTTCCAGCATCAAATGGTTCGCCAAATCATTCTGGGCCGCCGGATTCAGAAAGGGGGACGTGGTTATCAACACCTTCACCTATCATATGTCCCCGGCCGGTATTCTTTTCCACGAAGCCATAAGGGACTGCGGGGCTACGGTTGTCGTTGCCGGCACCGGCAATACCGACCTTCAGATTCAGATAATGAAAGACCTGAAAGTTACCGGGTTCGTAGGTACGCCCAGCTTCCTGATGACTGTCATCAAGCGGGCTGAGGAGATGGGCAATAATTTTAAGCATGATTTTTCCGTCAAGCGCGCCTGGTTTACCGGCGAGATGCTGCCTCCCTCACTCAGGGTAACCTTTGAGGATGTCTATAACATTGCCACGTCACAGGCATACGCCGTGACCGAGCCCGGCGGTGCCATCGCCTACGAATGCCGCCAGCAATCCGGCATGCACCTGATGGATGAATACGTTACGGAAATAGCCGACCCCGAGACGGGGAAGCAGCTGGGGCCCGGCGAGATAGGCGAAATAGTGGTAACCCCGATTCATAATGAAACCTGGGGTCTTATACGCTTCGGCACCGGTGATATGTCTTCATATATCACCGACGCCTGTCCCTGCGGCCGCACCGCCAGCCGGATTACCGGCATTGTTGGCCGTACCGGTGATGCCGTAAAAGTAAGGGGCATGTTTGTCGTTGCCAAGCAGGCGGAGCAGGCAATCAAGAGCTTCAGCCAGGCCTCCAGATTCCAGCTAATAGTCGGTCGGAGGCAGCACAGGGATGAGATTACCCTGAAGCTCGAGCTGGCGGACGCAGGTGACGTTACAACGAAACTGGCCGACGATTTGAATCAGAAATTTCAGGATACATGCCGTATCAAGATAGACAAGATTGAATTCGTCGAGGCGGGAACTATTCCCGAGGAAAAAGAGGGCATAGTCGACGAAAGGACCTGGGAATAAGCCTGTACCGGCTACCGGCTTTCTTCCCCCAGGTAAGCGGCGATGACCTGCGGGTTGGTCCTTATCTCTTCTGGAGTCCCTTCGGCGATTTTCTGCCCGAAATCAAGCACCGCAATCCTGTCGGCTATGTCCATGACCACACCCATATCGTGCTCGACAAGGATAATGCAGCTAACGCCATCCCGTAATACAGGGGTATCCGGATAAGTAGCCCCCTGGCCTTCGAAGATGTCAATAATGAACCTGGCGATATCCTCTTTCTCCTCCAGGTTCATGCCGGCCATTGGCTCATCCAGCAACAGCACCTTCGGCTCCAGAGCCAAGGCCCGGCCCAGCTCCACCCTCTTGCGCATTCCATAAGGGAGGGTATGAACCACCTTATTTCTGATTGGTTCTATTTCCAGGAAATCTATGATAGCCTCTACTGTCTCTCTGTGCCGGATTTCCTCGTCGTGTGCCCAGCCAAAATACAGAGCGCCACTGAGGAAGTTCTGCTTGATAAAGACATGCCTGGCCGCCATTATATTATCCAGAGTACTCAAGCCGGTAAAAAGTTCGATATTCTGAAAGGTCCTGGCCAGACCCAGCCGGGCTGCCTTATCAGGACGAATCCGGGTTATTCTCTGGTTCTCGTAATATATTTCACCCTTCTGCGGCTTATAGAAACCATTTATGCAGTTTAAAAGGCATGTCTTACCGGCACCGTTTGGTCCGATAATGGCGAGGATTTCATTATTTTTAATATCCAGGCTGACGTCCCTGATGGCCCTCACACCTCCGAAGGAAAGGGAGAGGTTTTCAATACGTATATTCGTCCTGGCCTGGTTATTGCCCTTAGCGCTATCTTTCTCAGGCATTCCTATATCTCAATAATGCAGGCGCAATTGTCATATTGCACCCTAATCCACCAGTGATTTATCGCGGTACTGAATCAATCGGTGGCACTGAGGTTCGGTACAACCCAGTTGTTTCCCTAATTGCCGGCTCTTAATCTTGATTTCCCGGGCTGTTTCCTTGCTGGGCTTACTATACTTGTCATAGCCGGTGCATTTTAATGTACCGTCTTTATATACCAGTAGAGTTACCTCGTCGTCAACAGCATCACAATAAATCGTTGTCGCCGTTAAAACCCAGTCAGCCATGTTTAAAAAGTCCGTTTCACAGTCTGGTAATGCCTTTTAATATTACAATTATTCAGACTGGAATTCAAACGGGCTTACTTAAGTAATAGGTTAACGCATTACCAAGTTACTATTTACATACATCATCAGGTGAAGAATAATACTTGCAGAGGAACTTACACGAAGATTCAGGGCTCCATGTGTATCTCACTTGGATGCCCGGGAGATGTTATATTCGCCTTTAGTGAATAGTGCAGGGCAGGATGATAAAGCGTGAAAAGGGAGTATCACTGATTGAGACGGCAGTGGCCTTAGCTATTCTGGCCGCTATCGGCGTATCTTTTCTTAACGGCCTGGCGACCACTTCTACCGCCCGCGCCACCGCTGATGAACAGGTCAGCGCCAAAGCCCTGGCCGAGAGTATTATTGAGGACATAAAAAAGGGGCCTTATATACCCTCATATACGCCTGTAATCCCTGATGAATATCCCGGTTACACCGCCAACGTTACCGTTGAAAATCCGAAAAATGATAATATTCAGCAGCTAACAGTAATCATTCACCACCACAACCACGACCCACTGATACTTCAGACTTATAAGGTGAAACGTACCGGTAATTGAGAGCTATGAGAAAGATATTGATATTACGGAGATTAAAGCTATTTAACAGGAAGCAGGCTGGCTTTACTGTAATGGAGATGATAGCCACCGTAATTGTTGTCGGTCTCATCGGCCTCGTTGCCACCATGGCTATCGTTCAGGTACTTAATCAGACTTCCAAGAACAACGACTATACTACCGCCAGCCGGCAGACCCTGAATGCCATGTTCTGGATTAGCCGTGATGCCCAGATGGCTCAGAAAATACAACCGGACGGTGGAGGTTCCGGTTTCCCGCTCATCCTGACATGGCGTGAGTGGGACAATACCTCCCATACGGTAAACTACACGCTGGAAAACAGCCGTCTCATACGCAGTTATTCAATCAATGGCAGTGAGCCAAAGGTGATTTCAGTAGCTGAATATATTAACCAGGAAACGCAAATGACTAACTGCGTATCTGATAACGGTGTGCTTATCCTGACAATAACCGGCAGCGTTGGTGAGGGTGCCCATACGACCAATGTGACCAAGATAAGTAGTATCGCCTCCAGGCCTAATATATAGCAAAAGGGATGGCATAATGAAAAAAAAGATTAGAATAAAGCTATTCAGGTCACTATCCGATGAGTCCGGCGTGGCTCTGATTATCGTCCTGGTACTGCTATTGTTGGGTAGTCTTACCATTGTGCCGGTTCTTGACCATCTCCACACCGCCCTCAAGACAGGCGAACACTACGAAGAGAAGACCAATATGTTGTATACCGCCGACGCCGGTATAGAGGACGGCCTGTGGCGGATAAAATACGACTTCATGGGCACGGATTATGACGTCTACGACTTTGACACCGCCTGGCCTTACGAGACAGACACGTTAAACCAAATGGTGGCTAATATTACCATCAAGAACGTCTGGCTTCCGAGCAACGTGACGCTGGATGACCCTGACATTGATTTAAGCCCAGCAGAAGCCAGGGAAATGATAGAATCAGAAAAGCTTGTGGTGGTCGGAACCTCCACCGCCACTCCCGGCCAGCCGTACCACATTAAGATAGACTTCACACCCGATGTAGGTGACAACCTCACTATAAAATCACTCGGGGTGTGGCTGCCGCAGGGCTTCGAATACGCAGATAACTGTAGCCTGAAATTCAATGGCACATCTGTGCCTTATTATCCGGATTCCGAAGTCGTTACCGACTGCAACGGCGGCCAGACTGTAGTCTGGACATACAATGATGACCCCTACCCTCTCTTCACCGACTTCCCCGGTGTCGACCCCGCGGCGCCAATAATGAGTATCGATTTCACTTTCAGCTATACACCTCCGGCGGCATACCCCAACCGCCTGCCCACAGCTATTGCCTGGCTAACCACCGAAATGTCCCACACCTGTACCAATCCGAATGATGTCCCCATCTCCTGGGATATGGACACCCGTATTTACGAAATTACCTCCATTGCCGGTGATACCGTCATCCAGGCCTTCTCCTCCAAGTGTGAACTGCGCCAGATGGGAGATGCCATGTCCGGCGACTACGTAGCCATCGGCAACTCGTTAATGGCAAATGATGACCCTTCATTGTGGGATACATATCGTGAAACCTGGTACACTCCCAGCTCAGTCACGCTTGACTCCATCCCGGCGGATGCCGACGTTATCAGCGCTTACCTCTACTGGGCGGGGTGGTTTAATGAATCCAGAAAAGAGACAAAATGGTCGGATGGCTGCTCGAGCTTTTCTCCTAACTGGGACCCGGACCCCACCAGCTGCTGGGACGAGTTTGATTCTTACTTCAAGAGCGATTACGACGCCGGAGAAGACAGGGAACTGCCCATGGATAGCACCATAACGATTCCTCTGGGGCAGTATGCCGGTTGGACAGCTGTATCAGTTAACTGGGAACACTGGGAGACGGGAACCTTGGAGTCAGATGACGGCTTGGATTTCGCCATCTCTGCTAATGACGGCGCTACCTGGAGCGATTACGAGCCGGCTTTTCGCAATGATGTGTGGGGCACCAAAGCTTTCGAATACGCTATTCCGAATGAGTATTTAACCGACGACTTTAAGTTGAAGTTTAAACTGGTCGGTTTTGATGGGGGCGACGATGGCGACTGCTGTATTGATGATTTCAAGATAAAGGTGATGTTTCCGGATACTGATGTAATTTTCAAGATAGGCAACGGCACCGACGAGTACCAGGTATATTTCGATGGCGGCGTACCCACGTCGGGTTCGGGGAATGTAACCGCCGGGCGTTCCTACGTCATGCGCAACGAACTAAATGGTCCCTACGGATTTTCCTACGCCTGCACCCGGGACGTTTCCGCCCTGGTGAAAAAATACCCTATAGTTGCCGGAGAAGAGCACCATACCGGCAACGCCATTTATACCATTGATGGTGTAGGGGCTGACAATAGTAAAACCCCCACCAGTTCCGACGACTCTCATTTGGCTTTTGCCGGCTGGTCACTCATCGTTGTTTACGCCAGCCCGCAAACGGCGGGGCATTACATCTACATCCGCGACGATAACTTCGCCTTTCATCCCGGGACCGGTGGCAACCTGGACTTTGACGAAGACGACCAGCCGGGCGGTGATATCACCAACTTCATCGTTCCGGAAGCGATTACGAACCCGGATGGCACTGTCAACGAGACAATAGCCGCCAAGCTTACCTGCTTTGTAGCCGAAGGTGATAGTCGGTGGTCCCCCGAATATGTAACAATTACCGGCCAGCAGTCCGGCATTTCCAAGGACCTCTCCAATCCAGAAAGCCCCGTGTCAAATGTCTGGAACGGAAAGTCCTACCCGGGGACATTTAAAGAGGGCGTGGACATCGATACTTTCGAGTTGCTCTGGGCTGATAACATTTTAACCCCCGGTGATAACGTACTGCACGTGGACTTAATATCTAACCAAGATGCCTGGAACCTGGTATATTTCATTATATCAGTACGCAGCGAGACCGTTACCGGCGGCACTTCGCATTACATGATATTCAATTAACTCACAGCCCTGGTGTAAATACTCCAGGGCTTTACTCCTGTCTTCTTCAGACAGCGCTGGTGCGGAACCGCCAGACTGCTATCAGGCCAAATACCACGGCGAAACCAATAAGTGCCAGCATCTCGGGAACCACGGCACCAAAATCGGCCCCAAAGAGCATCAATTTATTGAATCCGTTGGTCGCCCAGGCATGAGGGCTTATCTTGGCCAGGTTCTGCAGCCATCTAGGTAAGATAAAGAGCGGCCACCAGCAGCCGCCGAGTGGTGCCAGCACCAGCGCCGTGACCACAGCCAGTGAACTGGCACTGCGCTGCGACCTGACCAGCGTTGCCAGCATCAGGGCAAATGCCGCAGACATTATGACCATCAGTATGGAGAGGATGATAACAGCCAGCGGAGACAACCCAAGGTCGATATTGAACGCCAGAATACCCACCCCCCAGAACATAATTATTTGAATTAGCCCCCTGATTAACGTACCGGAAAACATACCCCCCAGAATGGACTCCCGCTTTACCGAGGTGGCCAGCAGCCGTTCCAGGGTATTGTTCTGCCGCTCGCGTACGATTGACTCGGCCGTCATCACGGCTGCGAAAAAGACAAACATTACCAGATAACCGGGAATAACATAATTGGCCGGGTTCTCCTCCTCCATCTCGCCCACCTTCTCAATATTAAATCCTATGTAAGATGCCTCCGCCCCACCAGCAACCTGCCCTGAGGAAATATCCGCCATTATCTGCTGGACGACCTGATTGATACTTTCCATATCACCGGAGATTAAGCCACCCTCGATGAGAAGCGCGATACTGGCATTGACGATGACCCTGTACGTACCAAGCTGGGAAGCGATGGCTCCGGCGAATCCATTCAGGGCAGTCCTGTCGTTAACGGCCCCGGAATCGGCTACCACCTCAATCTCGGTACCCGAACCCGTCATTATTCCCTCACTAAAATCCGCCGGAAAGACGATGAAGCCCGCCAGTTCACCATCCTCAACCGCCTGGTAAGCTTTATCATAATCTCTATCCCATATTATTATCGGTTCCCCCGGTTTTAGCTGAGATTCATCCACGGTTTCCATAGCGCCGATTATCTGGTGGCTCAGGCCACTTTCTGCCTCCTGGGTGGCCACATGGAGTTCCAGCCGCTTATCCTCAACGGCACCAACATTGAGGTAATAGAACATCACGACGAACATGAACGGGAATATGATGAAGAAGAACATTGCGGCACGGTCTTTGGCAAAGATGCTCAAATCTTTAAGAGCGATAAACCACACATAACTCAGTTGCTTCATAGCTTATTATTTACCCCCGGGCATAACCCTGAAAATGAGGCGGCTGACCAGAAGCCCCACGACCATGACGCCGGCCAGTATACCCAGTTCCGTACCGACATCCGCCAGTGAGCCCCCCTGAGCAATAATAGTATCGAAAGCCTTATTTGCGTAGCTATTGATCGATAGCCGACTGATGGTATAAAGGGTGGTACCTTCAGCAATTTCAAAGAACGTGCCACCGAACATGAAGGTAAGAACCGAAAAGACAACCGCAATCCATGAAGCCCCTTCCTCGCTGCGGGCGATTGAGGCTATTATCAGCCCCAGGGCGCCGGCCGCCGCCGCGAAAATAATGGCAATAACCAGACATTCAATAAAAGATAACGGCGTAAAAAGTTGAAACACCATATAAGACAGGGCCAGAAGTATGAACGTTTGCACAAAACCACGTGAGATACTAGCAAAAAACTTGCCTAGGAAAAGCTGACCCCCGCTAAGCCGGGTGGTGAGCAAGCGTTCCAGGGTCCCCTTCCGACGCTCCTCAACAATAACCCTGGCACTCAGGGTTATAGCGAAGACGACATACATGGTAACGATACCGGGAAGGTACTGATTAACGAAATCAGGACTGCCGCCCAGCGTCTCTTCACGGACACGCACAACAGGGTCTTCGCGTTCCTGTTCCAGGAACTTCTGCACAGTAACTTCAATGCGCTCTTGAGATACGCCTTGACCCTGGAGACTTACGCTGACCTGACCGCGAACCTGGAACTCCTGGTTGATATCCTCAGCCACGCCACGAACCATGCTGGCGACAACCTGGTCCCATTGCGAGGTATTGCCCCTCTGCCTGAAGTTCAATTGCGCCCTATCTCCCAAGGCCAGTGCTTCCGAGAAGCCCCCGGGAATATAGAGGACCAGTTGTATATCCGACCTATCCAGCTTGGTATCCGCCTCTGCCGGGGTCAGTAATTCAACATCAAGGCCATCAATTCCATCCAGCTTCTCTAAAAAGACGGAAGCGTAGTAACCTTTGTCCTCGTCCACCACATAGGCAGTTCCTTCGAATGTCATCTGTCCGCCAAAGGCCCCATAAAGCAGAGCGAAGGTGATAATGGGCAGCAGCAGGCTGAAGGCGAGGTCTCCCTTGTCCCGCAGATACAGTCGAACTTCATTCAGGGCAATGTATAATGCTCGCTTCATGTCCCGTCTAGTCGCGAAGGCTCCGTCCGGTCAGTTTCAGGAAGACATCCTCCAGGGTGACCTGCTCGGGTGACCCTATTTCCCCTTTGAGTTGATATGGCGTATCCATCCTGATTATCTGTCCACCGTCCATAATAGCAATGCGGTCGCAGAGACGGTCGGCTTCTTCCATATAGTGAGTTGTATAGAGAATCGTCATGCCGTCGTCACGCAGACCTGAAATTGTTTCAAAAATATTATTCCGTGACTGCGGGTCGATACCGACTGTCGGCTCATCCAAGAAGACAAGCTGAGGACTGCCCATAAGGGCAATGGCAAGATTAATACGCCGCTTCATACCACCGGAATACTTGGCCACTTTTCCCCTGGCTCTATCTTCAAGTCCCATTAATTTCAGGTGAGCCATCGCCTGTGCGTGTGCATCCCTGCCATTCAGTCCTGCCATCCGCCCGAAAAAGACCATGTTTTCAAGAGCGGAAAGTTCTTCATATAAGGCCAGGTCCTGCGGACAGACGCCGATGAGACCGCGAATAGCTTCAGCATTTTGCCGTATAGTATAGCCTCCTATCGTAATTTGGCCGCTATCGGGTTCCAGAACTGTAGAAAGCATACGTATCGTCGTCGTCTTGCCGGCACCGTTCGGCCCCAGAAGACCGAAAATCTCGCCTTTGCTGATAGTAAACGAAACGCCGTTGACAGCCTTGAATTCGTTGAAACTCTTATAAAGGTCTTCCGCTACCAGAAATGCCTCAGCCATAGTCTTGTCCCCCCTCTTTCCCTTATTGTAAGAGGTATATTTTTATATATTGCTGTATTATATTATCTGGACAAGAGTTATGCAATATCCTCATTATTTAAATTAATTAAATTAATTTAACTGACCGTAAGTTATTATCTTATACATAAAAATAACGGGGCCTCCAAATAATTGGAGGCCCCGTATCACTCTTGTCCTTAACCGGATTTATTTATAAAGCTCTTTGGCCACATCATCCAGGCCGAGTTCAATTAGCTTCTCTTTGCTGGGTTTACCTGAATTGATATCCCAGTCCATGGCCTCGTAATACTCGTTAAAGAGTTCGTCCGCTTTCAGGGTTATTCCGGCGCGCGGGCCTTCTGTCTTCGGCGGGATGCCCATCATCCTGTCCGGGAACTTCCACGGCGTTTTCAGTCCTTCGCGGATATTGAAGGCCTGCTTCATAGTATCTATCCGCTCCCCGGTCTTGAGCATTTCCTCCCTAGTAATGTCCCAGCCGGTGATGGTTTGTAAGGCCTCAATGAACTGGTCAAAATTGTTGTAACCGTCGCCGAGTGCAATCATGCACACTCCGGCGGCGTTATATACTTGAGTTAAGCTGGTACCCACCTTGTGCGGCTTGCCCCGTCCTTTCAAGGCGACCGGATCGTACTCGGGCATGGCCCCTTCCGGGTACGGCCCCTCCCCGGCCTGGGTATGGCGTCCCGGGGTTGGCTCCGCGCCGTAGCCGATCGCAAAACTGGGGCCGCCCCGCGAGTCATGCGCCGGGAACTCCTGCCCGCCGACATGCATGGCGTATTTTTCTGAACCCTTGCCGATTCTCTCAGCGGCCTTCTTGACGCCGTCGGCGATAATGTCGCCGAAGCCCTCGCGCTTGGCCAGCTTTTCCGTCATGGCCACGATGGACTTATGGTTGCCCCAGGTCATCTCGATACCGTCGGTATCCGCCTTGGTAAGAATGCCGTTTTCGTAGCACTCAATGGTAAAGGCGATGCTGGCCCCGGTGGAGATGGTATCCAGCCCGGCGCGGTTGCATATATCATTTATCTTAATAATCGACTCAAGGTTATTATTCAGGCAGTTGCTGCCGAACATGGCCAGCGTCTCATACTCGGGCTTGTGGGCACCGGCCTCGTATTTATACTCTCCAGTGCCTGCCTTCATATGCCCCCCGCAACCGATGGGGCAGTGCCAGCAGGCGAATTTTCTCTCCTGCTGTGCAATCACCGGTTCACCACTGATATCTTTATAGCTGGGAAAGTCGACAACCACCGCGCCCCCCCAGTTCTTGCAGGGCGCGTCATCGGACTCACAACTCATGTTAAAGAGAAACGGGGTCCCGAACTTGCCGACAAACTCCGCACGCGGGCCCATATTCGCCAAGTGATTCTTCCTCATCGCCTTGGACTTCTGTTCATCGGCCACGGGCACCTTCATATTGCCTTTGACGGCTATGGCCTTGAGCTTCTTGGAGCCCATCACGGCGCCCAGACCAGAACGGGCAGCCGCACGTCCTTTGTTATTCATCACCGCAGAGACGAGAGACACCTTTTCACCTGACGGGCCGAGACAGGCAATTTCCAGATCCTTACCGTGCGCTTCCCTCAGTATATCCTGTGTTTCGAATGAGTCCTTGCCCCACAGGTGGGCGGCATCTTTAATCTCGGCCTTGCCGTTATCAATGAGAAGATAGACCGGCTTGTCCGCAATACCGGTGAAGAATACCGCGTCATAGCCGGCGAACTTCAGATGAGGGCCGACATTGCCGCCGGAGTTAGCGTCTCCCCAGCCCCCCGTCAGCGGCGATTTGCCTACCATCGCGTAGCGGGAGCCACCGAGTGCATCGGTGCCGGTGAGCACACCTGTGGTAATACCCAGGATAGCGTCCGGGCCCAGCGGGTCAACACCCGCCTTCTGCCGGCTGAAGAGGATTCTGGCGCCCAGACCGTAGCCTCCGAGGAAGTCACGGCCAAGCTTCTCGTCAAGCACTTCTTCCTTCGTCTCTCTTTTGGAAAGGTCCACCCACAACATCTTTCCCATAAAGCCATGTGCCATACTTTACCTCCTTGCTTATTTAAAAATCTTGAATCGTGGTTAACTAAAAAAATAGCCTAACCACATTAACCATCCCGTACTATTACATATCCGCCCATTAATTGTCAAACATTTCAGCCGTTACGGCATACAGGCAGGCTGGATTGACGTTAACCTGGCTGCGATGTAAAATCAGTCCCAGACAGGAGGCAAGCAGCACAACAGGAGGTAGATATGTCGCCCGTATTACAGGACAAGGTAGCTATCATCACTGGCGCCGGCCGCGGCCTCGGGAAAGCTTTCGCCTTAAGGTTCGCCGAGGAAGGTGCCAGACTGCTGTTGCCTGATATCAGCCTAGAAAGGGCTGAGGGCACGGTAAAAGAGATAAAGGCTAAAGGCGGGGAGGCCTTAGCCATGGAGACTGATATTTCTGACGAAAAAGCCACCCTGGAGATAGAGGGGAAGGTTATCCAGAAGTATGGCAGGGTAGATATCCTGCTTAATAATGCTGCCATATACTACGGAGTTAAGAGAAGGGATTGGGATGCCTGGACGGTTGAAGACTGGGACCGCATGTTTGCGGTAAATGTAAGGGGCACCTGGTTGTGCTGTAAGGCGATTGCCCCCCTCATGGTAAAGGCAGGCAAGGGAAAAATCATCAACATCGCCTCGGATGTATTCAAGGTGCCTGCTGCCCATGCCCTTCTTGCTTACGCTTGCAGCAAAGCAGCGGTCTATACGCTGACTCAAGCACTGGCCAGAGCCCTGGGCCCCTCTGGCATCAATGTCAACAGCATCGGCCCCGGATTCACGGCTACCGAAGCCAGTCTGGGACAGGACGGCAATAAAGAGTCCTTCGATGCTACTATCGATATGCAATGCCTGAAACGGCGCGAGGAGCCAGTCGACCTGCCGGGGACGGCTGTGTTCTTAGCTTCGGCGGATTCGGACTTCATCACGGGACAGTTCATTATTGTCAATGGTGGAAGTGCGATGGTATAAAGATTATTTACCACAATTATACACTAGAAATACGAAGGGAGGAAATTTAATGTACAAAGGTGGATACGCAGGAAAGATACTGAGAATAGACCTGAGCGGTCAATCGGCCAGGGAGGAAACCGTCCCCGAGAAATTGGCCAGAAATTTCCTGGGGGGCGCCGGTTTTGCCATAAAATGCCTGTACGATGAGGTAAAAGCGGGAACCCCGGCATTAAGCCCCGAAAACAAACTCATCTTTGCCGTCGGCCCCCTGACGGCTACCGGGGCCTCTTGCAGCAGCCGGATGGCTGTCGTGGCCAAGTCCCCGTTGACAAACGCCGTTGGGATGGCTCTTGCCGGAGGTCATTTCCCGGCCGAGATGAAAAGGGCTGGTTATGACATGATAATCATTGAGGGCAAGGCTGAAAAGCTTACCTACATAGCCATCAAAGACGGCGACGTACGCTTCAGGAGTGCTGAAAAGATAGGAGGCATGGTAACCACGGACACCCAGCTTTTCATCAAGGAGGAACTCGGTGACCATAACTATCGTATTGCCTGCATAGGCCCTGCCGGTGAGAGGCTTGTACCGATGGCCTGCATCATCAATGAGCGCCGTGCGGCCGGCAGAAAGGGACTGGGAGCCGTTATGGGCTCTAAAAACCTGAAAGCCATCGCCGTACGCGGACATAAAAAACCCGATATTGCTGACGCCGATAAATTTAAAAAAGCCCGCCAGGTTATGAACAAGGCCATGAAGGACAGCCCCGTGCTCTATCCCGAGTTCTCCAGGGCGGGCACGCCTATGGTGGTTGATGGCATGACCGAAATGGGAATTTACTCAACCAGGAACTGGTCGGCCACCGGAGAAATCAACCTGGTAAAAGAGCTGGGACGCGATGCCCAGGATGCTATGATAGTTACCAAGTCTCACTGTGCTGATTGCCCCGTTGGCTGCTCCCAGGTCAAACTGATTAAAGAGGGACCCTTTGCCGGTTTCCTGAGTGAGGGGCCTGAATTTGAGACGACATATTCGCTGGGAAGCACCGTGGGGGTGGACTATTTACCCGCCATAATCGCTGCCGACCGAATTTGCGACGAGTATGGCATAGATACCATGTCGGCCGGCGTCTCCATCGGCTTCGCCATGGAACTGTACGAGAAAGGCATACTGACCAATAAGGATACCGACGGTCTGGAGCTCAAATTCGGCAATTATCAGGCAATGATTGAAATGTTGCGCCGGATAACCTACCAGGAGGGCCTGGGGGCGCTGCTGGGGCAGGGTACCAAGAAAGCGGCCGAGAAAATAGGCAAAGGTTCCGAGGCATACGCCATGAACATAAAGGGTCTGGAGCTTCCTGCCTATGATATCAGGGGAGCCAAGGCACACGGTCTGAATTACGCCACCGCTTATACCGGAGCCGACCACAACCGGGGCTACGCATATCAGGAAATTTTTGATGTACCCATTCCGGAAAAAGTGGATAGATTTGCTATAAAAGGAAAAGGCAGGCTGACCAAATGGAACCAGGATGTCCGCTGCGTGACCTGTGACTGCGCCACGATGTGCGCTTTTCTCCTGGACATGGCTGTACCTAGCATAGCCTGTCAGAACACGGCTGACCTGGTGAACGCCGCTACCGGGATGCGCTTTACTGCCGATGAAATACAGAAAATCGGGGAAAGGATAAATAATGTGGCCCGTTTGTTCAATATCGGCGAAGGCTTCAGCCGTAAGGATGATACCTTCCCTAAACGCATTATGACCGAGGCCATCAAGGCAGGGGCTTCTGCCGGGCAACTCATCAGTCAGGCAGACCTGGATACGATGCTCGATGAATACTACTCGGAACGCGGCTGGGATAAGGCTGGCAACCCGACTGATACCAAGCTCAAAGAACTGGGTATAAAATCGCCTTCGGCGTAGAAAAGATGTTGCCATGGCGCTGGTAGATATTGGGAGGGGCAGTTTTTTAAACAAAACCGCTACTTCTATAAGGCTATAATTTCACGTATCAATGTTTTATCAGGAGGATATTTAGATGGTTGAATTCGGATATGCCGGAGAAATACTAAAGGTAAATTTAACTGACGGGAATACCACCCGGCTACCAACTGCGGATTATGCAGACAGGTTTCTGGGGGGGAAAGGCATCGCCGCCAGGCTCTACTGGGACATGGCCCCTCCCCAGGCTGAGGCTTTTGCTCCTGATAACTGCTTTATATGCACCAGCGGTCCCCTCGCGGGGTTCACCGGCTTCGCCAGCAGTAGATGGATAGCCTGCGGGAAATCCGCAGCCGGGGACCGGGAAGCATTTTCCTATGGAAACCTGGGGGGAAGCTGGGGTAACCGCCTTAAATACGCCGGCTACGATGGCATAGTCGTACAGGGTAAAGCCGATAGACCTGTTTATATTTATATACACGACGGCACCGTGGAAATCAGGGATGCCTCACATCTCTGGGGCAAGACCAGTTTTGAAGCGATTGACAGCCTGAAAGCGGAATTGGGCAAGGCGGTAAGTGTCCTGACTATCGGGCAGGCTGCCGAGAATCTTATTGTCTTTGCCACCGTGTTTGCCGACGAAGGGGCATCCGGCTCAGGCGGAATCGGCAGTATCCTGGGGTCGAAAATGCTGAAGGCCATCGCTGTTGCCGGTAACAAGAGGCCGACAGCCGCCGACCCCGAGAGGCTGCGAGAGCTAGCCGGCTTCTTTCGTGAGTTGAACAATGGGCCTCTTCCAGCCATGTGGTGGGTTATACCCGGTCGCACGAAGAATCAGGCCTGCCACGGATGCGGTATCGGCTGCACGAGACAGTCGTACACGATTGAAGACGGCAGTCGCTTCAAGTGTTACTGCCAGCCGATTGACATCTACCGCCGCCCGGCACAGAAATACTATGATATCCCGGCTGGCGGCTTCGATGAAGTTATCCTGCTGGCCATGAGGCTTTGTGACCAGTACGGACTCGATTCCAGTGTCATGCAGGCAATGATAGAATGGCTTATCCGGTGTTATAAAGAAGGCGTGTTGGGAGAAGCGGAAACCGGTCTCCCTCTCTCAAAGATAGGCGGCCCGGAATTCATCGAAACCCTGACCAGAAAGATTGCCTTCAGGGAGGGCTTTGGTGACCTTCTTGCCCGGGGTACGATAAAAGCTGCGGAGTCGGTCGGAGGCCGTGCCAGGGAACTGATAAGCTACTCGATTCTGAACAGTTCCAACGAAGCGAAAGACTATGACCCCCGGCTGGCACTGCACAATGCGCTTTGCATCGCCACCGAACCGCGACGGCCTGTACAGCAGATTCATGAAGGCAGCGGCGGTTTATTGGGGTGGCTTGGCTGGCTGGACGGCATAGCGGAGGGCATGTCTCTATCCCCTGAAGAACTGCGCAGCTTCGCTGAAAAGTACTGGGGCAGCACAGCCGCCGCGGATTATAGCAGCTATGAAGGAAAGTCGCTGGCCGCCAAAAGAATACAGGACCGCACCTACGCTTTTGAAAGCCTTATCCTCTGCAACGCCAGGTGGCCGATGACGCATAGTGACGGCCCGGCCATTGCCAGCCAGATTCTGTCGGCGGTTACGGGGAAGGATGTTGATGAGGAAGGGCTGGAAAAGATAGGAGAAAGAATCTTCAACATGCAGAGAGCCGTAATGCTCAGGCAGGGATGGGGAGGCAGAGATGGCGATAGACTGCTGGATTATCATCACAATGAGCCTATACAGTATCTGCGTTTCGACCGTGAATGTAAGGTCCCGGACAAAAACGGCAAGTTAGCCTCCAGGAAAGGAACGGTCATAGAAAGGGATGAGTTCGAGAAGATGAAGACCGAATACTACGAACTTCGCGGGTGGGATGCGGAAAGCGGACTTCAAACAAAGGAAAAGCTCAGGGCACTTAAACTGGAGGATGTTGCCGCCGATTTGGAGGAGACGGGACTTTTAAAGTAAATGGCAGATAACATTGCGTCAGGGCGACGCTGGTACGTATTATCGCTGGGAGCAGCCATTGTAATGATTGTGTTCGGCATGTCCATGGGGTGCATGCCGGTGCTCTTCAGTGAGATTGCAGACGAGCTTGGCTTAAATGTCGTTCAAATAGGCGCTGTCTGGGGTTTCAGTTCCATAGCCGGGATATTCAGCATAATTCTGGCCGGACTGGCTGTCGACCGATTCGGCGCCAAGCGTACTCTGGCTATTGCCTGTTTACTGGCAGGCGTTTTCGGAGCCCTACGGGGACTATCGGACAGCTTCGCCAGCCTGATAATCACTTCCCTGGCCTTCGGATTTGCCAGCGAGGCAGTACCGGTAATCGTGGTTAAGAACACGAGTATGTGGTTCCACGAACGAGGCCTGGGTACAGCCCAGGGAATCCTTACTGCCTGCGTTGGAGCTGGACTCATGCTCGGAGCCATGCTCAGTGCTACCGTACTGTCCCCTTTGCTTGGAGGCTGGAAAAACGTTGTGTTTCTCTACGGAGCTATCTCTGTGCTCGTTGGGCTGCTCTGGTTTCTGACTGCGCCCGAGCCCCGCCAGACGGAAGTTTTGAATCCCGGCAACAGACCGGCACCGCGGCAGGCCTTATCGCACGTAGCCCGCATCAAGGGAGTCTGGCTTATCGCCCTGGCCATGATGGGTTTCGCCGGTGCCAATAAAGGCCTTTTCGGCTATTTACCCCTGTACCTCAAGAATAGTGGCTGGACAGCCGTCGGGGCCGATGGCGCCCTGGCAGCCCTTAATGCAGCGGGTACAGCCGCCGCCATACCCTTCGCTTTACTCTCCGACAGGCTCGGCCTGAGGAAAGCCTTCCTCATTCCCGGCTTGCTGGTAACCGCTATCGGCATTGGCCTGCTGTCAATTGTCACCGGTTCCCCGGTGTGGCTCCTCGTTATTATGGCGGGTGTCTTCCGCGATATGGTCTGGGCGGTAGCCGCGACGATAACCGTAGAAACAAAGGGGGTCGGGCCGGTCTATGCCGGGACGGCCGTGGGGATAGTCCATGCTCTAACCCGGGTTGGCTATACTTTCGCACCTCCGGCCGGCAACAGCCTGGAGTCTATCCACCCGGGCCTGCCCTTTATTTTCTGGGCGGGACTATCGGTGGCGGCGCTGCTCATGTTCCTCTTCGTTAAGGAGACGGGGCGGGGAAGGCAGCAGAGCCGAATAAGTGGGGATTAACGCATTTGCGTAAATGCGCAATCACTCGGCGAATACTTTAACGTTCTCCCCTCTGCCACTCACCACGTCCACCTCCAGCTCGCTTAGAGCCTCGATAAGCTCCTCGATATCCTCTGATTTGATACTGCGGACATCGAAGTTGATTCCCTTATCCTTCAAGGCCCCGTTCACCTTGTCCATGGCCTCGGCAGGTATCAGGGAGGTCAGTTTGATGCCGGCGCGTATCAGTGACATGGGCACGCGAACATTAACACGGTCGCCGGAACTTCCCTCGGCATCCGGGTCAGGTACTATGTTAACCCGCAGATACTTGGGCCTGGTTTTAACTCCCGGTTCCACCTTCGGGGCACTTCCCCGCCCGCCTTCATCTGTGTCGATTGCGTTGAGCAGGCGATAAGCATCATCGGCGCTTATCTTGTTCTCGGCTAACATCTCAAGTATTTTTTTCTTGCTCTCAGTCATTACGGTATCCTCCTTCTCACCGTCTATACGACGGAAATAAATACGCTTTCTCTGGGATTATGAACATCGACTTTCAGGCCGCGCAGCGAACAGAACGAGACGATGGCAGCCCACAGCGCCAGAACTGCCTTCTTTCCCCAGCCGCTCGGCCAGAGTACGATTACGCCGATGAGTATCAGCGGCGACAGTATGATTAAAACCACCAGCGCCAGGGGTATCAGCAGGAACAGGGGCAGCCATAAGCCGAAATTCGCGCTCTCACCTTTAATTTTCAGGTGCATTAACATGGGCGGTCTGTTCATTTGGCAAGCCTCTTTATCGCTTCCTCGGCAGATATATCGCCGTGTTCGAGCTCGGCAATTACTTCGTCCTGGGAAGAAATAGCGACTATCTCGACGAACTCAAGCTGCTTGGCAATACGGTTAATACGATTTTTCACGGTGGGATAGCTAATGCCGAACATCTCTTCCATATCCTTAATAGAGCCATGACAGCGAATGAAGGCCATCACGAAGACCTGGTCCTCGGCGGAGAGACCTGCCAGAGGCGGTAGCGTAAAGCTGCCTTCAATGGCGATATCGCTGTCGACCAGCCGGACGCGCTCTACGGTTATCGGCTTACCCTGGGTCATCTTTGTCAGTTCGTGCCACTCTTTAGACATTGCCAGTCACCTTTCTTTATCTTTTTCACTTAGAATAGTTAATTATATTAACTTTCATCTTAATTATCTTGATATATTATAATGTCAAACATTGATATTGTCAATACCTTTTTTAATTATTTTAAGACATATGTTTTAAGATATTAAAATAATTAAAACCTGATATAAACTACGCAAAAGAGCATTGACGCATTTGCGCAATTACTCTATAATATCCCTTAAATAGAGGGGCAGGCTTATGACTGTATTCTGCATCACAAACCAGAAAGGCGGCGTTGGCAAGACAACCACCGCCGCCGCCCTGGCTCAGGGTTTGAGCGAGCATAATAAGCGGGTGCTGCTTATTGATTGGGACCCGCAGGCTAGCCTCACCGTCAGCCTTGGTTTCAACCCCGACAACCTCAAACTGACCAGCTATGATGTCCTGAAGAGTATCATCAGGAATAATGGCAATCAAGCCATCCCTGACGTTATCCTGCCGACCAGCAATCCCGGCATTGACCTTGTGCCCGCCAATATTGAACTGTCCCAGGCACAGCTCGACCTGGTGAACGCCTTTACCCGCGAGCTTATGTTGAGGGAAATGCTCCAGCCGGTACGTGAAAATTACGATTACATACTGGTGGACTGCTTACCCAGCCTGGGTCTCCTGACCATTAATGCCCTGTCTGCCGCCAATAAGGTAATCATACCATTGCAGGCCGACTTTTTGGCGATGAAGGGGCTGGCACTGTTACTCCCTACTATAATTCGAGTTAAAGAAAAAATAAACCGGGACCTGGAGATTCTTGGCATATTGTTCACCATGACCAACTCCCGTACCCTGCACAGCCGGGAGGTCATTGAGGTTACCAAGAGGGCTTTTGGCGATAGAATAAGGGTGTTCGACACTACCATCCCGACCAGTGTCCGCTTTAAGGAGGCCCCGGCCGCCGGTATGTCAATCCTGACCTATGCCCCACAGTCCGATGGGGCCGAAGCCTACAGACTATTCACAGAAGAGGTGCTGCATGAAGAGAGCTAGAATAACCGAGGAGCTTGCCTACGGTACCGCTTTGGACCGACTAACGGGTGGTGACAGTCCTTCCATAGGAAGGACACCAGAACCGAGACAAACCGTCCCGCCACCAGTGTCACCAAAGACCGCCATGATTAAGCTGTCCGTATTCCTGAATCGAGAAGAAGACGCCTACCTGGAGAACCTGGCTTCAACAGCCAAATTCAGCGGTGGCAAGAAACTCAGCAAGACCAAGCTCATCGAGGCCATGGTGCGGGCTTTCCGACAGACCAGCCTTGACGTACGGGGCGTTAAGGACGATGAAGAATTGCTCAATAGAGTAATTGCGCAATTGCGGTAATAAGTGGTCATGTATATTTATTTATGGGCTGCTTTTTGATAATGCGATGTCTTCCGGACACCTGATTTTTCAGTCCGTTTATCTTAATTACAGGGGGAAAGGGGTCAATTAAATATATCAAAGGCGTAAATTTGGATTCTGTGCGTTCTGGCAGGGGGTTATAACAGGGGTTTAGACCAACAAATCAGCATACGGTATCAGCCGAAAACCGCTTTTTTATTTAACGGTTATCCTCCCCTTTGGCTCCGCCACCACCTCCCCGATTATAACCGCCTCCGCGACACCCTCTTTTCTTAGTCTTTCCAGCAGGTCAGCCGCTTTTACTTCCGGCACAGCTATCAGCAGTCCCCCGGAGGTCTGGGGGTCGAAGAGAATATCCGCCAGGAATTGCGGTACACTTTCAGTAATATCAACCATATTTTTACGAAAATCGCGGTTGCGGTGGAGTCCGCCGGGAATCATGCCCATCTCGGCCAGTTCTTTTGCCTCGGGAAAGTACGGCACCGCCGCCGAGTCTATCACCATACCGACATCCGTCCCTTCGATCATCTCACAGGCATGCCCGAGCAGGCCGAAGCCGGTAACATCGGTGCCGGCGTTAACCCCGACCGCCTGCATCTGCTCCGATGCCTTACGGTTCAATGTCGTCATCGACTTCACGATACCGGCTATCGCCCCTGCAGAGGCCATATCCCCCTTAATCGCCGTGCTTATTATCCCCGTGCCCAGCGGCTTGGTCAGAATCAGGCGGTCGCCCGCCCTGGTGCCGGTGTTGAGAACCACTTTAGAGGGGTGAATGGTGCCGGTGACCGAGAGGCCGTACTTGAGCTCCGTATCTTCAACACTGTGCCCGCCCACCAGCAGTACCCCTGCCTCGCGTATCTTGTCCAAACCCCCCGCCAGGATATCCTTCAATATGGATATCGGCATGATGTTTTGCGGGAAGCAGACAATATTCATGGCCGTCAGGGGTTTCCCGCCCATGGCGTAGACATCGCTCAGCGCATTAACGGCGGCAATCTGACCGAAGGTATAGGGCTCATCGACTATCGGCGTGAAGAAATCAAGGGTCTGAACGATAGCCAGCTCATCGGTAAGCTTATAGACGCCGGCATCCTCAGCCTTCTCCATCCCCACGATGAGATTCGGGTCGGACTGGAGAGGCAGATCTGCCAGCGCTTCGGCAAGGTCTCCCGGACCTATCTTGCAAGCTCAACCCGAACCGTGAGTTGTCTCGGTGAGACGTATCCTCGCCTCATCAGCCATTCTACCCGCCTCCCTATTACTATTTACCCGGTGGCGTCAGCGTGAGCCGGTACTCGCCGGAGACCTTTTCCTCTTTGATAGAATACCCCCAACTTTGGGCCAGGCGGGAGACGTTCTCCTTGGAAACTTCGGTCTCCACCAGCACCGTTAATTCTTCCTTCGGATTTTCATCCATGGCTTTTTTCGTTTTAACCACCGGTATGGGGCAGGAATAGCCCCGTACATCAACTTCAGTCATATTCTACTCCTCCCGTAGCACAGACACCACTCCACTCACACAGGTATTTTTTAAACACTTCGGGAAATCGGGCAATAACCTGCCCGACCCTGGTGGCTGGAGTCGCTTCAGCAAACCTGCCCGCCATGCGGTTGGCGCGCGCGGCGATAATGGCTGCCTCGTGCGGCTCCAGGCCGGCATAGACAAAAGCCGAGACCAGACCGGTGATGGTATCCCCGGTACCGCCGACAGCCTCCAGAGCGGGCACATCGGGCTCAGTAACGGTATCAATAATATTACCAGCTTTGACAATATAGTCAATAGCCCCCTTTACCAGCAGCAGCCCGGCAGCATTTTTATGCTCATAAGCCGTCTTGATAAGCTCCGGCGTATTTCCGCCGTCGGTATTCACCATAAACCGGATGTAGGCAGGATGCGTAGCATCAGGGTCGGCCAGAAACGCTATCTCGGCGGCATCCGGGGTAAAAATATCAAAGGCGGTTGCCAGCCCGGCCGCCTTGGCAGAATACATCGAGCCAGCATCGGCAATCATGACCGGTCTGCGGATGCACTTCTCCACTGCGGCACATAGCTGCCTTGTCAGAGCCATATCAGGCATCCAGTAATGCAGTGCCAGCACCTCCGGCGATAGCTCCGCCACGTTCTTGATAAGATAATCATAGAGATCGCGGCTGCCCTTGCCTTCGCCAGTGTCACCTACTAGAAGCACCTGCGGCGCCTCCAGCTTCAGATAATCGGTGGTTTTCAGGGCGGCTCTGACCATGGCACTGGTGCCCTGGGTACAGGGTACATGCTGCCCTTTAATGAGCAGGTGGTCGCCTTCATCTCTCGCCTCCCCCAAAATCAGAGGTATGTCTTTAATGGGAACGGTCCCGGCAATAAGCATCATGGCCGTTCACCTCCATTATAGAGGGCCAGCCCCTCTTCCAGCGCCCTGTCCAGCATCAGGGCACAGAGGGTATAGCCGGTATCTCTCGGGCGCGGGGCTTCACCCAGCGGCCTGTCAATCAGCCCGGCGTGCAGGTGAGGAATATCCGGGCAACCCCCGCCGGAGGTGTTGACGATGACCCCGCTCTTCTTCTCGAAGGTGAGCTTCATATTGGCGGCCTTGACCATCACCCAGTCACCGAAGTCGGTCACCCTGACAATCTCCAGTATCTCCGGAGCGCCGACTTTTAGCGGCATGACCTCAACATAGGCAACATCGTTCTGGCTGAGTATGCGCTCGATGCCGGGCTTCTCCACAAGGTTTATCTCCACCGCCAGGTCGCAGCCCCTGCGCAGCTCCGGCGGCGGTGCCACGAGTCTGACCTGATAGCCGGCCTTTTTCAAAATTTTCTCCGCCAGCATCGCCTCATGCACTTCGCTAACAAGAACCAGACCACCGCCCTCAAAGGCAGCCTTTTTACGTTTCAGAAAAGCCATATCAAACCCTCTAACTACTTTTTACTCTCTCCATCATCGCGAAGCCGACCACCAGGCAGAAGACCAGCCCGATGATAACCGCCACCGGACCCCAGGTGCCGACGCCTTTGGGGCTGGACGCCAGCAGGAAGTTGTGGGCAACGGCAGCACCGGCAATATACCCCAGTACCGTCATCCCGGCATCGGTATCGCCTTCACCGGTTAAAATACAGTTACGCAGCGGGCAGCCGCCGATAAGGGTCGCCGCCAGCCCTACCAGAGCCATGCCCAGGAAATTCCAGAGGTGGTCGGTATGCGCCACCGGCTGGTCGGCAAAGCCCCAGTGATAGATACCCTCGGCACCGAAGTTGCCGACAGCATAATTGGTTATGATAGCAGCAATAAAGAAAGCCGCCACGCCGCTGATTAGATAAGTATCCCTTACCAGAAAGATATCACGCCAGGCGCCAACAAAGCACATGCGGGTCCTCTGCGCCAGAAAACCGACGACTAACCCGACGACTACAGCCACCGCCAGCGGAGTGAAGGCAACACCCGGCCCCGATTCGCTCTGGAAGATAAAGTCGGGCTTGAAGATAGCCAGTAGCAGCAGCCCCACCATGAGAACCGGCATAACCCAGCCTACAACAGGGTGCATCCTGGTAGCTCGCCCGAAATTAAAGCCCTTCCTCAGGAAGAAAATACCGACCACCGCCCCCGCTACCAGTCCCACCAGGGCCGTAATGCCATTGAGGTCACCGCCGGCGATTCGCAGTATCATGCGTATCGGACAGCCCAGGAACACCAGGGCGCCAATCATGACAAAAGCCCCCATGAAAAACCGAATTATCGGGGAAGCCCCGCCGCGAGAGCGAAACTCGCCGAAGGCAAAGGATGTAATAAAGGCACCCAGGACAAACCCCATAATCTCCGGTCGAAGATATTGAACCACTTCAGCCCGGTGGACACCGATAGCCCCGGCAATATCACGGAGAAAACAGGCGACACAGATGCCCATGTTGGGGGGATTGCCCCAGTTAACCATCAGCGCGCCGAGAGCCCCAAAAATGAGACCGGCGATAATGATGAATAACCTTTTTCCCTTCAAGATTACCTCCTTTCTCATTTACCTAGACTGATTCCCCAGTCGATGATTACATAGGCATCACCCTGCTCCCGGCTTGATGATTTATGGTCAATGCCATACAATAATCTCGGGAGATTATAACATAAACATATTCTTAGTGCAACATAAATATTACTTATATTATTGAGTTAAAATGAACTTAGAGCATCTCAAGACTTTCCAGGAGGTCGTCAGGCTCGGCAGCTTTTCCAAAGTAGCCAAAAAGCTGGCCATCAGCCAGCCGGCCGTGTCTTTTCAAATTCAGAAGCTGGAACAGCAACTTGGCACGCGCCTGATTGACCGTACCCAGAGGGCGATTACACTGACCGCCGCCGGCAAACGTCTCCTTCTCTTCGCGGAGTCTGTGGAGACGGAACACGGGCGTCTCCAGCACGACCTTGAGCAGATGCGAGAGGAGGTCTCCGGCGACCTTCTTATTGCCGCCAGCACCATCCCGGGCGAATTTCTGCTGCCCCCATTACTGGCGAAATTCAAGCGAATCCACCCGGCCGTTAACATCCAGGTAGATATCTCTGATTCCCAGGCTGTTATTAACGGAGTGCGAGATAACGCTTATCAGGTGGGATTCTGCGGTATGGCACCTCAAGGAGAGGAGCTCATGTCGTTCAAAGTAGCCGGAGATGAGATAGTCCTCATCGTTTTCCCCGAGCATCCTTTCGCCCAACGAAGCGAAATAGCGGCCGGCGAGCTGGAAGGTGAGCCGCTTATCTTTCGCGAGGAAACCTCAGGTACACAGCGAAGCCTGGAAAGACTCCTGTCCCTCGGCGGCCTTGATTTAAGAAACTGGGTGCCAAACCTGACCCTGGGGACCACTCAGGCCGTGGTCTCCGCAGTGGAAGACAAGGCGGGAATCGCCTTTGTGTCCACTCTGGCGATTAAAAAGAGCCTTGCCCTTGGTCTCGTCCGGCAGGTTCGCGTCGGCGGGTTGAAGCTCAGCCGGGACTTCTACTGCATCTACCGTAAAGAAAGAATAGTTACCCGGCTCTATGAGGAATTCATAAATTTCGTACAGATAGAGGTATCACGCAGTGTCAGAAGCGATTGAAGACAAGCAGAAAGGCATCGAGAGTTGCAAGTTAAACGTGAATGGCCATCAGGCGCATTACCTTAAGGCGGGCAGCGGTCCCCCCGTCGTACTGGTACACGGCGGTGCCAGCGATTCGCGGGACTGGCTCGTCACTATAGAGTCCCTCGCCCACCGCTACACTATTTATGCCCCCGACCTGATTGGATTCGGGCAGAGTGACAGGAATCAAGATGGCTATTACCTCACGGACTTCAGTGATTTCCTCGGAAAATTCGTTGATATGCTCAGTCTGGAGAGGCCGTTTCTGGTAGGTCACTCCTTCGGGGCCAGAATATGCCTTGAGATTGCCCTCCGGCATCCGGATAATGTGCGTAAGCTCGTACTGGTAGATGCCGCCGGACTCGGCAAAATTTCCAGGTTGGGGAACGTAATATATACCGGGTTCTGGGTATTACGCAAGCTACTCAGGCATAAGCAGCC
Organism: uncultured Dehalococcoidaceae bacterium; assembly: GCA_964558675.1. Lineage (GTDB taxonomy): Bacteria > Chloroflexota > Dehalococcoidia > Dehalococcoidales > RBG-16-60-22 > CAZLEY01. Next base: position 43,760 of record CAZLEY010000003.1, on the reverse strand, counting down.
ATATCCCCAATTCTTTACGAGAGAAGGGGAGGATTTCCACTGGCTCTGCGTTGATAAGCTGCCAGACCTGAGGATGCCAACGCTTCTTATCTGGAAGCGCCATGACATCTATTTACCCCTGGCTATAGCCCGCCGGGCCGAACAACTGATACCGGAAGCAAAGCTGGTGGTAATGCCCGGCTTCGGGCATGCCCCCCACGGACAGAACAAAGAAGCCTTCAACAATCTCCTGCTTGATTTCCTGGGTAACGAATAAGTATAGCAAGGCTTAGCAGCTAAGTAGAAATACCTGCGTGCTGAGGGGCAGGTTTGACTTGGTTACATTAAGCTTGGGCCGTGGCTCAATCTGTTCCATACCCATTTCTTTAAGGAATGTCTCCACCGGGTCGAGTTCACGTTTCATTGAATTCGTTTTGTAGTGCATGGGGACTACTGCCTCAGGCTCAAGCTGTCGTATGACCTCAGCGGCCATAGCCGCATTAATCGTGGACACCCCACCGACAGGAAGCAGCAGCACATCAATATCGCCGATTTCCTCTACCTGCTCGGAAGTCAGCACGTGCCCGAGGTCACCCAGATGACATACCGATATGCCGTCTATTTCCATAACGTAAACCGTGTTTTTACCCCTCGTCTGCCCCCCCTGGGTATCATGAAAAGTGGCTATGCCGATAATCAGGACACCGCTTATCTCGTACTCGCCAGGTCCTCTAATTATTCTCGGTTCCCCGCCGATACCCTGAGTATAGGCATGAGAGGGGTGCTGATGGCTCACGGTGACGATATTGGCGGTTTGCTTGCCCAGGGAATAACCTGAATCCGGCGGAAAAGGGTCGGTAATAACCACAGCCTGACTGCCCTTAATCCTGAAGCAAGAATGCCCTAACCAAGTGATATCCACACTAAAAGTGTATCACAGGCTACCCTTACGTTCAAGGAAAGGCACGAATTTACCCCCTATTTCTCTTGACAAATAACCCGCTAAAGTGCTAAATTAGAATTAGCAGTCTCGGGCTTAGACTGCTAATGGAGATGGAAATGATATCTGAAAGAAGTGGAAAGATACTTAATTCCATAGTGGGACAGTACATTAGCAGAGCGGTGCCCGTACCCTCACAGGTCATTGCCGATGATGCTGACATGGGGGTCAGTCCGGCTACCATCCGTAATGAGATGGCCTATCTGGAGCAGGAAGGTTATCTTATCCGTCCCCACACTTCGGCCGGATGCATTCCATCAGATAAGGGGTATCGCTACTATGTGGAGTCGATTGAAAACGTGAAGCTCCCGAGGGAGGAGCAACGTTTAATCAGCCATACCTTTCACCAGGCGGAGAAAGAGGTGGAGGCCTGGTTGAGCCTGACGGCGACCCTCCTGGCCCAACTGGTGAAGAATGTGGCGGTAGTCAGCCTTCCCAAGTCGACTGACTGCAAATTAAAGCACTTCGAGTTGCTTGCCCTGCAGGAATCCCTGGCTCTCGCCGTCGTTGTCCTCTACGGAGCCAAAGTTAAGCAAAAGCTTATAACCTTTGACCAAGCTGTATCCCAACCAACCCTGACGGTAATCAGTAACAAGCTCAATGCTGCCTGCTCCGGCTTGACCGGCCGGCAAATTTCAACCAAAGAAATGGAATTATCACCCCTAGAAAAGGATATAATTGACCACCTGATAGAGATTATGCGGGCCGAGGAAAAACAGGAGTATGAAGAACCCTACCTTGATGGATGGCACTTTATGCTTAATCAGCCGGAATTTGCCCACAGCGACCAGATGAGCACCCTCATGGAATTAGTCGAGCATCGCAGCCTGTTAAAAATTATAATTCCGTCAAAGCTGAGCCAGCCTGGAGTCCATGTAATCATAGGCAGAGAAAATAAAGCGAAGGCTATCCAGAACTGCAGTGTCGTCATCTGCCAGTACGGCCTTCCCGAAGAAGCTACGGGCACAATAAGCGTAGTTGGCCCTACCCGAATGCCCTATTCACGCACCATACCCACGGTATATTACCTCTCCTCGGTGCTGAGCGAGCTGGTAGCCGGACTTTACGGCAAAGAAATACACAGCGAATAGGCTCGTCAGCAAGATAAACAGGACTTAAAATGACACTTGAGAATTCAGAAGAAATTCAAAATGAGCCAGAACCGGAGACCGTTGAAATTGAAGATACGGAGAGTTTCAAGCAGGCGCTGGCCGAGGAAAAGAAAAAGGCCGAAGAATACCTGGCCAGCTGGCAACGGGCGCAGGCTGATTTTATTAACTACAAGCGCCGTACCGAAGAGGAGAGGCAGGATTTCAACAGGTTTGCTAATGCCAACCTCGTTCTCGGCCTTCTACCTGTCCTGGACGACCTGGAACGGGCGCTCAGCGCCATGCCACCCAAACTGGCCAGGCATGAATGGGGAGAGGGTATCAGGCTTGTTGAGCGCAAGTTCAAGACCATTTTAGAGGGACAGGGAGTAACCCCGATAACTGCGCTCGGAGAGCCTTTCGACCCCAATTTCCATGAAGCCTTGAGGCAGGATAAAGGTAAAGAAGGCCTAGTTATCGAGGAATTCCAAAAGGGCTACATGCTGGGCGACAGAGTCCTGCGTCCGGCCAAAGTAGTCGTTGGCAACGGAGAAGAGGAAGAAAAGGAGGATTACCAAAATGGCTAAAGTAATCGGCATTGACCTGGGAACAACCAACTCAGCAGTAGCTGTGATGGAGGCAGGAGAACCGGCCATTATTCCCAACGCCGAAGGCGGACGCACCACACCGTCGGTGGTAGCGGTAAACAAGGCTGGAGAACGCCTGGTAGGGCAGGTAGCCAAGCGACAGGCAGTCACCAACCCGGATAATACTATCTCCAGCATCAAGCGCCTGATGGGACGCAAATACGACGAATCTACGGTTGAGTACGACCGGAAGATGCTCCCGTACAAGATAGACAAGGCAGCTAACGGGGATGCCAGTGTTAAAATGGGTGACAAGGATTATAGCCCGCCGGAAATCTCGGCTATGATTTTACAGAAACTTAAGACAGATGCGGAAGCTTACCTCGGAGAAAAGGTCACCGAGGCCGTTATCACCGTGCCCGCTTACTTCAATGACAGCCAGCGCCAGGCCACCAAGGACGCCGGCAAGATAGCCGGTCTGGAGGTGCTGAGAATAGTCAACGAGCCCACGGCCGCCTCCCTGGCGTACGGACTGGACAAGAAGCACGATGAGACGATTGCCGTATATGACCTCGGTGGCGGCACTTTCGATATATCCATCCTGGAACTGGGTGAAGGCACCTTCCAGGTGAAGTCAACCAACGGCGACACTCATCTTGGCGGTGATGATTTCGACCAGAGAGTCATGGACTGGCTATGCGACGAATTCAAAAAAGACCAGGGAATCGACCTCCGGCAGGATAAAATGGCCCTCCAGCGCTTGAAGGAAGCCGCCGAGAAGGCTAAGACCGAGCTGTCCACCGTCCAGCAGACCGAGGTGAATCTCCCGTTCGTCACCGCCGACGCCAGCGGCCCCAAGCACCTCAACATCACGCTGACACGCGCCAAGCTGGAGCAGCTGGTTATGGACCTGGTGGAGAAGACTATCGAGCCGTGCAAGCAGGCGCTGTCCGATGCCGAGAAGACAACCAGCCAGATTGACGAGGTCATCCTGGTGGGCGGTCAAACGCGAATGCCGCTGGTGCAGCAGAAGGTACAGGAGTACTTCGGCAAGGAGCCGCACAAGGGCGTCAACCCCGACGAGGTGGTCGCCGTCGGCGCCGCTATACAGGCCGGCGTGCTCAAGGGAGAGGTCAAGGACATATTACTGCTGGATGTGACGCCGCTTACGCTGGGCATCGAGACCCTAGGCGGTGTCGCCACGCCGCTTATCCCGCGTAATACCACCATCCCCACCGCCAAGAGCCAGATTTTCAGTACGGCGGCGGACAATCAGCCCGGCGTTGAAATTCACGTACTTCAAGGTGAGCGCCCCATGGCTGCCGATAACCGGACACTGGGGCGGTTCATGCTTGACGGCATCCTGCCGGCTCCGAGAGGTATGCCCCAGATTGAGGTCACCTTCGATATTGACGCCAACGGCATCCTCAGCGTCAGGGCTCAGGACAAGGGCACCGGCAAGGAGCAGAAGATAACCATCACCGCTTCCAGCGGGCTCTCCAAGGAAGAAGTGGATAAGATGCAGAAAGAGGCGGAGATGCACGCTGCCGAGGATAGCAAGCGCCGTGATGAAATAGAAGCCAAGAATATGGCGGATACCCTCGCTTATCAGGCGGAAAAGCTGCTCCGCGACAACAAAGATAAAATCCCGGCTGAATTGAATACCGAGGCTGAGGAAAAGATTGCCGCGGTTAAGTCGGCCCTGAACGGCACCGATGCCGAAGCTATCAAGAAGTCCACTGATGATTTGAACCAGACAATGCAGAAGATAGGCACGGCCGTGTACCAGCAGCAGCCCCCACCAGGAGAGCCGCCACCCGGTGAGGAACCACCCCCCAGTGATGAAGGAGGCAAGGGCGGCGAAGACGAAGGCACCGTGGAGGGTGAGTTCAGAGAGGTGTAAGCCATGACAATTTGGCCCATATCTCATAATCACTACAAACGCTTGGGTATAGCAAGGAACGCGACTTCTGAGGATATTAAAAAGGCTTTTCGCGGTATGGCGTTTAAATATCATCCCGACCGTAACCCAGGAAATGATAAGTGGGCCAACTTCATGTTCAGGAAAATAAATGAGTCATATAAAATACTTAGTGATTCTGATAAAAGAGCATCTTATGACATACTATTGGGTTCAATTATACAAGTTCCTCATAAGCCCTCTAAGCCATTACGAACTACCCCAGAGGATTTAGCCCGAGTCATATTGGCAAGTGATGCTCCATGGTTGGTAAAGGGTATAGCACTTACAGGTCTCTTTGCTGATATTTACGAGAAGGCTAAGGCTAATGAAAGTAATAGAGGAGGCACCCCCTTAACTCAGTCCCCCTCCACTATTTTTAAAAAGAGAGTAAAAAAGAGGCGAAGCCCCAGATATTACTGGTAGTTCAAGAGGGGATGTTTGACACCTATTTCCTTTTCCTCCCCATTTTCCATGTTGTCTATTCCCACCCGCCGCCCTCGCGGCTTCCGCTTCTTATTCCCGTAAGTATATCCCCCACCCCCAGGGATGGGTTAAGGGGTGGTAACCATTCACGGACATATAGCCGAAGATACGAGGGCGGGCAGGGTGGGAAAGAACAACACCGTGGGGAGGCTGGGGGACGGAAAAACCTCCCCGCTCTCTACAACCGCAACTCCAGGCGCGGCTTGAGCAAATGCTCCGGGATATTGGTCTCGCGCATGTACCTCACCAGCAGCTGATGCAGCTCACGCGCCTTGTCCGGATTATCTTTAATGACGTTTTTCTCCTGTTTAGGGTCAGACTTCAAATTGTACAGCTCGGATAGACCCGGCTCGGTGTTGTAGAGCAGCGTCCATTCGTCGGTGGTCACCGTGGCTGTAGAGTCCTTTTCCGTCACCCTCGGAAAGTCGTCAATCGACCGCAGCGAATCACCGGCATTGATGAACGGGTGCGCGCTCACCACATAATCCCGTCCGGCCACAGATTGGTCTTTTACCATAGGTAGCAGCGACTTACCCTCGACCCGTGATGGAATTTCCTGCCCCATAGCCTCAAGGACAGTGGGCATTAAATCAACCGCTGATGTCAGGCCGCTATAAACCGCGGGCGCAGCACCCGGCATATAGATGAGGAGTGGAGTATGCGTAACTTCCTCGTAGAACGGCGAGTGAGACCAGACGCCGTTTAACGGTCTGCCGGTTTTCTTGTCCTTGGCAAAGACCATTTTACCCAGGAGGCCGCCGTGCTCACCAAAATAATAGCCGTGGTCACTGGTGAAGATAATGGCCGTATTCTCCAGTAAGCCCAGGTTCTCTACGTGCCTCATGAGGTAACCGAACCATGTGTCGACCATGGTCACCTCGCCGCAGTAGGAAGCATGGGCTTTCTTAACCTTCTCTTCGGTAAGGCCGGGAATGTCCTGCCAGTATCCATAGATGGGCATCGCCTGGTCGCCGTCATGCCCGGGCCAGTAGAGCTCCCGGTAATACTGCGGAGGTTCCCAGGGTTCGTGCGGGTCCCAGGTATCTACATAGAGAAAAAAATCATCTTTATAATGACGTTCCAGCCACTGCATAGCCGTGATGAAAGTCCGGGGGGCAAAGTAATCGGCTTCATTACGCCAGTCGTTTCTTATGTCTCCTCCGAATATACTGTGGGTGACCTGTCCCTCTTTGGTATTCGGGTCTACTCTCCATTCGAGATGCAACTGGCCGGTGATTTCGGTAAAGGTACGGAAACCTCGGTCGTAATTCATACCGCGACGTATAAAGAAAGGCGTATCAACCACGGCGGCGGTATTGATGCCCCTGTCCGAGAGCAGCTCCGGGAGCGTCACTTCGTCCTTAAAAAGCGGCTCCCATTGCATGTATGACATCGTCCAGCGACCGGTCATATAATCGGCGCGAGTCGGCATGGTCGGGAAGCCCGCAATGTAGTGCCGGTCGAAGCGTACCGACTTTTCCGCGAAAGCATCGATGGATGGAGTAATAATCTCCTTATTTCCGTAGGCGCCTACATGGTCGCACCGCAAAGAATCGGATATCACCCAGATAACGTTCATTTCTCCTCCTCAGACATGGTTTTCCATAACATACCCTAAATATATAACATTATCCGCACAATAAAAAGCTTGACCTATTCCCACCCAACGCGTTATTTCTATTCCCAACCGACCTGTATTATGACAACATATACTTGAATAGTATTGACACACATTATATAATAAATAATGACTTCCTTAACATAAAATAATTAGGGAGTTGTGAAGTGCGGTATAATCCTTTAAATTTAAACCACGAGAAAGCTACTCAAACACTCAACTATTTCGCCTTAAAAGCCGGTGGGAAAATCAACACAATGAAAGCTCTTAAGCTGATTTTCCTTTCCGACCGTTATCATCTGCGTAAATATGGCCGGTTAATAACCGATGATTGTTACGTGGCGATGAAATATGGCCCGGTTCCATCCACCATTATGGACATTGCTAAGGAAAATGAACAACTAGAAAAACCCCTTAAGAGTTACGCTTCAAAGTATATTAGGGCAATAGACAGACGTAGGCGAGTAGAGTCTATCCACCCTATTGACGATAGTTACTTTTCGGATTCCGATATTGAAGCTTTGAATCTTGCTTGGGATAATTTTGGTCATTTAGATCAATGGGGTATTTCGGACTTTACACATCACTATCCTGAATGGAAAAGACACGAAAATTCTATACTCTCAGGTTCTAAGGTTGAAGATATAGTCCTAGAAGACTTCTTTAAAGACCCAGATATTGATAATATAGATAAATGCTACGAATTAAACGATGAGGAAAGAGAACTTCGTCGTGAACAATTAGCCGAACTTGTCTACCTCGAAGCACTCTGGAGGTAGTCTTGACCCGCGTACCTCCAGAAATTATCAAAGCGAGTATAAAACTTGGCTCAGTATATTACTTTCACGAAGAGCATTTTAGCTCGCCCCATAAGCACTATTTCGTTGTTATTAACAGAAATCCTCACAAAGATGAAATAATCCTTCTTGCCTGTGCATCGCACCAAATAGATAAAACTAAACTCCGGCGCCCTAATTGCTCAGCAGAGACTTTTGTTATCATTACACCTGAACAGTATTGTGGATTTAGCGTTGATTCAATCTTTGATTGTAATAGGATAGAAATTCGAACCTTTGGCGACATTATGAAAAAATATTCAAATAATGAACTTTCAATAAAACCCGAGATGGATATAAAATTAGTGGAAATGATTAGGCATAGTGTATTAGCCAGTAACCAGATTGAGCCCCGTCATAAGGCGATGTTGCAGGACTAAATCCCCACCACTTTTACATTCAGCACAACTGCCTCAATTGCGCAATTACGCATTACCTCAATGAAGTAAGCTAGTACTTCCGCCCATTTGCGCCTCAATACGGCTAACCCCTATAATTGATAGTCTGGAGGCATACTTTGCTTGATAACGAGATTCTTCACCAGGTAAACCGGCCGGGACGCTATACCGGCGGCGAGTGGAACAGCGTCATTAAAGACTGGGACAGCACTCCCATCAAAATAGCGTTGGCCTACCCGGATACCTATGAAATAGGCATGTCTAACATGGCCATCCCCATTCTCTACGAATTGCTCAACCGCCAGCCGGATGTACTCGCCGAGAGGGTTTACGCCCCCTGGTTGGACATGGAAGCCGCCATGCGCCAACGTAACATCCCCCTGTTCAGTATTGAAACCAGGCACCCTCTCAAAGGATTCGATATTATCGGCTTCTCATTGGGCTATGAACTTACCTATACCAACGTACTGAACATGCTTGACCTAGCCCAGTTGCCAGTTCTCGCTTCCGATAGAGATGACTCACACCCGCTTATAATAGCCGGCGGCAGCTGCTGCCTCAATCCTGAGCCTATGTCTGATTTCATTGATGTGTTCATCGTCGGCGACGGCGAGGAGGTGCTACTTGAGTTCCTGGATGTCTACCGGGATGTAAAAAACGCAGATAAAAAACAGCTGCTACAAAGGCTGGCCGGGATTCCCGGCATCTATGCACCACGCCTTTACAATGTGAAATACCAGCCCGACGGCCTACCTGTAAGCATCAACCCTGACTTATCCGAAGCTAAACCCGTTATTCAAAGGCGGATTGTTACGCAACTACCGCCCCCGCCCACCCGTCCGGTGGTACCCTATCTGGAGGTAATCCATGACCGGGGCGCCATCGAGATTCAGCGGGGATGCAGTCGCGGCTGCCGCTTCTGCCAGGCAGGTATGATATACCGTCCGGTTCGTGAACGTCCCGCCGAAGAGATACTCCAAGCAGCGGGGGAGATTATCGCCAACTGCGGTTATGATGAGATTTCGCTCGTTTCACTGACCACCTCTGACTACTCCGGTATTGATAAGCTGGTGAAAAATCTGTCGCAAGGCTACCCTAACCTAGCCCTGTCGCTACCGAGTTTGCGCCTGGATAATTTCTCTGTTCAGCTTGTGGGCTCCCTCCCCACCCGCAGCCGCACCGGCCTCACCTTCGCCCCCGAAGCTGGCAACGAGAGACTCAGGCAAGCCATCAATAAGGAGCTGACGGAAGATAGCCTCCTGGAAACTGCCGCCACCGCCTTTGAGCGGGGCTGGACAAACCTCAAGCTGTATTTTATGGTCGGCCTGCCCACTGAAACCCTTGAAGACGTCGAAAGCATCGTTTCACTTGTTGAAAAAGTCCGCGCCGAGGGCAAGAAAGCCAGCGGTAAAAGGCCGATGATAAGGGTAAGTGTATCAACCTTCGTCCCCAAGCCACACACCCCCTTCCAGTGGACATCCCAGGAAGGTGAACCTGGCCTTAATGCCAAACACGAGATACTCCAGCAGCGACTGCACCACAAGGGTACCCGCCTTTCCTGGCACGACCCTGAGACAAGCCTGCTTGAAGCCACCCTGTCGCGGGGAGATAGGCGAATAGGAAAAGTCCTCTACCATGCCTGGAAACTCGGCTGTAGATTTGATGCCTGGACCGAGCAATTCAAATATGAATACTGGCTCCGTGCCTTTGCCGATAACGGACTGGAACCCACGTTCTATGCCCACCGCGAGCGTTCCCTGGACGAAGTGCTTCCCTGGTCTCATATTGATACGGGTATAACAGCTGCCTTCTTGAAACAGGAGTACCAGCGTGCCCGGCAGGGTATAGTGACGCCTGATTGCCGTAATAACCCCTGTAATGTCTGTGGACTTGAACATCTGGAAAACTGCGCAAACAAACGCCAATGAGTACTTGCGCAGTTGCGCATTTACTACTCGACGGCGGTAATAGACACCAGCCGGTCGCCTTCATCAAGGGTCATCACCCTGACACCCTGCGTGCTCCGACCCTGAGTGCTGATACCCTGCCGGGGATCTTTCTCCTTCACCGGGGTCAGTGTTATCATCCCCTCGGCCGATATCAGCATGACCTGCTGCTTCTCCGTTACTACCCTGGCCGCTGTCACGTCACCCGACTTTTCGACTATCTTGAATGTCCTCACACCCGTCCCGGCGCGGTGCTGCCGTGGGTACTTGTCCAGCGGAGTGATTTTTCCGTAGCCTCCCTCGGAAACTACAAGCAGAAATGCCTCCGTGTCTACCCTGTCCATGCTGACCACACCGTCGCCCTCGGCCAGGCGTATAGCACGTACGCCGCCGCTGGTCCGGGAAGCGGCTCTAAGGCTGGAAACGCTGAAACATATTGATTGCCCCTTACGCGTCACCAGGACTACATCGTCCTCATCCCTGGCAATACAGGTTGAAACCAGTTCATCTCCCGGCTCCAGGTCCATGGAAATAAGCCCGCTGCTACGCACGGCGGCGAATTTGTCCAGTGACGTCTTCTTTATCTCGCCGAGTCTGGTAGCCATCACCAGATAGGCGTCCGGCATCAGCCCGGTGGTAGCTGCCATAGACGTGACTCTTTCACCCTCGGTAATGGACAGCAGGTTGATAATAGCCAGTCCCTTTGACGTACGGGAGGCGGCGGGGACTTCGTGGCACTTCAGGTAAAAGACCTTGCCGCGGTCGGTGAAGAAAAAGAGGTCGTCGTGGGTATCGGCCACGACAAGCAGTATGACGGCATCGGTCTCCCGGGTCACCTGACCGATGATACCCTTGCCGCCGCGGTGCTGCACCGTGTAGTTGCGTGAGGTTATCCGTTTAACGAAGCCACGACTGCTGAGAGTCACCACCACCCTTTCGTGGGGAATCAGGTCTTCCTCGGTAAAATCCAGTACACCCTGCTCTAATATGGAGGTTCGGCGTTCATCTCCGTATTTGGACCTCAGTTCGGTTACTTCTTCTCTTATCAGGAGGAGAATCCTTCTCGGGTTTTTCAGCAGGTCTTCCAGATAGGCAATCGCTTTCACCACCTCGGCATACTCGTCAAGTATCTTCTGTCGCTCCAAATTAGCCAGACGTCGCAACTGCATATCAAGAATTGCCTGTGCCTGAATCTGGGTCAGCCCGAAGCCGCTCATCAGGTTTTTACGGGCCGCTTCAGCCGTCTCTGACTTTCGTATTGTACTGATTATCCTGTCAATATTATCGAGCGCTATTCTCAGCCCTTCCAGGATATGCGCCCTTGCTTTCGCCTGTTTCAGGTCGTAGCGGGAACGCCGGGTAATCACTTCATGGCGAAAATCAACATAATGCTGAAGCGCCTCCCTCAAGCTGATTACCCTGGGCTGTCCGTCAACCAGAGCCAGCATATTCACGAAGAAAGAAGACTGCATGGCCGTATGTTTATAAAGATTGTTGAGAACCTGCTGCGGCTGGGTTTCTCTTTTCAATTCAATAACGATGCGCATGCCCTGGCGGTCGGACTCATCACGCAGGTCACTGATACCCTCAATCCTCTTATTTCTAACAAGTTCGGCTATAGTTTCCACAAGGGCTGCCTTATTCGTCTGATAGGGAAGCTCGCTGACCACTATCTGACGGCGTCCAGCTCCCTTTATTTCACTGACGTGTGCCTTAGCCCGGACCACTACTTTTCCGTGGCCGGTGGCATAAGCGTTCCTGATACCCTCGCTCCCCTGGATGATACCAGCCGTAGGAAAGTCAGGCCCCTTGACGAATTTGGCCAGTTCCTCAATGGTGGCTTTGGGATTGTCAATGAGATAGGAAATAGCGTCACACACCTCACCCAGATTATGCGGGGGAATATTGGTAGCCATGCCCACGGCAATCCCGGCGCTGCCGTTGAGCAACAGGTTGGGCAATCTGGTAGGTAATACCCTGGGTTCCTGAAGGCTGTCATCGAAGTTGGGCATAAAGTCCACGGTATCTTTCTCGATGTCCACCAGCATTTCTTCAGCTATCCGTGCCAAGCGTGCCTCGGTATACCGCATGGCGGCGGCGGGGTCATTATCGACACTGCCAAAATTACCCTGCCCGTCAACGAGGGGGTAGCGCATTGAGAAGTCCTGTGCCATACGCACCATGGCATCATAAACCGAGGTATCACCATGAGGATGATACTTACCCAGCACCTCGCCGACAATACGGGCGCTCTTCCGGTGCGGTCCGGTAGGCCGCAGCCCCATATCGTTCATGGCATAGAGAATACGCCGATGTACCGGCTTCAATCCATCCCGCACGTCAGGCAGGGCACGGGAGACGATGACACTCATCGCATAATCGAGGTAAGAGCCTCTCATCTCTTCTTCTATATTAACCGGCTTTACCGTGCCCAGGACCATGTTCAACTAACCCTCCTATTCGTCATCATTACCCGTGTCGTCATCGGCGTCCATAGACTCCTCAGGTAATACCTCTATTTCATCACCACCGATTATGGTATAGCCCGACTCGTCCTCGGACTCATCCTCATACTCGGCATCTGGTTTGAATACTCTATCGCTAACATAGGGGCGGAACTCCTCCGTCCCCTTCGGCGGAAAGGACAGCCTTCCCGCCTGGCTCGGGTGCTGATATGTCTCCCTGATAATGATAGTCATCATTTCTACCGTCGACCTGACCACGGCGGCCGTATACTGGTTGCCCCCCAGAATCAGCCTGGCCAATCGCTGGGCATGCCTGGGCTCAACCCGCCCCAGGTACTCACCACGCCTGTTCTCAACCGTCAAACTGGAGCCATCCACTTTCAAAGTCACCTTGTCACCCGCCACCATCCTGGCCCTTATCTCCTTGGGTGCCAGCTCATAGAGCGTGTTGGTGCCCGCCTTGCCTATTTCCTCGATAAAGTGCTGCGGTTCAACCTTATCCGTCTCAACTTCAGCACTATCCGTCTCTTTTATATCGTTAATGCGCCGGAGATTCCGGTTGGCAATAGCGTTATAAGGGTCCATCTCTACCGTTTTGCTGTAAGCTTCCCTGGCCCGTGAATACTGCCCCAATTCCATATAGGCTCTGCCCAAGCGGTTATAAGCGTCAACATCCCCGGGGAAGTTGTCGATTATTTCCTTGTTCACGCCTACCGCTTCCCGCCAATTACCCTGCATGGCCAAATCAATAGCCTCTTTGCTGCGCTGTTGCCTGTATCGTATCAGTCTTTCTTCATCACGTGACATTTGCTACCTTAACACCTTAATTATTTTAAGTAATATATTCTACACTAAAGGGAAATGTCATACAAGTGGTTTCATACGCAAAAAACGCCCCGTTTGACAAATTGCCCCGGTGGCGGATAGAATTTAAATAAGAGTCCTATCTAATACTAAAGGAGACAGGCTTAAAATGCAAGATAAGGTGGAAGAGTTACTCGATAAAATACGCCCGGTTCTGGTAAAGGACGGTGGTAATGTGGAACTGGTTGAAGTTACCGATGGCGTCGTTAAGGTAAAACTGGTCGGTGCCTGCGCCGGCTGTCCCCTGTCCACCATAACCCTGAAGAACGGGATTGAACGAATACTGAAGCAGGGAATCCCCGAAGTTAAGGAAGTAGTGGCTGTCTAGAAGCTGCGTTAATATCAACTTACCCGCCAATTTCCAACTCAAATGCATGATGCAGGGCATGAACAGCGTCCTCAACCCTAGCCTCATCAATGATACAGGTTATTCTAATTTCTGACGTAGTAATAAGCTGGATGTTGATGCCCTGCTCGCTGAGCGCTTTAAACATTTTGGCAGCGTAACCGGGGGTATTCTGCATACCGGTGCCGATTATGCTGACGCTGCCCAGTCTGTCATCGCTGACGCACTCCCCGGCGTCAATAGAACCGGCGACTGACCTGACCACCGCCATCGCCCCCTCTAACTGGCCTTTCTTCACGGTAAAGGTCAGGTCGGTAATGTTTTTAATGCTGGCGTTCTGAACAATGGTATCAACGCTGATGCCAGCATCTGCCAGAGGCACGAATATCGCCGCGGCTATACCCGGATGGTCGGGAACACCGACCACGGTTATCTTGGCCACGTCAAGGTCATCGGCTATACCTCTTACCTTATTGCCTGCTTCCATCGTTACATCTCCATGAATTAATGTACCAGCTTTATTGGAAAAGCTAGAGGCCACCCGAATTGTGACATTAAATAATTCACCCACTTCAACCGCCCGGGGGTGTATCACCCTGGCCCCGTAGCTGGCCATCTCCAGCATCTCATCGTAACCAATCCCGTCCAGTTTCCGAGCCTCAGAAACCAGGTGCGGGTCAGCCGTATAGACTCCCTCAACATTGGTATATATCTGGCACTCCTCGGCTTTCAGGCTGGCCGCCAGGGCTACCGCGGTAGTATCCGAACCACCCCGCCCCAGGGTGGTAACGTCCTCCCCCTCAGACACCCCCTGGAAACCGGCTACAATCACGATATTCCCCTTTTCCAGTTCCCTGACCACCCGTTTCGGGTCGATTTTCATTATTCTGGCCCGGCTGTACGCGGCATCGGTCCTTATGCCCGCCTGAGCGCCGCTGAGGCTGATGGCGGGGTAGCCCATATTCTTCAGAGCCATCGCCAGCAACGCCATAGACTGCTGCTCACCGGTAGAGAGCAGGACGTCAATTTCCCTAGTGTCCGGATGGTCGGTAATCTGGGCGGCCAGTTCCATCAGTTCATCTGTCGTATCGCCCATAGCCGATACGACCACCACCACCTGATTGCCAGCTTCCCTTGTCCAGACTATGCGCCGGGCAACGCTCTTAATCCTCTCCGCATCCGCCACCGACGTACCGCCGTATTTCTGCACGATTAAACCCATTGTCCTCATTCCTCAGTATAGCGCAATTGCGCAAATGCGTATTTACCTTTATCGCTAACCCACCAGTCTCCCCATTATTCTATACCCTTCTTCTATCAAAAGACCAGTTCTCCCGGCCTCGGCTTCGGTGAACCGCTCAGCCCCATTAGATTTAAAGCCAGAACCCCAGAGCAGAAAAGGTACGGGGTCGGCGCTGTGGGTTTGCGTCATTATCGGCGTGGGGTGGTCGGGCATTACCAGCACCCGCAGGTTATCTCCCCGCCAAGAACGAAGCCGGCTGACCACCTCCGCGTCCACTCTCTGTATAGCCTCTATCTTATTGTCAATAGAACCGGCATGGGCAGCCTCATCCGGTGCCTCAATATGAATAACCACCATATCATATCTGCCCAGAGCCTCAAGGGCGCCGGTTGCTTGAGCGGCATAGTCGTTATCAAGCCCGTCCGTTACACCTTTTATACTCAATACTTCCATACCCGCCATCTTGGCCAGGCCGCGCAGGAGGTCAACGCCGGATGTCATGGCGGCACTGATACCATAGACCTGCTTGAGGGCGGGCATTTCAGGCGCCTCCCTGCTGCCCCAGAAAAGCCAGATAGTGGTAACGGGCACATCACCACGCGAAAGACGCGCTACGTTGACCTGGTGGCTCCTCAGCATGGTTTCAGATTGTGCCATGAGGTCACGAAGCAGACCGCTTCCCGTGCCTTTCGGCAGAAATTCACTCACCGCCTGACCGGGAATATCATGAGGCGGCGTACAGATTGCCTCGAGTGTATCTTCATGCCCTTTGAGCTTCAGGATGTGCCGGTAGCTTACGCCGGGGTAGAACTCTATCCCTTCATTACCGAGGCTTTCGTTCAGAGTTTCTATAACCTCCCGCGCCTCATCAGTGCTGATGTGGCCCGCACTGTAGTCCCACATTCTGCCGTCACGTACCGCCACCAGATTACAGCGGAAAACGACCTCCCCTTCGCCAATATCTATGCCCATGCTCCTGGCTTCTATAGCCGCCCGGCCCCGATAATAGACTACAGGGTCGTAGCCCAGCACGGACATGCAGGCGCAGGCGCTGCTCGGCTCCATACCAGGAGGGACGGTACGCACCAGCCCCAGAGTGCCTTCCTTCGCCATGGCATCCAGGTTAGGCGTATGAGCAAGCTCCAGGCAGGTCTTGCCTCCACGCCCCGTTAGAGTCAGTCCGGCGGCGCCGTCGATTATCAGAACGCAGTATTTCATCTAACTCCCTGTTAGGGTAAGGTTTTCTCTACCTCACCCCCTTTATCCCCCTCTCCTTCAAAGGAGAGGGGGAAGTTTTTAGCAAGAGGGACTACGTCCCTCTATAACTCCTTTTGGCATCCCTCTCCTATACAATTGTTGCTGAAAAGGTCAAAAGAGACTTATAATAATGCCGGCGGGGCGTAGCGCAGCTTGGTAGCGCGCCGCGTTCGGGACGCGGAGGCCGGCGGTTCAAATCCGCCCGCCCCGACCATTCTCAGTCCACCTCCCTCTTGGCTTCCTCCCAGAGGGCATTCTGCTCATTAAAAGACATTTCATGAAAGGCCCGCCCACGCTGACGGCAGAGCTCCTCCATACAGGTAAATCTGCCGAAAAAGCGCCGGTTCGCCTCACGCAGTGCCGACTCGGAATCGATGCCCTCCCGGCGGGCTATATTCACCAGGGTAAAGAGCAGGTCGCCGTATTCCTGCGCTTTCTCTTTATCGCTCCTTGCCTCCTGGAATTCCCTGACCTCCTCAACCAGCTTGTCAATAACGCCTTCCGTATCCTCCCAATCAAAGCCGACCCGTGCTACCCGGCGCTGGATTTCCTGGCTGTAGTCCAGGGCCGGCATCTGCCTTGGCACACTCTCCAGCATGGAAGCCCCTTCTTCTCTTTCTTCACTTTTAAGCACTTCCCAGTTATATGATACCTCGGCGGCATCCTTCGCCTTGCCGGAGCCAAAGACATGGGGGTGGCGGCGTATTAATTTTTCGTTAATACTCTTTATCGCATCGCCCACCTCGAACTCCCTGTTATCGGCCGCAATCTGCGCCTGCAATACTATCTCCAGGAGCATATCGCCCAGCTCCTCGCAGAGTTTGCCTGTATCCCCCTCATCAAGGGCTTCCAGCACCTCATAGCACTCCGCCAGGAAGTTCTCCCGCAATGAGTCATGCGTCTGCTGTCTGTCCCAGGGGCAGCCGTCCGGGGCACGCAAACGGGCGATTATTTCCACCAGTGCGTCAAATTTACTCAGGTCCTGTGGTAAAGACAAATTACCCTCCTTAACACTGATTATACAGAGTGGCCTGGATTGAGGCAACACATATACTGCGGACGCTTACTATCCCGGCAGTATAGCCCCGATGAAGTCTCTTTGGCCCATCAGAAAATCGGCGGCTGACATCTCCCGCTTTCCCTCAAGTTGAACCCTGAGTAAGCCGAGGATGCCGTCTCCGGTACCAACGCCCGGCATAGCCTCAGGTCCGGGCAAAGCCAGTACCCGCCCTGCCTCAGATTCCCCGGTCACTGGTACTACCTCAATTATCTTTAGCTGCCTACCCCGCCACCTGGTATAGCTCCCGGGCCACGGGTTGAACGCGCGTACTCGACGCCAGATTTCTACTGCCGGCAGGCTCCAGTCAATCTCCCCCTCCACCTTGGTAACCCGGGCAAAATACGTCGCTTCAGCATCGTTCTGTGGCTGTGGAACAATCTCATGCCTCAGCCAGCCTATCAGCGTTTCCTGGAGCAGACTCGCCGCTATTAAAGACATCTTTCCGGTAAGCGAGCCGGTGTTGTCCCATGGGGTAACTGAAATCGCCGCCCTGGATAGCACTGGACCCGTATCCATACCAGCTTCCAGCAACATTATGCTTACGCCGGTGAATTCATCCCCGGCCAGAATTGCCGCCACCACCGGTGAGGCACCCCTGTGCCTGGGCAGCAGGGATGGGTGGATATTGATACAACCATAAGCGGGAATGTCCAGAACCGCCTTCGGCAGAATCTGGGCGAAGGCAGCCACTACGATAACATCGGGTTTTAACTCGGCCAGCCTGGATACCTCTTCCACCGACTTTAGATTCACTGGCTGCAACACCGGCAGACCCAACCGTAAGGCTACCTCTTTCATCGGCGGCGAAACCATGGTGCGCCCTCGGCCAGCGGGTCTATCAGGCTGGGTGTAGACGGTCACGACCTGGTACTGGTTGAGGATGAGGCGTTCCAGGGATGGGACAGCGAATTCGGGCGTACCCATAAAAACAATGCGCAAATCAAGCCTCCCGACTACAGAATTCTAGCATAAAAAAATTTATTTCGACAACTTGCCGTTTGGGCTGACAACCCCCAATAATCAACAAATGATGAAGTTTAAAAGAGATATTAAGGGCAGAAGTTGGGTGATAATGGCTGGTTGTTGCCACCAGAAACCTTGCCATGCGGGTGCCACTAGTAGTATGCTTTATGACGTTAATAGAACAAAAATTCATTAAATTTTCTCCACCAAATCCGCCGAAAATAGGCGGGATACCCAGTATCTAATCTCTGAGTAGGGTGAACTTGTAATTAAATCAGGGTAGGGGGTTAGTTTTTGCCTGCAGATGTCACCATGGCAGGCAAGTCTTGAATATATGTATACAACCAGAACCAGAACGCCACAGGAAATATGGGAAACTGCCCTGGGTGAGCTTCAGATCCAGGTCAGCAAACCTAACTACCGCACCTGGTTCGGCAAAACCACCGGCTTAAGTTACAAGGATAATCAGTTCGTTATCGGAGTTCCTAACACGTTCGCGGCTGAATACCTGGATAAAAACCAGCGCTCTCTCATCGAGAAAGTTCTCATCGGGCTCACTGCTCCGGGAGTGCAGGTAAGCTTTCAGGTCAACGGCAAAAACCACTGTAATCAATGCGGCGCCAATGCTGTAACGGATTATTCTGCATTGGCGCCCGTTTGCACCAAACTCAACCCCAATTATATCTTTGATAACTTTATTGAAGGCGCCAGCAACCGGCTGGCTCGCGCCTCCGCTCTCTCTGTCGCCCAAGATCCGGGGCACAGCTACAATCCGCTTTTCGTATATGGCGGCGCTGGTTTGGGCAAGACCCACCTGCTCCACGCTATCGGACACGAGGCGACTGCCAATCACGCCAATGTTATCTGCACAAGCGCCGAGCAGTTCACCAACGAGTTCGTTCGGTCCCTTCGCGATAAAAGCACTGAGGAGTTCCGCAGTAAATACAGAAGTATTGGCATGTTGCTTATTGATGATATCCAGTTCATAAGCGGCAAAGAGCAGACCGAGGAAAGTTTCTTCCATACCTTCAATGAGTTGCACAATACCAACCGGCAAATCGTTGTCACCAGCGATTGTCCTCCCAGATCAATTCCCTTACTGGAAGAACGGCTACGCTCCCGTTTTGAATGGGGTCTTATTGTAGATATACAGCTACCCGATTTTATCACGCGTCTAGCCATTCTGGAATCCAAGGCTAAACAGACGGGATTGAGCTTACCATCAGACGTACTGCAGTTCATTGCCCAGCATGTCGATCGTAACATCAGGGTACTCGAGGGCTCCCTGAACCGGGTGGTCGCCTTCGCCAATTTGCTCCAGGAGTTACCGACCGTTGATGTCGCCGCTAGGGCTCTGGAAGATATAGCTAATAAAGAACCCCTGGCGGATTCGGTTACATCGTCCTCGATTCTGGAAGCCGTGGCGGACGGCTTCCACCTCGACAAAGAAGAATTGGTTGGGCGGCGGAGAGATAAAGATGCCTCTCTCGCCCGGCGTCTGGCCATGTACCTTATCCGGCAAGAAACCAATTACTCACTGGCGCAAATCGGCCATGAGCTTGGCAACCGAGATGCCGCCTCGGTAACAGCTGCCTGTAAAAAAATATCATCAGAAGTAAACAGCAGCCACTACGTCAAAAGGAAGATTCAGGACATTCAAACCTGCCTGCATTCAGGTTCAAACGGTAGAAATCCTCATTAAGCGACGCGTACTGCGTGAAAAATGGCGCAGGCTATCCAATGAACGACCGACTCACCGGATGATTTTATTTAATTTTAGGTGAAATTTGTTATTTTTTGTTGCTGTTATTGTCATTATATTTATTAGAATTTTGGTGACAATAGCTTTGACAATGCAATTTTTAGCGTACCCCCTTACTGTATTATTAATATGACTGTTAATATTTAGAAATCAGGGTTGGATAGGTATATAATATTTTTATGTAGTGACACTTTTTTGGTATTTGGATACGACGTTTTCTAGTGTAGGGCTATGTTTGACAGGGTAGAATTAAGGGTCAGGGCAGGAGATGGTGGGGATGGCGCTATAAGTTTCCGCAGGGAGAAGTTCGTCCCATATGGGGGGCCGGATGGGGGTGATGGTGGCAGGGGGGGCAGCGTTATCGTAAGGGCTGATGGTTCACTGGACAGCTTACTGATGTATCGGCGTAAAAGAGTTTTTCGAGCGAGCCTGGGCACGAATGGTGGTGGCGGCAGGAAACACGGTAGAAACGGGGAAGACCTTGTGCTGGGAGTGCCACCGGGCACACTGGTGTCGTGTAAGTCGGGGGATAATACCGTCGAATTTCTGGCTGACCTGGAGAAGGCCGGTGATGGAGTTGTTGTGGCCAGAGGGAGTAGGGGTGGCTGGGGCAATGCTCATTACGCTTCTTCGACGAATCAGGCTCCACGTATTGCGCAGAGGGGAGAGACAGGCGAAGAACGGACTATCTTGCTGGAGATGAGGCTGATTGCTGACGTCGGTATTATCGGCTACCCGAATGTGGGTAAGTCAACGCTGCTGGCGGCAGCCTCGGCGGCCAGGCCGAAGATTGATAGTTATCCTTTCACGACGATTGAGCCTGTTCTGGGTGTCGTTGAGGTTGGTGAGCATCGGTTTATTGTGGCTGAGATACCAGGATTGATAGAAGGAGCCCATCTCGGCAGGGGCCTCGGCCATGACTTCCTTCAGCATATCATGCGTACTAAAATTATCATACATCTGATAAGCGGAAACTCGGAGTCGCCGGTAGAGGATATGAAACGCGTCAATGAAGAGCTGTCGTTATTCGACCCGGCACTGGCATGGAAGCCGCAGGTTGTGGCTTTGAATAAGATTGACCTGTCCGAGGTACAGGACCGGCTGGATAAGATAAAGAGTGAGCTTGGGGGTGCCGGTATTAATGCATTATTCATTTCCGCAGCGACGGGAAAGGGTGTACGCGAGCTCATGATGGAAGCCGCGAGGGTGCTGAGGGTAGCAACTGTAGCGGAAGGGCGTAAGGAGCCTGCCAGGAAAGTGTTCCGGCCGAAGCCGAGGGACGCCGGCATTACGGTCAGTAAGATAGACGATGTGTACGTCCTATCCGTGCCCGAGCTGGAGCGCATGGTAGCCGGGGCCGGGGCGAGTACGACTGAGTTGCGCTGGCAATTTAACATTCAGCTTGCCAGGCTGGGAGTCGACAGGGCTCTGGAGAAAGCGGGGGCGAGAATGGGCAGCAAAATTCGCTGCGGTGAGATGGAATGGGAGTGGTCGTTTCCCGGGAGGGGAGAATGAAGATAGGTATACTGGGGGGTACGTTCGACCCTGTCCATCTGGGACATCTCGAAATAGCTGAGGAAGCCACCCGCTCACTGGACCTTGCGAGAGTGATTATGGTGCCGGCCGGGAAGCCTCCTTTCAAGCTCGAATATCCGATTACGCCTTCAGACCAGCGTATCGAGATGCTGCATCTGGCTGTGGCTAATACACCGAATTTGAAGGTATCGGCTATAGAGATAGAGCGGCCCGGGCTGTCCTATACCGTTGACACTATCGCCGAGTTGAAGGGCCGGTATGGCGTTGAAGATGAGATATTCTTTATCCTGGGTTGGGACAGCCTGGAGCAGCTGCCGGGATGGTACCAGCCATCCCGCATTATCGAGATGTGTCGGCTGGTGGCCATTCCCCGCCCGGGACGCCCGCGCCCGAGCCTTGAAACCCTGGAGGTGGGTATTCCCGGAATCTCCGGGCGGCTGGTATTTCTGGAGAAACCGGAGATAGACATCAGTTCCTCGAAAATCAGAGAGCTGGCCGTGCGGGGCGAGCCGATAGACCACCTCGTACCCGGGCCGGTCGCCGTGTATATAAGAGAACATGGACTGTATTTGAAAAAATAGGAGGTATATCTTGAAAGCTGTTGGAATTGTTGGCAGTCCCAGGAAGGGAGGAAATTCCGAGATACTGACGGCTTACTGCCTGAAGGCTATGGCCGAGGAAGGACTGGAAACGGAGCTTATCAGGTTGGCTGGCCTTGACATCAAAGGTTGCAACGCCTGCGGCTACTGCTCCGACCATGAAGGCTGCTCCATCGAGGACGATTTGCAGGCAGTCTATGCCAAAGTGGTAGAGGCGGATGCCATCGTTGTGGCATCCCCGGTCTACTACAGTTCGGCCACTTCACTGGTGAAAGGTTTCCTGGAGAGGGCTGGATACATGTCGCGGAAGTCTGACGTTTTCAAAGGGAAAGTCGGGGGACCGCTAGTGGTTGCCCGTCGCGGCGGTCAGAATTTCACCTTTGCCGAGCTCCTGTTATGGTTTCACATGATGCAGATAATCAATCCCGGCTCCACCTACTGGAACATGGGCTTCGGCCGTGAGAAGGGTGAGATTAATAAGGATGAGGAAGGACTGAATACCGCCTGGAACTTCGGCAAGAATGTCGCCGGGCTGGTGAAAAAGCTGAAGGCTTGAGCATGGCTGGTCATTCCCTGAATTTATAGGCTATAATACGGAGCAGATATTCGCGGAGGTATCCCCTTGACCGACGAACCGGTAATCAGTGAAGAGCTGGAAAGCCTGCTCAATGTCGAGTTTGGCCCCGAGGTCTATGAGATTGAAAAGGGCATGGTCAGAAAGTTCGCCGAGGCCATTGATGACCCGAACCCGCTCTGGCGGGAGGTGGCGCCCCCCACTTTTCCCGCCGCCCTTGTCCCCACCGAGCTTCTCCACAGGCTATTATCCGCTAGCTGCCCCCTTAAACGTTATCTCAACGGTGCCAACGAGCTTGAGTACGCCCAGCCGATAAAGGTGGGCGACGTCATATCCGTTACCGCCCGTCTCACCAGGTTACGCAAGATGGAGGGGAAAGAAGGCGTGACGCTGTTTATGATAATGGAGATGACTTATACCAACCAGGGAGGCGAGGTAGCGGCCAAGGGGAGGAATACCTACATCAGGTACTAGCAGGAGAGAAATGTCTGAGGCCGTTTTCTACGAAGATGTCGAGTTAGGCTGCGAAATACCGGGGTTGGTAAAATACCCGACGACGATGCAGCTGGTAAAGTTCGCCGGCGCCTCGGGTGACTATTACCAGATACACTACGACAAGGATTTCGCTCAGGCTAATGGCCTGAAGGGCGTTATCATGCACGGTTGGCTGGCTCTGTCTTTTCTGGGTCAGATGATAACCGACTGGATTGGGGAGAAGGGGACGCTTGTAAAGCTCAGCGGCAGCTACCGGGGAATGAATCCGGTCCATGAGGATATTATCTGTAACGGCAGGGTGACTCGTAAATACGTTGAGGATGGCAGGAACTGCGTTAGGGTAGAGATATGGGCGGAGAACCCGCAGGGCGATAAAACGGTGACGGGTTCGGCGGTGGTTGCGCTCCCTTCACGGTCGAATCAATAGGACATAATAGACCATATCAAGTTTATTATCGGGTTTTATACTTCACTTCTCCTGTCTCTAAGCATAATACAGTCTCCGCAAATAGTTACATTATCATTTATAGTGATATTGTAACTATTTAAACAAAGTGGGCTTTAGTGAATATCGGATTATTGCCGAACACACTTGACTTTGCGGTGAGAAGGATATATTATTTGAGCCTGCGATGCAAATGAAAAGGTTTGAACTGATTGAACATACCGCCGACGTCGGGCTGATAGCCTACGGTAAAACCCTGGCCGAGGCCTTCGCCAATGCTGCTTATGGCATGTTCTCAATAATCTGTGAGCTTGGCGATATACAGGAAATCGAATCGCGCCGCGTTGACGTGAAAGAAGATGATACGGAAGGACTGCTTTTCGCGTGGCTGAACAGCCTTATCTACTACTTTGACGTGGAAATGCTTATCTTTAAGAAGTTCGATATAACTTACTTCGACGGCCGTCGTTTGCAGGCGGTGTGTTATGGAGAGAAATACGAACCATCCCGACATCAAATCAGGGCGGGGGTAAAGTCGGCGACCTATCATATGCTCGAGGTGGACAGGAAGAAAAATCAGGTTCAGGTTATCTTCGATGTTTAGGGGGTCAGGCGATGCCAAGATGGGGAGGTAGACTGGAGAAAGTAGACGAATACCGCTGGCGCATACCGGAGAGCTATAAGCCGGGTATGAGGGTGCCGGGGCTTATCTATGCCGATGCGGGCATGCTCAAGCACATTCTGGACGAGCAGGCGCTGGAGCAGGTGGTTAACGTCGCCTTTCTGCCCGGTATTGTGGGCTATTCCCTGGCGATGCCGGATATACACTGGGGCTACGGGTTTGCCATCGGCGGCGTAGCGGCGATGAGGGTAGATGGTGGCGTGGTCTCGCCGGGAGGGGTCGGTTTTGACATAAATTGTGGTGTGCGTATTATGCGAACCAACCTGACCATGGAAGAGGTCAATCCCAGGATAAAAGAGCTTATTGACGCTCTTTTCTACGCTGTCCCTTCAGGTGTGGGCTCCAGGGGCAGAATAAAGTTGCGTTCTAAGGAAATTAACGAGGTCTTAATAAAAGGTTCACGCTGGGCGGTGGAGAGTGGCTACGGTCGACCGGAGGACCTGGATACTACCGAGGAACATGGAGAGATGGCCGGCACCGAGCCTTCACGCGTCAGTGCCAGGGCTAGGGAACGCGGTATTCCGCAGCTGGGCACGCTTGGCTCAGGCAACCATTTCCTCGAAGTGGCTGTTGTCGACGAGATATATGAGCCGGACGTCGCTGGAGTCATGGGCATCAATCAGGTTGGCCAGGTGATGCTCTATGTCCACTGCGGCTCTCGCGGTCTGGGGCACCAGGTTGCCGATGATTATATAAGGGAGATGGTCAGGGCCATGCAGAAATACGGCATTGAGGTGCCTGACCGCCAGCTTGCCTGTGCTCCGGTTGATTCTCCGGAGGGAAAGGCTTACCTCGCGGCGATGTGCTGCGCCGCCAACTATGCCTGGGCGAACCGCCAGTGCATTACCCACTGGGTCAGGGAGGCTTTCTGCCGGGTTCTGGGGAAAAGCGAGCACGAGGCTGGACTGGAGCTTATCTATGATGTTACTCATAATATCGCCAAGATTGAGGAACACGATGTGTCTGGGGAAAAGCTGAAGCTCTGCGTGCACCGTAAGGGCGCCACGCGCGCCTTTCCGGCTGGTCACCCGGACGTGCCGCCGAAATATGCGTCGGTAGGGCAGCCCATACTTATTCCCGGGGACATGGGGCGTTTCTCCTATGTGCTGGTGGGGACGGAGCGGGCTATGAAAGATACTTTTGGCTCTACCTGCCATGGTGCCGGGCGCATGCAGAGCCGCTCTGCCGCCAAGAAACAACGCAGCGGGAGAGATGTCCTGTTGGCGTTGGAAGCCCGTGGTATTACTGTCCGGGCGGGCAGTATGTCAGGCCTGGCCGAGGAAGCCCCCGAGGCTTACAAGGACGTGAATGACGTGGTCGGAGTCGCTCACGGCGCCGGTATATCCAAAAAGGTGGCGCGCACGAGGCCGATAGCCGTGGTCAAGGGGTGAAGTTTCAGCGCCGTTTTTCTAAGAATTTCCCATCTACGCAAATGCGCATCATTAGTCACGTATGATTTTGTCTTCTTCCTTGACGTATTTTGACGCCAGCGTGCAGTGCACGAAAAGAATCGGTTTATCAACCCTCTTGAACTCCAGCGGACAGTGTATCATCCCCGCGGGGATATAGACGCTCGTGGGGGTGGTTATTTTATGTATCTCCCGTTCCTCCCCCAGCCCTATCTCTATATCCGCTCCCAGGTCTCCCATGTTGTCCGGGTCGAACGAGTGAAAATACAGGTACATATCGAAATCATGTGAGTGGGCGTATTCCTCCATCAACGTGGGTTCGGTAATGCGCAGGAACATGATGGTGAAATCTGATTTATAATCGCCTTCCCCTGTGTAGATATATTCAGGTCCGAATCCCCCTATTTGCAGGTCATGCCTTACCACGTACTTGCCGTATTTTGTGTCAGTCATTTGATAATTCCTCCTCTTTATGTGTTATTAATAAGATATACGCTATTGCGTAAATACTCAACTACGGAAATAGTATCTTCCCTACCTCCCTCAGCCGCTCCGATCCCTTTACCTCCTGTGGGAACATGGGTATCTCGATTATATCGAGGTGCGAGTACTTTTCGTAGATATGCCCGAGGTATGCCTGCTGCTCTTTGGCGCGGGTCTCCAGGAATTCAGAATCCCCTGCTTTGACCACGTTATTGATTATCAGCCGCTTAATGTCGAGTCCGTATTTATTCAGCTCCCGGAAAACGCCTTCAAGCTGCTCCACCGCCAGGGCTTCCGGTATGGTCACCATGGTAAAGTTTACATCATTCCTGAGGAACGCCATATTCTCGGCGGAAAGTGCCTCCCAGCGTTTCAGGATGTCCAGCACCGGCTCACGACTTCGCCGGCCGAGCTTGAGCCTGGAATAGATACGCGGGGCCATTTTCAGGTGGTTTCCCAGCAGGGCGGGTGTCTCCAGCAAAGTAAGTGTCTGCCCCAGCGGGGCGGTGTCCCAGACTATGTTATCATACTTGCCCTTCAGAGCAAGTTCGCGGATGTAGTCAACCATGAATTCCTCGCCCAGCCCCGGCAGCACCGAGGTCATGAATTCCACAAAGTCCTCATAACCGATATCAACGAACGCAGAGAAGACTTCATATACCTCCCGGCCGAATTTCTCGTCCCACATCTCCTTGATTTCCGCCTCGCCGATTTCGTTGATGTAAAGGTTAGATAGGACCTGGGCTGGCTTTTGGTTGACTTTCGTCTCAAAGATGTGGGATAGCGACGGCGTGGCGTCGGTGGAGATGGTCAGGGTTGGCGCTTCCGCGGAAGCGTGGTGGAGTGCTGTAGCGGCGGCGCAGGTCGTCTTGCCGACACCGCCCTTGCCCGTGAACATGGTGATACTGGTCACGTCCCTATTGAACAACAATTAGTTTATTGGATGCAAACGGCTTTATGGAAAGGTCATGGCGTGGCAGTAATAAATTTTTTCTTATCTTTTTTACAGATAACCTGTATGGTGTTGCGCCCCGACATAGCGGCCGTGGGCATACCGCCGCCCGGATTGACCCACTGTCCCGCCATGTAAAAGTTATCCAGTCCCGGCAGGGTTTTACTCATATTTTCATCGAGAGAAATAAACATCCATCCCTCGTAGCTGCCCCTCCAGTTGCCGGTATAGCGTACCCAGGTCATAGGAGTTGCCACGTCGCGCATTTCCACCTGTTTCGCCAGCCCCGGAAATCTTTTATCTAGCACTTCCACGACCAGGTCGGCAATCTTCTCTTTCTCCGCCTTATAGCGCTCGGGTTCTTTATATAGCTTCTCCCAGTAATCATAGTCGGTATTAAATTGGACTTTCACCACGGTTTTGCCTTCCGGTGCCAGGTTGGGGTCGAAGTTATAGATAAGCACCCCAAGCTCTTTGTGCTCCTTTCCGGCGACGGTCACCGGTTCATCAAGGGGGAAAGTAAACCCGGCCACCGAAGACGGAATATCGTCGAACATGCGCGCCACTCCAAGTCCGATGTATACCAGCGGCGGAAACAACTGCGGGTCGTCGTAGTAACTGCGTATAGTGTCGTCGATATACTTCCCGTCCAGCATATCGAATATCGTGGTACGGCCGTCGGCAGCGGAAACGACGATGTCGCCGCGGAGCTCCGTCCCGTCGGCCAGCCTTATACCGACGGCTTTGCCGTTCTCGACCAGAATTTTCTCTACCCTTGCCTTGAAGTGGAGTTCGCCGCCCAGGTCGAGGTATCGCTTCTGGATATAGCCTGCCAGCGTCAGCGCGCCGCCGATGACATAGCCGGCGGCTTTAGCGTGTTGCCAGCCGAGAATCATAAGCATGGTTAACATGGGCATAAAATCAAATTCGCCGCCGTAGAATCTTGAAAAACCCTCGTGTAAAACAGGGTTGTTGAAGCGTTCTGCAAATTCTGCGTTAGAGACCTTGCTCCATTTCCGCATGAAACTTGAAAGAGGAAGCATTTTAACCATCTTTATCGTGTCGACGAAGTTGTATAGCTCGGACGGTTTTTCCACGGGTATGCTCATACGCGAGACGTAACGTACTCCCTTAGCAAATTCCTTGATAACATCCTTATCTTCAGGGGCGAGTTCAAGCATGTATTGCTCAAAGCGGTCGATATCGCAATAGATAGTGAAAGCCTTACCCCCCTCCAGTTCAACACGCAGGTACTGGTCGTGATTGAAAACCTTCCATTCCTGTGTCGCCCCCAGCTCCTCCCAGAACCTGTAAAAACTCGTGCCCGGTCTGGTTCCCACCAGCCAGTTCATCGCCCCGTCGATTGTATAGCCCTTGCGTTTCCAGCCGGTACATACCCCGCCGGCTTTATCATGCATCTCGAAAATTGACGTTTTATAGCCGTTCATAAGTCCGTAGCAGCCAGCCGCCAGCCCGGTAAGTCCCGCCCCGATGATGATTATTGATTTCTCCATTGCCCTCCCCCTGCAGTATATTTCTCCCTGTTAAATTAAGTATAATATCATACTATGTCAAGTACTACGATTTCAACAGTGATTCTCTCGTTCTCACAGATATGATACTATTAAAGCAGAGTGTAATTAGTTCGGGGGTTAATAATGAAAAATTATCGTGTTTTTTTATTTGCCGCCGTCCTTTTCCTGGCGGCTTCCGCGTTATTTTACGGTATCCACTACCTGATTTTCCGTGACCCGCATCACATCTTTATTTACCTGCTTGGCGACTTCGCTTTCCTCCCGCTGGAGGTTTTTCTGGTGGTTATCGTAATCGAGCGCATACTGACGCGCCGTGAGAAGCAGGCCATGCTTTATAAGCTGAACATGGTCATCGGCGCCTTTTTCAGCGAGGTTGGCAACAAGCTCCTGGCTGACCTTATCGGCCGCTTCGATAACCGTGAAGAGATTTCCCGTAGCCTGAATATCTCTGCGGACTGGACGGAGAAGGATTTTAAGCGGGCTGTTGCCTTTGCTTATGACCTGAAGATAGATATAGACATCCATAAGATTGACCTTGAAGGACTGAAGGCGTTTCTCTCCCAGAAGCGAATTTATCTGCTAACACTGCTGGAAAATCCCAACCTGCTGGAGCACGACCGCTTTACCGATTTGCTCTGGGCAACCACTCACCTTGATGAAGAACTCGAGGCCAGACCCTCGTTGAAAGATACGCCGGAAAGCGACCTTGAGCATCTGGCCGTTGATATCGAGAGGATGTATGACCATCTTGCCAGCGAGTGGCTGGACTACGTGCAGCACTTGAAAGCAAACTATCCTTTCCTGTATTCACTTATTCTGAGGACACACCCCTTCCAGGAGAATCCATCTGCGGTGGTAGCTTAGGTACAGACTATGTACAGGCTGATTGACACCCATGCTCATCTGGACGAAATAGAGAATCTTGAGGATGTCCTTGCTGAGGCTAAAAAGGCCGGTGTGGTGGCGGTTATTGCCGTCGGCTCGGATTTAGAAAGCAACCAGAAAGTCCTGAAAATCGCCGGGCTTCATAAAGGTTTCGTTTATCCGGCCCTGGGCTGGCATCCCTGGTTTATTAAAGAGACGGAGATTGACGCTAGTTTGGAGTTTATTGATTCGCATATAGATAGAGCTGTAGCTTTGGGGGAAATTGGACTTGACTACCATAAAAGGGTAAGAGCCGTCGCCGATAAAGACCTTCAAAAACGGGTGCTCGGGGGATTACTGAAGATAGCTGAAGACCATGATAAGCCAGCGCTTATCCATTCCCGGTATGCTTGGCGCGATGCCTTTGACGCCGTGGAGGAGGCGCAGCTTGAAAAAGCGGTGTTCCACTGGTACAATGTGCTATAATGTACATAGTAAGTTAAAGGTAGGAGGTAAAGGGAGTGAAGACATTAGAGGTTATGGAATCGTACTTGAAAGGTAAGCGGTTGAAGCCTGAGACTGTAAGACAGATAAGGTTTGTTCTCGAATCCATGGCGAAGTATTCTGAGGACTGGCCTGTCAGTGGTGTGTTGGTGAATGAGTATATCGCCAGTTTGGGCGATTATGCGGATACTACTGTCCGTAAGCATTTTAAGATAGGTAAGATGGTAGCGAAATATATGCAGAGGGCGTATAAGCTGGATAACGGTTTTATTGATGCGGATAGTCCGAAGGTCGCAAAGCAGAAGAGACGTTATTTCAGTGTAGCTGAATTAGTTGGTATTCTGGCTGGTTGTCAGAAGGGATATGAGCGGGAACTGATTTTAACGCTGATAGATTCGACTTGTCGAATTGGTGGTTTGGTTGGCTTGCGAGGCCGTGATGTTCACGATGGTTATATAGTCGTGAATGAAAAGACAGGGGAGAGGCGTTATAGGCTTGATATTCGTGTGTGCCATGCGTTGAAGGATTTAGCTGGTGATGATAGTTCTTATGTGTTTGAGCGTGACTGTGAGGATATGCGGAAAAGGTTGTGGCGGATAAGTGACGCTGTGAGGCGTGTTATTAAGCGGGCTGGTATTACTGGTAGTAAGTTAGGCCCGCATACGTTGAGGCATAGTTCTGCGTCTTTGGTTGCTAAAAAGACGTTGTCTCCGATAATCGTTAAGGCGTTACTACAGCATGATGATATAGATTCTACAATGATTTATATACATGATGCGGAAGATGGTTTAGCCCAGGGTGTATCGCCGTTGGAGCTTATCGGCGATGCTGTAAGGGATGGAAGTAGTGGTGTCGAGGTTAAGCAGATAGGACTGGGTGAGACTGTAGAGGTTGGAACCGATTTAGTCCAGTATGGTCCTGCGGTTGTGGTTGAAAATGGGAGTAGTCTTGATGCTGATGTTTTCCCTGAGATACCTGGTGATGTAAAGGTAAGGCCGTTGTTAAAGGCTGATGATTTAAGTCTGTTAAGACGTTTGATGGTGGTATGTTTTAATACTGACGTTGGTCGTCAGGATGCGTTAGAGGGTAGAGTTCTGTTAAGGCGTATCATGCGTAAGGCTGTATAGGTTGTGATGGTGCGCCAGTCACCCTTGCACGCTTCCCCCTGCGCACCCGTAAGGGTTTGAGGCTCTGGCTTTGTGCTGGAGTCTTTTTGTTATAGTTGTGATTAGTAGTGTTGTAAAGGTGAAGTATCTAGTACGAAAGTACATCCACACTGATAAGGCTCAACCGTAGGGCGAGAGCGTTTTGTTTACATTCGCTGATGGCCACGTAGTGGCTTTGAGTATGATGTGTTTTGGAGATATTTGAATAGGGAGTATATTAGTTGAATTGGTGACCATAAAAAGGGGGGAGCGGGTTTTTATTCCCTCTCCCCCTGTAGGCTGGTTTAAGGCATAAAGTGGTGGAAGTGGTCAAGTACTTCTACCAGAGTTAATAATAGAAGTAATGAACCACAGGTTATAAGTATTATATTTATTGATTTATTCATGGTATTTTTATACTCCTTTTTATTTTATTTTGCACGCAATAGGCTGGCCTGATGCGTGCTTTATATCGAGATATAGTGGATTGGAATCAAGCCAGAAGGGTATCTGGCAGGGCGGAGGCTTTGGTCTGGCTTGCTTGCAGATTCTGCAAGTGTCTGGGTGTCTCCATGCGCATTTGAGACAATTCATTATTTAGCTCCTTTCTAAAATATTTTTTAATTCATGCTGGGCGGTAGTGATGGCATAACGTAAGTTTTCTATGTCGATGCCATAGTTCTTGTGAAACATAGAATCTTGGTCGAGTTCATAGAGATATTGGTTGAATTTTTCGACCTGATTTTGGTCTGGCTCATTTTTGAAGTGGTTAATCCAGTCTTTGACGGTAGGCATGATGTCCTCCTTTTAAAATATTTTTTTATTCAGGATGCGTTTAAGAAGGGGTTCTTCGAGGCAGTTGGTGAGAGATTCGATAAAGGCTGCAGTGTCTTTATTGTTGGCCTCTGCGAGTTTTATTACATGATTATTCATGATTGTATAATAGTGGTAATTGATGTGGTACATTAGGTGACTTCTCATTTTTTTCCCTCCTTTCTCGATAGTTTTTTTGATGGGTATAGTGTTTGTCATAGGTGCATTCTGGGAATGGGCACGTGAAACAGTTAGGCCATTTCCAGCAGCCGAGTCCTGTTGGACAGAAGATACCGTTGATGGTATCTTTCTTTGTGACTCGGTATCCCATGGATTTGGATAATGCGTATTTGGTCATGTGTTGCTCCTTTCTCGTCGTCGTTTGGCGACTTTTTAGCTCTTATATCTTCGCCAGTCAAGCCCTTCACGTAGTGGAGAGGTGAGTGGTGTGTGGAGTGGTGTGGAGTGTGGAGTGGAAGTGAAGCAGTTAAATTGCGTAGCGGTAGGCGAGCGGTTTAAGAACTTCCTTACTCGTAAATAGCGACTCCATACCGATACGCCACAAGTAGAGGCTTGACAAGGAGAAGATAATTGAAGAGCGGAAGCCAAACGTGTTTGGAGAGGTGTGGTGGCATAATCCTTTGGGATGTGTGGTTTACCCTTAGCTTATTGCTCGGTTAGCAAGTTAGCATGGTTGTCTGTGTTTTATTTATGGTAATGCACTTTGCGGTAGGTGCGGCGATATGCGTTTTGTGGGTATGTGTTCTGCACATTTAGTAATGGATTTATGGTTTAGGAAACGAAATGAGTTTTGTTTTTATCCCCCATTTTGTTTAAGGGGGATTTTTAAAAGGGGGTATGTTGTTTATGGTTTTAACCTTTTTAGTGATGGTGTTTATGGTTTAGAATTTTAAAGCGTAAGATTTTGATTTGGTGAACTATGGTGAGGCATTAAGACGGAATGGTGGAGGCGGTCACGGCTGTGCCGTCCGCCATTTTTATTTATTTATAATATTATTTATATTAAGGTGTTGATAGGGCGCAGAAGTATGGTAAAATGTAATTTAGTAAGGGCTTCGTGGAATTCGTAGAAAGGTCGAAAGCTCTTCCATTCTGAATCTTGCCTGAAGGGTGCTTGTAGAGAGACCCGTTAAGATAATAGTTTAGCCCTGAATCTGGTTTATTGTACTGGGTTCGGGGCTTTTTTATTTGGTAAACATAGTTGGAGGTGAAAATGGAGTCTATAAAAGGTATTGGAGAGGTGAGAGTTCCTGTATTTTGTCCTGATTGTAGGCGTAGAGATACGTTTATCCGGCAGCCGGAGAGGGACGTTAGAACTGAAACGGGCAAGGTGTTGGAGGCAGCTTATTGCTGTCTGTTCTGTGGTTATGTTGCTTATAGCTATAGTTGTCTGGATATATGGGAGAAAAAAGTATAGAGGCCGTATGGATTAGGAGATTTTTTTTGGCTCAGTATTGTGATGGATGCGGTAAGTCTTTAGCAGATGCGGTGAGGGTTGAAGGTGTCCGTCTGCTTTGTGAGGATTGCCTTGAAAAGGACGCTGACCCCCTGTACTTGTCTATATCGTATGATAATGTATCAAGTAGCACTATTTCTCAAAGTGACGCGGAGCGTCGTTCGAGGATATTTTACATAAAAGCTGTGACGGGTGTTGCTGTGGCTTTGGCCCGTGACCAGAGGTTGCGTTGGTGGACTTTTACGGAAAGTGATTTAGGTATAATGTCGGAAAAAGATGTGTGGTTTGAATTCCGTTTAGCAAGGCAGATGATAAGAAGGCATTATGGTGAGGAAGTTCAGATGATTATTGTTGAGCATAGGCAAGGTAAGTTTCATGATTGGATAGGTGAACTCCGTCA
The DNA here is from genome assembly GCA_964558675.1 of uncultured Dehalococcoidaceae bacterium. Lineage (GTDB taxonomy): Bacteria > Chloroflexota > Dehalococcoidia > Dehalococcoidales > RBG-16-60-22 > CAZLEY01. Next base: position 9,989 of record CAZLEY010000003.1, on the reverse strand, counting down.
TGGTGATTGCCAGCGTCATAATTATCATGTAATTGAGGCTGGTAAGGTAAAGTTAGATGTGATGGAACTTGAGGCTTATTGGCAAGAGCATTATTCTTCTAAGGTAACTGGTATGGAAGAGATTGTTAATCCTGAGAAGGCGGTAAGTTATTTATGTGGTTACGTAACCGATGCTGAAAAGTTTATTAAGGCAAGGTTTACGCATAACTGGGTTTTCCCCGGATGGTGGGAATACACAAAGTATTGGCGTAAAAGTTTATCTGTAGATGGTAGTTATCCTGAGACTGGAGATATTGTAAGGATGGCTTTGATGTCTGGTATAGAGCGTAGTTCTGAACCTGAGTTTCAGGATTTTGAGTTGGCTACGATTGTTGACCCTGATAAGAGAGCGAAATTATTTGAGCGTATTTTAATTGGAATGGGTGTTGAAGGTCATGAGTTGGAAAGTACAGTAGCTGAGTACCTGGATGCGTTTAAGCGTGGTCGTGAGTATGAGTTGCCTAAGACAGCATGGAATTATGATAGGGATTATAAGTTGCTTTTAAAAGACAGGGATGAGAAGCGTAATGGAGGTGTTACCGATGGTTGAGGTTAATGAAGATAAGCATTGTAAGAGGTGTGGTTCTCCGATTCGGAGGGATAATAAATCTGGTTTATGCTCAGATTGTCAGCGTGATGATTGGTTTGCTAAAGGTTGTCCTCGTCGTATGAGTCGTGATGAGCATATAGCTTTGAGCCGTTTGAAAAAGGTTATTGATAGCGGTAAGTAGGTTGGATGTGGTTGATATGATGGGTGAATTACTGAAAGGTCGTGATTTGAAATTGTGAATAAGACTATGTCGTCCACGTTACAGTATAGGGTAACTGTGGAGATGGTGGTAAATGGTAGGTTCTTTCCTTATGGCCTGGGTTGCTATAGGTGGACTGATTGTTTTACCTGTCCGTATCCTGACTGTACTTACGATAGACATTTCAATCGAATCAAAAGAAAGTTAATGAAGTAGAATGAGGTATGGGGGGTTGTCCTTGTGGCTTCCCCCCTTTATTTTGAGTGTACATATGACTAAAGTACCATGACTATTTTACCTCCCGATTTATGTACATTCATCTTGTGTTCCACTGGTACACGGGAACGTCCAGCGTGCTGCGGGACATAGTTAATCATAGTTACTATATTTCGGCAACCCCGGCGGTGGAATACCACGAAGAGCACCGGCGGGCGGTGAAGGAAATCCCTCTGGAAAGGATGCTCCTGGAGACGGATTCCCCGGTGGTGTACAGGAGGGGCAGCGGAAACGAGTTTATGGCAAGTCCGGCGGATGTTATGAGGTCTTTAAAAGGCGCGGCGACTCTAAAGGGCGTCAGCGAAGAGGAAATTGCGGTAGCTACCACGCAGAACGCGGTGAGGCTTTTCGGGATTGCTTAATCAGGCAATTACCCACTTTCAGCCGAAGAAACATCTTTACATCTGCCTGTCCTCTTCTGCCTTTTGTATTCCGTGTAAATAAACGTAAATGCCACCAGGAAACCCAGGATATCTGAGGTCGGTAAAGAATACCAGACTCCGTACATGCCGAATAGATGCGAGAAAAGATATAACAGCGGCACAAACAGGATAAACTGGCGTACCAGTGACAGAATCAGGGCTACCGTCCCCCTGGAAAGCCCCTGAAATGCGGTAACAAACATGATAGTGGGGCCGATAAACAGCAATGTCGACAGCATGATACGCATCGAGGGTATGGTTACCTCCAGCAGTTCCGCGTCTTTGCTGAAAATGCTGATAATCTGCGGGGTGAAAATCTCGATTATTATTGTGGATGCCGCGAGGAATATCGCGATGCCGACCGAGGCCAGCTTTACCGATTGCCATAACCGCTTGAAGTTTTGCGCGCCGAAATTAAAGCCGATGATAGGGAGCAGCCCGTTTGATAAGCCGATAATCGGCATAAAGGCAAGATCGGATATGCGGATGACGAGGCCGACCGCCGCAATAGCGATTGACCCGTAAGAAGACACCACTTTATTGAACAGAATAAATGCCAGACTCTCTGTTAGTTCCATTATCGACGTTGGAGCCCCGACGCGGTATATATCACGCAGGATGGGTATATTGGGGAGCAGGTAGCTGGCTTTTATACGGAAAGTCGTTTTATGGGACACAAAATAATAAAGACCGATTAATGCCCCGCAGGACTGGGCGATAATCGTGGCCAGCGCCGCTCCGCGTATCCCCATCTCCGGGAAAGGCCCCAAGCCGAGAATCATAAACGGGTCCAGGATGATATTAATGATGCTTGCGGCAATCATGATAACCATTGGCTTCACGGCGTCACCGGAGCCGCGGATAAGGTTGCTTATCACCAGGGCGAAGATTATCTGAGGCGCACCGTAGGAGGTAATTACCAGGTACTGGGTGCTATATTCCATGATGTCCGGCGTGGCTCCGAATGCCGGCAGGATACTGTCTGAGAAGAAAACGGCAGCCAACATGAAAAGAATACCCCAGAAAACGCTCAGAAAGAATATCTGGCCGGCAACATGATTGGAGGCTTCCGGGTTATTCTCGCCGAATCGCCGGGAAACCAAGGCGCTTATACCGATTCCGGTACCTCCGCCTATCGCAAAAAACAGTATCTGGTAGGGGAACACTATCGTTAATGCAGCAATAGCCTCGTGACCCAGCTTGGCAACCCAGAAGGTGTCAACGATATTGTAGAGGCTCATGGTAATGGTTCCGGCTATACTGGGCAGACTCAGACGGAGTAACAATCTACCCAGGGGGGCGTAACCTAGTCTTTCGGTATATTCTTTCATGGTTTTTCTCTAAGCGGAAAGGCAAGCGAATCGCCGATGGGAATTCAAAGAGTCGCCCGGTATTTTGGCAATCGACTGAATGAGGTAGGCGTATCAGAAATTGAAAGGTATCCCGAAATCTTCGAACAGCTTTTTATCGAATTCTTCGCCTTCATCCGTATAAGATGGAGGAATCCAGGGCATCTCCTCCAGGTTCCGGACAATGGTGGGCAACCAGTTAAAGGGGATTATTATGACCTGCCGGCCCTCCGGAAATGCCTTCTGTATTTTCATGCCGAAGCCGAGACCGGTAGTTATGTAATTCAGCTCTCCGGTTTTAAACGGGTAAGCATAGAGCCAGGCGCAGCCCATCACGTTCGACATCTTGCTGGTCAGTATTTTACCGGTGGTATAGACCATTGACCTCATGATAATTTCTGTCTGGCTGACATCGTCTGTGAGGATGATAAAAAGGTCCGGATTATATGACAATGTGCCCAGCGGCGAATAAGCGATATAGTTGACAGTATCTTTAGCCAGTCTGGGCTGAATCTCGTAGATTCTTCTGTTGGCATAAGGTTCTTTGAAGGCCTGCAAGGCGGCACCAAGATAACCGCCCTCAACGGCCTTGGGTAGGTCATGTCCCAGTACGTATTTCCCCGGTAGACAAGCATGGTTATCCATATCAATGTAGAAAGGGGTTCCTCTTTCCTGGGCTTCGGCGCACATGGCACAGAAAGCCAGGTTTTTATCCAGCCTCTCGATGCCTTCCGGTTTCTTTAGCAGGAACTTTACGCCTACGGGTGGCAGCTCGAAATTGAATTTGTTGAATATGGATAGGTCTAACGATAGCGGATTCATATCTCCCTCCTTCCCTGCGGCAAAATAACGGTCTTTTGGTTGAATTGCTATGGCTCTAACAACCGGGTAGGCCTTCGGTTTTACTCCCCCAGCACCTCCACCGCGTCGCTGATGCTTATTTCCAGCATCTTGACGCTGGCCAGGATGCGGTCAACGTTCCTGTCCACAGCCTGAATCCCACCTGACATCCCTTTTAGCTCCTCTGCGTACTGCCGGAGAGACTTAATCTTATCAGCCATTCCCTTGATATCGTATTCCTGCGTCATTTTCTAACTCCTAATGAGGCCTGAGGTCCTGGAACCGCCGGGACTTGGTCTGGGACCTGGGCAGGCTCTCGTATTCGTGAAATTCTATGTTGTAGCCCAGGTTGGTCTTCACCCTGAGCTGGTCGACCAGTTTTGTCCGGATGGCGGCCTCGTCGTTCTTGTACTCGGGTATTACCTCCACTTTCAACGTAATGTCGTCGATGTCGCCTTTTTTGGTAACCACCACCTGGTATTCGTTACTCAGCTGTGGGATGTCCCTGACCACCTCCTCGATAGCCGTCGGCGATAGCAGCACGCCTTTGACCTTGGTGATGTCGTCGGCGCGTCCCATGATACCACCGTCGAGTAGCCGGAAGGTCCGCCCGCAATCGCACTGCCGGGCGTTCCACTGAATTAGGTCCTTTACGTCGAACCTGATGCATGGCTGCGCCATGCGGTTAAAGGTAGTCACCACCATCTTGCCCTTTTTACCGGACTCGTTGATAATTTTGCCCGTATCAACGTCTTCAATCTCCACCAGGAAAAAAGCCTCGTTAACATGGAGGCCTGCCTGGTAGCGGCATTCCAATCCCCAGTGACCAATTTCCGTACTGCCGGACTGGTCGAAAACTTTGGCTCCCCACGCGTCCTCCATCCTTTTTCTGGTGGCCGGTATGCTGCCCCCCGGTTCGCCCGCGACCGTGATTTTCCTGATGAACAGGTCCTTGGGCGGGTCTATGCCTATCTTTCTGGCTGTCTCCGCCATGCCCAGTACATAAGTCGGTGTAGCCCCCATCGCCGTAGCTTTCAGCTCCTGCATCTTCAATATGCGTGCTTCGGTATTAAGCACGCCGCCGGGAATTACTTCACATCCCAGTTTCTCAGCGGCGTAATGGGCTCCCCAGAATGCAATGAATATGTTATAGCCGAAAGGTAAAAACAATCGGTCAGTATCCCGGTATCCCTGGGCGTATAACGCGTAAGCAAAGGATTCGGCGTGGAAATCCCAGTCCTGCCAGGTATCGGCCTGGTATACAGGCTGTCCCGTCGTACCGCTGGTCTGGTGATATTCCGTCACCTGCTCCAGAGGCACGCTCAAAATATCCCCGTACGGGAAAGGCTCCTTCCCCTCCCCTTGAATATCCCTCAGCATCGCCTTTTCTGTCTTGGGGACCTTATGAATATCGTCGAATGTCCGTATGTCACCCGGCTCTATGCCAGCGTCATGGTAAAGCTTATGATAGAATTTGGAGTGTTCATAAGCCCAGCTAAAGATTTCCTTAAACTTCTTCAGCTGCAATTGTTCGAGTTTCTCACGGGGCAGCGTTTCCAAAATCGGATTCCAGTATTCTTCACTGTTCATCCAGTATGTGCCTCCTGTCTACCGCACACATGAATCTGTGTAGCGGCATTGAATTATCTCCTTTTGATAATATACACAAATCATATGCATAACGGCAAATAATACGCACCTGGCGTATCCTGTTGGAGGGAAGTATGAGCGGGTGCGCTTGCATGACCGCACCTTTGTTCTATATGGAACAAAAAAGCACCGTTATATGAGCCCGATTATAGCGCTATTAAGATAATTTGATTGTGATATTTTGTTGACAACGCCTTGGAATCGTTGTAGAATAATTCTGTATAGAACTTATTTTAAAGCACCGCAGTCATATTTCTATAAAAACATGACTATCAGTGAAGTAAGCAAGAGAACTGACAAAACACCGCTGGGCACTTTATTATCAATTCTGACGTCATACGAGGTACTTGAGAGATATCTTGAAGTAGAGTTAATGCGTTATGGCGTAAGTCTCATCAAATTCCATATCATGAGCACTTTATACAAAAACGGTGGTGAGATGACTCCTTCGGAAATCGGCCAGAGTGTCTTTCGGGCGAATAACTCAATAACGGCGGTCATAAATACACTTGAAAAGCAGGGTGTTGTCCGTAGAGAGCCATCTATGGATGATAGAAGGTCAGTAAAAGTCGTTATCACGGATAAAGGATGGAAAGAAGCCAACCGTTTGTCCCCTATTGCTCAGGAGTTGAGCCGGGAGGCCCTGTCCTGTATAGATAAAGAGCAAATTGAAGTGTTGGTAGATATCATGAGGACAATTAGAGAGAGCTTATTACCCAGAATCGCTAAAATTCCCGGAAAGTGAAGTATTAAAATTGCACAACGGCTTAATGCTGGATTATACTATTGCGAGGCGGCGGACGTCATATTTGTGAAATAGGTGCACCCATTTTATTTATTCTTTGTAAAAGCATGGTAAATACAGCGCAGTAATTGTTTGTGCTGAATACGAAGGAAGAGGGGATTATATAACGGTGAAAGAGATAAGATTTCACGGAAGGGGTGGGCAGGGTGCAGTTACGGCGGCCCGGATGCTGGCAAGCGCCTTCGTGGTTGAGGGCATGTCTGTTGCCAGCTTCCCCATGTACGGTTTTGAAAGGCGTGGGGCACCGGTGGTAGCTTTCACCCGGGTAGACGATAAGCCCATCCGGGAAAAAACTCAAATCTACAATCCTGACTGTATGGTGGTGATAGACCCCGGTCTGATGAAGCTGCCGACACTGTTTTCCGGGTTGAAGCCAGGGGGAATCCTGCTTCTCAACAGCAAGCAACCATTAAAAGAAAGGCCTGATGACAATCTGAAGATAGCGGGTGTGGTAAACGCCACGCAGATAGCCGTTGATGAAATCAAAAGGGATATTCCGAATACCTGTCTTCTCGGTGCCTTTGCCGCCGCGACCGGCTGGCTGGATTTGAAGTCAATACTATCCTGCCTGGGAGACTATCTCAGTGGCGATATACTTGAGAGAAATCTTCGCAGTGCCGAGAGGGGATACCGCGAAGTGGAGGTAATCCGATGGTGATAAAGCATAAGAATATTTTCAAGACTGAGAGCGCCTGGTCCAATGCTGATGATTTGCTGCTGTGTCTGGATACCGGGAGCTGGCGGACGGAACGGCCGGTACTGGACAAGGAGAAGTGTAATTATTGCGGGCTTTGCGCCCTGTTTTGTCCGCCGCAGTGCATGAAAGACATGGGAGACCATTTCTTACCCGACCTTGCCTACTGCAAAGGCTGTGGAATATGTGCCCAGGAATGCCCGCGGGACGCAATTGCTATGGTTTCGGAAGGAGAGTTCGCCGATGAAGGCTAAAAAAGGTCAGGTTAGAGTGATAACGGGCAATGCCGTCGCCGCCTATGGAGCCATGGTGTGCCGACCGGAAGTGGTGGCGATATACCCAATAACTCCTCAGAGTGAGATCGCGGAGCAACTCGCCACATTCCATGCTGGTGGAATTCTTGATGCTGAGATGGTAGAGGTAGAGGGAGAAAATTCGTCGATGAATGTCGTTTGTGCCGCCAGTATCGCCGGCGCACGAACTTTCACCGCTAGCTCTTCCTACGGCCTGGTATTCATGTATGATGCCCTGCAGGAAGCGTCCGGCTTCAGGGCACCGGTGGTAATGGTGAATGCTAACCGGGAAACGCCCGGCATACATGCCGTTTCCTCCGGCCAGCAGGACATGATTTCCGCCAGGGACACAGGGTGGGTTCAGATAATAGTGGAAAACGACCAGGAAATCCTTGACCAGATTATCATGGCCTTTCGACTGGCCGAAGACTATGATATCCAGCTCCCCGTGATGGTGAACTATGATGGTTTTTATCTCTCCTACCTTGCCGAGGCGGTAGAGATTCCTGTCATTGAAGATGTGGACAACTTCCTGGAACCGTTGAAACACCAGCCGGAGCGCCAGAAGTTGGTTCCGGGTGTGTCCATGGGCTGTGGCACCCACGGCATGGAGATGGGATATGTCGAGGCACGCTATAAGCACTGTCAGGCGCTGGAGAGAGTCAAGAATAAAGTGGATGAGATAGACAAGGAGTTCGGGGAATATTTCGGGCGTAGCTACGGAGGCCAGATAGAGGAGTACCAAACTAAGGATGCCGAGATTGTGGTGCTGGCCTCGGGGAGCGCCGCCGGAACGGTACGGACAGTTGTCGACGCTAAAAGGGCGGAGGGTGTGAAAGTAGGTATGGTCAAGCTGAGATTATTCCGCCCCTTCCCTGCCGAGAGGCTGATTGACGCCCTCAAGGGGAAGAAGGCGGTAGGGGTCATTGACCGGAGCCTCTGTTTCGGCTGGAAATATGGGCCCATATGTATGGAGCTGAAAACTCTCGCCGTGAATATTGGCTCTATACCCATACTGAGCTATATTGATGGTCTGGCCAATCTGGATGTCAACGTACCTCACATAGAGAGAGTGATAGACGAAGTCAATGCCGCTGCACAGGGCAAGCCTTACCAGGAGGTAACCTGGATACCCATGGAGGAATGAGGTAAGAATAATGGTAGAAAAAACGAAGAAAAAATCAAGGGTTTTTGACTATTTTTGCGAGGGAGATCAGTTCGCCGGAGGTGTTGCCTGGTGCGCTGGCTGTCCCCTGGAACTCGCCGCCAGGTTTGTGCCTCAGGTTCTGGGGAAGAATATGGTATTTGTCGGTACGCCTGGTTGTGCCGCACCGGTTCTTCACGGGCAGAACGTGGGGGCATGGCATAAAATTGCTTACATGGCTTCTGTCATGACTGGAGTGCCCTCCAAGGCCACCGGTCTTTCCAGGTACTATCATAGGATTGGCAAAGAAGCCACGGTGGTCGCCTTCACCGGCGATGGTTGTGCCACTGATGTCGGTTTTCAGCCCCTCAGCGGGGCCGCCGAGAGGAACGAGAAAATAATCTACATTACTTATGATAACGAAGGCTATATGAACACCGGCAACCAGAGGAGTAGCGCCACGCCTCTGAGTGCGGCTACCACCACCACCCCGGTCGGGAAAATTGGCCGTGGCAAACCGACCGCTTCCAAAAACATGCCCATGGTAATGCTCATGCACCAGCCGAGATACATGGCGACCGCAACCCTGAGTCATCTGGAGGATTTCGCTAAGAAACTAGTCAGGGCCAAGGAAGCGGTGAAAGAAGGATTCGTCTATATTCATGTCTTTTCGCCCTGTCCCGTAGGCTGGCGTATAGATTCCAATATGACGATTGAGGTCTGCCGCAACGCCGTCAGAACCAATTACTTCCCGCTGTGGGAAGCCGAAGACGGCAAACCTAAAATAACAGTCCAGGTAGCCAATCCCAGGCCTGTCCAGGAACTAACCAAATTAATGCGCAAGTTCTCCCATTTGACAGAGGCTGACATGGAAAGACTGCAGCAGATGGTCAATGACAGGTATGCCCTGCTGAAGACCCTTTGTGATGCCAGTAAATAGCGATAAGAGTAGGGAACTCTTTACAGCTAAGGAGGCATGTTTAAGGATAAAGAGAAAGGATAATAACCCGGATTTATACTAAAACAACATCGTTTTGCATTATTATAACGATTTTTAATATCATATAAATAGGAACCAATGCAAGTAAGGAGGTGGATTTATAGTATGACAACACCAGTATTAGGGATGTCGGTAAAGGGTAACCCGGAAATCTGGGACGATACCTGGGTCAAGACGACCTGTGGTGGCTGCTACGGTCAGTGTACCATTCGCGCCCACCGGGTTAACGGTGTCATCGTGAAAATTAATGGTGAGCCTGATGATGACTTCGGTCCTCGCGGGGGGATATGCGCCAAGGGCGAGGCCATGATACAGGCCCTTTACGACCCCAACCGCATTAACTACCCCATGAGAAGGACCAACCCGAAGAAGGGGCTCTTTGAAGACCCCAAGTGGGAGCGAATTTCCTGGGACGAAGCCCTTGATTCAATTGCCGAGCGTCTCAAGAAAATCCGTGCGGAAAACCCCAATAAGCTCCTTCACGGCGGCACGCCCGGCCCGGGTAGCGGACCCGACCTGCCCCTCGGCTTTGGCGTTTTCGGGGCTGTCTTCGGCACCAAGAACTGGTATATCGGAGGCGCCGGTCTGCACTGCGGCAGCGGCTCGCACATGGGCGCCGGCCTCTACCATGCCTCGTGGTCTATCGTGCCCGATTTCAAGTTGTGCAACTACGCTATTCAAATGGGTTCCAATAAAGGGACCGGCTCGGGGCACTCCATGGGCTTTAA
>CAZLEY010000002.1:0-140358 GCA_964558675.1 uncultured Dehalococcoidaceae bacterium | reverse complement strand
ACTGGAAGGCAAGCGCCCGCCATCAGAATTTGCAGGTAAAGGTTTTTGAGCCAACGACCTCGCTTAACGCAGTGATTTTCTTAGCTATTGATAGTTTCAAAGCCAGTGACGGCGAGGTATACAATGAAGATGATTTCGAGCTGGGTATAAGCGCGGCTGCTTCCGTAGCCGATTATCTCATTGAGCGGCGGAATCCCGTAGGTTTGTTTGCCAACTCGCGCCTGGCTGATTCCGGCCAGCCAGTGGATATCTTGCCAGGGAGCAGTACCAGCCAGCTGGTGGAAATACTGGAAGCCCTGGCTAAAATAACCCACACGGCCAGCGGTCCTTTTGAGGAGTTCCTGCAGGCCGAGCAGACAGGTATGCCCTGGGGAACTACTTTTGTTCTTATACTCTCGAGGACTTCGCCATCACTCATTAACCTGCTTGTTGGCCTGAAAGAGAGAGGACACAGACTTATGGTGCTCCAGATTGGTGAGCCGGCAGGTGGCGAAATCGAGCATACCATTGCCTGGCATAATATCAGGCAGCCAGGTGACTTCAGTAAAATAAGCGGAGAAACCAGATGAAGCCCGACTGGCAAAAAGGCATATTATATACGGCGGTGATAGGCATAGAAGGTTGCTGGCTCTATGCCTTAATGGCTCTACTGAATAATAAGGTGGCTGACGAACGCCTTCATATTTTTGGGATTCTGTTGCTATACCTGATATCTTTCGGCTTAAACGGGATGCTACTAAAGCTACGATGGCCCGCAGTCTGCCTGCGTATAATCAGCTGGCTGATATGGGTGGTGGGAGTTTTGCTTATCGTGAAAATCCAGCTTTTTGGCGGTCTGGCATGGTCAGACACAACCTGGCTCCTGGCAGTACCGCGGGCAATTGCCGATGTGATTTATACATTCAAGCCAGAGCTACTGATTCTTATCAGTACCGCCGCTATCTGGTGGCTGGGACGGCGGCTGGCCTATCTCAAGACCAGTTTCGCCACACTGGTCAGCGAATTCCAGTTCGGACTGTTTATTCTGGTCATTACCTTTTTCATTGCCTCTCAGCTGGAATTTGAACTTGCTCATTCTATATACCTGATTGTGGCCTTTTTCCTCTTTTCTCTGCTGGGAATATCGATAGCACACGCCCTGGAGGGTACAAGCTGGCTATCGGGACTATATCAGGGGCACTGGTCGGGGCTTTTACTGGTGAGCATCAGTCTAATTCTTATCGTGGGTTTCCTTATCAGTTTAGTGGTGACCCCTGATTTTCTCCAGATAGTTCTGGCGGCTCTCAAATGGGTATGGGGACTAATTATGAAAGTTTTCGCCTTTTTCGCCAGTCTTTTACCCGAGCCGGAGCCCACGGAGTCGCCGCCGCCAGTACCCATGCCCGAAACAGTACCCTCTGAGGAATTCAAGGGGTGGACTATGCCCGAGTTCTTACGGAGCGGACTCCGCCTCGGCTGGACTATCTTGATGGCCGGCCTGTTCCTTTTTGCGTTGTGGCGGCTCGCGTCCATCATATTTGGGTGGCTGCGACGCAGGCTGGCGGGCACGGAAGGGGCGGATTATGAACGACTGCCGGGCGCATTCAGAGCCGATTTCCTGAGCTTTCTGAAACGCCTGCTTCATAAGCTGTTTGGATTGAGGAGGTTATTTAGCTCCAAAGCTAGAGACAAACCGCTCCTTCCAGAGATAGCCTCTATACGCCAGATTTACCGTCAGTTTCTGCGCTGGGCAGGGACCGCTGGCTTCCCCCGAAAGTTATCTCAGACCCCGCATGAATACCTTTATGAGCTGGCAAGTCTGCTGCCAGAAGCTGAAGAAGACCTGGATTTGATTACGCAGCAATATGTAAGGACACGCTATGGTGCCCGGCTACCGACTGAGGATGAGCTACATCAACTGAGGCAAAGCTGGTATAATGTGAAACGATGTCCACTGGGTGACAGGAGGTAAGTTTGATGGACGAAACGGTTAAGGGAGTCAATGAAGTAAAGGAAGCAGCGGACAAACTGATAAGCAATGTTAATAAAGTCATCGTTGGTAAGCAGGAGACCATCGAACAGGTCCTGGTGGCTTTACTCGCCGGGGGGCATGTATTGATTGAGGACGTTCCTGGCATTGGCAAAACGATGCTGGCCAAGGCAGTGGCCAGGTCCCTGGGGTGCAGCTTTAAGAGGATTCAGTCTACCCCGGACCTGCTACCTTCTGACGTTACCGGTATCCATTATTTCAACCAGAAGACTTCGGAATTTGAGTTTCGTCCAGGCCCGATTATGGCTAACATAGTACTGGTAGATGAGATAAACCGCGCTACCCCCAGAACACAGTCATGCTTGCTGGAGTGCATGCAGGAACAGCAAGTTACCGTAGACTTAGATACAGTGGCTCTGCCACGCCCGTTCTTGATTATGGCTACGCAGAATCCCGTTGAGCTGGAGGGTACGTTCCCCCTGCCAGAGGCACAGCTTGACCGCTTCCTCCTCAGAATAAATCTTGGTTACCCTTCTGAGGATGAGGAGGGGGCGATTTTATCTCGCTTCCAGCAGGATAACCCCCTGGACAGTCTAAACAGCGTTATTGAAAACGAGCAGCTATTGAAACTCCAGAAGCTGTGCCGAATGGTATACGTTGAAGAATCAGTTCGCAACTATGCTGTTGCCATCAGCCGGGCTACACGAAGCCATGACGATATTAAACTGGGAGCCAGCCCACGGGCTTCACTGGGCCTTCATTTGGCATCACAAGCTCTGGCGGCTATTCGCGGGCGGAACTACGTCTTACCGGATGATATCAAATATTTAGCGGTTCCTGTTATCACCCATCGCCTGATTTCCAGGAAAGAGGCCCGGCTAACGGGACATTCTCTTGATGCCATAGTAAGCGAGATTGTATCCAGTGTGCCCGTACCGGTAGAGGAGCAGACATAGACTCACCATCAACTTAACTTCAGCCGTTCTTGACCGCCATATAGGAAAATATGCTCTCATAGGTTCCCTGTGCTTTACCGGCAGGAATGGAAATCCAGTAGTAAACCTGCGTAATATGGTCATTTGACGACTGTGCCACCGTATACCAGGGAACATAAGTATCAGTCAATGTGCTGGCACCAGTGAGATTATCACTGTCGTTGTACTTGACGTTACTGACATCTATTGTGTTGGTATTGTAAGAAAAAACGGTACCCTTAAGCTGGATACTGACATCCACATTGGTTTCAGCGCGGATAGTAATTGTTACCGCACCCTGTGAACCTCCCCAGTCAGCGGGGCTATCTGATTCTCCCGGGTTAACTACGCCAAAAAGAATATCGTTATTGCCATAGTCGGCGATGGTTATGGAGATTACCTCCCCAGTGGTGGTTGTGAAACTCAGTTCGCCGCCACTGCTGGTACCGATGCTATTTCGGGCTTGCGCCCTGAAGAAATATTCAGTCCCCGCGCTGAGGCCAGTGATTTCGGCGTTAAAGGACTGGCCTGTGGTCTTATTGCCCGTCCATCCCGTGTTGTAGGCATAAGTCTCACCTGAATCCGTACCGTATTCAAAGCGATACTCGCAGGAACCACCGCCATCGTCAGTTATCGTTCCATTAAGGGTAGCGGTGGTCGCTCCAACTGAGGTGGCACCATTGGTAGTTACTGAAGGTAACTGCACGCTATACTCATTAGCTCCCATATCTGGAGCAGAACCCTTGTATGGCCACGGAGAATTGGCATCATTAAAACCAGTAAGGACTACACCTTTGTCTATACATGGTGAGGTTTCCTGAAGCCTATAGTCATAAGAGGCAGGATCAACAAATCCGCTCTCAACATTGATACCGTGCAACTCGTAGCCTGTGGCTGCCTTCCAGTCGTTATAACTATAGTACACGATATTATGCCACTTGGCTTTGGAAGAAGAAGTGGTATACATATTGTTGTAGTCAAAATCGCAATGGCTCCAATCTTGGGATAACTCATAATTCTCTACTATGTATCGGTCTACGTCGATGATGTTATTGCGTAAGATCAGGTTATTCACCCGGGGGTTATTGCCAAAGAAGGCTATCCCGTCGCCTGTCCCCCGAGTATAGATAGTGTTGTGATAGAAATAGGTTGTGCCCTCGGAGCTGTTTCCCATTTTTATGGCGGTATCACATGCGCCCACAAAGACATTGCGGAAGATGTAGTATGGACCAACTGATACCGGACAGGTGCCCAAGTTGTTCCAAGGGTAATCGCCACCGGCGGGCCACGAGGCTATCACGGTGTTTCCCCATGCGGCATTGCACATGCCTTCACCTTCGAACTCTATTTGGTCACCCCAAGCACATCTAAACTGGTTGTTATAGACGAATGTGTCACTGTGCCAGTGTCCACTGATTCCGTCTTTCATACCGTTACCGTAGAAGGCGTTCTGACGAATGACAATGCCATAATTGTCATAGCCTTGGGAGTACACCCCAAATTTTTCCGCCTCCTCATCATCTGCCTCTATATGGTTCCTCTGGATGAGTATGTTGTAGCATTCGACGTATGGTTCACTCTGCCCGTTCCGTATCATCACACTACAGCTACCCCACTGCTGTCCCGAAAAATACATGTCGCAGTCTTCAACAATGATGTCATGGCAACTGTCGAGGAGTATGTTCTTTTGATTACCCGTCCCATTATTGCTTAGAATAAGTCCACTGAATCTAATATGACTCTCTCCGTTCAGATGGAAATTGTAACCCACGATTCCCTGACCGTCGATTATCGCCTTGTTCTGCATGTCATAGCTCTGGAAAGTAATCCAGTTGTCCGGCAGCCCCGATACGCTCAGGTCGACACTGCCTAAGTATGTCCCCGGTATTATCTGGATTGTGTCGCCTGGCTGAGATATGTCGGCGGCGTGCTGGAGGGTCCTGACGGGAGTTGATACTGTCAGGCCCTCGTTTCCGTCATCACCCGATGTGGAGACATAAATGTTTCTGCCAGCAGATGGAGGGGTGTCGTTGAGAGTTCTGATTGTGTCTGTTACCGGGTTGGTGCCAGTCACACCGTCGGGGTCGGTGTAAATAACCCTAACCTCGTATTGTGCGAATGATTGAAGAGCAAAGATAATCGCTCGCCACTGATCCTCATAGGGATTGGGTTCATAGTAGGTTTCCCCAGTGCTGTAGTTACACTTTGCCAGCATCTCTCTTCTGTCTACTGTCATAGGTATACCGGGCTTCCACACGTCAGATCCAGCTTCGCGGTATTCAAGAACTGCTTGGTTGTCCCCATCATCATCACCACTGAAATCTGAGTAGACGCTAATAGACCTGAATGTTGGAACCAGGGAGAGACCGCCTACCACAGTCGACATATTGCCGGGTAGTGTAGAATCGAGCGCAATCCAGTCGAGGTTCGGGCCCCCCGTGGAGGTAATGGACTCTAATCTTATAATGTTGTCCCCGGCGTCAAGCGGGACATCAATGGTTTGCGCTCTCCAGGCTGACCAGGCGCCTGTGGGAGTAAACGAAGTACTGCTACTGTCACCGTTGACCCTAATCTCCATAGGCACATCATTAACAGTACCGTTGGCGTACCTGATTACCAGGGTCTTCGTTACGGCAGAAGTTGAATTTACCATCATCTCTACATAGCTGCCCACCTCATCGTCGGGATTTACATACGAGGCGCCGGTGAACCCCCGATTCGTCGTCTCCGCTGCGGCGTTATTTAAGGTTCCATTTTCTGCCTGGCATAACTGCCTCAGGTCAGTATACTTCGTCATCTGCTGCTCACTGGCAAACAGGAACACCCCCTGACCGTGATTATCATCGGTTACCTGCGGCCTGTCGATATAATCCTGGTAAGAAGGGCACGCACCGGTGCCCGAACAGGTACCATAAAATATCGTTTCACCTGTCTCATCAAGTTCTATGTTGCTCAGAATCCCCTCATACCCTTTCTTAGCCGTGCTATAGTAGTCGGCACTGCTTACGTAGCCTGCATCTATAGCTTTAGACAATGCGTAGGTGTACAGGCATCCGCTGGACTGTTCCACCCAGTTATCTGTCCGATCGCCCTTGTCCACGACCTGGTACCACAAGCCGGTTGCGCTGTCCTGATAATCCCTGATGCCCTCGAGGCGCTCGACAAGTGTGTCGATTATGGCCTGCCTGTCGGCGTGGTCGGTGGGAAGTTTCTCAAGAACTTCGATGGACGAAACCACATACCAGCCTAATGCCCTACACCAGACCTCGGGTGAGAGACCTGTATCTTGGTCGGCCCAGGGAGCCGAATGGGTCTCATCCCATGCGTGCCAGGCGAGTTTTGTCGCCGGGTATTTCAGGTGGTTGTTGTATATTAGCAGTTGGTTCGCGCACTCATCATTGCAGTATTCAGCGTCATCAAATACCTCGCCGTAGTTGGTCAGAAAAATCGTCAGCATGAAAACACCATCCAGGTAAAGCCGGGTATCCCAGGGATCATATGTACGGTGTACCAGACCACCATCGGATGTCCTGGGCCAGGGAATAGTATCAATACTGTTCCTTATCTGCTGGGCGGCGATACCGTACTTGTACGTGCTTTCGTCGGTTGGCTCATAGAGGTGGCACAGCAGTACGCCCGGCATCATATTGTCAAGCTTGTTCAGGGTAACGCCGTTCAAGCCGCTGCCATTTACGAACCTGTCTACCCAGTTTTTAATGAAGTTATAATAATCAGTGTTGCCTGTCCTCTGATAAACCCTCCACATGCCCTCCAACACTAATCCTTGAGGATAATCCCATTCTCCAAAGTCTTGAGGTGTATATCTGGCCAATATTGAATCACAAAGTTCAATAGACCAGTCAGTATCACCATCCGTATCCTGGGCAAGAATAATTTGAGGGGTCATGGCAACAAGCATAGTAGTTACCATGAATAATACTGTTGCTAGTGTAAATCTACGTTTTGATTTATTTATCATAAAAGCAATGAATCTGCGGTGGATAACATGCTTCTACAGGAAGACACCCTGACAACAAACACCGCATTGGACAGTTTGATGGGATTAGTTATATACAAGGATACAAGACATTTTAACCACACTACAATCTTAATTCCTTCAGGGCTGAAGGAATTAAGACCTTACCTGTCCACGAAATCTAACGCCAAATCCTTTCGTTGATTATCTTTATTAAACGTATATTTCAGCCGCATATGATTTATACACCTATGATAATACAAAGTCAAGTCATTTCCGGTCTGAAATTGGTATTATTTCGGCTAGATAGTGACACAAAAGGCGTTATGGAGCTATTACACTCTGTATCGATATTCTTGAATTGACAATCATGACGGCAATCACTATATTAGTTATACCGCACCCGATACACCGGTTAATCGTTGGGAAAGAGCATTTCAGATTTCAAGCAGACAAACGTAAATACGCAAGCATAAAAGACGAAAGGAGCGAAAAATGAAAAAAGACTGGCGTGAACTCATAAGTCAGCCCGAGTATGGCATCAGAGTGGAAAAAGATGTTTTTGTACCTATGCGGGATGGAGTCCACCTGGCGGTGAACATCTATCGCCCGGATGCCAGAGGCAAGTTCCCGGCTCTGTTTGCTATGGGAGGTTACGGCAAAGAACTGCAGGAAGTATTGATTCCGCCGCAGCCACTAAATAAAAGCGCCGTCTGGGACGGTAACATAGAAGCTGGCGATACCCCCAACATCGTGCCGAGGGGCTACTCCCATATTATCGCCGATGCCCGAGGTACCGGTCAGTCGGAAGGTGAATTTACCGGAATGGGGACGCAACAGGAAGGGATAGACGGCGCTGACATTATAGAATGGATAGCCAAACAGACCTGGTGCGACGGCAACGTGGGTATGATAGGATACTCCTATTATGGCATAATGCAGTTAAAGGTTGCTATCCAGCAGCCTCCGCACCTTAAAGCTATTTTTTCATCCCACATAGCGGCTGATTTTTATCGCGATTTTGCCTATTCGGGGGGTGTCCTCAATCTGTTCATGTACGGGTTATGGGACGGCCGCCACGGCACCAGCGGTTTTGCGCCCAAAAATGCCGTATCGGAGATGATGAAGACCCTGCCCAAAGATGAATTCGAGCGACGGCGTAATGAACTTTTAAACCATCCCGACATCAAAAACTACCCTAATATTTATCACCTGCTGAAATATCCTCAGAAAAATCCCAGCTTCTTTGATATGGTAATGAATCCATTCGATGGTCCTTACTGGGAGGACAAGTCGATTTATCCCTTCTTCGATAAGATAAAGGTACCTACGTATATAATCGGAAAGGTAGGCGGAATCAAAGGCTTCTGGGACGTTTACATCGGCATAAATACCATTAAAAAGCTCTTCGTAAAACCCACCGGACCCGAAGAGCGCCCCTGGAGAGAGGACATAGAATTAATCATAAGGTGGTACGACCACTGGCTTAAGGGTAATGATACCGGTATTATGGATGAGCCGCCCATCAAGCTGTTTGTCCCGGGAGCCAACCGGTACCGTTATGAGAAGGAATGGCCTTTAAAGGGAATTGAATATACTGATTGCTACCTTCGTCGCTGGGAAGGGCTTTCCTTTGAGCCTGAGCTTCTTCAACCGGAGCCTGACTGCTTCTTACAGCAACCGCTGCACCTGTCCACCAAGAGAGATTCAATCAAATATATCAGCCCTGCCTTGCCGGCGGACCTGGAGGTGATAGGGTCGGCCTCTCTGAACCTGTTTGCCTCCATTGACCAGGATGACACTAACTGGATAGTCAAACTATCCGATGTATCACCAACCGGTCAGGAGATGCCTGTATCCAGAGGCTGGCTTAAGGCATCCCACCGGGCTTTAAATACTACTAAGTCAAAACCCTACAGCCCTCATCATCCCCATACCAGCGCGGAGCCTGTTAAACCGGGTGATATAAACGAATATGCCATAGGCCTGGGCAATATTGTCAATGTTTTTAGAGCAGGTCATCGAATTAAACTGGAGATAGCGAGCCTGGAATCACCCAGAGACCCCGAGATACAGATTCACTATCATCCCCATCTAAACAGTTCCAAAACCACGCTTCATAAGATTTACCGGAATAGAGAACACCAGTCACACCTGATACTGCCGATTATCTCAGGGAAGGAAGCAGTGCTGGAGATAATGAGTGATGAGAATTTCCAAGGAGGAGTATAGAGAGCGTTATTTAAAAGTGTCTGCAGAATAGATAGCCTTTTCAATGCTCGGTTACGGTAAGCAGGTATGTAAAAGGCTTTGCCCACACCCTGCTCCAGGTTAACATGGAACAGTTTTGCCTCTCTACCTGCATCTTCCACCGTTTCCCAACCGGCCATATTCATCGCCGACCTGGGAAAATGTGATATAATCAGGGCATACCACCTAGTCTGGCGGCGACGACATAGTATCGGCCGCAGGTACGGATGAGATTACATGGACAACTCAGGGAGAGACTTTAAACACCAGCTATCATCCCCGGGGATTTGTCCAGGTTTAATATGAATAACAAATAATAAGAAAGGAAAGTGAAAATGGGCAAATACGACAAGTATATCTGCACGGAACTCAAGAAAAGGCACATGTTACCCGGCCCCACCCCGGAAGAAAGAGATAAGCTCGCGGCTGAAGGCTTACACATAGGCATGGAACATGTCTTATGGATTGACGATGAGGTTATCCCGGGCGCATATTACGGCGAATCCACCTGGATCTGGCCTCGGTCCTACCCGAACCTGATATCCTGGGAAGAGGCGATGAAGCGAACGGCAAACCCCACGCCAATGTTCCCCCATGCCCACGATTTTCCCGAGCTGCTCTCCTGGTGGGGCACCGACCCTGACAACCCGGAGGACACCAGCAGTATGGGGATGTTGATTGAGGATGAGGATATACCTTTGGATAGAAGCTGGGTCGCCTATATCCCGGCGGGCATGTTGCATATGCCTACGAGGGGTACAGGCGGCAAAGTCACTACCAGACCCGTTTGCCACTGGACCTCCGGACCGGGCGGGGTATACACGAGAGAGAAAGATGAAAAATCAGAAAAGCCAGCGAGCGAGAAAGCAGAGCCACCTGAAATAGTAAAAAGGAAAACTGGCGAATTTAGAAACGCAAAATATATCGTCTACGGTAATGAACCACATGGAAAGAAACCAGATTACATACGCGAGACCGACCCCAAATACACGCGTACTATAGCCTACATTGACGAGACTGTCATTCCCGGTGCCGAGTTCGGCTGTGATACCAGGTGGTTGCTGCCGGGTGATAAGTCAAACGCAGGCCAGCTGATGATGGACGCGCATACTCTGCCCCACGGCACATCCATCGTTTTCAGTGCCATGAACTACGACGATATCACAGACCTCTGTGCCGAAGTCGAACTCTGGGTCGGCGGTGAAAAGCATATAATCAATAAAAGCTTTGGGGCGTATATCCCACCTGAAGTGGAGCAAGGCCCAATGATAATCCGCAATATCACTAAACAGATATTTTTCATGATGTCATATCCTATTGGCGAAGGTATTAAAAAATACCGCGGTGGTAAATGACATCACGGTATCATGGCGATGAACCTGGCGGTGAAATAATATCCCCCTAACGTTTCATGGTAAGGTTTCGCCTGCCCCGTAATGACATAGTAACTCCATCCTGTATGAAGGTAACATCCTTACCGTTAAGAGATGATAAATGAAAGGAGGTCAGGAAAATGATAGAAGCGGTAAAAAGTGCTTTGATTGCGGAGCTTGAGAAAATTGTCGGGAGCGGGTTTGTCTCCACCAACCCGGCCGACCTGCTTATCTACTCTCAAGACATGACCCAGGCTGAACCGAGATGGCCTGACGTCGTAGTACTGCCGAAAACGGTGGAGGAGATACAGGCAATCGTCCGACTTGCCAATAAAGAGAAGGCTTCAGTCATCCCTTATATTGCCGGTGGAAATATCGGCGGCCTGACCATCCCCCTCAAAGGAGGCATAACGCTTGACCTTAAGAGGATGGATAAAATCCTGGAAGTAAATGAAACAGACATGTATACAGTGGTTGAGCCGGGGGTAACGTTTGGCCACATGAAAGCTTACCTCACCAGACACCACCCCGATTTGATGTATAGTTATGCCTTTTCGCCCCCTTCTACCGGCGTCATAGCCAATGCCCTGATGCAGGGACTCGACAACTTATCCTTTAGATACGGTACTTCCTCAGAATGGGTTAGCGGACTGGAAGTAGTCCTGCCCACGGGAGAACTGGTAAAAATCGGCTCCTGTGCGGTAAGTAAAGGGTGGCAGTCATTTGTCCCCCTCCCCGAACTGTCCGGTCTTTTCCTGGGGTGGCAGGGTACTACCGGCGTTATTACGAAGATGGCCGTGAGCCTATGGCCCAGGCCAAAACACGCGACATCGCTCTCATTCCTGTTTATGGACTTCGAGGGCGCCTATAAGGCTTTGAAGCTACTGGCGCGAACCCGCATCCCCGACGATATTATCGGCACCTCCTTTACGATTTTGAATATCGACCGAAAAGCCGCAGAAACACATCTGAAGGCTTATTTCTATCCAGCACAGAAAAAGGCATCTGGCGACCCAGAATTTATAGTATTATCGGAGATTACGGGGAATACCGAGAACGAACTGAACGCCAAGGTCGAAGTAATCGAGAGAATAGTCAGAGAAGAGCTAAAAGATGTTAAGCTGATAGGCCCCGAGAGGGCACCGAGCACAACGCCGGGATTACCATTTCAGATAGTAGGACAGCTCGGCGCCGGTGGCGGTTTAACATGGGTCGGCGCCTATGGTCCCATGAGCAACTGGCTCAGTACTATCAAAAAAGGCTGTGAAATCCAGGATAAATACGGCTTTACGCGTACCTCCTATACCCGGATTATGGCGGAAGGGCATTACGCCGGGTTGAGGTGGGTGCTACCTTTCGATAAGGGCGACCCCGAACAGGTAAAGAAAATCGGGGCTTTGTGGAAAGAGCAACTGGAGATGGTCATCGAGAACGGTTTTATCCCCTATAAAACACCAGTTCATGCAATACGGACGCTGGAAAAACGGGCCGATCCCGAATGGGTAAGACTTAACCGAAGAATCAAGGAGATGCTCGACCCCAATAATATCATGAATCCGGGCAGATGGGGTGCGCCTCCAGAGTAACCGGCATTTATAGGATACGAAGGAGGAAAAAATGGCACTTGACGATGTAAAAGAGTGGATATATGGATGCACGCGCTGCGGCACCTGCAAGGATGTCCTTGATATATTTGTCCCGGCCTGCCCTGCCGGTGAAATGTACCAGCTTGAGTCCTACTACCCATCCGGAAAAATAGCCATAGCCAAGGCTATTTCTGAAGGCGAATTAACCATGGACGATGAAGACATACTGGATAGAATATATACCTGCACCGGCTGCCTCTCCTGCGAACAACAGTGCGGGGTCTATCACCACCAGCACATCTTCGAGATTATCCAAGCCGTCCGGACAGAAGCCGTTACACAGGGATTTTTAAATCCCGCCTACATGGTCATGATTGACAGCCTGAAGAAGGACGACAACGTCTTCGGCAAGCCCAAGGCGGAGCGCGGTGACTGGGCCAGGGATATGGACGTGAAGGACGCCAGCCAGGAAAAACAAGATGTCCTGTATCATGCCGGGTGCATGCTCTCTTTCGACCCTGAGCTGTGGGAAGTACCCAGGAGCGCCATAAGCATTATGAAGGCAGCCGGTGTGGATGCCGGTATTATGGGCATAGAGGAAACCTGCTGCGGCGGTCGTGCCTATGAAATAGGATACTCCGGAGAATTCACCAAATACGCCGAGCACTTCTTGGAAACAGTTAGTACCCTGAATGTAAGCAAGGTGGTAACATCCTGCTCCGATGGCTACAGCACTTTTAAAAACCTCTATCCTAAAATAAATATTGAAATGAAGTTCGAGGTGCTGCACATAGTTGAGTACCTTGACCAGCTTATAAAAGAAGGGAAGATTAAATTCATCAGGGAAGTGCCGAAGAAGGTAACCTATCATGACCCCTGCCATCTGGGACGGCACCTTGGTGATGACGGCGTCTACGAACCACCGCGTGAGGTATTGAAGAGCATCCCGGGAGTAGAACTGGTGGAAATGGAACGCAATAGAGAAAACGCCTGGTGCTGCGGTGCCGGTGCCGGCGTTAGCCAGGCCAACCCTGATTTCGCGTTATGGACGGCTAACGAGAGGTTAAAGGAGGCAAAAGCCACCGGGGCCACGGCGCTGGTGACCAGCTGTCCCTGGTGTGAAAGAAACTTCAAGGATGCGGTCAAAGAGTACGGGGAAGACATTGAAGTTTATGACATCGCTGAAATCACCAGAATGGCAATATAGATACTTATTCAGGAACGGTGTATTCAGGTCAGGCGTGTAAGTGTAAGAGCGGGAGAAAATGGACACTTTTATTTCCCTCTCCATCCTGTCTCTTTGCATAAAGCCATAGTTGCTATTGCTATAACAGAAAGAGCTGCCCAGAAGATAAAGGGTAATCCCGGATTTATACTTGCGAGGCTATTCCCCAGAGGAGGCGAGATAACATTGCCAACCTGGGTTATGGTAAAGACAATCCCCAGGGCTGTGCCCGAATAAACCGGCCCAACTCCTTCGGTTTCCAGCAGCATGGTGACAATGACCGCCATAAAACCATCCATAAAAACGCCTGACAATATCATCAAGAGCCATATCGTGTTGCCGTCAACTAAGGGCAAAATACTGAAGCATATGATAGTCACTATCAGCGCCGAAAAAAGTATCGGCTTCCTGTAACCAAGTCTATCCGATAATAGAGACAATGGTACAACGCATATCGTACTAATCCCGTAGAAGGCAGCCAGAGCGCCATCAGCACTGGCTACCATCCATCCCTGCTCCCTCAGATAGAGCGGCAGGTAGCCCGTCATGCCCATGATACAACTGCTGCGGAACATCAAAGTCAATCCTAAAAACCATAGCGCTTTGAGTCGAATCAACCTCGAAAATGCCTGGCGAAGCGGTACCGCACCGGAAAGCCCGGCAATGAAATCATCTTGAGGGGGTTCCCTTCTAAAGAAAAACCAGATTATACCTATAAAAACAGCGATAGCCCCATAAAAATACATTACATTTTCCCAGCCACCGAGCAACGGCGATAGTATCGTGGCACTAATCATCGGCCCCAGCATAAGCCCGAGACCCATGCCCACGGCGGATATTCCCATTGCCAGACCAAGGTTCCGACCTTTAAACCATATACCAACCGTCTTGGTCAGGTTGATTGGTACTATCAGTCTTATGATTCCACTTATGAAAACAGTGACCAAAAGGGCAAGGAAGCTGTTTGATACACCCCTCAGCGCGCCGGTTATTCCCGCCAGTATGCAGGATACGGGAATTACGAGTTTTACCCCGAACTTGTCGCCGACTACCCCGCCGATCAAGCTAAAAAAGACGCCGGCCAGACTGGCGATACCCCAGACGGCTCCTACCTGTACCAGGTTTAAGCCTAAATCGTCTGATATCTCCTGGAAGAGGGCTGGCATGCAGGAAAACGGTATAGACGCTACCAATGCGCCGGTTACTGCCGTGAACGCAAGTATATACCACCTATAAGAAGACTGATGATTATCTTGCATCAGGGTTTCTTTCCACTCTGGCAATACTGGTACAATTCAGTGAAGTATATTGTGTGATACCGAACTATGTCAATATTAAGTATGTTGACCTATATTATCCGCGGCTGTTGACTGAATCAGCACCTGGGGTCAGGTGCTTTTAATAAAGCGCCCGAAGCGCCAGATTGAGAATACAATCGGAGTAGAATTCTGCATCAAGTACGATTATGCTTTATCAGCCAGTACTCCAGACCATCGGCCAGGGCCAGCCAGCTGGCCTCAATAATATTGGTGGAGCTGCCAACGGTCCGCCACTCATTAATACCGTCGCTGGACTCGATAAGAACGCGGACTTGAGACTCCGTACCGGTGCTTTCTTCAAGTATGCGTACTTTATAGTCAACCAGTTTGACCTCGGAAAGGCTGGGATAAAACTGTAGCAAGGCCTTCCGCAAAGCCCTGTCCAGGGCGTTAACGGGGCCATCACCTTCAGCTGCGGTGTGTATAATCTCTCCACCCACTTTTACCTTAACCATCGCCTCGGACAGCATCTCCTCCTGGTTCTTGCGAGTAGAAGGCCTCCGCTTCGACTCCACCATCACCATGAAGTCGACCAATTCAAACGGTGGTTTATAATTCGGCCTGGTCCGGTGCAACAACAACTCGAAAGATGCCTCAGCATTTTCGTACTGGAAGCCGCGGCTCTCCAGATACTTAACCTGCGCCAGCAAATCCTTCGCCTCTTTGGACCGTGAGGATAGGTCTACCCCAAGCTCCTTCGCCTTGTAGGCAATATTGCGCTTGCCCGATAGCTCCGATACTACCGTCCTCTGGCGGTTACCTACTTTCAGCGGGTGGATATGCTGGTAGGCTTCGGGCCATTTCGCCAAGCCGGCCACGTGGTAACCTGCCTTGTGACTGAAAGCACTGGCACCTACGTATGGAGAATACGGGTCAGGGACCAGATTAGCCGCCTCACTGACGTAATGCGCTATATCAGTAAGCTTGGCTAACTGTTCATCTGTAACACAATCGATACCCATCTTCAGCTTCAGATTAGCTATAATAGAACAGAGGTTGGCATTACCGCAGCGCTCACCATAGCCATTGATGGTGCCCTGTGCCTGACTGGCTCCCGCTTGAATCGCCGCCAGAGTATTGGCTACCGCCAAACCACCATCATTATGGGTATGAATCCCCAATGGCACCGATGTCGCCCTGGCTGCTGCCTTAACTGCCTCTGATATTTCATCAGGCAGAGTGCCGCCGTTGGTATCACAGAGCACCAGGCAATCAGCCCCGGCCTCGACAGCCACTTTCAGCGTACGAAGGGCATAATCGGGACTGGACTTGTAGCCGTCAAAGTAATGCTCGGCATCGAAGAAAACACTGAGTCCATTTGACTTGAGATAACGTATGGAATCAGCAATCATACTAAGGTTTTCTTCAAGGGTGGTCTCCAGTACCCGTGTTACCTGCAAATCCGAACTTTTGGCAACAATCGTAGCAACTTTTACCCCGGCTTTAACCAGCATGATGAGATTATTATCCTCTTCCGCTTTCAGGCCGACACGCCGGGTACTGCCGAAAACGGCTATCTGCGCATTCTTAAGCGTGAGGTCATGGACTCTTTCAAAGAATTCGGCATCCTTCGGGTTTGAGCCGGGAAAGCCACCCTCTATATAGTGAATACCCAGTTCATCAAGCTTCTGAGCAATATGTAGTTTATCCACCAGAGAGAAGGAGATACCCTCGCTCTGGGCTCCGTCGCGTAATGTCGCATCATAAAGCTGAACCGATGACATTGTTATTTAGCCTCCAACCTTCCTGCAATCACGTCACCCATCTCCTTCGTCCCCACCTCTTTTTTACCTTCATCCATTATATCATAGGTGCGATAGCCTTCCTGCAACACTTCGTCAACAGCCACCTCGACAGCCCTTGCCTCCCCCTCCAGGCCAAAAGAATAGCGCAGCATCATGGCCACACTGAGTATCGTGGCAATGGGATTGGCCATGTTGAGCCCGGCACGTCGGGGCGCGCTGCCGTGAATCGGTTCATACAGTCCGAATATCCTGGACCCCCCCTTCGGCACTCCAGCCAGACTTGCCGAAGGCAGCATACCCATTGAGCCGGCCAGCATCGAGGCCTCATCGGTAAGGATGTCCCCGAAGGTATTTTCGGTAACCAGAACGTCAAAATACCTGGGGTTCTGGATAAGCCTCATAGAGCAGGCATCCACCAGCATATGCTCCAGTGCCACGTCCGGATAGTCCTCCGCCACCTCCACAGCCACCTGCCGCCACAGTCGGGATGATTCCAGTACGTTAGCCTTGTCTACGGAGACCAGTTTATTCTGACGACCCCGCGCCAGCTCAAAGCCGACTCTTACAATACGCTCGATTTCCTGCTCTGAGTAAGACATGGAATCAACAGCGCGTCTCCCCCGTGATGTCTGCCAGCGTCTCTTTGGCCGGCCGAAATACAGGCCTCCGGTAAGCTCGCGAACAAAGATGAAGTCCGCACCCTCAATCACCTCGGGTTTCAGATTGGTGGAGTCAACCAGTACCGGAGATACCTTTACCGGACGCAGATTGGCAAACAGTCCGAGCTCCTTCCGTAACAACAAGAGACCATCTTCCGGGCGGACTTTAGCCAGGGGGTCGTCCCATTTCGGTCCGCCCACGGCTCCCAGCAGCACGGCATCACACCCCTTGCACTGCTTTATCGTATCCTTTGAGATAGCGACTCCTTCCTCGTCGATAGCCGCCCCACCAACCAGCCTGTAGTTCAGATTATAATCGTGCCCGTATCTTTTACCAACTTCCTGCAATACCTTGATTGCTTCACCGGTAACCTCGGGACCGACACCATCACCGGGCAGAACTGTCAGGTTAAATTGCAATTTATATCCCCCTGTTAGCCAGTCTTTTCTTCGTATATTCAATAAGACCGCCGGCCGAAATTAACCCGGCCATGAATTCGGGATAGGGCTCGGCGGTAAATACTTTATTCCTGGTAACGTTTTTTATTTCGCCGGTGGACAGGTCAACCTCCAGAAGGTCGCCAGCCTCTGTTTTGTCTACAGCCTCCTGGCATTCAAGCAGCGGCAGGCCGATGTTGATGGCATTGCGGAAGAAGATGCGGGCGAAACTTTTGGCGATAACGCAGGATATCCCTGCCGCCTTGATAGCTAACGTGGCATGCTCCCGGGAGGAGCCGCAGCCGTAGTTGGTGGTGGCCATGATGATATCCCCAGGCTCCACCCTTTTCAGAAAGTCCTCATCAATATCTTCCATGCAGTGCTGCGCCAGTTCATCCGGGTCATCCAACATGAGGTAGCGGGCCGGAATAATGACGTCGGTATTAACATCAGCACCGTATTTATGGACTTTGCCTGTTAGTTTCAAGTAACGACCTCCTTGAGAAAAATGGCGGCGACAAAGCCGAATATGTTCTAAGGGAAACAATTCCCTCGTGGTTAGCTTTGAGTTGTTTTTATAGTTATGTTAAGTATTTTTGCCCGCCGCTTTTAATGTTTTTTTATTTTTTCCTTTTTTATGGCATTTGAGAGTTTGCCTATTATTATCATATTTGCTGCTTTTGTATCTCGTAACCTCTCACCCTTTATCCCTCTCCCCTTCACAAGGGGAGAGGGAGGGGGATTTCTTAAAGGGGCTTCGCCCCTTTTAATCCCTTATTTATGGAATTTGCCTTTTTGATTTATTTTTTTCTCCTTAACTTAATTTTTTACTTAAACCTCTACATACTTAGTGAAGGCGTAAGGATCAGGGAAAGGCAAGCCATCTTTTTTCAGTCCTTCAAGATTGAAGTTGATTGCTTCTCTGATGTTCTTTTTCACCTCTTTATGATTCTTGCCTGTAGCGATACATCCAGTTATATCTAGAGAATAAGCATAGTAATTATTACGAGCCTTTTCATAGATAACCAAGTATTTTTTTATTACGTTTTTCGTAACCCCTTACCCTTTATCCCTCTCCCCTTCACAAGGGGAGAGGGAGGGGGATTTCTTAAAGGGGCTTCGCCCCTTTTAATCCTCTATTTATGGGCTTTGGCTTTTAAGAATCAAAAGAATACTCCCTTACTTAACACATACTTCGACAAAATTCTTTCCCAAGGGTGTCATAACTACAGAATCAGTTCCCTTGTATATCGTCAACGGCTCAGGCCCCATTTTCACACCACCTTTAATAATAGCTGGCGCTAAGCATTGAACCCGGAATAAATTATATATACTTACCTCATAATCCTGTATTGAAATAGAAACTAAAGCGCAGATTTGCTCTCTAGTTAAGGTGTAATCTGTAATTCTGTCCCAATGCACATTCTTATCTTTACACAATGTAGTGTAAAAACTATGTAGTACCCTTACATCAAGAGGATTAAGACTCTTGATTATTTCTAAGAATGCAAGCCTGATTTCCTCTTTAAAATTTGGGTCCATACTATTTGCCAGTAGTTTCGCCCAAAGGTCTTGCAACTCATTGTTATCTTCCAAACTCGCATTTTCAAGGATAGGCAAAGCTAACTTCAGTGGGACAGCTCTAGTTTCTATAACTGCTCTCTGGCTCAGGATTTCATTAACTCTATCGGCCAAGCGAACTTGACGCTCCCACCGCATAAACTTCAGCTTGTCTCCAATAATTCCAACAGCATCTCTAATTGGCTCTTTGAAAACCTTAGCAACGAAAGAGGCTAACTTTTCCGTTGTATCCAAGGCTTTAGTTCCAAACTTCGAAGCCTCAGCTGTGGCTCTTGCAACTTCTCCAATTTCCGACATTATTCGCTCTCGCTTAGAATTTCTTCGCTACCTCACACCCCAACCAGCACCTTCTCAAAGTCCTTCACCCGCTTCGGCTTCCCGGCTTTATCCGCTTCAATCTCATGTCCTTCGGCTTTCAGCTTTTCGGCCTGGCCTTCCACACCGCCGGGGTATTTTTCGTTAATCTCTCCCTTTCCCTTCAGCGTCCGCCAGTAAGGGTTAATATCTGTTTTGCCTTCGGCGGCGTCCTCTTCGGCTGCACGAGCCGCAATCCCGGCAAAGATACCGGTGGTTATCGGTCAGCCTAAGCTGGCGTTATGCTTTTTAGCAAGTTTCTCACGTATCAAGTTTATCGTTATAAGCCTGCCCTCCGGGACCTGCCTCATGATTTCGTCCACCTCTATCGGCGCCGGAATGACCACCGTCCCTGTCCCCCACCGCTGACTCATCCCAGGGGCGACTTCAACTACTTTGGGACCACCTTTACTATCCAGCAGCTTTTCCCGCCAGCTTTTACGTAATTTAGCCATAGAGCTTTATCCCCTTACGCACTCTTATATACCGCCTCATAGTCATACCATATTAAAGAATTTTTCATTGAGGTGTGAACCGTAGAAAGATTGTTCATCTGGATAAATGAATCTAACTCAGGCATCGTGATTATACCGTAACTATGTTTGAACGACCTTCCCAATCTGGCAAACAGCTTTGTGTAAACAAGGTCATAATAAATGAAATGGCCTTGAGGCTTCATTACTCTCCGTATTTCGCCCAGAGCATCCATCCAGTTGGATATATGGTGTGTGGTTCCGAACGATAACACAATGTCAAAGTCTTTGTCCGGAAACGGTAAACTTGTAGCATCGGCTTTCTGGAAAATAACATTTGGAATATCGTGGCTACTTTCCTGCGCTACTTTAATCTGCTCCGGGTCCACGTCAACTCCGGTAACATCACATCGATACTTGTTTGCAACATACCGGCATACGGCCCCGTTTCCGCAACCGACTTCCAGATATTTATGATTTTCTTTTGCATCAACCAACTGCAACAGTTTATCGGCACGATTAATAATCTGCTCAGCATGCTTGGCGCTATTAATAAACCATTTTTCAAATTTAACCATCTTCATTTCCGTAGCCCCCACATCACAATTAATTATTAATCTCTCCGGGACCGATAATTCTGCCGGCCACGGCACTGGCGGCGGCCACCGCCGGATTGGCCAGATAGACCTCCGACCCGGTGCTGCCCATCCTGCCCACGAAATTACGATTGGTTGTGGAGATACACCGCTCACCGTCAGCCAGCACTCCCATATGACCGCCAAGACACGGCCCGCACGTGGGTGTGCTGACCGCTGCTCCGGCTTTTATGAATGTCTCTATAAGCTCTTCGTTTAAAGCATCAAGGTACACCTGCTGCGAACCCGGTATTATTATGCATCTTACCTTCGGATGTACCTTTTTCTTTCTGAGTACCTGAGCCGCCAGCCGCAGGTCATCGATGCGGCCATTGGTGCAACTGCCTATTACTACCTGGTCGATTTCAATTTCCCCTACCTCATTAACAGGTCTGGCGTTGGCGGGTGAATGTGGTAAAGAAACCTGCGGTTCTATGCTGGAAACATCATATTCAATCACCTGAGAATACTCAGCATCGCTATCTGGCTCGTACACCAGGTAATATTCACGCCTGGCCCTTGATTTTATGTAAAGCTGAGTCTTGTTATCCACATGGAAAAGCCCGGCTTTACCACCAGCCTCAATAGCCATATTTGCCATCGTGAAGCGCCCGTCCATGGATAGTTCATCTATGGCCTCGCCGGTAAACTCCATTGCCGAATACAGGGCACCGTCAACGCCGATATTACCTATGGTATAAAGAATCAGGTCCTTACCGCCAACCCACTTATTTAGAGTACCCTGATAAACGAGTTTAATTGTCGGCGGTACCTTCATCCAGATGTCGCCAGTAGCCATAGCAGCGGCAATATCGGTCGAACCCATGCCGGTGGCAAAGGCCCCGACAGCACCGTAGGTACACGTATGGGAGTCAGCCCCGATGACCACATCCCCGGGCAGGACCAGACCTTGCTCAGGCAAAAGCACGTGCTCAATACCCATCTGCCCTACTTCAAAGTACAGTATACCCTGCTCGTAGCAGAAATTCTTCATCAGTTTCGCCTGCTCGGCGGAAGCAATGTCCTTACTGGGCACAAAGTGGTCGGGAACCATGACGATTTTAGACGGGTTAAAGACCCTATCTATACCCAGGCGCCGGAACTCCCTTATGGCGATAGGGGCCGTGATATCGTTAGATAGAATCATGTCCACCCTGACATTTACGAATTCACCAGGGCTGACTTCTTTTTTATCGGCATGTGCCGCCAGAATTTTCTCAGCTAAATTCAAGTATTTTCCTTTCTCGACAAAATAATCAACACATCACATGTAATTGATATCCCGCATAGCGGAATGCGTCTTATACAAGATTATAACTATTTGTGAAAATAGATACAACCCGGCCCCGCGCGTGAGGTACGGCTGTATATCAACTCGATTGCCCCGATTGCCTAGCCGGCTTTTCCTCTTACAGCCAGCAACCGGTTAAGGGCATTGATATAGGCTTTGGCGCTGGAAACGATAATATCCGTATCGGCGCCACGCCCTGTATAGGTGACGCCGTCACTCTCTATCCTTATCAATACCTCACCGATGGCATCGATACCCTCGGTAACCGACTTCACGGTAAACTCGGTAAGTGAATTGGGCAACTTAACCAGCCGATTAATAGCCTTATAAACCGCGTCAACCGGACCGGTACCGAGGGCTGCATCCTCTACGGCTTTACCGTCCGGCCCGATAAGCCTTACAGCGGCTGTGGGAATACCCCGGTCACCGCAGGTTACCTGAAGGCGGTCAAGGTGATACTCCTCGGAAACCGTACGCTGCTCCTCGGCCACCAGCGACTCTATATCGCGGTCGGTGACATTCTTTTTCTTGTCCGCCAGTTCCTTAAAGGCCGCAAACGCCCGGTTCAGGTCCTCATCGTTTAAGGTGTAGCCCAGCTCGGAAAGCCTCTGCTTGAAGGCGTGGCGTCCGCTGAGTTTACCCAGCACTAGGCTGCTGGAAGGAATGCCGACCGTTCTGGGGTCCATTATCTCGTAGGTTATGGGCATCTTGATGACGCCGTCCTGGTGTATCCCCGATTCGTGACGAAAGGCATTAGCCCCGACAATCGCCTTATTAGGCTGGACGGGGAAGCCGGTTAAATCACTCACCAGCCGGCTGGTCCGGTATATCCGCCTGGTGTCAATATCAGTGGCCAGGTCAAAGAGGTCTTTGCGGGTCTTGATGGTCATCACGATTTCTTCTAGCGAGGCATTTCCCGCCCTCTCGCCAATGCCGTTAATCGTGCATTCTACCTGCCGGGCTCCATATTTGAGCGCTTCCAGGCTATTGGCTACCGCCAGACCCAGGTCATTGTGGCAGTGAACGCTAATCACGGCTTTGCCAATATTGGGGACATTACGGGCGATTCCCTCAATTAACCTGCCGAACTCAGACGGTATGGCATAGCCTACGGTATCCGGGATATTGACGGTGGTAGCCCCGGCATCAATGACGGCTTTTAGAATCTGGTACAGGTACTGAGGTTCTGTCCGGCTGGCATCCATCGGTGAAAATTCAATGTTGTCGGTATAGTCCCTGGCCCTATCTACGGCGTCACAGGCCATCTTCATTACTTCATCCCGGCTCTTTTTCAGCTGATGAATGATGTGTATGTCCGAAGCCGAAAGAAAAATATGTATACGCGGGTTTTCCGCCGCCTTCACAGCTTCCCAGGCACGGTCAATAGCAGCCGCGTTAGCATGCGTGAGCGCACAGATAGCAGAACCCTTGATTTCTCTGGAAATGAGGCTGACCGCCTCAAAGTCGCCGGGGCTGCTGGCGGGAAAGCCGGCCTCGATAACGTCAACACCCAGTTTTTCGAGTTGTCGGGCTATCTCCAGCTTTTCCTGGACGTTTAACGTGCCCCCCGCCGCCTGCTCCCCATCCCGCAGTGTGGTGTCAAAGATTATAACCCTGTCCATGTTTATGTTCCTCCTTGGGAGAATTTTTTAGATAAAACCGCCTGTTCCCCTCTCCTCTAAATCAGAGAGGGGCTAATAAGGATGAGGTTTATTCTCCCTGTGTTGGAACACATCCAGCTTTTCATGGTTATACAGAATACATTATATACGATTTAAACGGTTTTGTCTAGGCCTTTAACTCATGCCAATTCTTTTATGATGTGCCTGGCGAGGCTGTCGTCTATCTCGTCATGTCTTGGTACAGGTTGCTTTTTACCGGTTCTCGGGTTTTTATATAAATCATGCCTGGCACCATGTCTCAAAAGAACACACCCGGCAGAAGTAATCTCCTTTATAGATTCCTTCTTTTCATACCCTCAGGTCAAGTTCTTTTATTTCGTGGTCGTCGGGGACATCTTCCAGTGCCATCAGCATATAGGCGTCTTTCATATTTTCTTCAAGCTCTTCGAGTGTTTCACCCTGCGTCATTATTTCGGGATGCTCAAGCAGCTTACCGACCCAGAATTTCTCCCCTTTCCAGTAAACCATCTGCAACTTGGTAGCCAAATCTAAAACCTCCTACTCGAACAGGGATTCAATTAAAGCCTATTTCCCTCCTTTGAGCCAGGGCATCATTTTGCGTAATTTGGCGCCCACTATCTCGATAGGGTGCTCCGCATCCATACGCTTCAGGGCATTATAAACCGGACGTCCGGCCTGGTTCTCCAGAATCCATTCCTTGGCAAAGCTGCCGTCCTGAATCTCCGCCAGGATTTGCCTCATCTCGTCGGCGGCCATATCATCAACGACCCTCGGCCCGCGGGTATAGTCGCCATACTCAGCCGTATCGCTGACCGAGTAACGCATATAGGTCAATCCGCCGTTGTAAATCAGGTCAATAATGAGCTTAAGCTCGTGACATACCTCGAAGTAGGCTATCTCCGGCTGATAGCCAGCCTCAACCAGGGTTTCAAAACCCGTCTTGATAAGAGACGAAATGCCGCCACATAATACCGTCTGCTCGCCGAAGAGGTCTGTCTCCGTTTCTTCAGCAAAGGTGGTCTCCAGGACTCCCGCCCGGGCACAGCCGATTCCCCTGGAATAAGCGAGGGCAATATCCCTGGCCTTACCCGAGGCATCCTGCTGCACAGCCACGAGTGCCGGAGGTCCGGCATTCTCCGTATAGAGCTGCCGCAGCATATGTCCGGGGCACTTGGGAGCTATCATGGTAACATCAATATTGGCCGGCGGCACAATCTGGCCGAAATGGATATTAAAGCCGTGGGCAAACATGAGCATATTACCCGCCGCCAGATTATTCTTGACGGAAGTCTCGTAAACTACCTTCTGCAC
Source organism: uncultured Dehalococcoidaceae bacterium (assembly GCA_964558675.1). Lineage (GTDB taxonomy): Bacteria > Chloroflexota > Dehalococcoidia > Dehalococcoidales > RBG-16-60-22 > CAZLEY01. Next base: position 115,556 of record CAZLEY010000002.1, on the reverse strand, counting down.
ATTGTCCTCGGCCAGCATAACGATGATATCCGCCTTTTTAGCCATCTCATCCGCCGATGTTACTTCGAAGCCAGCATCTCTGGCTGCCTTCCAGCCGGGGGTGTCTTTAAGCTCAGAGACAATGACCTGGCAACCGCTGTCCCTGAGGTTCTGAGCGTGGGCATGTCCCTGGCTGCCGTAACCTACTATGCCGATTACCTTCCCGGCAAGCAAGTCCAGATTAGCATCTTTATCATAATATATCTTAACCATAACGTATCGTCTCCTTCCGGTTATTTGTTAGTACGGCTCCCGGCAGTCTTTTCTTCCGCGGGTCGAGTACCTAAGTTTCCCCTGACCATGGCGACCCGCCCGGTCCTGGCTATCTCCCTGACACCGAAGCTGCGCAGTAATTTCAACATGGAATCAATCTTATCTTCATCTCCGGTGATTTCAATGGTCAATGAGTCCGAGGATACATCCACGATATTAGCCCTGAATATATCGGCTATTTCAATAATTTCGCTGCGCGTCGCCGAATTAGCCTTTACTTTTATCAAGGCCAGTTCCCGAATGGTGATATTATCACCGGTGATATCGGAAACCCTGACCACGTCCACCAGTTTATCCAGCTGCTTTCTAACCTGTTCAACCATAGCATTCGACCCATTGACGATGATGGTAACACGCGACAGGTGAGGTACTTCGCTGTGCCCTACAGCGATACTCTCAATATTGAACCCGCGCCGCCTGAAGAGACTTGCCATACGATTGAGGACACCGGGCTTATCTTCCACAATAGCAACTAGGGTGTGCTTGTTCGTGGCCATGTTGATACCTCTTTCTTAGGTTCTTCAATAAACTGGGCGATAGCCGCCCCCGGTGGCACCATCGGATAGACGTTTTCTTCGGGCTCCACCATAAAGTCTATCAGGAACGGGCCGTCATGCTGCATAGCCTGCTTAATCGCCGGTGCTACCTCTTCGCGCTGGGTAACTCTTAAGCCGGCAATGCGGTAAGCCTCGGCAACTTTTACGAAGTCGGGACAGGACAGCGGCGTGGCTACATACCTTTTATCGTAAAACAGGTCCTGCCACTGCCTTACCATACCCAGATAACCATTATTGAGCACCGCTATCTTGACAGCTATGTTATCCTGAACCAGCGTCGCCAGCTCCTGAATCGTCATCTGCAGACTGCCATCGCCGTCAATGCACCAGACCGTTTTATCAGGGCAACCTACCTTGGCTCCCATCGCCGCCGGCAGGCCGAATCCCATGGTACCCAGACCGCCCGATGAAATGAAGCGATTCGGCTCATTATGAATATAATGCTGGGCAGCCCACATCTGGTGCTGGCCTACGCCAGTGACAACGATAGCGTCACCACCCGTCGCCTCATATATCTGCCGGATAATGTACTGTGGAAGCAGGCCGGCACTATCTCTGATATCCATCATCGGGTGCTGTTTCCTCAGTTCATCAAGCTCCTGAATCCACTCGACATGGTCGGTGGTATTAACCAGCTTTATTAGTGCCTGAAGCACCGCCTTCACATCGCCGACAATCGGCACAGTGACACGTACGTTTTTGCCTATCTCGGCCGGGTCTAAATCAATATGGATAATACGAGCATTCGGTGCAAAAGCACTCAATTCACCCGTCACGCGGTCATCAAACCTCATACCAACGGCAATAAGCAGGTCAGTGCTGTCAACGGCTTTATTGGCATAACCGGAACCGTGCATACCGGCCATACCGTAACTGAGTATATGATTTTCAGGGAAACAACCGATGCCCAGTAAGGTAGTAATAACCGGTATTTGCCCAGTCTCGGCGAACTGTTTCAGTTCAGCACCTGCCCCGGATATAATTACGCCCCGGCCGGCTATAATAAGGGGGCGCTGCGCCTCGTTTATCAACTTGGCGGCACTATTGACCTGAGTGGGATGCCCCCTGGAAGGTACCTTGTAGCCGGGGAGATTCACCTTGCCGGGCTGCCGATACTCCGCCTCTTCTGTCTGGACATCTTTGGGCAGGTCAATGAGAACCGGTCCGGGACGTCCCGTCCTGGCAAGATAAAAGGCTTCCTTAACGATATTCGCCATCGAACTAGCCTCCATAGCTATATAGCTATGCTTGGTAATCGGCAGCGTAATGCCGGTAATGTCTATCTCCTGGAAAGCGTCCTTCCCTATAAAAGCCCTGGCAACCTGGCCGGTCAATGCCACTATCGGGGACGAATCGAGGTAGGCATTGGCAATACCGGTTACAAGATTGGTGGCACCGGGGCCGGAGGTAGCCATACAAACGCCAACCTTACCCGTTGCCCGCGCGTAGCCATCAGCGGCGTGAGCCGCCCCCTGCTCATGGCGTACCAGGATATGACGAAGCTTGGAGTATTGAGGCAGTGTATCATAGAACGGTAGAAGGACACCGCCGGGAAAACCGAAAATGACCTCCACTCCCTCTTCTATTAAGCTTTCACATAATATCTGCGCACCTGTTTTTTTCATAACAGTCCCCTCTACTGGCTGAATACCGCGCCGGTACTGGCTGAACACACCTTCTCGGTGTAATAACGAAGATAACCCGTTTTTATCCTCGGTTCAAAATCAGTCATCCGCTCCAGGCGGTCAGCTATTTCTTTGTCGGTAAGCTCTACATCGAGCTTATAGCCAAGAATGTCAATACTAATGATATCCCCATCCTTTACGGCAGCGATAGGCCCCCTGGCCGCCGCTTCCGGGGAGACATGCCCTATGGACGCGCCGCGCGTCGCACCGGAAAACCTGCCGTCGGTAATCAAGGCTACCTCTTTGTCCATGCCGATGCCGGTTATGAGCGAGGTAGGCGTCAGCATCTCACGCATCCCCGGTCCGCCTCTGGGTCCCTCGTAGCGTATAACCAGAACGTCGCCGGATTTTACGGCACCTTTCATAATCGCCTGCGTTGCCTCTTCCTCGGAATCAAATACCCGGGCCGGGCCGCGATGCTTCATCATTTCCGGGGCCACCGCCGCCTTCTTGACCACAGCACCTTCCGGCGCCAGATTGCCGAAAAGCAGGACGAGGCCACCAGTCGCTGAGTGGGCAGTATCCACAGAACGTATAACGTCGTTGTCCAGAGTCTTTATACCCGCGATATTCTCACCAACTGTTTTTCCGGTTACTGTTTTGGAATTCAGTTTTAGCAGGCTTTTCAGCTCGGCCATGACCGCCGGTATGCCGCCGGCCTTATCCAGGTCCTCTATATGATACGGCCCTGACGGCCTTAATTTGCAGAGATAGGGAGTACGCCGGCTTATCTCGTTAATCACCGGCAGATTAAAGTCAACACCGGCTTCGTGAGCTATGGCCATAACGTGTAAGACGGAGTTGGTGCTTCCACCGAGCGCCATGTCAACGGTAAAGGCGTTATAGATGGCGTCGCTGTTAATGATGCTTCTGGGACGTATATCATCCGCCAGTACCTTCATAACCTGCTGCCCGGCTTGTCTGGCCAGACCCTGCCGGCGGGCATCAACCGCGGGAATTGTGCCATTACCCGGCAGACCCATACCCAGAACTTCGGTGAGGCAGTTCATGGTATTGGCGGTAAACATGCCCGCGCAGCTTCCGCAACCCGGACATGCCATCTCCTCCAGTCTCAGCAGTTCTGCCTCAGTCATTTTGCCACCGCTCACGGCACCTACGGCCTCAAATACCGAGCTAAGGTCAATCTTTTCGCCATCCAGAGATCCCGCCATCATGGGGCCGCCGCTGATAAAGATAGCGGGCAGGTTCATTCTCACCGCGGCCATAAGCATCCCGGGAATGATTTTGTCACAATTAGGGATGAATACCAGGGCATCAAAGCCATGGGCTTCGGCCACCAGTTCCGCAGAATCGGCAATCAGTTCGCGGCTGGGCAGACTGTACTTCATTCCAGCATGGTTCATGGCGATGCCGTCACATATGGCGATGGTATTAACCTCGAAGGGAACGCCTCCCCCCTCGCGAACCCCCGCCTTGACAGCTCCAGCAATACTGTTCAGGTGTATGTGTCCGGGCACAATCTCACTGTAGCTGTTGACGACGCCGATAAACGGCTTGTCCATTTCGGCACGTGTACAGCCGAGGGCGAACAGTAGAGACCGGTGCGGCGCCCTCTCAAATCCCTTTTTTACAGCGTCACTCTTCACTTTTTCAATCTCCAACAAGTATTACTAAAAAAATAACCGCCTCAAGAGACGGACCAAAAAGGCAGACTACAGCTAAAAAGCCCGTATCTAAAGATAGCATGAGCGCCCGTTTATTGTCAAGCTGGATGAGGCTGAAATTACTAGCGAACCGAAAGGAGCTGTATAGAATATTTATTCTATGTATTCTTACCGAAAGAGACTCTGACTTTTGCTTCTATATGCTCAACATAATTCAACGTATATTTATCCGGGGTTTCAATTGAAGTTAAACGGAACTCCATGGCACATTGGCTAAAGAACGCCCTTAGAATAGAGCGAATCAATTTAGGCTCGTTATTTTTTTGTGCTACAACAACTCCGCTTTTATCAATAAAATTTATTTTAAGATTCGATACATTCTGAAGATAATATTCTTGAGTCTGTTTTTCCAGATATAGTTCCTGTCCCTCAATCAGTTTATGGTTTTTCGGCAACTGCACTCTTATAGTAAGAGAATCTTTTGGTATATACTTTTTTTGTAACTCAGTTTTTAAGTTATCACTCGCGGATTTAATCTTTTCCGCTTCTTCAACCAGAGTTTCCTCTTTACTGATTAATCTGCATTTTATTTTACATAGTGATTTTTTAACATTAATTTCAAGAATTTCAGTTTCGTAATTTAATCCGCTACTCAAATGGGTAGCAATAATACGCGAATGTTTACTTGGAACGTATCCGATTCTGCCCGTTCCACCAACAGAACCACGGCGAAACACATATACCTTACGCAAATCACCTTTCGGAACCCAAAGATTCACGTAATCACCTACACGACATTGTGCCAGTTCATCAAGCTGGATTTTTTCTATATCAAATACAAGAGAACCGGGTCTTTGACCGATTTGATTAGCATCTTGTTTAATTGATTGTTTACTAGATAACCGCGATAGAAATCCCATAATTCACCTCTAAGTACAAAATACTTACTCCAGAATACGTTCGGCAACAGTGTGAGAAAGGGCCTGAAGCTCCTTCCGAGCCGAACGAGCGAAGATTATTTTATACTGCGACATTTAAGACCGGCCAAGGACCTTCTTTTTGACCTCTTTGAGCGTCTCGCGCGGTTCGGATTCGCGCTCTTTTACCCGCAGCGTATCATAGAAGTCCTCCCAGATTTCCCCATGCTCCTTAAGGTCAATCAGCACTGCCTTTTTCTGCCCATCATCATCAATGACAAACTCAACGCCTTTTACCATACGTACTCCTTTAAGCCGGTTTTCATATAAGATATATTTGATTATAAATCTAATCCGCAGGCAAAGCAATGGATTAAAGGGGTGTGCAGAGTCAAAACTACGGGATAAGCAGAGAATGCTACGAGGGCGGCGGGTGGGAAAAGATAACAACAGGAGGGGCGGGGTGGTCTGGATTCTAGCTTTCGCGGGAATGACAATTATACAGGGGGGAGTGTCTGGTGGAGCGCTACCAGTGTAGGTCAACGGTTCCCCTGGTTATAAAATTCGCCTCGCGGGCGGCCTTTTCCAGTTCGCCATGGAAATCAGGATGGGCGATGGAAATGAGGAGCCTGGCACGCTGCCATACGCTCTTGCCTTTAAGGTTCACCATGCCATATTCGGTGACGATATAAGAAACATCGGATGCCGGCACAGTCACCATATCACCGAGCTCAAGAGTGGGCGATATATTGGATACTAATTTGCCGTCCTTATCCGTGCGTGCCGAATGCAGACAGATAAACGCCTTACCTCCCGGCGACATATAGGCTCCCCTGGTAAACTCCAGCTGACCGCCGGTGCCGCTTATCTGGCGGCAGCCTACCGATTCCGAGCATACCTGCCCCCTGAGGTCAACCCTCAGGGCACTGTTGATGGCTATCTGGCTGTTATTCCGGGCTATAATGTAAGGGTCATTGGTATAGTCAACCGGGAATCCTGCCAGCACCGGATTCCTATCCATAAATTTGTAGAGGCGTTCCGAACCGGCGGCAAAGCAGTGAACGGCCTTGCCCGGGTTGAGGCTTTTCTTATTGCCCGTGACCACTCCGGCCTCAATAAGCTCCATCATGCTGTCGTTAAACATCTCGCTGTGTATACCCAGGTCTTTCAAGCCATGCTTGATTAACAGCTTACCGACGACGCTGGGGATGGCGCCAACTCCCAACTGGATAGTAGCCCCGTCTTCTATCTGCTCCGCCAGCAACCCGGCGATGACCCCGTCCTCCGGGGTTATTTCCGCCGCAGGGAATTCGGGTATCCTGTACTCATAGTTCTCAACGATATAATCAACCTGAGAGATATTCACTACCTCGTCATAACCGCCGTAGACCCACGGCTGATGTTCGTTAACTTCAACAACCACAGTTTTGGCTACATCACAGGCTGCCTTCTGCCGCGTAATGGCCGTGCCGAAATTAAAGTTGCCGTTCTCATCCATCGGCGTCACTTCAATGAACGTTATGTCCACCTCGTCTTTAAGCCACTCGCGGTACATCCTGGGACCCTCACTTAAGCCGAATGGAATATAGGAGCAACAGCCATCCCTGTGATAGTCCCTCTCCACCTTTCCCAGGAACCACGAGTTGTGGATGAAATGCTCCTGGTGAGGGTCAATTCCGGGTATTTGCGTATGTGAATGCTCTGCCCTGATTTTAACCTCTTTCAACTCCTGTGCCCGCTCCGCCAGCTTCGCATCAATCAGCGAGGGAAACCCGCAGATAGCCCCGTAGTCAATCCACATACCGGACTTCACCAGCCCGGCGGCTTCCTCGGCGGAAATTAATTTACGCTGATATTCCTCACGATGACCCGGCATATTATTCATCAGCCTCCAGAAAAAGTCTTTTACTTAGTGGTTATTTATCGGAACGGTGAAAAGCTCACTTCTCCTCGATTTTTTTAATCTTGTTCAGCCTCCGCACGTGGCGGTCACCCTCAAAATCAGTGGTCAGGAAAGCCTCAATGATGGCCGGCACGCGCGCTTTCCCCTCCTCACCTGACAAACAGCAAATCTGGGCGTCATTATGCTGTCGAGCCCGCTTGGCGGTAAAAGCGTTATAGCACTGGGCAGCCCGTATCCCCTTTACTTTATTAGCCGCGATGCACATACCGATGCCGGTACCGCATATCAGGATGCCGCGGTCAAAATCGCCCCTGACCACAGCCTCAGCCACTTTTTCGGCAATGTCGGGATAATCTACCGATTCCTCAGTATAGCAACCGAAGTCTTGATAACTGTGTCCTGTTTCCTCAACCAGCCTAATAACAAGCGGTTTAAGGGCCAGTCCCCTGTGGTCACCACCGATAGCAATACGCACTGATATGACCTCCTAACTTAAGTATAACATTCACCCGGAACTCTGAAGCCTCTTTAATACCTCGCGAATTTCCAGCCAGCTGACGCGTCCCTGCCTGATAAGCTGGGGCGGACTGACCGTTAAATCGACTATGGTAGACAGTTCGTGTACTTTCAGCATCCCCTGGTCAAGTACCAGAGCCACATTCTGAATCGCCTCTCCCATCTGCTCGATAACCTCCCCGGCAGAGTAAGGGGCAGGCCGCCCACTGATATTGGCACTGGTGGCGGTCAGCGGCAGCTGCGTTGTTTCCGCCAGACGCAGAATTACAGCATTGTCGGGTATTCTAATGCCGATGGTGTCCTGTCCGGCTACAAGCATGGCCGGTATCACCTGCCTCCTGGGCAACACCAGCGTTAAGGCGCCGGGAAGAAAACGGGCGGCGAGATGCCGGGCAGCCTCATTAACATGTGCGTACTTCCCCGTCTCCTCAATGGAACTTACGGCGACATGTACCGGGTTGGAATACGAGCGTCCCTTAAGATCAAATACCCTGGCTACAGCTTTTACGTTAAGGGCGTTGGCGGAGAAAGCGTACCCGGTATCGGTCGGGCACACCACCACCTCACCTTTCGCTATCAGGCGGGCTGCCTCCTCCAGCACCCCGGAATCGGGATTAAAGGCATCTATCTCTTCTATCCTGATTTTCATATCATACCCCAAGCGGCGCATTGGGAAACACATTCAGGCGTAAATCAGAAATTTCCCCCAGTTTCATTCTAGCGTATCCGGCGGCGGCAATCATAGCCGCATTATCGGTGCACAGGGAAAGGTCAGGGAAGAACACATCAAGTCCCTTCCGCCGGCAGGTATCCTGAAACACCTCCCTCAGTCGGCTGTTAGCCGAGACACCTCCGGTAACACTGACCGCCGATACTCCCCGCTCTGCCGCCGCACGCACCGTTTTGGAGACCAGAACATCCACGATTGCCTCCTGAAAGCTGGCGGCGATATCGGCAAGCGGCAACGGCTCATTGCGAGCAATCCTGTCCTTGAAGGCATTGATTACCGACGTTTTCAACCCGCTGAAACTGAAGTCAAGCGTCTTCGATTTAATCATCGGCCGCGGGAAGTTAAAGGCTTTATTGTCTCCCTGCCTGGATAGTTTATCAATTACCGGTCCGCCGGGGAAGTCAAGGCCGAGGAACTTGGCAATCTTGTCGAAGGCTTCGCCGGCGGCATCATCCAAAGTAGTGCCCAGTAACTCATAACGGCTGGAATCCGGGACATAGAGCAGCATAGAATGACCGCCGGAGACAGTCAGGCAGACATGGGGCACCGGCATACGGGGATTACTGAGCCGGTTGGCGAAGATATGCCCTTCAATATGATGGACGCCAATCAGAGGCACATTACGAGAATAGCTTATTGACTTAGCCGCCGCCACACCGACCAGCAGACAGCCGATAAGTCCCTGCCTCGAGGTGACTGCCACAGCTTCGACATCGGCCAGAGTCTTACCTGCGGAATCGAGAGCCTCTTTTATAACGTAGCCGATGAGCTCTGTGTGCCGTCTGGCAGCAATCTCCGGGACAACGCCGCCATATTTGCGGAGCAGGTCAAGCTGGGTGGCAATGACACTGGATAAAATCATCGTACCATCAGCCACCAGAGCCGCCGACGTCTCATCGCAGGACGTTTCAATACCCAGGACTATCATCGTGTAACTTAATCCTTGACCCCAGCACTATTCCTGTATTTATTTACAAATGCCCTGGCGGTTGATTCCTTAAGGTAAAGCGGAGTCAGGGAGAGGACATCATCACTTTCACCTTTTTCAAGACGTTTTGCCGCCAGGCTGGCTATCACCGACCCGCCGGGAGCCGCTTCTATAGCTTTGATACCGGTCTCTAATACGCCCGTTTCCTGATTTATTATCCGATGATACGATTTCGCCCCGGCGCCAACGATTACCGCAGGCTCCGTTATAAGCTTTGATAGCCCCTTGACATCGCCGAAATAGTATTCGCCGGTTCTGGCTATATTGTTGTCCACGGGTCGATAGAAGCCTGCGTAGACAGCATCCCTGGTACCGGCGCTGACAATGGCACAGATTGAAGAAGACTGGCTCCTGGCACCGTAGGCCAGAGCCTCCAGCGTGGACACGCCACAGACCGGTTTTTCAGTACTGAAGGCAAGAATCTTGCCCACCGTTACCCCCACCCTTATGCCGGTCCACGAACCCGGCCCCAGCCCAACCCCTATTCCCTGCACGTCTTCAAGGGTAAGTCCGGCATCATGCAGAGTAAAATCAATATTGGCGACTATTTGCTCAAGAGAGTCAGTGCTTGCCTTAAAAGTATGGTCCGCCAGAATACTGCCGCCGTTAACCACGCCTATGGCATTGGCGTAACCGGACGTATCTATTCCCAGCACTATCACGGTAAATCTCACTCCCTGAGCAAATTATTATACCTGTCGCCAGATGCCGAGAATACGATTCGCCGCTTTCTGGCGGACAGGACATCAAACTGCACCTTCAGATAATCTTCCGGAAATAATGAAAGAACCTTTTCCGCCCACTCCACAACTATCACCCCGGACTCTGCCCGCGCCAGGTAGTCGAGAATGCCAATTTCAAACCCTTCGGCAATATCCGCAAGCCGGTATAAGTCCATATGGTAAACAGGAAGCCTCCCCTGATATTCATTTACCAGGACAAAGGTGGGGCTATTGACTTGCCTCAGGTTTACACCCAGTCCGGCGCAGATACCCCGGGTAAGCAGTGTCTTGCCACAACCCAGTTCACCGATTAAGGCAATAATGCTCCCCGCCTTGAGCCTCTCTCCGATTCTCCTGCCGAGAGCGGAAGTAGCCACGGGGCTGTTGCTGAGGAATACATAGCCGTTCATCCGGGGTTATACCTGTTCCGCACTTGACGATAGTATAGCATAATGGTAATCTGTGTTCTATAAACTATGGTTAGAAAGAAACTAAAACCACCCCAGGATGAAAGCCGCCGCATAGCCACTACCGATGATATCGAGGTATCAACGTACCTTGAAATCGCCAAGGAGATGGGTGGTGAACAGCCGGCGGCCACCGAAGAGGCTGTATCCGGAGCCGAGCGCGAAGCTATCATCGTGCTGGATTTTGGCTCACAGTACAACATGCTGATTGCCCGCAGGGTACGCGAGTGCCAGGTCTACTGCGAGCTATTGCCCCATGACACCCCCTGGGAAAGAATAGCCCCGCTTAATCCCAAAGGGTTCATTCTTTCCGGCGGCCCGGGCAGCGTTTATACGCCGGATGCGCCCCTGGCTCCAGCTTACGTTTACGAAAGCCACCTGCCGGTGCTTGGTATCTGCTACGGGATGCAGGTTATCACCAAGCAACTCGGCGGACAGGTGATGCCGGGGACCAAGCGCGAATATGGCCACGCTGTCTTACACCTGAGCGAGGTTGACTCACAGCTGTTTGCCGGCCTTCCAGAGTCCACTCCAGTGTGGATGAGTCACGGCGACAAAATCGAAGAAATGCCGCCAGACTTTACCGCCATCGCCTATACGGAAAATTCGCCATTTGCCGTCATCGGCAATGATAACGGCATATTCGGTCTACAGTTTCACCCCGAGGTAGCCCATACACCCGAGGGAACTGCTATCCTGCGGAATTTCGTTTACAAGGTATGCGGCTGCCGGGGAAACTGGACAATGGGCAGCTTCGTCAGCGAGAGCATGTCCCGCATCAAAGAGCAGGTGGGCGACGGCAAGGTAATCAATGCCCTATCGGGAGGGGTGGACTCATCGGTGGTGGCCACCCTTATTCACCGGGCTATCGGCGACCAGCTTACCTGTATCTTTGTAAACAACGGCCTGCTACGCCGCGAGGAAGCGGAGAGAACTCTCAAGGTCTTCCAGTCCAACCTGGGCATGAATATTATCTACGTCGATGCTACCGACAGGTTCCTTGACCGCCTGAAGGGTGTGACCGACCCCGAACAGAAACGCAAAATTATAGGCGAGGAGTTCATCCGGGTGTTCGAGGAAGAAGCCAACCGAATCGGCAGGGTGGACTTCCTGGCACAGGGGACTCTCTATCCCGATGTTATTGAGAGTGTTTCCTCGGTAAGCACGGCTTCCGCCAAGATTAAATCCCATCATAACGTCGGCGGTCTGCCAGCGAAGATGGTGCTTAACCTGCTGGAGCCCCTGCGGTATCTCTTTAAAGACGAGGTGCGCCTGGTGGGAGCCGAGCTGGGCCTGCCGGAAGAGATGGTCTGGCGACAGCCCTTCCCCGGACCCGGCCTGGCTATCCGCTGTATCGGTGAGGTAACCAGGGAGAAGCTGGAAATACTGCGCAGCGCCGACTTTATACTGATGAACGAGATTAAGAAAGCGAAATGGTACCGCCAGCTGTGGCAGAGCTTCTGCGTGCTTACCGATGTCAGGTCTGTAGGTGTTATGGGTGACTACCGTACCTACGGCTACCTGGTCGCTATCCGCGCCGTCACCAGCGATGATGCCATGACCGCCGACTGGGCGCGCCTGCCCTACGACCTGCTGGCGCGCATTTCCAACCGCATCGTCAACGAAGTAGCCGGCGTCAACCGGGTGGTCTACGATGTAACCTCCAAGCCCCCGTCAACGATAGAGTGGGAATGAATGAATGCCAGATATTCTCAGGGCTGTAATTACAGGTGGGGTACTACTAATAGTTACTCTAATCATTTTCATCTCCTGCGAATCGGCGGGATTTCTATTTTCGGTGGATGGTAAGGTTGAATGCGGCGGAGACGGTGAAGCCATAATACTCAACAACAATCCGGCGGCGATTAACCCGACATATGAAGAACTGATCGCCTTTATTAGAAAAGACACCACGGATAGCAAAAATTACATTGAAAATGGCCCTGGGGCATACGTGTGCGCTGATTTTGCCGAGGAAGTGCACAATAACGCCGAGGCTGCCGGCATACGGGCCGGATGGGTGGGGGTAACCTTTGTAGGGGCTGACGAAGGGCACGCCATAAACGCCTTTGAGACAATAGATGAAGGGCTGGTATACATTGATTGCACCAACGGGAGAAGCACCCAGGCTGAGGATAGTAAGCCGCAGAGCTGGGACACGGTAGCCTACATCAAAACGGGTATGAAGTACGGGATAATCCACATAGAACGGGCCAAATCACTGCAATATGATTACTATTTAGAATACGAGAAGGCATGGCATGAATACAAAGTCCTGCTAAAATTGTATAATGAGGAAGTCGATAAATATAACCTGGAAATAAGCGGCAAGGTATATACCATCGGCTCTCCTGAAGAACAGAGAATAAATGCCTGGAAAGCAGGGCTGGATGAACAGGAAGAAATACTGAATAGCCTTGAAGATGAAGTGGGCAATTACTGGTACGAATCAGAATACGCATCATACGTGGTTGACAACGTGCTCATTCACTGGTAGGGGTGCGTGGTCTACGATATAACCTCCAAACCTCCCTCAACGATAGAGTGGGAGTAGAATTGAATCAGGCACAACCAAAGCTATGTAAAAAATTGGGGAAACAAATCGTGGCTGCTCAGGCGTGAATTGTTTATAGAGTTATGTCAAGTATAAGGTGAAAGTAGAAAGTAAAGGAGGTAGAATAATGCAAAGAACACTGTATATTCTTTTTACTTTACTTGCGGTGATTTCACTTGTCTTCGGGGGCTGTGAATCAACACCAGAGCCCGAACCAGCACCAGCACCTCAGGAGACACCAGCGATAACTTCGGCGCCTGAGCTAGAACCAGAGCCAACGCCCGAACCAGCGCCAGAGCCAGAACCAACGCCAACTGCTTCACCAGCGAAATTCGAGGTAATAAATTTAGGTATTAATCCAGTTGAGGCATTGGCCGGGGAAACAGCAAACATTACAGCAGTGGTAGGAAATACCGGCGGCAGCAAGGGCACCTATGCCGTGATATTAACTGTGGATGGTGTCTCCGTGGAGATAAAAGAGGTGGCAATAACACCGGGCAGCTCAAAAACAGTAACCTTTTCCCTGGTAAAAGACACACCCGGCACTTATGAAATCAGCGTCGGGGAACTGACTTCAAGCCTTACCGTAAAGGAAAAGCTCGTAGTAAGAGAAGTGGAGCTAAAGTATGATGATGGTGATGCACGAGACTGCATATCAAGTAGCGGTCATTTAGTCGATTTTTCACCGCCGGCTACACCTTTTACCATAAAGAGGATACGTGTAGTCGGAATACTTTCCAGTAAGTTAGAGAACCCAGAAGATAGAAATTTCGAAATACAGATATGGGACAAAGATAAGCAGATTTTATACAGTGCCAACTATTCGTATACAGAATTCACCGTGGACACTGTTTCTTGGGTAGAATTCGAAGTACCAGATATCGCGGTGTCTGACAGGTTTTATGTACATATTTTTACAAATAGTCCCCGTTGGGGTATTCATATCGGTGCTGACGATAGTGTTGTGAATGAACATTCTGATGTAACAGCTAAGGTGAACGAAGATTTCGTACTATTGGCCCAATGGCCCTATCGGGGCTTTTGGGCTGAAGATGAGAGCAAGGTTAACTGGATGATACGAGTTATCGGCACTGCCATGCTTCAACCAGAAGAATGACAATACGTACAGACACAGAGGTTGAGGTAGATAAAAAAACGGGGGAGAAGGGGCGGGGGATATTTAGGGGCTAAGCCGCCGATGACACGAGGGCGGTGGGTGGGAAAAGATAATTAACGGCGGGGGGTAAAATCTGGATTCCCGCTTCCGCGGGAATGACATTAGAAAAGCGGGAATGACATATGATACAGGGGGGTGAGAGGAAGTGAAGAGGAAATTAAGCTGGCCAATATTTTGGGCGCTGATAGTAGTATTTATTGTGCTAGCAATAAATATATTTACACCACCTGAAGCATTTGCCCCAACATTTAGAAGGAGCTTGTTTTTATGGGTTTTTTTCATCTCCGGGGCTGCTTTCTTTCTACTAGGTGTGGCATTGATAGTGCTGACCGTAAAGACAAAGGTGGCAGGAATGCTCAAGAAGTTCTTAATACTAACAGGGGCTTCCGCCGTAGGACTACCTGTTTTTATAGCCTTGCACAATATCGTTTATGCTCTGTTAACTCTATGGTTTGGGGAAGATTTCTGGGGAGCCAGTGGCGACGAGCCTGTCTTCTTTATTCTAGCCACCATGGTATGCCCAATCGCTTTTCTGGTGGGGGCAGCGGGTAGTATAGTACTCGCCATCAAAAATAAACGAGCCAGGTATTCTGGTCAGAACGTTTAAGGGGGGTGAATTCTGAAGATACTGGTGGTTGGGGGAGGGGCCAGGGAGCATACGCTGGTCTGGAAGCTGGCCCAGAGCCCTAAAGTTAAAGAGATATATGCCGCTCCCGGTAACGCCGGCACGGCTCAACTTGCCCGGAATCTGGACATCAAAGCCGAGGATATAGAGTCGCTGGTTAAATTCGCGCAGGAAAATAGGGTTGACCTGACGGTCGTCGGGCCGGAGGGGCCACTTGCCGAAGGCATTGCCGACCGGTTTCTTGCCAGCAGCCTGGCTATCTTCGGCGCCACCAGAGCCGCCGCCGAGATAGAGTCGAGCAAGGTCTTCGCCAAGGAGTTGATGCAAAAACACGGCATTCCCTGCGGCCAGAGTGCCAGCTTCACCGACTACCAGCAGGCAAAGGAGTACCTCCAGAGGCAAAAGCCACCCATCGTCATTAAAGCCGACGGGCTGGCGGCCGGCAAGGGAGTTATCATCGCCGAATCCATCCCCGAAGCCCAGGAAGCGCTTGCCAGTATCATGGAAAGAAAATCGCTGGGGGCGGCGGGTGACCGGGTACTTATCGAAGAATACCTCGTTGGCAAAGAGATGAGCACCTTCATCTTTACCGACGGCCGTACGGTAGTCCCGATGGTGCCTGCCTGCGACTACAAGCGGATATTTGACGGCGACCAGGGACCGAACACCGGCGGCATGGGCAGCTACAGTCCGCCGCCATTTTACAACGAAGCACTGTCCCATATCATAGCCAAGACTATCATGGAGCCGGTTATCATGGCCCTGGGTGATGAAAACCGGACATACCGGGGTATCCTCTACGGCGGCCTGATGATTACCAATAATGTACCAAAAGTGTTAGAATTTAATGCTCGCTTCGGCGACCCAGAGACGCAGGTAGTGCTGCCCAGGCTCAAAACAGACCTGGTGGACATCATGCTGGCAGTGGTAGACAATAAGCTTGACAGGATAAATATAGAATGGAGTAAAGATGCCTGCGTCGGGGTGGTTCTGGCATCAGCCGGATACCCCGGCAGCTATAAGACGGGTTACGCTATCAGCGGACTGGATGAAGTTGATAAAGAAATTATGGTTTTTCATGCCGGAACCAAGGCAGGACCGGAAGGCCAGGTGCTGACGAGCGGCGGCAGGGTAATGACCGTGGCGGCCACCGGCCGTAACCTGGCTGAAGCCAGAGAGAAAGTCTACCGAAATATCCCCAGAATCCAGTTTGAAGGATGCCAGTACCGCAGGGATATTGCAGATATTAAATAATTCACATAGTGAGGTAAGTGATATGCCACTTGTCGGCGTAGTGATAGGTTCCCAGTCGGATGCCGAGGTCTTACAGCCAGCGCTGGAGATATTGACGCAACTCGGTATCAACCACGAGGTTAACATCATGTCCGCCCACCGCACCCCGGAAAAGGCGCGGCAGTACGCATTATCGGCAAAGGAGCGGGGTATCGAAATTATCATCGCGGCGGCGGGTCGCGCGGCACATCTGCCGGGTGTCATGGCCAGCTGGACCACCCTGCCGGTAATAGGCGTGCCGCTTTCCGGCAATGAACTAAAGGGTGTTGATGCTTTATATTCCATAGTCCAGATGCCGGCCGGTGTACCGGTTGCCTGCATGGCTATAGGCAGCGCTGGAGCCAAGAATGCCGCCTACCTGGCAGCCGCGATTCTAGGGCTGAAGCATGATAAAATAAAGCAGTCCTACGAGAAGTACCGGCGAGAACTGCAAGAAGAAAATCCCGTGTAGATATAATTTATCACTTAATCATAATTAAAGAACAGTTCACAAGAGGAACTACCGAATAAAGGAGAACAACATGATTGAGCGGTATTCCCGACCCGAAATGAAAAAGGTATGGTCAGATGAGAATAAGTTCAACAAGTGGCTAGACGTGGAAATAGCCGTCTGTGATGCCTGGGCCGAACTCGGCGTTATTCCCCGCAAGGCTATTCTTAAGATTAAGCTGGCTAAATGCAATCTAAAGCGGATGGAGGAAATCCTCAAGGAGACCCGCCATGACATGACCGCCTTTCTCGGGTCTGTCGCCGAGAGCCTCGGAGAGGAGTCCCGTTTCATTCACCTCGGGCTTACCTCATCCGATGTCATTGATACGGCGCTCAGCCTGCAGATGGCTGAAGCCTCTGAAATACTGATTCGGGATGTAAAGGAACTCACGGCTGTTCTGGCGCAAAGGGCGATTGAGCACAAGTACACGGTAATGATAGGCCGTACCCACGGTATACATGCCGAGCCGATATCCTTCGGTCTGAAGATGGCGCTGTGGGTTGAGGAAATGAGGCGAAACCTGCAGAGACTAACCGAAGCCAAGAAAGGCATTGCTGTAGGCAAGATTTCCGGAGCCGTCGGTACCTATGCCACGGTAACCCCCGAGGTCGAACAGAAAGCCTGCCGCAAACTGCGGCTTACACCCGCCCCGATATCAAGCCAGGTACTGCAACGCGACCGTCATGCCCAGTTTGTCACCACCCTGGCTCTCATCGCAGGTTCCCTGGAGAAATTCGCCACCGAAATCAGGGGGCTGCAAAAAACGGAGGTGCGGGAGGTCGAAGAGCCCTTCGGCACCGGCCAGACCGGCTCTTCGGCTATGCCTCACAAGCGCAATCCGGAACTCTCGGAACGGGTCTCCGGCCTGGCACGATTGTTACGTGGCTGCGCCCTGACCTCAATGGAGAACATCGCGCTCTGGCACGAACGCGATATCAGCCATTCCTCTAACGAGCGCATCATCCTGCCTGATGCCTGCCTAGCTCTGGATTACGTACTGGCGCTTTTCACCTCGGTGATGAAAGGTCTACAGGTCTACCCGCAAAGGATGAAAAAGAACCTGGAGCTTACACGGGGGCTGGTATTTTCACAGAGGGTAATGCTGGCCCTTATCGATAAGGGATTAGGCCGACAGGAGGCCTACGAAATGGTGCAGAGAAACGCTATGAAGGCATGGAAGGGCAATAGAAATTTCCTGACACTGCTTAAAGCCGACGCCGGAGTTAAAAGTACCATATCGCCCGAAGAGCTTGAGAAAATCTTTGACTACCAGTATTACTTACAACACGTTGACGAGATTTTCCAGAGACTCGGTTTAACCAAGTCGCAATGGCGCGGCAGTATATCTAAATCCATGGAATTAAGACCAAGGTCTATATAGCTGTCAGCTCTGGAGAATACTGATAAAAATTATAACTGGAAAGTTGGAAATTTATGGACAATCCTGATGTACCTGTATTAACGGAGACGAAACTGCCGCTTCCCCTGTTCATCCGGGGCAAAGTACGCGATACCTACGACCTCGGCAGTCATCTGCTCATCATAGCTACCGACCGAATATCCGCTTTTGATGTTGTCCTGCCCTGTGGCATTCCAAACAAGGGCCATGTGCTCAACCGTCTGTCCTATTTCTGGTTCCGGCACACGGCAGATATAATGCCCAACCACATGGCCGAGACAGTCGATGATGTTCACTGTATTGATTCCTACCTTCCCGCCGCGCAAAGGTTTCATTACCCGGTATATCTCAGGGGACGCTCGATGATTGTTAAGAAAGTAAAGCGCATACCGGTAGAATGCGTTGTCCGCGGCTACATCTCAGGCTCGGCCTGGGCTGAGTATCAGGAGCATGGCACGATTTCGGGGGAACCAATGACCAAGGGCTTAAAGGAAAGCCAGGAGCTTAAACAGCCGTTGTTTACACCAACCACGAAGGCAGAGACCGGCCATGACGAGCCCATTACCCGGAAAGATATAATCAAGCTTATCGGGCTTCGTTCTGCCGAGGAAATGGAAGCGAAGAGCCTGGCCATCTATAACTACGCCCGCGAATACGCAAGGAGTCGCGGCATCATACTTGCCGATACCAAGTTCGAGTTTGGCGTAGACGAAGACCGCCTGGTAATTATCGACGAGCTTCTAACGCCAGATTCATCACGCTTCTGGGATGCCGAACAATATAAGGTCGGGCGGTCTCAACCAAGTTTCGATAAACAGCCGGTACGCGACTGGCTGGTACAGAGCGGCTGGAACAAAGAGCCTCCCGCCCCCATGCTGCCCCCGGATATAATTGAGGCGACGACAAAGAGATATATGCAGGCTTATGAGAAGATGACCGGCCGTCAACTGGCTACTCTGGATACCGACTAGCTCCCCATAAAACCCTTGGTGCTGGGCAGTTCGCCAGCTATCCGCGCATCAATCCTGGTAGCCTTATCCAGGGCTCTCCCCAGTGCTTTAAAGAGCGCCTCCGCCTTGTGGTGGTCGTTGCTCCCGCAAAGAATCCGGGCATGCAGGTTCAACCTGGCTTCGCTGGCAAAGGACTCAAGGAAGTGGCGGACAAGGTCGGAGGGAAAGCCAAACATATCATTGCCGGCAAAGGTCAAATCCATCACCGAATATCCCCTCCCGCTGATGTCGATGACAACCTCCACCAGCGCTTCATCCATAGGCACGGCAACATCCGCCATGCGCACAATGCCGCGCTTCTCCCCCAGGGCTTCGCCAAAGGCTTTGCCCAGACAGATAGCCACGTCTTCCACAAGGTGATGCGGGTCGTCGCCGGTAGCCGTTAGCTTTATGTCAAATAAACCGTGCCTTGCCAGCTGCGACAGCAGGTGGTTGAACATGTTAATGCCGGTATTTATCTCGTACCGGCCACTACCGTCGATATTAAATTCCAGGCTTATTTTAGTTTCTCTCGTCTCACGCCTGATAACGGATGACCTTTTATTATCAACCTCTGATGCAATCAATTTCATGGCGCCCTTGAGGAAAGTGCCACCGACATCTATTTTCCCGGTACGAGTCCGCTGATAAAGCGGCCGACTGCACCCGATTTTCCCGGCCATTTGCTGGTCAGAGTATCCCCGGCTGTTCTGAATCTGTACTACTTTACTTAATACTTCATTAACCGATTCCATTTACAGTCTCCTATGTTACAATATTACACAATATGCAAACTTAACTGTTATCTATTATAACACTTATTAGCTATTTGTCAATAGCTTATTATGAATAATCAATAATTTCTTAACAGACGGGGAATACCGTTGATACAATACCTAATCACTAATTTCGCGGAGCGCCTTCAAAAGCGCATCGGTGTGTTCCGGCTTGCCCGCAGTAATGCGGATGCTATTGCGCAGCAGTGGGTTATCGAAGTATCTGACCAGAATTCCTTTTTTCTGTAATTTATTATGCAGGTCGCTGGCATTTCCCTTTAGTACCTGACAGAAGATAAAATTAGCCTGCGAGGGGTACGGTTTCAGCCATTCTATCTTCTCCAGCTCGGCAAACAGCCTTCCCCTCTCCGCAATGATTGCCCTGACCTTTCCCTGCAAATAGTCCAAGTCTGCGAGCGATTCCCTTACAGCAATCTCAGCCGCCACACTTACGTTATGCGGAATTTTGATAGCCATCAGCTTGCCGACAATCCAGGGATGGAACACACCGTAGCCTATCCGCAGTCCCGCCAGCCCCGCCCACTTGCTGAACGAACGCAAGACCATGAGATTGCTGTACTGACCTACATCAGACACCGCTGTTTCTCCGGAAAATTCATAATAAGCCTCATCAACCACGACAGGTACACCGGTATCAACAATCTCCAGAATATCCTCTCGGGGGATGATATTGCCGGTGGGATTGTTGGGCGTAGCCAGAAATATCAACCTGGTCTTCTTGCTGATAATGCTCTTTACAGTTTTAACATCGACGGCGAACTGTTCATCCCTGTTTACGTTAACCAGCGTGCCTCCGCATATCTCCGTGCTGAAACGGTATATATCAAAGGTTGGCACGCAGTTAACAACCTCGTCACCCGGACCGACAAACAGTCGAACGATAAGGTCGATGAGCGTGTTGCTGCCATGTCCAGCCACAATATACTCGTCAGCAACACCGGCATATCCCGCCAGCAGCCTGCGCAGTTCCTGCTGACCATCGTCAGGGTAGATATGAAAGTGAGGACTATCAGTCAACGCTTTAAGAACCTTGGGGGAACAGCCATAGGGGTTCTCATTCGCATTCATCTTGATAATACCCTCCACCGGCACATCGACCTTACCCTCCAGGACATCAGGAGATGTGCTGGCACTGTAGCCGGTAAACCCGGCTAAATGTCCCCTGATAAATTTTTCCATTCCTTCAGAATCCATTATTGACCCCTAACCTTTATCCTCAAGTCGCTTCTCTACGGCGCGGGCATGGGCATCAAGTCCCTCGGCCCTGGCTATTACCGAGGTAGCCTCGCCGAGCTGCCCTATATCTTTTTTATCCATGTTTACCAGGCTGATAAGCTTTACAAAATCCGTAATATTCAGTCCCGAGCCGAACCTTGCCGTCCCTTCCGTAGGCAACACATGGCTCGGGCCGGCTACGTAGTCGACGAGCGCCTCGACGGAATTCTCCCCGACGAAGAGGCAGCCGGCATTCTCCACCTTTTTCACATAGTCGGCCGCGTTTTTCACGACGAGACACAGATGCTCGGGAGCATAAAGATTGGATAACTCGATAGCTTCCTCGATATTCGCAACGACAACAATAAGGCCATGACTCTCCAGTGATTCAGCGGTAACGGCCTTACGCGAAAGAGTCTCAAGCTGCCGCTCGATTTCGCTGTTTACTTTCTCGGCCATCCGCTTCGAGGTCGTTATAAGCATTGCCACAGCACCCGAACCATGCTCAGCCTGGGCGAGAAGGTCGGCGGCACAGTATTCCGGACTGGCCGTATCATCGGCAATGATAATTACCTCACTCGGCCCGTAAAGTCCATCGATGCCCACCATCCCGTACACCATCTTCTTGGCCAGGGAAACGTATATATTGCCCGGCCCACAGACCTTGTCCACCCTGGGGACCGACCCGGTGCCGAAAGCCAGGGCGGCAACAGCCTGGGCACCGCCGACGGAGAAAACGCGGTCGACCCCGGCAATCCTGGCTGCCGCCAGTGTTACCGGCGAAACGCCACCCGGCTTCCCCGGTGGGGTTACCAAAATTACCTCTTTGACCCCGGCAACCCTGGCGGGAATAGCCGTCATAAGCAGCGACGACGGCAACGGCGCCATGAAGCCGGGAACGTGCACGCCGACTTTATCCAGCGGGCGGAGCAGCCAGCCCAGACTTTTACCGGTCCTTTCACGTAAAAGACTGGTTTTCTGTTCCTCATGATAACGGGTTATCCGCTCCGCAGCGAGTTCCAGGGCGGAAACAAGACTGGCATCTACCTCCTGATAAGCACGTTCTATCGACTCTCTCATTACTTCTAATGAGGTCAGCTTAACGCCGTCAAACTTCTCGGTGTACTCGAAGAGGGCGGCATCGCCTCTGTCACGCACATCATTAACGATTTGCCTGACCGCCCGCTCTTTTTCATCACTACCAGGCTCCTCAGACGCCTGCCGGGACAATGCCAGCTTGGCTGATTGAAAACCCTCGATGATTCTCATTCAAGCACCCTGTACAGCGGTTCGTAGCTTCTCAATAATATATTTCACCCTCTTACCCTTTACAGAATTTACTCTACCCGTACCGCCGATAAGGCAGGCGGTCGACTCGAAAAGGGTGTCGATAATTTTCAGGTTGTGCCGGGCTAAAGTCCGCCCGGTCTCAGTATTTTCTACCAGCAGGTCGGCATCTTCCGGCAGGAAAGCTTCAGTAGCTCCCCAGGTAGGAATCACCCGGTAATGCCCGAGGTGGTTATCACGCGCGTACCTGTCGGCTATATTCACGTACTCCGAGGCTACCCG
This sequence comes from uncultured Dehalococcoidaceae bacterium, assembly GCA_964558675.1. GTDB lineage: Bacteria > Chloroflexota > Dehalococcoidia > Dehalococcoidales > RBG-16-60-22 > CAZLEY01. The sequence continues at coordinate 93,026 of CAZLEY010000002.1, read as the reverse complement.
CAACGGCTCTCCACTTTCGTCAATATACTGACGTAAACCATTAGTGTCATCAACGGCCAGCTCCCGGCTCACCACCGCTACCAGCCTTACCCTGCCGAATCCAAGGTCCAGCAGCTCTTTCACCGGACTTGATGGGAACTGGTTAAGGTGCTCGGCAAGCCAGTCCCGGCCGGTAACAGCCAGGTCAAAATTCCCATTGGCTACCTGCAGGGGCATGTCCTGCGGCCTGATAACCTTTACCGACACCCCCTCAATATTAATCTTTGGGCGGCGATTGCCCGTATCGGACGGATAATCATTCATCTCAATGCCGGCCTTATTAAGCAAATCGATGGTCGGCTGCTGCTGGTGCCCATCGGGTAAAGCCAGCCTGACCATATTCCTGCCCGTCTCTTTCATGAAATGGCTCATTAATGTCCGAGGCTGGATTACTCTCTCTTTAGAGTGTCCTTTTTCTCCATTCTTCGGCAGCATATCACAAATGGACGTCACCACATTACCCAGGTTTTTCGATTCCCAGCTACGCCGGTTGGCAATGAGAAAGGCGCTGAAGTCAAGCACCCTGCTTACCGGCGCCATGTTATAACTATCCAGGTCCGCTCCCGCCTTCGCCGAAAGCAGGGCTATATCCGCATTTTCCGGTGGATAGACCTCGGCCGCTCCCCACAGCGGGAAAACGCTGAAGCGGCTGAGACGGTTTTTCAGCGCGAAGCGCTCCGCCAGGTTAGGATACTCGCTGGCAATGCGCACCAGAGACCTGTTCTGCAAGAGTTCCGCCAGGGGCGAAGTCGCCGCCATATAAAGCACACCTTCACCGTATAGCAGTTCTTTTACCTTGACCAGGTCACTGCTCGGGTATTTGCTCAGCAGTTCTTCAATCCAGTCCAGACAGCAAATACCCAGGTCATAGTTACCCATGGCAATCTGAACCGGAATATCCTTCTCATGAAAAACCCTGATTAGAATTTCGGGGAATTTCTGCGACTTCGGCCGGTAAAACCCCATATTGGAGTGGTACTCATCAAGTCCCCAGTCCGCTTTCTGGAGCAGGGCGGCTGTCTTCCTGAGCAGGCGGCCTTTAGGCAGGGCTATCTTTATCGCCACCTTCCCCCTCCAGTAATTTTAATACCTCAGTGATTGCTGGAACTTCAACCCGCCTGGAGCTTACGCCATCCCACAAGCTCAACGGCACCGCCTCACCCTTTACCTCAATTACCCACCTGAAAGCATCAGGCTCCTGCTCACCAAGGTCAAGCTCGGCGATATACCCGGCTTTGCGCAGGCCATCGGCTACCTCAAAAGCCTCTTTCATAGCGCCGGCGTCTTTAACCCTTACCAGAACCCTTTCCGGCACCGTCTTTACAAAAACCTCCGGCTTCACCAGGTTCATCAGGCGGTCGAGGTAAAGGGCAAATCCAGAGGCAGGTACATCACCACCGCCCATGGAAGATATCAGGGCATCGTACCTGCCGCCCCCGCCTATTTTCTCCCCGCCGATAAAAAGCTGGAATATCATGCCGGTATAATACTCAAAGTCGGCCCCTGAAGCAATGTCTATCTGATAGCTCAATCCCAGGGTCTCTAAAAGGGCCACTGTCTGCAGGAAATCATCAAGGTACGGACCTATTTCGGGCATACTCTGCGCAAGGAGTGCCCTCTGGTTCTTCAGAAAACCGGGCGATTGCCCCTTCATGCCCAATAGTGGTAACAAAGTATTTTCAAGCTCAGGTTTTTTTTGATTGATTCTGTTCAGTGCTTCGGCGTCGCCGTCCAGAATCTGGTCGAACAGCCGGTGCTGCTCTTCGGGACTTAGCCCGAGTTTTTCCAGCAAGGTCTTAATCAGACCGGCGTGTGACAGCCTCAGTTCCACGCCCTTCAGTCCCAATGTCTTCAGAACCTCCAGAGACAGCGCTATCAACTCAGTGTCAGCCATCGCCGAGCCCGCCCCGATAAGCTCAGCCCCGCACTGCCACCTTTCCCTGGTCTTCTCCCCCTCTTCCTCAAAGATAAAAATATTGGTAGCGTAAAAAAGCCTGGCCAATCCCCTGTCTTCCAGATTCTCGATATACAGCCGGGCCACCGGTATGGTGCCGTCAGGCCTTAAGACAACCCTCTCCCCACTCCAGCCATCCCAGTCGAGGAAGGAATACACCTTACCCAGCCTGCCCGGTGTCAGCGTCCCCGCCGAGGTAAACAGGTACAGATATTCAATGGTTGGTGTCCTGACCTCCTGATATCCCCACCTAGAACAGCAGTCACGGCATATCCCCTCAACCAGACGAAATGCCGCCATTTCCCCGGGGGTCAGGTCCCTCATCCCTTTACATCTCTGGACCTTCATTTTTAATCCTCATATAAATAATTAGAACGCAGATACTATAATAATTTACACTAAATTACATCGGTATTCAATTCTGATTAAAAGGAGGTTATCTGCTCACTTCACCCCATATTAACCTCTACCCCCTTAATATTTTTTCTACCTCACCCCCTGTGTTATTTTACAACCCTCCCCCTTTGTCCCCCTCCCTTAAAAAGGGAGGGGGAAGAATTTTGAAAGAGAGGCTTCGCCCCTCTTAAACGCCCCGTTGCCCCAGTCGCCTGTTGTTTTCTCCCACCCAGACCCACCCTCGCATCGCCCGCGGCTTAGCCCGTAAAGGTTATTACGCCCCACCCCCCTAATTTTTGGGGGTGGTGGGGAAAGACACCAATGAGGTTGGGCAGGGTGAGGCTGAGAAACAATAACGTTCTAATGTCTGCTGAACAACGCCAGACGTTTTAATTGCATCAAAACTGTTATACAATTATAATAGTAAGAATCTGGCAGGTAATATACATGATAAAAATCAGGCGAATACTGCTGGCAGTGATAATCTTACTGCTGGCCATATCCATAGGTAGCAGCGTACAGTCGCAGAGTCCCAATATTCACGTCCTGACGATCAAGGGCACCATCAATCCCGTTCTTGTCAATTATATAGAACGTGGCATTGAGGAGGCCGAGGATAGCGGTGCCGAAGCCCTCATCATTCAGATGGATACGCCGGGCGGCCTGGATACAGCCATGCGCGACATCATTCAGCTTATCGTTAATGCCCGAGTACCGGTGGTTATTTACGTGGCTCCATCAGGAGCACGGGCTGCCTCGGCCGGTGTCTTCATTACTATAGCCGGACATGTTGCCGTGATGGCCCCCAATACGGCCATTGGCGCGGCGCACCCGGTGGCAATCGGGAGTGACGGCGAAGCCCAGATGTCCGAAGCTATGGAAGAAAAGATAATCAATGACGCGGCGGCTTACATCAGAAGTATCGCCGAGGCACACGGACGTAACATGGAATGGGCGGAAAGGGCGGTTAGAGAAAGCGTTTCGGCTACCGAGCGTGAAGCCCTGGAACTGAATGTTATTGATATGATAGCGCCGGACCTTGACACGCTCATCACGCAGCTGGACGGCAGGCAGGTCACCTTGATTAATGACCAGCAGGTAACCCTGCATACCCAGGGCGCGATAATTAACGATGTCCCTATGAAGACGATAGAGAAGTTCCTGTACGCCATTGCTGACCCGAATATCGCTTACCTGTTACTGAGCGTGGCCACCCTCGGTATCATGGTTGAGATATTTAATCCCGGGCTTATTTTCCCAGGAGTGGTTGGTGGTATCAGCCTGTTACTGGCCTTCTACTCGCTGGGAATGCTGCCGGTAAACTATGCCGGTATTCTGTTAATCGTCCTGGCTATCGGCCTTTTTATCGGTGAAGTGCTGACCACTACCTTCGGTATCTTTACGGCCGGAGGCGTAGTAGCACTTGTTATTGGTTCTTTAATCCTGTTCCAGGGTGGAGGGCCCATATTCCGGATAGACCCCTGGCTTATTGCTACCGTGACCATTGTTATTGCCGGCACTCTTGCCTTTGTGATTCATCGTGCTGTAAGTGCCCACCGCAGACAGGCTAAAACCGGCTGGGAGGAACTGATAGGCAAGGCAGCCGTTGTCAAAGTCGCCCTGAATCCCGAGGGCACCGTATTCTTCAAGGGCGAGCGCTGGGCAGCCATTTCCGAAGAAGAGGAGATAAAACCCGGAGAAGAGGTCATTATCAACAAGGTTGACGGCTTAATTCTGCATGTCACTAAAAAGAAGCAAGATTAAAAGTAGACAAGTTTACACAATAAAGGAGGACTTCTTTGCTTTATATGCCTGTTTGGTTGTTAGTCGTGGTAGTACTTATTATCGTTGTCTTACTGATCTTTGTGGTCATATGGTCAGTCCGGGCTCACCAGAAAAAGGTAGCGGCCGGGAAGGAAGATTTGGTGGGGAGCACGGCTGTTGTTGAAATAGCCCTGGAGCCGAAAGGGGTGGTCCTCGTCGAGGGCGAACGCTGGACTGCCACATCTGAAACGGGCTGGATGGAGCCTGAAGAGGAGGTGATTATAACCAAGGTTGAAGGCTTGAAACTAACAGTAGTCAAGAAAAAAGAATAAAGGAGGCTGAATAAATGATACCAGTTATTATCGCTATAGTTGTTGTAGTGCTCATACTTATCCCTATGACAGTTAAAATCGTTACCGAGTATGAGCGGGGGGTTATCTTCAGGTTGGGCCGTCTGGTTGGCGCCAGGGGACCCGGCCTTTTCCTTATCATCCCTTTCATAGACCGCATGGTGAAGGTAGACCTGCGCGTGGTAACCATGGACGTTCCCTCACAGGAGGTCATTACCAAGGACAACGTGACCGTCCGGGTCAATGCGGTGGTCTATTTCCGGGTTGTCGACCCCGAGTCTTCGGTAGTCAAAGTGCTTGACCACATCAGGGCGACCTCGCAGATATCTCAGACAACGCTCAGGAACGTGCTGGGACAGTCCGAGCTTGACGAGCTGCTGACCCAGAGAGAGAAGCTCAACCAGATGCTGCAAAAGATAATCGACGAGCACACCGACCCGTGGGGAGTCAAGGTCAGCACTGTGGAAATCAAGGAGGTTGAGCTGGCTGAAGAAATGAAGCGCTCGATGGCAGCTCAGGCCGAGGCGGAGAGAGAAAGGCGCGCTAAAATCATCCATGCCGAGGGTGAGCTTCAGGCTTCGGAGAAGCTGGCTCAAGCCGCTGCCGTTATCGGCAGAGAGCCTTCCGCTATACAGCTTCGCTTCCTGTCGACGCTGACCGAAATCGCCAGCGAGAAAAACAGCACCATTATCTTCCCGTTACCTATAGAGTTCCTCAAGGCTTTCGGCAGCAGCCGTGATGATAGAGAAAAATTAGGTAAATAGGTCAGTCACTTCGAATTTAAACGGGAGGGGGCGATGTCCCCCTCCCACGCGGCTTTTAGCACCTCTTTTTTATCCAGCAGGCTATCTATAGGTCACGCAGGGTGACATCCCCGGCTACAATACGGGTTGAAGTACCATCATCAAGTTTAAGCATCAGGGCACCGCTCTTGTCTACAGACTCAGCAATCCCTTCAAGATAGCTGCTACCAGATGCCACACCGACTCTTTTACCCAGCGTCACCAGTCTGTCCCTCCACTCTTCATAGATATAGTCGCCATCCGGCAGTTTCAGATACAGTCGCTCCATTTCAACCAGAAGCTGCCTGACCACATCCGCCGGCGCGATTTCTTTATGGAGTTCGTCTTTGAGACTGGTAGCTGATACCGAAGCCGCGTCAAGGCCAGAGGGCGTTGTATTTACATTGATGCCGATACCAATGATAGCACAGGCTATATTACCCTTGATGTCATTTTCTATCAGGATGCCGCATACCTTTTTCCCACCGATAAGAATATCATTGGGCCACTTAATCCGGACTTTCAGTCCGGCAACTGCCTCAATAGTCTGGACTACAGCCAGGGAAGCTATCATAATAAGATAAGGCAGAGAAGATATATCCGGGTAAAGGATGACCGACAGGGCAATGTTCCCCGGGGGCGACAGCCATTGACGTTTCAGACGTCCCCTACCCCTGGTTTGCTCACCGGCAATGATAACGGTCCCATCGGCAGTCTTACGCTGAGCCTCCCGCCGGGCAATTTCCATAGTGGAAGCTACTCTCGGATAATAGATAACCTTTTGCCCGATGAAGCGGGTGTTCAATCCATCGGTAACTAAAGATGATGATAGCCCTTCTGCCTGCATTATGTGACTTATTGTAACATGATACGGCAGGTCGTTAAAAAAGCTGGTAATCTACTTCTTTTTGACAATAGGTATCCATATCTGGCACTGCATTTCATCGCCCTGTTTTCCCGGCAAATAGACCTCCAGTTCCGGTTTGGCGTCATGTTCGTAGCCGGTGGAAGGGAACCACTCGCTGAAGATGCGTTTGGTGACTTCCTGAAGATTCGCCAGGGTACAATCGAATACCGCCCAGGTCGCCGCCGGGATTTCCATCCTTTCAAATGGTCCCGCCGAGCTGTTTTCAGGGAGTTCCACCCCAATACCATAGGAAAAATCCACCGGCTTTTCGTCAGCGAAGCAGATGCCGAGCATACCGCTTCCGGTCACGGCACCGGGCTTGTTGCCGGTGAGGGATATCATCTGAGAAGACTCCGGGGATTTCATAAATTCGTCCCACCACCTGGGAATCTGTACAAAGTTCTGTTCATTAGCAGTGGTGAATTGCCTTGTCGTTACAGCTATGGGGAAAGCCGGTTTCTCTATTATCCGGTAGTCCATGTCGTTACCTCCCTTTAATTCGATATGAAAGGAGATACGCGGGAAGGCCGTCAGCGTCACCCCCGGCTCGCGCGCCGCCTGAGGTGTCACGCCGTGCAGGTTCCGGAAAGCCCGTGTGAATGAGTCCGGCGATTCATACCCGTACTTTATGGCGATATCGATGACCCTTGCATTACTTGAAGATAGTTCTCTGGCGGCAAGGGTGAGTCTTCTCCGCCGGGCATACTCCGCCGGCGTCAGGTCGTTTATGGTAAAGAATATACGCTGGAAATGAAATGTGGAACAGCACGCCCTTTTTGCTGCTTCATTGAAGTCTATCTCGCCCGCCAGGTTCTCCTCGATGTACTCTACCGCCGCGTTCATTCTTTCGGACCATTCCATGTATACCGCATCTCCTTCAATGACACTATAGCAATAACGCCCACGGGCGTCCCGACTTTTCCTGCGTACTTATGCAGGCTGGATACTGGAGGGATGCTAATAAAACCAGAAACGTCCCACAGGACTGCTGGCAGACTGCATTAACCAATAATTGATATTACCACAAGGGGCGCGTCAATAAAATAGAACAATGGAAAATACGGCTGTCTGAATAGACAGGTTAGATCCTTACTTTGACGAAGGGGAGAATCTGGATACCGACACCGGGTTTTATTTCAAACCTGATGTCCCCCTGCGCCCGGCGGTCGGCTCCGGCCAGCTTGGTGACATCCAGAATTTTTATTTGCCGGGTGTCTACCTGGCCGGGCTCAAGCATAGCGTCCTGAGACTTGAGCTTCAGATAGTAATCACTCATGCCATTGGCACGATGGAGCAAATTCCCTTCATATACATGCCTGTCCACCACCAGTACGATTGACCTGTCCTGCCCACACAGTTCCTTGCATGCTTGCAGAAAGTCTACCTTGGCGACGGGCTCGACACGGGTAATGAGCGGCGTTACAGAGTCCACCATGATAAGCTTAAACCGCCTGGGAAGTGTACACATATTGTTCAGAAGCTGCTGAAGGCATTCTTTGCTGTTGGTAACGTAGTCGCCCGAATACAGGGGTAAAATACGAAGCCGGTCGGTTACGAAGTCCTTTTTTACCGCCAGCGATATGGAATCCATCTGGGCGATTAGCTCTACGTCAGTGTATTTCTTTGTATAGTAGGCTACCGACGTTTCTTTGGAATTGAGGATACCATAGGCTATGTACTGGCATAAGACACTCTTGCCAGTCTTGGCATCACCTTCAATCAGTATCAGGGAGCTTTCACGAATTCCCCCACCCAGAGCATCGGCTATTTCCCTGACACCAGTGGTGACAGAGTCCATTGTAGTTGTCATGCCTAACATGGTAACAGCACTCCCAATCTATCGTCCAAGTTTAGCCCGAAGGATATAAAGACGGCATAAAAAGTGCAGGAAAAGGCATAAACATTTCGTAAATGATTTTTAGAATTTACTGAAATAAAAAAAATTGACAACGCAGTTATTTTCCTTTACAATTACGGACACTTGACCAGTATATAATTACATAGGAAGGAGATACCGATAGTGAATGGCGCTGTAGAAGTAGCCTTCTTCGATTCCTGGGCATGGTTGATATTCGTGGCTATCGGTCTGGTGATGGTTCTACTGGAACTCATCATCGGGGTAGAGACCGGACTCGACCTAGTGTTCATCGGCTCCGCCTTTATCCTAAGCGGCCTGGCAACAATGGCACTGTCTTCCTGGGTGTGGACCGCCGTTGCTACCGTGATAATCTGCATCATCTATCTGGTCGCCGGCCGCAGATACGTTCATAGAAAGATGGCTGTGGCCCAGGAAAGAACAAACATTGATGCTATTATCGGTAAAACAGGCGTAGTCCAGCAGGACATCAGCCGAACGAGCGGCGGAATGGTCAGGATAGGCATGGAGCAATGGAAGGCAAAGGCGGAGGAGGACATTAAAGAGGGCGAGGAGATAGTCGTGACAAGCGTCAGCGGCGTTACATTAGCTGTGAAAAAGATAGAAGGAGGTAACCAATAAAATGAACGTTGGAGTTATAGTTGTTATTGTTATCGTTGTTCTGGTCTTCATTATTGCACTTGCCAAGGCAATTACCATCATCCACCAGGCCGAAAAAGGCCTAATCGAAAGATTCGGCCGATACAAGGAAACACTGGAACCCGGACTCAGGATTATCATGCCATTTGTCGACTCCATGGTGGCGAGAGTAGACATGAGAGAAACTGTCCTCGATATACAGCCGCAAGCGGTCATCACCAAGGACAATGTTGGCGTAACCGTAGATGCCGTTGTGTATTATTACGTAACAGACGCCAAAGCCGTCAGGTACGAGGTCGCCAATTTTTACGTAGCTGTGAGCAAGCTGGCACAGACGAATCTAAGAAACCTGGTCGGTGACATGAGCCTTGATGAAACCCTGGCCTCGAGAGAACGTATCAATTCCGCCCTGAGGACAACGCTGGACGAAGCCACCGATAAATGGGGGGTCAAGGTTACCAGGGTGGAAGTGAAAGAGATTGAACCGCCGCATGATATTACCGACGCCATGAGCAAGCAGATGAAAGCGGAACGAGAGAAGCGGGCCGTCATCCTGGAGGCAGAAGCTTACCGGCAGAAACAAATTCTGGAGGCCGAAGGAGATAAGCAGAACGCCATCCTGGTGGCCGAAGGAGACCGGCAATCAGCGATATTACGAGCTGAAGGCGAAGCACAGGCCATCGAAAATGTATCTGTGGCTGCCGCCAAGTACTTCGTGGGCAATGCGCAGCTGCTAAAGCAACTTGAGGTTACGCAGGCTTCTCTGCAGGACAATTCGAAGCTCGTTGTGTCCGACCAGTCCAAATTGGTTAATGTCCTGGGGCTCGGGGAGGCGCTTTCGCAAACAAAATCGCCGAATAAAAGGGCTGATTAGTCAGTTTCGTTAATACATCTTGACAATTAAGGCAGACAATAGTAATCTTAGTCCAATTATGACTCTATACATCCAGGAGGTCATGAATGGAGATGGAAAATAGAGCCTATCCGGTTACACTCAGGGGTGAGCTTACCATCCCGCCGGCGAGGGGGTGGTGGCTGCTCAAGTGGCTGCTGGCTATTCCGCATTACATCGTACTCTTTTTCTTGTGGATAGCCTTTGTGGTGGTATGGATTATTGCCTTCTTTGCTATTCTCTTCACCGGGAAATACCCCAAAGGACTGTTCGACTTCAACGCCGGCGTCCTTCGTTGGTCATGGCGGGTAGGCTTCTACAGCTACCAAGCTTTGGGCACCGACAAATATCCCCCCTTCAGTCTCGACCCCGACCCCGACTATCCTGCTGACCTGGACATACCCTACCCGGAAAAGCTGTCACGCGGACTGGTGCTGGTGAAGTGGTGGCTGCTAGCTATCCCTCACTGGATTATTGTAGGCATCTTCCAGGGGGGGTATGGGGGGCGTGGCGGCGGCGGTCTGGTAATGCTACTCGCCATTATTGCCGCCATAGTGCTGTTATTTACCGGTAAATATCCTGAGGAAATTTTTAAGCTGGTTATAGGCTTCAATCGCTGGTCATACCGAGTTTTTACCTACGTATCACTGATGACCGATAAATACCCACCCTTCCGCCTGGACGACTAGGGCGCTAACTGGCATTTAGGGCAGAAATAGGTGCCGCGCCCCCGCACCACGATACGCTCAATAGGGGTGCCGCAGGTGGGACAATGCTTACCGGTGCCGTGAGCGACCCTGAACTCGAAGTGGGCAATGCCGATACTTCCGTCAGGTCGGATATAGTTACGCACACTGGCCCCCCTGTTGCCGATAGCCGACCATAATACACGCCTGATGGCGGCATGAAGTCGCTTAATTTCACCTTTGTTAAGGCTTCCCGCCGGCTTCAGGGGGTGTATTTTCGCCTCGAAGAGGGCTTCATCGGCATACATGTTGCCGATGCCGGCAATCACCGACTGGTCGAGCAGCACCGGCTTTATCGGCGCTGTACGATTTCGCAGTCGATGCGCCAGGACTTCAATGGTAAAACCGTCCTCCAGCGGCTCCGGCCCCAGCTTATCAGCTACAATGCTTTCGTCTCCGGTCAGCCACATTACCCCGAACTTACGCGGGTCCCAGAAATGGAGCGATTTGCTATTATCCAGATGAAATATGGCCCTGGTAAATCTATCATCAGCCGGGTCTACCAGCAGCGAGCCAGTCATCTTCATGTGCATCACCAGTACCTCGCCGCTGCTGAGGCTAAAGAAAAGGTACTTGCCGCGCCGGCTCAGGCCAGTTATTCTCTGCCCGACGACACGGGAATAAAACTTCTCAACGGAGGGCTGGCGCACTATCCCTTCCCAGAGCAAGGTAACACCGGTGATTTCACGCCCGAGGATATAGGGCAGCAGCTCATTCTTTATGGTCTCTACTTCGGGTAATTCAGGCATATATAATTATATATTCATCTCCATTTATGACTGATTTCATCATTCAGATGACAGTGATGTTTATCAACCCACCCCCTATATCCCCCCTCCCTTGACAAGGGAGGGGGGAATTTAGAAAAGAGGGGCTGACGCCCCTCTTAAACGCCCCATGCTCAAGTGGGACAGGTCCCCGTACAACCTTTATTCCGACTTCATCTCTCCCCAGTTTTTACCCTCTTTGGTATCCACCCTGAGCGGGATACTGAGTTCTACCGCCGCTGACATTACGTCGGGAACGAGCTTACGCATGGTCGCCATTTCGTCGTCGGGTACTTCGAAGATAAGCTCATCATGCACCTGGAGCAGCATCTTGCTCTTCAGTCGTCGCTTCTCCATCTCACGATATATATTTATCATCGCCACCTTGATAATATCCGCAGAAGTCCCCTGCACGGGCATATTGATAGCCATACGCTCGGCAGCTTCCCTGACCTGACGGTTCGACGAGCTGATATCGGGGATAAAGCGCCTCCTGCCCAGCAACGTCTGCACATAGCCGCTCCGCCTCGCCTGTTCCCTGGTAGCATCAAAATACTTCATAACGCCGGGATATTTTTCAAAGTAGGCGGTGATGAACCGAGAGGCCTCCTCGCGGGACAGCTCGGTTGCCTGCTCCAGTCCGTAGTCGCTCATGCCATAAATAACACCGAAATTGACCGTCTTGGCGAACCGCCGCATATCCGGTGTAATCTTAGAAGCTTCAATGCCGTATAGCTGGGCAGCCGTGGCCGCATGGATATCCTCGTCATTTCTGAAGGCACGCAGCAGTCCTTCATCCTGAGACAGGTGCGCCAGAGCCCGCAGGTCTATCTGCGAGTAGTCCCCGGCGAGAAGATAATAGCTATCCGGGGCGATAAAAGCCTGCCGTACCTGACCCCCCAACTCCCCGCGAACGGGGATATTCTGCATATTGGGGTCGCTGGAGGAAAGCCGCCCGGTAGCCGTCCTGGTCTGGTTGAAGCTGGTATGAATCCGCCCGGTATTCGGGTTTACCAGACCGGGTAAGGCATCAATGTAAGTTGATTTTATTTTGGTCAACTGGCGGTATTCCAGGATATCTCCGGCTATCGGGTAATCCTTGCGGAATTCCTCCAGAACCGATGCTTCCGTTGAATAGCGATTTTTGCCCCTTCGTGTCGTTGGCAACTGTAGTTCATCGTAGAGGACACGGCCAAGCTGCTGGGGTGAGTTGATATTGAATTCATGACCTGCCTGACTGTATATTAGTTCCTCCAGTCCGGCTACCTGCTCGCCGAGATGCTGTGACATGTCACCCAGCATCCGCGTATCCAGGGCCACGCCGTTCCTTTCCATAAGCAGCAGCACCGGCACCAGCGGCATCTCAACTTCGTTGAATAGTTTCTCCAGACCCTGCTCGCCGAGTTCTTTCTGGAACAACCCCGCCAGCCTTAATGTCATGTCAGCATCGGCACAGGCGTATTCGCCTGATTGCTTTATGTCGACCTGTGACATCAAAAGCTGTTTGGCGCCCTTGCCAATCAGGTTGCTGATAGGCGTCATCTCAATACCCAGTTTGCTGAAGGCAAGGGCTTTCAGGCCGAGGGACTTCTCGCCCAGCAGGTAGGCAGCAACCATGGTATCACAGGTCAGGTTGTTTACGGCAACCCCGCATTGCCCCAGCACCATCATATCGTACTTGCCATTGTGAGCCAGCTTGGCTATCCTGCTATCCTCGAAAACAGGCTTGAGCCGGTTAATGACCTGTTCAAGCGGCAGCTGTGTCACCTCATCCAGGATAACATGGCCGACCGGAATATAATAAGCCGTGCCCGGCTCTAAGGACAGGGATATGCCCACCAGCTGCACCAGCATCGGGTTTAAGCCGGTGGTTTCCGTATCAAAGGCAAACGAACCGGCGGTCGAGAGGCGGTTGACTAGCTCATCGAGTGCTCCGGTGGTAGCCACGATTTGATATTCCCCCCGGGCGGGTTCGGCGGCAACCTCAACCGGGGCCGACTCCGCTTCCGTGCCCGGCAATTTCGGCAGCAGGCTGAAAAACTCAAGCTCGCGCAGGAAGTCGGCCACCTGCCTGCGGTTGTACAGGCTGACCCGGCAGTCATCCATGTTCAATTTTACCGGTGTCCGGGTAACGATGGTGGCAAGCTCCTTGCTCCGGTGAGCCAAGGCCTCGTTCTGCTTTAATATTTCCTGGAGGCGGGGCGGGGTAACGTCGTCTATATGAGAGTAGATTTCCTCCAGCGCGCCGAACTGCTGAATCAGCTTGACGGCGGTCTTCTCGCCGATGCCGGGGATGCCGGGGATGTTGTCCGATGTGTCGCCCACCATGGCTTTGAGGTCGGTAATGTGCTCCGGGCCAACGCCGTATTTCTCGCTTACCGCCGCCTCGTCAAAGAGCATGGTATCGCTGAAGGCCCTGCCGGCTTTCGGATATAGCACTTTCACTTCAGGGGAGACAAGCTGCATGGTATCGGCATCGCCGGTGACGATAATGGTGTCAATGCCCTGCTGACTGGCCTGCCGACTCAGCGTGCCCAGGACATCGTCGGCTTCGTAATCGTCAAGCTCATATAGAGGGATGCGGAAGGCTTCCACGAGCTGCTTGACGCGGTCTATCTGATTGACCAGTTCATCAGGGGTGGGCGGGCGCTGCGCCTTGTACTGGTCAAACATCTTGTGCCGGAAGGTGGGGCCTTTCTTATCAAAGGCAATGGCGTAATGGGTGGGCTTGAGCTCGCTGAGCACCTTGAGGAGCATCAGGATAAAGCCGTAAACGGCACTGACGACCTCGCCGGTCCTGGATACGGTAAGCGGCGTCGCCTGACGATATTTGGTGGCGCCGAAGGCATGGTAGGCGCGATGCACGATAGCATTACCGTCAAAGAGGACTAAAAGTGGCTTATCCATAGACTAATTATAGCAGAGGGGGGAGGGAAAGGGGAAAAGGGGTAACTTACGGGCTAAGCGGCACGGATATACGAGCCTAGAGAGGCGTGGGGTGAGTGGAGACAGAAAATAATGAACATTAATTTATGGTGGGGCTGTAAATATGAACTACCTAATTGTATTGAATATATATTCTCAATAAGCACTGCTAAACGTCAAAATATTGTTGACAAAATGCAACACAATTGTTATAATAATAATAACTCATCTGCCATGTGTAGAAGGAGTACTTAAGCCGCCCTTCAGGGCGTCTTTTGTTTTATGTATTCGTTTCTCTGCTTTCGAAGTTTGTTTCTTTGAGATTCATAAATAACACAATAAGCGGTAATAAGTATCATCTCTGTAGGTCTTGCTCGTAATACTACAATATAATCGAAGTTCTCTAACCAGAGAATTACCCTAATTTGGCGTCCGTATTTCGGTTTTTTTATTTCAGTTTCCCATATTGATACTGCGATATCGTTTGGATTTTCGATTATTGGCTTAGGCCACGGTATATGCTCGCATCTTCTTAAATCTGGTATTCTACTACCAGCAACAGCATCTTGGATTTCCACTATGTGCCAGAAACCTGCTTCTCTACCATGTTCAATCCTAGAATCATGATTTACCGGAAATGATTTATAAACAGGCCTAGTCTTTATAAAATCATCTTCGAACACTCTATAAACGTCGGCAATGAATTTGTCCCAGTCGCCTCCATATTCCGCATAACATAGTTCTTTTGGTAGCCATGGAGGTTCCGATGTCATATTTGATCCTCCAAAGGTAGCCAAATAAAGATATTAACTTTATTTTCCCTCAATAAAGTAGTTTTATGAAGCGTATAGCCTGATCTTTGCTGTAATCGCTTGACTAAGTTGGTTTTTGCTTTACTTGTGTTAAGGTCTCGGTTAGCATAAGAAATTATTCCGGTGAGGAAGTCAGCTAGTTGTATTAATTCTACCTCGTTAGAACGCACAGTTTGTAATCTTTCGATTATTTGCGTTTCAAAGTCATATAAATTATTACATAGAACCTCATGAAGTTTAGCTAATCTTTTTGCGCTATTTGTATCTTTAATATCAAAATAAATTCTATAACAATCCTTCGGTTCTAGAATCACTTTAAGTAAATTAAAGAACATTTTATAGTAAAAGATGTCGTGCGTTTGTTTGTAAAGGTCATGTTGAAGTGCCTGTTTGTTCGGAACAACCAAAGCTCTAAAATGTAGGTCATCATCATCTAGAAAATAGTCTAGAATGTCTATATAAAAGTTCAATTTTGCAGGTGATACTTTAGTCCATTTTATTTCGAATTTATTACTCAGATTGTGCTTAGTTTTAATCTCTCGTATTCTCTTTGATATTTCTCTAACTTTTTCTAACGGACACCAAATTGCTCCAAGAACCATAATGGGTTGTTGGTCATTCTCGAGATGGCAACTTTCATCGCAATAGATGTTATAAATTGTACTCATCACATTGACAGTTAATAATAAATAGTACGACAATCGTACTCCATAACTACTGTCATGTCAACGATAATCAAGGTGTAGTACAGAAGTGGGAAAGGGGAGAGGAGTTTTTAACCTACAGCCTAAGCCCACCTACGATACGAGGGCGGCGGGTGGGAAAAGATATTAAGAGGGGGGTGGTGGGGAAAGAGAATCAACGAGGCGGGGTGGGGGGGAAAGATGGCAAAGTGGGGTGGGGTATTATTGATTATTTCCCGTAATTTGATATTATATTAAATAGAGACTTCATCGACTAATTTAATAAAGGATGGAGTCGTGAATAACCTTTCTAAATTAAATACTAGTGATGGCCCGGTATTATCGGCTAATGGCTTGACGAAAAGGTTCGGGAAGCTGAAAGCAGTCGAAGAACTGACTTTTGAGATGCCGCGTGGAGGTGTCATTGGTTTTGTCGGGCCGAATGGAGCCGGTAAAAGCACAACGATTCGTATGCTTCTTGGCCTGATTAGGCCTACGGGGGGTAACGCCGAGGTTCTTGGCCATGGTATCTGTACTCCATCGGCCTATCTGCACAAAGTTGGTGCCATTATCGAATCACCCGTATTCTACCCTAGTCTCAGCGGCTCCAATAATCTCAGAGCCCTGGCCAAGCTCGGAGGATTTCTCCCTGAACAGGTGCCGCGGGTATTGGAAATGGTCGGGTTGTCATCACGTGCCAGTGATAAGGTAGCTAATTACTCATTGGGAATGAAGCAGCGACTGGGCATAGCTGTAGCATTACTCCCCAATCCAGAACTACTCATACTGGATGAACCCACGAACGGCCTTGACCCGGCTGGTATCGTCGAAATCAGGAACCTCCTCCGTCAGATTGGCAACTCAGGGAGGACTGTTTTCGTCTCTACTCATCTACTCTCCGAGGTGGAGGCCGAAGCAGACCGTCTTGTTATGATTCACAACGGCAGACTGGTATTCGCCGGAGAACTTGCAGATATTATGCAAAGAGCCTGTGAAGCCGTATATGCGGCGCCGGAAAACACGGCGGATTTGCCCCTGCTTACCAGAATCATTAGCGAGTCCGGTCATCTGTTCCGTCAGGAAGATGATGCCATTATCATCACCGCTCCAAAGGAATGGAGTTCCGAACTGAATCGGTTGGCTACGTCTAAAGGAGTCAACCTGCGGGAATTACGGCCCGAGTGTGAATCTCTCGAAGACGTATTTCTGAGCATGACGCGTGGTGAGGTAGCAACATAATGAACCGTGTCTTTTCATCGGAATGGCTCAAGATTGCGCGACCGGCTACCGTATTGGGATGGATGAGCCCAGTAGTATTATTTGCGTTTATGGGCACTATGTTCAATTTCATGGATGCCGCGACAGACGCCGGTCAGTTCCGCGGGCCTTTTGGCATCGCGCCGGGGCCGGAACAACTGGCAGCACCGGATGGATGGATTATAGGTATCCATTCCGCTTCATCGTTTATCGGTTTAATTGCGCTGGCCATATTCGCCACGAACATAGCCCGTGATTATGAAAAAGGTACCATCAGGATTCTTCTCGTCGCGGAACCCAACCGTTTCCGACTTCTTATCGGGAAGCTGCTTACGTTGTCCTCCTTTATCATTCTTATCACAGCCGGGGCGACCGTAGTAACGATGCTGGCATCCCTGGTGCTGGCACCCGGAGAAAACATACCTGTGGATGCATGGTTTAGCTGGCAGGGGATACGCGAGTTGTTGATTGGTTTCGCCAATATCTCTCTGGCAACTATTATCTGGGGATTGATCGGAGGTGTACTGGCAATAACGACGCGTTCGGCGGCAATTTCCATATCCGGTGGAGTGGGATTCCTGCTGATATTCGAGTTGCTGATAGGGCAATTTGTGGAGTCTGTTGGTACGAAGCTTCCGGCTACGGTACTCGGTGCACTGGCATCCGGCGGCACGTTTATTATAGAGTACTCAACGGCGCTTATATTATCTTTAGCCTACGGCGCGGCTAGTATTACCGTTGCTTCCTTGATTTTCATTCGACGTGACGTGACTGACTAGAGTATTCGGTCCGTGTTTCTCAGCTTGCTGGTAATATAATGCTCGCGACATTATATTAGCTGTCTATCTGACCTGCCCAATATGTATAGGCCGGCTAAGCCGCAGATGATGCGAGGGCGGCGGGTGGGAAAAGATATTAAAGGAGGGGTGGGTGGCTGGGGTGCATCAAGGGGCGGATTGCTTCGTGGAGTTTATCCTGAGCGCAGCGTGAGGGCTCGCAATGACAAAGGGAGATAATCGCTTGACGTCAGCAAGCGAGCTGTTGACATCTCCGGGAGGGAATACCTATAATACACCGATATATCAGCTTCTCGGTCAAAGCTACATTATTAATAAAAATTATAGAAGGAGTACGATGGAGAGAGATGTTTTTTTGCGACCAGACCACCTCATTAGCGAAGAAGTTAAAATGTACTGTAACACCCTGAGAGATTTCGTGAATAAAGAGGTGCTACCACATGAAAGTGAATTCGATGATTACTGGGACTGGACGGAAAGGGAAGGGCCCACATTCGTCAAAGACTTGTTTAAGAAACTGTGGATAGACCTGGGTTTACAAAAAACGTTCGTGCCCCCTCAGTATGGCGGGATGGGCGGTTTCTCAATGGTGGAGACAGCTGCTACTATCCTGGAACTGACGAGGGGTGACCACGGTCTCGCAGAATCAGGATTTATAACGGGTGGGGCGGTAATGTTAGCCGGGGTACCTACTCCAAATGATGTGATGCTGAAAAAGTTTGCAGAGTTGCTCCTGGGAGATGAACCTTATATGATAGCCAGTACACTTACCGAGCCCCATGGTGGAGGAGCAGTCGAAGATATGAGACTTAAAGGGGCGCAGACCAGAACAAGAGCCCGACTGGAAGGAAATGAATGGGTCATCAATGGTCATAAGCTATGGCCGTCTGGTTATAGAGAGGCGAAGATGTTTGCGGTCATCTGTTCAGTAGAAGGCAAAATTTTTCCAAATAATATAGCGGCGATTGCCGTCCCTGCTGACACCCCCGGTGTATCAACCAGCAAGCCTTATCAGAAAATGGGAACGGCTTTAGATACCAATGGGGATATCTGGTTTGATAATGCGCGTGTGCCAAAAGAGAACTGCCTCCAGGAAGGCGAGAATGCGGTAAAGGCTTTTACATCCTGGTGTACCGGGGGCCGCGCGGCCGCTGCTACGTTTTCAGTTGGCATAATGAGAAGGGCGTATGAAATCCTGAAATACTATGTCGACAATCGAGAGACTGCCGGCAAACCGATGAAGGAACACGGAGCTATCGTGTATGAGCTAGGCCAGATTGCTTCCGACATGGTTAGTGCTGAATTATTCCTGTGGGGTACGCTTGAGCGGCTTGATCATGCGGATATTTACGGTCCTCCATGGGAGCCCAAGCAGCTTGCAATGGCCAGTGTGTGCGCAAATGTCGTGGGTGATTGTGCATGGAGAGCCATTAATCGTGGTCTGGAACTCATGGGGTCTTACGGGTATTCCAAAGAGGGGAAGATGGAAAAGCTGTTGAGAGATGCAAAGATATCGCAGATCGTTGTCGGAGGGCGAGTCCTGCGTATCGTTGAAGCGGCACGGTACTATTTTGGGACTGAGACGGTGTGATGGGGTGGTTATGTAAGTGGCCCGGGTGGGGATAGATTATGTAAGAACGGGTTAAGCCGCAGATGCCACGAGGGCGGCGCGGGTGGGAAAAGATATTAAAAGGGAGGGGTGGGGCTTGCGGGTTGATAACGCCACCCCCTCTCCTGAATTCTAAGCCGTAGTTAACTGGACACATACCCCTATCATATAGCTGCACCTGTCCGAGGCCAGAAAAGCCACCACCGGCGCTACGTCGTCAGGCGTGCAAAGCCTCCCTAACTGTGACCGCTTTATTTCCACCTCCAGAAATTCGTCAGAAGCCCGGTAAACGAGTCCGGTCTTGCCGAGTCCGGGGCCGACGGCATTAACGATAACCCCCTTGGAGGCAACTTCTCTCGCCAGCGCCTGGGTGAACATGACCACTCCCGCCTTGGCGGCGCCGTATATGGATATGCCGGGTACACCCTGTCCTCCGGAGGTATTGATAATCCGGCCGTACTTGCGCGATATCATGTGGGGAAGTACCGCCCGGGCGACCCTCATCTGGCCGAGAAGGTTAACACCGATGTCATAGTTCCAATCTTCTTCCGTCATCTCAATGAACGGCCTTAACTGACTGCTGGAGCCGGCATTATTTACCAGGATATCTATTTTGCCGAACTTTTCCAGCGCCTTTTTAACCATACCGTCAACCTCAGCCTTTTCGGTCACATCCACTTTCACCGCCAGGGCTTCGCGGCCCAGAGACCCGACATCCGCCGCCGTTTTTTTAGCTCCATCAAGGTCAATATCGGCAGCGACGATATGACACCCCTCCTCCGCCAACAGTACAGCTATACCTCTGCCATAGCCTATCTGGCTCCCGGCTCCGGTTACCAGTGCCACCTTATCTTTTAAAAGCAGTTCCATTTTTTCCTCCTTTTGTTAATTCTTTGCCAGCATATCCCTTCATTTGCCACCCCGGCATTATTATATCAGGGCAACCAGACTAAAACACCGGAAAACCGACTCCAATCGTGACCTGTTATTCTATATTCATGCTATCATAAGGTTCCGGTGCATCTAATAGATGTGAGAAGAGTTCCTGGCCGGCTTTTGCTTTATCATACGGATTCCACCGTGAAGGCGGCCCATCCTCCAGACCCGACCTCAGCGTCCCCGAAACAGGGACTTCAGTCCAGCCCTTATCATAAGGCGTCCTGAAGAACGGACTGAAAATCATGTGCCAGAACTTCCACTCTCCGTCCTCTTTAACATAGTCTACCATATACACTCCCCATATCCACATCGGACCGGCGCAACCCGGTGAAAACCATATGCTCCGGGACGTTTCACCATCTCTGGCAATCTCAATTACGGGACCTACCGCCATGTGCATGGTAAAACCGCCAGGTCGTGTCCTCTGCTGACCCACCATATCCAGAAAAAACCGCCTCACACCTTCAGGTTCTTTGAAGACGCCGCTATCTGATGCCTCCATCCTCACGCCGGGAGTCTTCCGGGCAAAACAGCGCTCGACTATTTTTTCATAGTCCTGCTTGAACAGCCAGTACTGATATTTACGCTGTAGTTTCTTGATTTCCTCAAGGTCGATAAGGTACTGGACTTTCCTGGCAAGTTCTTCAATATCCATAAACAACACCTCCTGCCGTAATTATATACTGCGACAACTAGACTTTCTTCTTCTTCCATCTTCCGATTACGAAATAGATAATGAAAACAAACGCTGAAAAGACCGTGTCAGCCACCAGAGCCCAGCTTGCCAATCCATCAAAGATGGAGCGTAGATTACAGCCGTCAATTGACTCGCTTTTCCTTACCCTGGACGTACCAGGGCAATTTCACGACTACTTTCGTACCCTCGCCTGGCTTCGACTGTATTTCCAGACTGCCATTCAGGAGCCCGGCGCGCTCATACATACCCATAAGGCCCAGCCTGCCCATAAATGAGGATTGGAGATGGTTACGGATACCCGTCTAAATATGCGTAGGTAAATGATTACAACTCCATATCCAGAGTAGCCGACATGCGCAACGGCTACTGAATATCATCCAGGCTGATATATCCCTGCTTCAGCCCTTTGATGATGGCATCGGTACGGCTGATACAGCCCATTTTGTTGAAAATATTGCTCAGGTGTGCTTTAACGGTACGCAGACTAACCGAGAGCTTCTCGGACAACTCTTTGTTGCTCATACCGCGAGATGCCAGCCTCAATATCTCAATCTCCCGCGGAGTCAGCTTACTGCCGCTTTCGATTTCACCCTGTGCCGACTGTAAAGCGACCGAACGCTGGTCGCTTTGACACGCAGCAGCCAGGAACTGGCTCCTAATTTGGGTCTCTGCTTCCTGTTGACGTTATCTCTACCCGAATTTCCAGATGTGCTTCCGCCATTCATCATTTGGGTTGACATTAATCCAAATGCATTCTACCACTCATTCCAGTTGCTGGCTACCATTTTTCCTGTGCCAGTCTGGCAACAAGCCATTTCTTCAGGCGTTCATCCAGTTTGCCAACCCATGACTCGATTTTCCGCAAATCGCCGCTGGCAATGGCCACTTTTTCTTCAGGCGTTAAGTCATATTCTTTCAACGCCTCAGCGGGGTTCTCGGCAAGACGCGTAAAAAAGGCGTTGTCCTGAGTAGCCCTGTCCAGTACCGCCAATACCGCCTTGACGGCAGAGACTTTGAACTCCGGGATTTTGGCTACAGGGTCCAGAGCCGCATTGGTCAAAACATTGGCCGGTGACTCTTTCCAGTGTAAAGCCATGAAAGCAAGCCCGGGAGATGTCTCATCAGTAACACGAACCGGGGTTTCTATCTTGCCTCGCTCCGAAGCTATGGTGACGAGGTCGCCATCTACGATACCCAGTTTCAAGGCATCATCAGGGTGGATATCAACGGCACCTTTTGGATAGAGGTCGTGCAGCACCTTGGTCCTCCGGCTCATGCTGCCCGTGTGCCAGTGCTCCAGCACTCGCCCGGTGGTAAGAATGAGGGGATAGTCGGCAGAAACCGATTCCGCCGGAGGCTTGTATTCAACAGCATGGAACTTACCCAGACCGCGAGTAAACTTACCCACATGAAGAGTGGACGTCCCGGGGTGGGTCCGGTCATAGCAGGGCCATTGTAGTCCGTAATCCTCCAGACGGTCATAATGCATACCGCCATAGATAGGGGTAAGCGCCGTCATTTCCTCGTTTATCTCCTCGGCGTTCTGGTAATTACACGGATAACCCATCTTATCAGCCAGCAAAGAGACAATCTGCCAGTCAGGTTTGGCTTCACCGGGAGGCTCGATGGCTTTCCTTATTCTCTGCACCCGCCTCTCGGTGCTGGTAAAAGTGCCATCCTTTTCGGCGAAGGTAGCCGCCGGCAGAATAACATCGGCAAGAACGGCCGTCTCCGTGGGGAATATGTCCTGGACTACCAGAAATTCCAGCTGTTGTATAGCCCGCTTGGTATGGAATGTGTAAGGTTCGCTCATTATGGGATTCTCTCCGAGCACGTACATGGCCTTTATCTGCCCCTGTGCAGCGGCTTCTACCATTTCGGTAACGGGCAGCCCCGGTTTATCCTTGATAGTGCAGTCCCAAGCTGTCTCGAATTTCTGCCTGGCCTCCGGATTGGCTACCTGTTGATAGCCGGGGAAGACATTGGGCAGGGCCCCCATATCACACGCTCCCTGAACGTTGTTCTGACCCCTGAGCGGGCTGAAGCCGGTGCCCTCACGGCCAATATTCCCCGTCAGCATCAGCAGGTTGGCAAGACTTTTAACATTGTCCGTACCCGTGGTGTGCTGGGTTATACCCATGCCGTAGAGGACAGCCGCCTTCTCGGCACCGGCGAAGAGTCTCGCGGCTCTTACAATACTGGCCTCAGAAACGCCGGCTATCTCATGTGCCATCTTAGGGGTGTACTGCTTGACGGTCTCTGCCAGCTCCTCAAAACCTTCGGTACGTTCCTCAATAAATTTCTGGTCATGCAGTCCCTCTTGGAGAATCACATTCATCATAGCGTTAATCAGGGCAACGTCTGTTCCTGGTTTGTGGCGCAGATGAACAGTAGACAGTTTGGCTAACTGGATGGCGCGGGGGTCAGCTACTATCAGCTTGGCGTTCCCTGATTTTACGCGCTGGCGTATTATCCGTCCGATGATGGGATGACACTCAGTGGTATTGGAGCCAATGATAAACAGGACATCAGCCTTGGCAAAATCGTCAATGGAATTGCTCATGGCACCATCACCGAAGGCAGCGGCGGCAGCGACCACTGTCGAGGCATGGCAGAGCCGGGCGCAGTGGTCAACGTTATTGGTGCCCAATACAGCCCGGGTGAACTTCTGCACCAGGTAGTTTTCCTCGTTGGTAAACTTGGCCGAACTCAGTACACCAAGGCTGTCCGGACCGTGTTCCGTTTTGATTCTGGAGAGATTGTCCGCCACCAGTTCAAGGGCTTCGTCCCAGCTGGCTTCGCGGAAGATGTCTTTGAAATTGCCATTCACCTCGACATCCTTACTCCAGCCTTCTTTCCTTATCAGCGGACGGGTAAGCCTGTCGGGGTGATTAACGAAGTCAAAGCCAAACCTCCCCTTGACACAGAGGCCGCCCCTGTTGACGGGACTTTCCGTATCGCCCCGCACGCTGACTATTTCATTTCCACGAATCCCCAGATATATGGAGCAGCCTACGCCGCAGTAAGGACAGGTTGTCTTAACCTCACGGGTCGGCTGGCGGGTGCTTTTAGCTACAAGGGCGCCGGTAGGACACCGCGCCAGGCACTCACCGCATGACTCACATATGGATTTGATAAGGGGTTTATCGCCGAAGGTGCTTACTCTGGCCGAGTCGCCTCTGAAAGCCAAGTCAATAGCCCCGACACCGGCAATTTCGTGGCAGGCACGAACGCACTTACCGCAGAGAATACATTTATTAGGGTCACGGGTAAAAGCGGGATGGCTGTCATCAACAGGAATCAGCTCCTGGCTTTTCCGCATCCTGTCAAAGTGCTCCTGTTCAACGCCCAGGTACCGTGCTATTTTCTGTATATCACACTGCTGGTTCTTGGCACAGGTGAGGCAGTCACCGTGGTGATTAGCCATGATAAGCTCCATGGTAATACGCCGGGACTGAGTCACCATGGTCGACTCGGTATGCACCACCATGCCATCGGTTGCCGGCGTGGTACATGAGGTGGGCAGGCCGCGCATACCCTCAACCTCAACGACACAGAGGCAGCAGGCCCCGTACGGCTTGAGGTCAGGGTCATGGCAGAGAGTCGGGATATAAATGCCGGCACTCTGTGCTGCCTCCAGTACGGTAGCTCCCTGTGGTACTTCAATCTTCTTACCGTCAATAGTCACGGTAACAGTATCCAGCTTTTGCTCTTCCCTGGTGGTTGGAATCATCGTAGCCATGTTATCCTCCGTCGGAAAGGTAGTATCCAATATAATTTATCGTCATGTTTAATTTCTTTTTAGTCTTCCTCAAGGTCGCACCTCAGGCAGCGCCCCGCCTCCTCAGTCGCCGCTTCCACCGTGTAGCCAAGCTCGACGGTACTGAAGTCCTTAAGACGCCGGTCAACAGCCAGCACCGGCATTTCGGGTCGCCTTCTTTCTTCATCTTCTTCCACCGCCGGAGATGCCGCTATATCTTCAGGCGGAGCCAGTCTTTCGTCAATCAGGCCCCGGCCACCGAGGTATTTATCTATGGAAATAGCGGCCTGCCGTCCGGCGGCAATCGCCTCGATTACCGAAGCCGGTCCACTGACGACATCCCCACCCGCAAACACACCGTCCAGGTCAGTGGCGAGCGTATACTGGTCAGTATCTATGGTACTCCGGCCATTGGTTTTTACCCCCATCTGGTCGGGAATCTCCGGCCTCTGACCGACGGCCGCCACGATGACATCAAACTCTTCTTCAAATTCGCTGCCAGGGATAGGCTCCGGCCGTCGGCGGCCACTATCATCAATATCCCCCAGCTTCATTCGGACACAATTCATCTTGAGGTGCCCGTTCTCTCGCCATATCTTGCTGGGGTTGGCAAGGAATTCTATACCGACGCCTTCCTCCAACGCTTCATTTATTTCCTCATCGGCGGCCGGCATCTCGTCACGGGTGCGCCGGTAGTAAATGGTCACCTTTTTGGCACCGAGTCGCAGGGCGGTGCGGGAGGCATCAATCGCCGCATTGCCCCCACCGACAACGGCCACCCTCTTGCCGAGCTTTACCTCCTTGCCCAGACTGACATCACGGAGCAGCGATACGCAGTCCATTACCCCCGTTGTATCTTCTCCTTCAACACGCATGGGTATGCCGGCATGGGCACCGAGGGCGAGAAATACAGAGTCGTACCCCTGCTCACGGAGCGATGCCACGGAATCTATCCTGGTATTCGTCTTTATCTCTACACCGACCTGCCTGATGGCATCTATCTCGGCGTCAAGTAAGTCACCGGGCAACCGGTATCTGGGGATACCAACCCTCATCATCCCGCCTGCCTCCGGCAGGGATTCAAACACGGTGACGGCGTGACCGCATAGCTTGGCCAGGTAATAGGCAGCGGTCAGACCGGCCGGACCTGACCCTACGACAGCTACCCGCTTTCCGGAGGGTGACGCTATCACAGGTTCGGCAGCACTCTTACCGCCATAGTCAGCGGCAAAGCGCTTTAACGCCCTGATGGCAATGGACTCATCCAGCTGACCCCGGCGGCACTTCGATTCACAGGGGTGGATACATACGTATCCGCAGACAGACGGGAACGGGATTTTTTCCCTTATGACAGACAGCGCTTCATCATAGTTTCCCTCGGAAATCAGGCGAATATAGCGCGGCACATCAACGCCAGCCGGGCAGGTATGACTGCAGGGCGCTTTGACCAGCCCCTTGCATACAGCCGCCGGGCAATGTAATTTCATAATATGAGATTCGTATTCATCCCGGAAGTAACGTATGGTAGAGAGCACGGGGTTGGGCGCTGTCTGGCCCAGCCCGCAGCGCGACCCGTTTTTAACCGCTTCGCTCAACTCAATCAGAAGGTCGATATCATCGGGCCGTCCTCTACCACTGGTAATATCTTCCAGAATGGCCAGCATCTGCTTGGTGCCCCAGCGGCACTGGATGCACTTACCGCAGGATTCAAACTGAGTAAAGGAAAGGAAAAACCTGGCCATATCCACCATGCAGGTATCCTCGTCCAATACCACCATACCACCCGACCCCATAATAGAACCGGCACTGGCCAGGGATTCATAATCAACCGGAGAATTGAGAAAGCTGGCCGGTAAACACCCTCCGGACGGCCCGCCGGTCTGCACCGCCTTAAAGCGTTTGCCGTTGGGAATACCACCGCCGATATCGAAAATTATCTCGCTCAGGGTTATGCCCAGTGGCACCTCAATGAGGCCGGTACGCTGGATTTTACCAGCCAGAGCAAAAGTCTTGGTCCCCTTACTCCCCTCTGAGCCATAACTGGCATACCAATCGGCGCCATCTTTTAAAATTGCCGAGACATTCGCCCAGGTTTCAACATTATTGATATTCGTCGGCTTGCCCCATAATCCTGCCTGAGCGGGGAAGGGTGGACGGGGACGAGGCAAGCCACGCTCACCTTCAATAGACGCTATCAGGGCTGTTTCTTCACCACAGACAAAAGCCCCGGCTCCCTGCTTGATTTTCAGGTGGAAACTAAAATTAGACCCGAGGATATTCTCGCCCAGCAAGCCGATATCACTCATCTGCTCTAGAGCCACATTCAGGCGCTCGATAGCCAGCGGGTACTCGGCTCGTGCATAGATATACCCTTCCTTTGCACCTATAGTATAAGCGCCGATGAGCATACCTTCCAGAACAGCATGGGGGTCACCCTCTAAAAGTGACCTGTCCATAAAGGCTCCGGGGTCGCCTTCATCGGCGTTGCAGATTATGTACTTCATGGTACCAGGTGACTGCCGGCAGAACTGCCACTTGAGGCCGGTGGGAAAACCGGCGCCGCCGCGCCCACGTAAACCCGACTTCTTTATCTCCTCAATCACTGCTTCTGGCGACATTTCCAGCGCCCTGAGAAAACCACCATAACCACCTCTGGCTATATAGTGATTTATATTCTCAGGGTCTATGAGGCCGCAATTACGTAGAGCTATACGCACCTGTGGCTTAAGCATCGGCAAATCGAACAACTTGGGAATTCCCTCGATAGAACCGTCACCAACAGTACCGAGAGCCAGGTCTGGACGGGGATTGTCCTTGATAAGATAGTCCTCGATAAGTTGAGAGGCAAGTTCCGGCGTGAGGCTCCCGTAGTAAATCTGCGGGCGTCCCGGCTTAATGATATTAATTATAGGCTCGGCATAACAAAGCCCGATACAGCCAACCTGGGTAATTGCAGCCTCCAGATTATGTTTTAAAAGCGTTGCATTAACCGCATCAAGTACAGCCAATGCACCGGCTACCCGACCGCAGGTAGCAGCGCCAATAAAAATACGGGGCTTATCACTGCTTTCCATCGTTTTCCATTCTGAGATTGCTTGAGCCTTTATTTTCTCAAAATCCATTGTCATACCCCTTCGTAACCTCCGCTTAGCCAGACCAGCCCATCAGGCCTTCTTTGTACCCAGGATTCCAGCCACCTTCCTGGTGGTCATCTGGCCGTAGGTGTTGTCGTTTATCGTCATGTTGGGCGCCAGAGCGCAGGCACCGATGCAGGCAACGGTTTCCAGGGCATATTCAAGGTCCGCTGTGCTTTCGCCCGGCTTAATACCCAGCTTTCTCTCCACTTCTTTAAGGATGCGCGCGCCTCCCCGTACGTGGCAGGCCGTTCCCCGGCAAACCCTGACGATATTCCGTCCCGTGGGAACAAGCTTGAACTGAGCGTAAAAAGTAGCCACCCCGAAGACAGTGCACTCCGGTACATTAACAAACTGCGCTATCTGTCTCATAGCCTCCTCGGGCAAATAGCCAAAAGCGTGCTGGACATCCTGTAATATCGGTATCAGCTCAGCTTTTTCGCCCGTATATGACGCCAGAATTTCGCTTACTCGAGTTTCAACAACAGTTACTTCATCTCTTGGAGCAACCGCATGTGTATCCTTTGTTACCTCGGCTATACTCATTTCAGACCTCACTTTATTTACCACTTCTCCTGCTGAAGTCGGCACCATATCCAGGTGCTCATTCGCTTATCCAGCTTACCGACCCATGATTCTATCCGGCGCAAGTCACCTGACGCCAGGGCAGCTCTCTCCTCTGACGTCAGGTTATACTCTTTAAGCACCCTGGCAGGGTCCTCCGCCAGCCGGGCCAGAAACTTATGGTCATCGGCAGCCCTGGCCAGCACTTCAAGGATTGCTTCCTTGCCACAGGGAGCCTTTTCCTTTCTCAGGCTGATTGTGCGGGATGATAAGTCTTTTTCCAGTTCATCAAGCACTGTCGAGATACTGATGAAATTATCGTCCTCTTCCCTCTCCATATGTCACCTCCCTTAGTTCCCTCTAATTTTATGTTAACACCGAGTTTACGGTCTTTCATCTGTCACCTGACCTAATTTGACCTGTCATCTTGGCCTATTTCTTTACTAGGCCATGTGTGCATATTGCCAAGCTTCGATTACATCACGTAGTCTCCACTTAAACGCCATCTTAAACGATTCGGGTGACTTTGAACTCTTGCTTATCACAGACTATAATGGTACGAGGAGATGCCGCTGAGGTATAAAAGGCTATAACCATATGGGCAAGATAAATGTTATTATCGCTGATGACCATGCGCTTTTCCGTGAGGGAACGCGCAACCTGATTGATAAAGAGAAGGATATGGAGGTTATCGGCGAGGCCAGCGACGGCGAAGAGGCCATTGAGCTTGCCAGCAAAAAATCTCCCCATGTGGTTTTAATGGATATTGCCATGCCCAAGGTCAATGGTATTGAGGCAACGCGACAGATTAAAGCCAGCCAACCTTCTACAGCCGTACTGATTCTAAGCGCTTATGATAACGACCAGTATATTATGGCACTGCTGGAGGCAGGGGCGGCTGGATACCTGTTAAAGAATGTCAGCGGCAAGGACTTAATCAACGCTATTCGTGCCGTATATGCCGGGGAGGCGGTACTCCATCCAGCCATTGCCCAGAAGGTCTTTAGCCGCTTCGGCGTCGGTCAGGATTCCAGCGAGCCGACACAGCTAGCGGAACTCAGTGAACGTGAAACGGAGATATTGAAGTTAGCTGCCCAAGGCATGAGCAATCAGGATATCGCCGATAAGCTATTTGTAAGCCGACGTACCGTGCAGGCCCATCTGGCCAATATTTTCCGCAAGATGGACGTAGGCTCTAGAACCGAGGCTGTTTTGCAGGCACTGAGAAAAGGCTGGTTAAGTCTGGACGACCTGGCGTAGTGCCTGACAAAGAGGATAATAGCTGTGAAGAGTATATACAGGGTTCCGCATTTCTGGATTATCCTGGCTATCATGGTTTTTGGGGCCCTTATTTACTATGCTGACCAGATTCCCTTGCTTCAGACTATAGTGCCTCAGACACCTGTTCAGCTGGCTCGCTATTCAACATACCGTATCCTCTCCATCATCCCGGTCGCTTACGCTGCCTTCGTCTTCAGACTGCAGGGCGGGATAATTACGGCCGTTTTCATCAGTATAGCGCTCCTGCCACGGGCTATACTCTTCTCCACCCAGGTGCCGGAAGCAATAACCGAGACCATTGCTTTTTTCTTAATCGGACTGCTGGTTAGCTGGCTTATTCATCGGCAACAACGGGCGGTTCATCAACTGGAGAATGCCCAGCAGGAGCTTCAGGCAAATGTGCAGGTCATCAGAGATGATGAGAGACGACTTGCCGCTCTTAACCAGATATCAGGCACCGTCTCCGAATCTCTGGAACTGAGCCATGTCCTGAGTAACGCTATAGACAGTGTCGTCGATGTCATGCAAGCCGACATTGGCTGGATATTTCTTCTGGATGAAAAAACCAATGAGCTTGCCCTGGCGACTCACCGTGGCTCATCCGAAGAGCTTGCCCGGGGCGTGGACAGGCTTAAGCTGGGAGAAGGTTTCAACGGTAGTGTAGCCCAGTCCGGGCAACCTCTGTTTGTCGAGGATGCTTCCCAGGACCCCAGACTTACCAGGGAAGTCGTCAGTAAATTCAAACTGCACTCCACACTGATTGTTCCGCTAAGTTCCAAAAGGAAGGTCAACGGTACCATCTGCATTTCCATGTACAGCTACCGCCAGTTTCAGCCGGAGGAAGTGGAATTGCTTACCGCCATCGGCAATCAGATTGGCGTTGCCGTTGAAAACGCACACCTTTATCAGCAACAGCAGATTACCGCTCAACAACTGCGGATATCAGAGGAGCGCTACAGAGGACTGTTTGAAAATTCCAGTGATGCCATTTTTATCTGCTCCACGACAGCCAGGATTATCTCGGTTAATAAGACCTGTGAACAGCTCACCGGCTTCACACAGAAAGAACTGACATCCACGTCCATCTACGAACTCTTTTCCGGCGTAAGCCAGGAGAAGGTCAAACAGCTTTTCTCGGAAAAAATGGAGCAGGTAACGGTCGGCGGGGTTGAGGAAGTCGGCCTGACCAGAAAGGATGGAACAGAGGCGTTTTTCGAGCTCAGGATTGGCCCTTTGCTCAGAAGAAACGAGGTAATCGGTCTGCAGGTTATTGCCCAGGACGTAACCGAGGAAAAGGAATTACGGCAGAATATGGAGTACTACATAAAACAGGTGACAAGAGCCCAGGAGGATGAACGATTGCGCATCTCTCGTGAACTCCATGACGACACTGCTCAAATTCTGGCCACTCTTTCACGCGGCCTGGACTCGCTTATCACGGAAGAGAAGGAACTGACCAAGCCGATAACAGAGCGCCTGGATAAATTGCATGAGATGTCTGACTCCGCTCTCGAAGGCGTACGCCGCTTCAGCCAGGACCTCAGACCATCAATACTGGATGACCTGGGGTTGATACCGGCGCTGGAGTGGCTCATTACCGACCTTGAAAAGAGCTACGAGATTACCACGCGGGTCAATATCACCGGCAAAAGGCGTCGGCTTGCGCCGGAAGAGGAATTGACCGTCTTCCGCATCGCTCAGGAAGTATTAAGCAATGTCAGGAGACATTCACATGCTTCAGCGGTTGAGATGAATCTGGATTTTGGCGCTGACGCTTTGACTTTAATCATAAGCGACAACGGTCAAGGATTTAATATGCCCGAAAGGACAAGCGATCTGGCCCTGTCCGGGAAGATAGGCATCATCGGGATGCGCGAAAGGGCACGCCTTATCGGGGGGACCTTAATCGTACAATCAGAGCCAGATACGGGCACCACGGTAACCCTGAGGATTCCCAGTTAGTGCAGCCAGCATGGTCTTAATTCCCTATCCAGTTCTTTAACAATCATTGCTTTACGATAGCGGACCATGCCGTATAATGGGAGATTTAAAGAATTCAGATATACGTAACAACGTTATCAACGGCTTTTTTTAAAAGCCTTCATAGCGGATACAAACGCGATACCGCCAAATATCACCCCAACCATCACGAGCAGCCACCACCAGTCTCCGACAAAACTCCGGCTCTGCTTAAGGGTACCTATTGTCTTTCCAGTCACGCCAGTCGTACCCTCTGCACCTTGCAGAGACAGCGTTTGATATACCGTATTATTGTTCTCATTACTCTCCACAACCATCTCATCAAGGTCAAGAACCGCTCTGAGTTCAAAGGAGTCCGCCTCAACAATCCAGTCGAATGTCTCGGTTACCACACCACCCGTATCTATCTCTTCCAGATCAGTGCTGCCCACCAGTGAATCGTTAATATATAAAGCCACACAGGCATTTCTGGCTTCTTCTTTACCCTGATTTTTTATGTTAACAGTGAAGGTAACTGTTTCCCCGACGGCTGCAGATGTCGGCGACCAAGTGATATCCCTGACGATGAGGTCAGGATAAAGAGTTGAGAAGTCCAGCGTTTTCTCATTATTAGCCTCATCAATTTCTGCAACCTGGTCACCAGAGTCAGCTACTACCCTAGCAGTGTGCGCTCCCGTCCTAACATTTCTCGTGAAGGTCTTTGTGACTGAATCGCCCGCGGGTATCTGCGGCACCTCACAGTTACCTGCGGAAACATCGTCAATATATAAAATCAGCTCGGAGACGCCGGCTGTATTACTGCCCTGGTTCTCTATGGTAATTACAAAGTCTACGTCATTGCTTATCAACGAATTTTCCATCGACCAGAGGGCATCCTTAATTACCAGGTCAGAAGTAAGAGTTGAGAACTCTATCAGCTTCTCATTGTTAGTCTCATCAACCTCTGTAACCTGGTCATCAGGATCAACAAACAGCTCAATAATGTGTATACCGGCCTCGGCGACCCATTTAAAAGTCGTGGAGGCTCCAATACCCGCGTCTATAGCCGGCGCTTCATCGCTACCTACAATAGAGCCATCGACAGAACAAGTTACCTGTGAACTGCCAGCTTCACCGCTACCCTGGTTCCTGGTAATAACGGTAAAGGTCACGGTATCTCCAACAGCAGCATCCGCCGGCGACCAGGTAATTTCCTGTACGATAAGGTCAGGAGAAGGTATATTCAACGTCCTTACGTTGTTATTTTCCTCAACCTCGTCAATCTGATTATTGGAATCGGCCGCTATTTTGATGCTATGGTTACCATCCAGAGCCGTCCACGGGAATTTATACGTCACCGTAGCACCGGCATCAACGTACGTGACATCCTGGTAACCGGCAGCTGAATCATCAACATAATAAGCGACCCGGAAGGCATGAGCCTTTTGACTGCCCTGATTCTTTATGATGACATTAAAATCCACTTCATCCCCGGCTGAAAACTCTGTCGGCGACAACGTAATGGTATCAATAACCAGATCGGGCATTGCCGGGGCCATGGTAATCGTAGTCTCATTGTTATCCTCATCACTCTCAAGCAACTTCTGATTGTAGTCAACAACCGCCCTTATGGCATGTGAACTGCTCTGGACCATCCACGTAAAGGTCGCATTTCCTGTAGCATCAACTGCTACCTGGTTGATGAATTCATAAGTTAATAAATCACCATCAACATAGCAGGCCACGTAGAAGTCCTCGGCTTTTCCACTGCCCTGATTCTTGACAATGACTGTAAAGGTCGCTGTATCCCCAACAATTGCATCCGTCGGCGTCCATGTGATGTCCTGTATGATAAGGTCAGGAGGAATGACAGAAATGTCATTGGTAAATGCATTGTTATTTTCATTACTCTCAGCTAATCCACTATCGCAATCAGCCACCGCCCTGACCTCGTTCGGGTTTGACTGGGCAGCCCAAATAAAGCTCGCTGTTACTTTACTACCGGCAGCTATCTCCGGCACATCGAGATATTCCGTGTGAAGAGTGCCGATATAGAACTGGATACGAGACTCCCCGGCTTTGCCGCTACCCTGATTCCTGACAGTCACGGTAAAGGTAACGTTATCGCCAACAGCTGTATCCATCGGCAACCAGGTAACATCTTCAATAACAAGGTCAGGGAGAGCAGCTGAGAATATCACCGTCTTCTCATTATTGGTCTCATTACTCTCGGTTACGTGCTTATACACATCAACAACTGCTTTGATGCTGCTGGGATTTTCCACAGCTGCCCGGCTGAAGGTCATATTAACCGAGTTACCCGCCTCCAGTGGGTCGAGAGAATCTGAAGTCAATAAATTTTCATTAATATAATAGGCAACGGTACAGGAATCGGCCCGGCCGCTGCCCTGGTTCTTTATGGTGACGTTAAAGCTCACGGTATCCTGCATGGACGGACTTTCAGGAGACCAGGTAATATCCTCAACAATCAGGTCGGGAGGAAGGGTTGAGAATGTTACGGCGCACTCGTTATTAGACTCGTTACTCTCCACCACAGAATCACCCGCGTCGGCAATCGCCGTAATATCATGCTGGCCTACCGTAGCAACCCAGGTGTAGGTTTTGGTTACGGTAGCACCCACTTCAATACTAGAAACGTCCTGGTAACCTCTGGAATTTCCATCAATACAGAAATTAATGCGGGAGAAATTAGCCTTACTACTACCCTGGTTCTTTATGTTAATGCTGAAGGTTATACTATCGCCCCTTGATGGCTCTTCCGGGGACCATGATATCGACTGGATGATTAAATCGGGCGCCAGGGGGGATAGGGTAAACGTCCTGGTATTATTGGCCTCGTCTGTCTCGGCAACCTGTTCATTAGAATCAGCTATTGCTTTGATGACATGCGAGCCCCCCTGCGCCTCCCAGGTTAGAGTTTTTGTTACGGAGACACCGGCGTTTATGGAGCTAATAGAATCTGATTGAATGTAGTTATCATCGATATAATAAGTTACACGTGAGACACCAGCCTCTTCAGTCCCCTGGTTTTTTATCGTAAAAGTGAATGTTACCGTATCCCCTATAGCCGGATTTTCCGGTGACATAGCGATGTCCTTGACAATCAGGTCAGGCCCGGGGCCTGATGCTTTTACGATGTAGTGAGAGCCTGTGGTAGCAGTCCCGATGATAAATGCCAGCGATAAAGCTGTGGTTATGATAAGAATCCTTTTAATAATTCCCAAAGTGGTAAAATGACCTTTCATCTCTATTTCTACATAGACACCTTACCTGCAGTGAAACTATAAATTCGTCTATCCACTGTTTACGGGTCTATGCCCTACCGGCCCGGATTATCCGGGGCCCTGGTATCAGCCTCCTAAATAAAAAACAATATCTCTATCCTACCCGGATGGCAGCACAGATATAAATTCCACCATTTACTAAGATGACATTACTTATATAAATTTTAACCACTCATAGAGATATAGCCAATAGTCCATTAGTAAGCAACTAACAGATAAATTAGTACTATATTCAGGCAAATAATCGTACTATATACTACCTGAATGCGGGACTTATTAACATGGGTGCTAACCCCCAAATAAAACTAGGGTTATCTCCCTAGTTGTTTCGCCGTGAAACCCTTAACATCTTAAACGAATTGAAAGTATGTTACGTTATATCAAGATGTAGCAAATGATGTTACACCGTTAGCATTTGAGGGGGTATTGCCATGCCAGTGTCCATTAACGATAGAACCTACTATAGAACCTCGGAAGTGTGCCGGATGGCCCGCATTAGCAGGAGCACTTTGCTACGCTGGTTAAAAGAGGACTCTCTAGATATACAAAATTACCGTGATAGAAGGAGCTGGCGACTTTTTACAGAAGATGATGTGAATACGTTAATCTCAGAAGCCAATCGAATCTGCAAAGGTCATAATTCATAATGGGATTAATGGCGATAAAATATCTTGTTTGAGAGCGTGCCCTATGACTAAAAGCTTCACAACCGGAGAAAAAAACAACGAAGACAATAACAAAACCGATATGACATCTCCGGTACAGGTTGAATCTCAACGGGGAACCTACGAATTCGACCCACTCCCCGCTGATGCGCATACATCGCTCATTGCCGCCCAGGAAAACGCCGTATCCGCCAAAGAGGCTGCCATGGAGGCAATCGATCGGGTCTATAAAGAGAGCGAAGCATCGGCCCAGACACTGGCTAAAGCTATTAATGAGGCCATGCAGAGTACCGTAAGGAAAAGAGACGAATCACGCGATACAGGCATCGGGGAACCCTCTATAGAAGATAATAAGGATAACTGGGAGCCTGGGATATCAAAATACCACCCTAAACCTGCCAAATCAGGATTGATGCAAAAAATCTTCAATAACGGGAATCATTCTTTAAACAACTTGTTCGGCAACAAAGCAACTGATATTGACTCGGAAAAAACGGAAGAATCCTGCCATCCAGAGTTGGAGCCGAGTGGCCTGCTCCGTCAACTAATAGAGAATCTAACTGAGGGAAAGGCTCCGAGTAAAACTGGAGAAACTATAGAAGAAGCCAATACCTCCAGAATAAAGGCACAAAAAGCGCTTGATGAAGCTCAGATGGTTAAAAAAGCTGCTGAGGCAGCCGTTAGCCAGGCCCGGGAGGAAACTATGAAGGCGAGAGAGGAAGCTGAAATGGCTAGAAGAACAGTTGAGATAGCTGTTAGTAAAGCCAAGCAGGAAGCCATAAGCAAAGTTGCGGACGACATTATTAGAGCCAAGGAAGAGGTAAGGGCGGCTAAAGTGGCTGCCGATATTGCCATCCGACAGGCCAGAGATGATTCTAACAGGAGCAAAGAAGAAGTAGAGGCTGCCAATAATCATGCTCAGGTAGCTATTACCTTAGCTCAGGAAAAAGTAAAAGCAGCCGCCGAAGAAATAGAGGCAATACAACGGCAATCGCAGCTTTCTGCCATTCAGGCTCGGGATGAGGTCTTGAAGTTAAAAGAGGAGATTGAAACTATTAAGAGGATAGCGCATGAAGCCATCACTAAAGCCGAGGATGAAAGTCGAAAAGCGAAAGAGGAAGCCGAATCAAGTATGTTAAGGGCAAACGAAGCCATGACACTAGCCCAGCAGCATATTATCAGTATGAATAAAGCCGAAATCGCCAGGACGAGGCAGGAAATTGAGGCAGCCGGTAAAAACCCCGGCATGGTATTGAACAGGCTATCAGAAGCAGGGACAGAAGCCGATAACTACTCTGGTAAACTAGATAATGTTGCTCCAGGCTATGTTGCTGCCGCATTGCACGAGATGCGCACCCCATTACATTCCATACATGGCTTCGCCAGATTGATGCTTGAGGATGATATATCAGATAATACAACCATGAAGGAATTTCTCTCTATCATATTCCAGCAGAGCGAAAGCCTTTGCCGGCGGCTGGATGACCTATCCGGTATATTGCATCATAATGCCCAGCCGTTTGATGTAAATAAGAAACCGTTTTCATAATATCATCGGATTACTGACATTACTCACGACGCAGCGCAAAAGACTTATTAAAAAGAAGTCAACCAGCCCCAATAGCTCCGCTACATTACCTGAATAAAAACGCTATACCAAGCCATATATATACGTTTTTATTCATAATTCGCTTCATTTGGCTATAACTGTAACATTTCTATGGTGTTATTTAGAAATTTCCACTATATGGTATTGCAATCTGGCGCGCATTGTGTTAAATTAACCAATAAATAATTAAGTGCTTGAATGTCTAGGTCAAGGCGGATATTGCCGCGATACTTCGTTTAAATGCTGATTAAATCAGAACCGAAACGAAAGACTTGGTAACACAGATGAGAGGGGGTGATACATGAGATAGTATGTTCATATCAGCTAATTGCTCTGAAATCTCACGAAGGAGGATTCACTTGAAAAAGACACTATTAACACTATTGATTGGCATTTGCCTGATTTCAATGCTAGTCGCTCCGATGTTTATGGCGGCTTGCGAGGAAGAGCCGGAGCCTGAACCAACACCGGCACCAGCGCCAGAGCCAACACCGGCGCCACCAGCCAAGGATAAAATCCTTATTGGCGCCTCCAGGCCTCTCTCCGGTCCAAACGCTGCTATCGGAGACGCGGCATTCGGGCCGATTATGCAAATGTGGGAGCAAAGAGTCAATGCCGATGGCGGGCTCTATGTGGAAGAGTATGGCAAGAAATTACCCATAGAGTACATCATATATGATGATGCCACTGATGTGGGCACCATGGTAAGGCTGACAGAAAAGCTGATATTGGAGGACGAGGTTGACATCCTGTTCTCCGCCTGCGGCACCGCTTTTATTTCTGCCCAAGCCCCCATAGCCAATAAGTACGGGAAGGTACTTGTCACAGCCGAAGGCGGCGCCACCATTATGAGGGACGCGCTTTACGGTCTGCCCTACGTGTTTATCTCCCTGCCTTTTTCCGACCATTACCAGCTGCCGGTTCTCGCTGAAATGGCTGCTGCCAAGGGCGCCAAGACGGCGTACATAATCTCCATTGCCGACCTCCACGGCGTGGAGTACGGCGGCGTGGCGGCTATAGAATTCCCCAAGGTAGGAATTGAAGTAATCGCTAACAAATCCGTTCCAATAACCTATACGGACTTCTCACTCTTAGTTAAGGAAGCCAAGGCGGCTAATCCCGATGTCTTTTGCGTTTTCGCCTATCCCCCTATAGTCCTGCCGGTTACCGGTGAGGCCATGGCAATTGGCTTCAACCCGCCGGCCTTCGTAGTCGGGCCCGGAGGCAATTTCGGGTTTTATAAATTCTCGTTTGGCGAGGATATTAGCGTAATAAACGGGGTAAGCACTTTTGCCGCAGCCAACGAGAAATCATCTCCCGAATTTGCCCAACTATATGCTGACCTCGAGGCTATCGTTGGCCCGGCTATGCTGGATTTCTGGGGTCATCCATTCTACGCACCCCTGGTGGACATCTGGGAGGATGCTATCGTGACGACCGGAACCCTTGACCAGGACGTATTAAGGGATTACATAGCCACGCACCATTTCGATACCATTCTGGGAGATACCTATTTCGAGATGTTCGGTGAAGGCGGCGGCGGACTTATGGTCAAGGAAACCCATCCCGGTGAGATTGGTCAGTGGATGGATGGTGTCTGTGAAATCGTAGGCGGCGGTGACTGGCCTGGCGTGACGCTTACCGCAGATTGGATCTATCCCAAGCCGGATTGGCCTGCTGGACCCTAAGCCGGAATGACCATAAACCGAATAGTAAAAACAAATACAGAGTATAGAAAAAATAATATTGCCATATGCAATATAATACTGAGCAGGCTGTCTGAAGGGTGCGAAGATAACACCTGTTAGAGGTGCCTTGTTTCACCAGTTGACTTCTCCTGTGCCCTATAGACAGCCTGCACCCGTGATTGACAAGACTAGAAAGCTATCATTATGCCTGAAAGCATTGTAACCATCCTGGATATAGCGATTGGCGGTTTGCTGCTGGGCGGTATCTATGCCCTGATTGCCATGGGCTTGAGCCTGCAGTACGGTGTTGCCCGGGTGCTGAATATCGCTCACGGCGAATTCATTATGCTCGGGGCTTTCGTCACCTTTACGCTTTACACCGTGGTTGGTATCAACCCGCTTATTTGTCTTGCCATTGTTGGTCCTATTATATTCATAATCGGTTTTCTACTTCAGCGGACTCTGTTCACCCGTCTTAGAATCTCGGCGCCAAACCCGGGTGCCTATGAGGCCAGTTCTCTGTTAGCCACTTTTGGTCTCCTCTTCATCATCCAAAATATAGCTTTGCTGGCGTGGGGTGCCGACTATAGGGCGTACTCTTACTTAAATTTTGGGGTCGATTTGGGGGGGGCGATATTTAGTGCCAACAAGCTGGTAATCCTCGGCTTTGCTATAGGCATAGGTTTAGCCTTCTACACATTTTTAGCCCGTTCCCGCATGGGAAAGGGAATCCGGGCTTCCGCTCAAGACCCGACAACTGCCAGCCTCATGGGGGTAAACATTAACCACGTGCTGGCTATATGTTTCGGCTTTGGTGCCGCCATGGCCGGTTTGGCCGGCGTACTTTACAGCATGCGGATCCCCCTCAATCCAGCTATGGGTCTGCAATATACCGTCATTGCCATCATAGTTATCGTATTAGGCGGGCTGGGCAGCATCCCCGGCGCTTTTATCGGGGGTTTTATACTGGGTATTATAGGCGAAATAGTAACTTATATAGACCCGAGCTTATCACTGGCTGCCTACTATTTCATCTTCATGCTCCTGCTCCTGGTGAGACCGAAAGGTATTTTTGGGAAGTAAAGTATGGATATAGCTAGATTTACCTCTAAAAGGTTCTATATAACGGGAATAATTACTCTCATCATATTCGTCGGGTTAGTTACTCTGCCCTTCTTTGGTTCGCTCTACAACGTCATACTAGTAACAACCCTCTTGCTGTATGCTAACCTTACGGTGAGCTGGGTACTTTTTTCCGGTCTTACCGGCTATATGTCACTGGCTACGGCTGCCTTCTTCGGAATCGGTATCTATGCTTCAGCCCTGTTTCTGCCGACCACAGGAGCGGTACTTCCGGTACTGGTGGTAGTCTTGATAGGCGGTCTAGCCAGCAGCATAATCGCCCTTGGCGTCGGCGCTCTAACTCTAAGGCTGAGGGGCATATATTTCGCAATTTTCACCTTCGGACTCGTTGTGCTCATAATGGAGCTTCTCAACTGGTGGGAGCTTTCTGTATCCCACTTACTTGGTCGATACGTCATACTGGTGGATAATAACGTTATCTTTTACACCATGCTGGGTATTTTTGTCCTGGTAATGCTCACCACCTTCTTTATTCAGCGTTCCAAATTCGGTTTAGCCATGCGGAGTATCGGGGAGAATGAGGAAGCCGCGTCCCACATAGGTATTAACGTCACCATGGTTAAGGTCATCACCTTTGCCATCAGCGCTTTCTTTATGGGGGCAACCGGGGCAATCTGGGCTACAAAATTAACATATATTAACCCACATGTAGCCTTTAGTGTTCTCTTTTCTTTCCTGCCGGTCTTGATGGCAATCTTCGGCGGTATGGGGCAAATTTACGGTCCGGTAATAGGCGCCGCTATTTTTGCCTACCTGCAAGAAACGCTGCAAACCGAGTTCCCCTATTACTATATGCTTATTTTTGGTATTATATTAGTATTGGCTATATTATACCTGCCTAATGGACTTGTAGGTCTGGTGCAAAATCTCTGGAAACGAAGGCCAGGAGGACAACATGCCGATACTTGAAGGTGAAGGAGTAACCAAGTACTTCGGCGGGTTGGCCGCCGTATCGAATGTTGATTTTCACGTTGACGAGGGCGAAATTATAGGTCTGATTGGTCCCAATGGGGCTGGTAAGACAACGCTGTTTAATTTGATATCGGCAGCCCTTGTTCCCAAACCCGGGACAATAAAATTTAAAGGTAAGAATATCACCGGCATGAAGCCGTATAGAATCTGCAGGATGGGAGTAGCCAGGACGTTCCAATCGGTCAAAATTTTCGCCAATATATCAGTCCTTGATAACGTACGGTTGGGCTCGTATTTCGGGAAATCACCCGGCCTGTCGTCAGCGGACGCTACCAGGGAAGCCGGAGAGGCATTGGAGTTTGTGGAGTTATCAGCCATGAGCGCGACCCCGGCCAGAGACCTGACGCTGGCCAACCAGAAGCGACTTGAGGTAGCCAGGGCGCTGGCCACCGGCCCGGAGCTATTAATGCTTGATGAACTGATGGCGGGGTTAAACGCCACGGAAGTAGCCCAGGCTATGGAATTGGTAAAGAAGATTCGGGACAGGGGAATTACCATTGTCATGATTGAGCATGTTATGAAGGCTATCATGAACGTATGTGACCGAATTATGGTGCTCCATCATGGTGAGAAGATTGCCGAAGGAACGCCACAGGAAATCGCCACCAGCGATAGAGTTATCGAAGTATACTTAGGAGAACAGGCCAATGCTTGAGGTCAATAATGTATGTACTTTCTATGGCAAGATCCAGGCATTATGGGATGTTTGCTTCAATGTCAACGAGGCGGAGATATTCGCTTTAGTGGGTGCCAATGGAGCCGGTAAATCGACGCTGCTACACACCATATCCGGTCTATTACGTCCCACCTCAGGGAGTATTTCATTCCTCGGACAGAGGATAGACGGGCTGACGGCTCACTCTATAGTAGAGCTTGGTATTTCTCATATACCCGAGGGTAGAAAACTCTTTACCGATATGTCAGTTCACGAAAACCTGGAGATGG
This sequence comes from uncultured Dehalococcoidaceae bacterium, assembly GCA_964558675.1. GTDB lineage: Bacteria > Chloroflexota > Dehalococcoidia > Dehalococcoidales > RBG-16-60-22 > CAZLEY01. Next base: position 51,170 of record CAZLEY010000002.1, on the reverse strand, counting down.
GTGCCTACCCCAAACGCGCCTGGAAACAGAAGGATGAAACGATCGAGCGGGTGTATGAAACATTCCCTGTATTAAAAGAGAGAGAGAGACAATTGGCGAGCACATTAAGCGGTGGCGAGCAACAAATGTTAGCCATGGGGCGGGGATTGATGTCCCGACCCAAAATGTGCATTATCGATGAGCCGTCAAATGGTCTGGCACCAAGATTGGTGCTGGAAGTTTTTCAGATAATAAAATCGCTTCGCGAGCAGGGAATTACCATATTACTGATTGAGCAAAATGTCAAACACACCCTGGAGATAGCTGACCGGGCATGTGTTCTAGAAAACGGCCGATTGGCTCTGGAGGGCACCTGCGATGAGCTCCTCCAAAGCGACCATGTAAGGAAGGCATATTTAGGACTGTAGCTTAAGGGTCCGGACTGCAATATACCTAAATCTGCTTATTTCACTGGCTGGAATAAAAACATCACGTGACTTTTATCTGCTGACACTTATTATAGAGAAGTGGTGAAAGCAGAGGATTTTTATAAAGTATTTACCAACCTCAGAACTTAATCCTGCCTCTTATTACCAAACCGGCAATACAATATCAGCAATTGTCAAAAAGTTTCTAGAAGGAGCAAGAAATGGCTGGAGGATATATGGGCAAACTCCTGTTCGTGAACCTTTCCACAGGGGAGATGAAGGATGAGGCACCTGACGAGAGCCTCTACAGAGATTTCATAGGGGGTTACGGCGTCGGGGCAAAGATTCTTTACAGCCGGCAGCGGGGCGGAGTGGACGCACTGGGGCCTGAGAACACGTTTGGCCTGCTTACCGGCCCGCTCACCGGCACGCCGGCCACTTTCTGCTGCCGATACGCAGTCGTAGCCAAATCGCCACTTGCCGGCGGCTGGGGTGACGCCAATTCCGGCGGGCATTTTGGACCTCATCTCAAGTTTGCCGGCTATGATGGTGTATTCTTTACCGGCATTTCAGAAAAGCCGGTTTACCTTCTCATTGACAATGGCAGGGCCGAATTAAGAGACGCCGCTTACCTCTGGGGAAAAGGCACTTATGAAACTGAAGACACGCTGGAGGCGGAACACGGCCCAACGTCAAAAGTCGTCAGCATCGGTCCGGCCGGAGAAAAGGTCGCCCTTGTAGCCTGTATTATGAGCAATAAGGGAGATGCTGCCGGGCGCTCGGGCTTGGGGTCGGTGATGGGCTCCAAAAAGCTCAAGGCAGTGGTAGCCAGGGGAGAGATGAAGGTGCCCATCGCCGATATCGAGCTGGATGATTTAGCTGAGGAGCTGTGGCCACCGCAGGAAGCCCCCCGGTTTGGGCCCGGATAGTACAGCGCCGGGACAGAGTCTGGTCTTGCGACCTCCTCACTTAGATAACGAAAACCCCGCCATAAAGGACGGGGTTTTTCATTATTCCGGTGATAATTACTGCCCCCTGAGTGGGACGAGACTGTGAACACCTGCGATTTTATTTCATGGTATCTATAATAAACCCGGCAGCAAGCCTGACACCTATACCTGGAACCATGCTGCATTTCTCAAAACCTTTCTCTTTGGCAAAGGTCTGCATAGCCTCGGCGCCATCTCCGGGATTCAGTCTATACCCAATTGTCACCTTTTCTATTATGTCAGCGCAATACTTATTACCTAATTCGGCTTCGAATGCCGCCATAAAATTCTGGGCAGTCGCCATAGCTACTTCCATCGTTTGAGGACCGGGCCGGTCAGTGCGGCCAAAATAGAGCCCGAAGTTAATCAGGCTACCGGTTATGCCCCCGCACATATTACCGGTACCGCCTATCCCGGGAAATAGAGCCAAAGCCTGAATAACCTCCATGCTGCCCTGACCGAACTCTTCCATCAGAGCCATCGCTGTACCCTGGGCACAGTTTTTGAAAAAGAAATTATACTCCTCAGCCCGCCGTTGAACGCGGTCGAGGATTTGCTCCCTGTTAGCCAGTATCTCTTTAGCATCGAGTTTTTTCCTGGGAATCCCTTCTTCGGAAAATTTCTTAACTCTGGCCTCAATCGCCGCCACGTCCCATTCTCTACGCGCCATTTCGTCTACTTTTTTCTTTAAAGCTTCATAGTCCACCATGAATCTAATGCCTCCTTGTTCAACTACTGCTCAGTATATATGAATATATCATGATTGGGCTTAGCTGTAAACAGCTGAAGGCGAAATGTTATTACAGTTAACGAAGTATTCAGCCAGTGTTGGCAGGCGGGTGATTTGGGTACGCTACATCCATATGTTGATTCCGCAGAAGTGTCAACCTTCATGGCACATCATCAAGAGAAATCCAGCCCTCCTTTAAGGCGCGTACCACGGCTTCGGTCCGCGAGCTCACCCGCAGCTTATTGAATACATGGTTCAGGTGATTTTGAACCGTACGGAGACTGAGGCTCAGTTCGTGGGCGATATCCTCACTGCGCAATCCTTTGGCCGCCAGCTTGAGAACATCCATCTCTCGCTCACTTAGCAGCTCTGATGCTTCCCGCCTCGCCAGGTTACCGGCAGCAGGCACAAAACGGTTCAGCACCTTACGGGCAATTGCCGGATGAAGCACCGACTCTCCAGCATATACGGCTCGTACGGCATTAACAAGTTCACGACCTCGCACACTTTTCAACAGGTAGCCAGCCGCCCCGGCTTCTAAAAAACTGATGACAAACTGGTCGTCATCATAAGCCGAAAGTATCAACACGGCTATAGAAGGATAAAGTGCCTTAATCTGCTTGGTAGCCCCAATACCGTCAAGCCTGGGCATGGCGATGTCCATTATGGCAACGTCCGGCTTGAAGGTACCGGCCGACCGTACCGCTTCCTCACCATCACCAGCCTCAGCAACTACGGTCAGGTCTTTCTCCTGCTCTAATATCTGGCGCGTGCCCTCGCGCACCATGGCGTGGTCATCAGCGATTAAAATTCTTATCTTACCCACATGGCACTCCCTCTTTTTGGGATATCTCTATAATACCCCTTTAAGGTTGGGTACTCAATTCAGAAAAGGCCTAAACCATAGGTATAAATACCTCATATTGATAAGCATTTATGCCTAATTTTCACAGTTGCGACTAGGTATAAAGTGTAAGTTGAAGGCTAGCGGTTTAGTTGTTTACAGCATCGGAAACAGGCATTAATACGGAAGATAAATTTCCAACATGATAGTAGTCTGAAAGTAGAGGTAAGAGGAGAGGATGGAAGGAAGTCTCTTCGGCTTAGCTCCATAATCCAGCTCTTACCTCTATAGAATCTCCGCTTGAAAGGGGGTGTGAGTGATGGAATGGCAGTTTATAGTTGCGCTGGTAATAGCAATACCAATCATCCTGTTCCCGGCAGCGTTTGTCTGGTACCTGAACATTGGTGGCATCTACGCTGCCATTAAGGAATCGAGAGCGAGACGAGTTATCCGCGAGAAAGGTGTCAAGGTAACAGCCAAGACCAAATAGCCATGACACCAGAAGAGATAAACAGAAATACTTAGAAAGGGGGAATAACACAAGATGGAATGGCAGGTAATACTGGCCCTGGTAATTGCAATACCCGTAATCATTTTCGTCCCGTTACTGGTCTGGATAGCGGTCGTCAGTGGTCTATACCAGGTTGCCCGTGACAGGCTACGGCGGCGCGTCACCATCACACGAAGGAAAGCGGTAACGCCAGTTGAAGAAACGGTAGCTCACGAGGTTACTTAAAAGGGAGTATTAATACTCCCTTTTTTCATCTGAATAAGACGTGTTGTTTAATTACAAACCCAAACTGAATTATCAGTGGCCTATATATCGAGAGGGGGAGTTTTATGGTAGTAGAGGCAAAGGCTGTAACTTTTGTAGATGAAATTTGTGCTATCCCCGGCGGTGAAGGTATTCGACTCTGCATCCAGTGTGGTACCTGCACCGCTTCCTGTCCTAATGCCGAAAAAATGGACCATACACCCTCACAGCTCATAGCTATGGCGCGGGCGGGCATGCGCGAGGAAGTTTTATCGAGCAATGCCATGTGGTATTGCCTATCCTGCTACCTGTGCACGGTGCGCTGTCCAAGAGGAATAAAACAGACAGGCCTGATGCATGCCCTGGAGTGTCTGGCAGAACGCGCCGGCCTGAGCTATGCCGGGAGCTTCACGCCCACTATGTACCGAAGCTTCAACCATTTCGCCTGCAGCCTGGGAAGTCTCCCCGAATTCGGATTCATGACCTGGTTCTATATATTTAGTAATCCACTGCGTGCCTGGCGGATGATTCCGATAGCATTGAGTCTGTTCAGGCATGACCGCCTGTCTATAAGGGCGAGAAGGCTGACACCGGAAGGGACCAATCAGCTAAGAGCTATCCTTGATAAAGCTGAATCTCTAGGAGGTGTCAGTTGAAATATTATACATATTTCCCCGGCTGTTCCGCCTCTGAGGGAGGCGCCAAGGCGTATAACTGGTCAGCCCGGGCCGTGAGCAAGCTCCTAGATATTGACCTCGCTGAGCTGGAAGACTGGAACTGCTGCGGCTCGACGCCATCAAGTTCCGTTGATGAACTCGGTGCCTTTTGCATGGCGTCACGTGACCTGGCCCTGGCCGAAAAGCGAGGGCTCGATATGGTAACGCCATGCAGTGCTTGCTACGTTGTTTTTAACCATACCAACGCTTACCTTAAGGGGTATCCCCAGTTTAAGGCTAAAGTAGACGAGGCTCTGGCTGCTGGCGGACTGAAATACCACGGCACGGTGAAAGTCAGGCATCTCCTTGATGTTATAACCACCGATATTGGCTATGATGCCATCGCGTCCAGGGTGAAAAAACCCCTGAGCGAACTGAAGGTAGCCCCCTATTATGGTTGCCAGGTAGTCCGCCCCAAATTTGGTTTTGACCACCCCGAGGCTCCCCAATCCCTGGATAAACTGGTAGCCAGTCTGGGGGCAGAGCCCACCCCATTCCCACTCAAGGCCCGCTGCTGCGGGGGCTCACTGATTATTTCCGAAGAAGACGTGGCATTAGACCTGATTCATAAAATTTTCGATTCCGCCTCAAGCAACGGGGCTCAGTGTATTGTTACGGTTTGTCCATTATGCCAGACGAATCTGGATGCGTATCAAAGCCGGGTAAACAAGAAGTTTAAGACCCACTTCAACCTCCCTGTCCTTTTCTTCACCCAGCTTATGGGCATTGCCTTTGGACTTGGCGAAAAGGAACTCGGTTTGAAGAATGGTATCGTACCCGTAGAAAAGGTCTTGTCAAAATATATCTAAGGAGCGGAAAATGGAGCCAAAAATTGGTGTCTATGTCTGCCACTGTGGAGCCAATATTGCCGGCACGGTTGACGTGGGGCAGGTCACCGAATACGCCAAAACCCTCCCGTCGGTGGTGGTGGCCCGTGATTACAAATTCATGTGCTCAGACCCCGGGCAGGATTTAATCAAGAACGATATTAAGGAAATGGGGCTGAACCGCGTCGTGGTGGCCTCATGTTCACCCCGATTACACGAGCCTACCTTCCGGCACACCGTGGCCAGCGCCGGTTTGAATCCTTATCTATTTGAGATGGCCAATATCCGTGAGCAATGCGCCTGGGTGCATCAGGACAGTGAGAAGGCTACTCAGAAGGCAAAAGCGCTGGTTACCGCTGCCGTAAGACGCGTCTTCCTCCATGAGCCACTGGAAACAAAGGAAGTCGCCGTTAATCCGTGCACGCTGGTGGTAGGCGCCGGTATCGCCGGGATACAGGCAGCCCTGGAGATAGCGGATTCCGGCCAGAAAGTCTATCTGGTGGAGCGGGAGCCTTCAATCGGCGGTAATATGGCCCGGCTGGACAAGACCTTCCCCACCTTAGACTGCTCTGCCTGAATACTCACACCGAAGATGGCCTCGGTGAGGTCACACGAAAGCATCGAGCTGATGACATACAGTGAGGTTGTGGATGTATCCGGCTACGTGGGCAATTTCAAGGTAAAAATAAAAAAGAAACCGCGTTACGTGGATGAAAGTAAATGCACCGGATGCGGCACCTGCCAGGAGAAATGCCCCATGAAGGCGGATAACGAATTTGATTGCGGGCTTGGGACGAGAAAGGCAATCTACACACCATTCCCCCAGGCAGTGCCCAATGTGCCGGTTATCGACACGGAGCATTGCACCTATTTCCTTAAAGGTAAGTGCCGCGCCTGTGAGATGTTCTGCGAGGCGAAGGCGATTGACTTCGAGCAAAAGGAAAAATCGGTTGAAGTGGATGTGGGTAATATTATTGTTGCCAGTGGTTTTGATTCTTTCGACCCCGTCGTAATCCCACAGTTCGGCTACGGCCAATACGATAACGTTCTTACCGGCATACAGTTTGAGAGAATGAGCAATGCCTCCGGCCCCACGGACGGCCGGCTGGTACTCAAGGATGGCTCACCGCCACGCAGCGTAGCTATCCTGCACTGTATTGGCAGCCGTGATGAGAATTATCATAAATATTGCTCGCGGGTGTGCTGCATGTACTCGTTGAAATTCTCTCACCTGCTGAAAGAGAAGGTGCCCGAGGCGACTGTATATCAGCTATACATCGATATGCGCTGCGCCGGCTCAGGCTACGAAGAGTTCTACGAGCGGATTCAGGAGGAGGGGGTAAACTTCGTCCGGGGGAAGGCGGGTGAGATTACCGACATCGCCGAAAGCCCTGAAGAAGAGGGCAAGCTTATTGTCATCTGCGAGGACACGCTGGTGCGCCGCAAACGGCGGCTCCCCGTGGATATGGTTATCCTGAGCTGCGCTTTAGAGCCCCGTGCCGATATCGAGGATGTCGCCAGGCTCTTCTCACTGAGCCGCAAGGCAGATGGGTTCTTCCTGGAGAAGCATCCCAAGCTTGACCCCGTCGCCACGACGACAGAGGGAATTTTCGTCGCCGGCTGCTGCCAGAGTCCGAAAGACATCCCGGACACGGTAGCTCAGGCATCGGCGGCCGCCGCCAGAGTCCTTGCCATGATAAGTAAGGGCAGCGTGGAAATCGAATCCGCCATCGCCGTTGTGGATGAGGAGCACTGCGCCGGCTGCAAGATATGCATTGACCTCTGTCCTTACAAGGCCATAACCTTTGATGAAGAGAAGAAGGTTGCCAGCATCAATGAGGCGCTCTGCAAGGGCTGCGGCACCTGCGTGGCCGCCTGCCCCAGCGGTGCCATTAAGGGTAAACACTTTACCACCGAGCAAATAATGTCTGAAATTGAGGGGGTACTAGTATGAAAGGATTTACGAATTTGAGCACAACTGTGCAGAAGGAGGTGTACTGATGCAGTGGGAGATTGTATTAGCGCTGGGCATAGCCATACCTATAATCCTTATCCCCGTGGCATTCGTTTTATACCTGACTATTTTCGGTCTCCACGCCAATACCAAGGAAGCACGCGAAAGGAGAGCGGCTGCTCGCCGGTTGGTGCGTGAGGCGATGCAGATTATCAGGAATAAGCAGGCTGTAGACCGCTCAATACTTGAAGCGATAGAGGCTGCGGAAGAAGGACAGGCTGTCTCTAGAGAGGCGGAAAGCGAAGCAGCATTGCCAACGTGGGTAACGCCGATGCCTGTACCTGCAGCGGAGAAAGCTGAACTAGTCATTGTGGGAGGTAGCGCTGCCGGAATTCAGGCAGCGATTACAGCCAAAAGGCTTAACAACAATGTAGGGAAGATAACGGTTATTCGAAAAGAGTCCAAGGTATTGGTGCCCTGCGGTATTCCTTACATTTTTGGTACTCTTGGCTCAGCGGAAAAGAACTTGATACCTGACGGCGCCATAGGGGATGCTGAGTTAGTAATCGACGAGGTAACCTCAATCGACAGGGAATCTCAGAGGGTTACCACAGCCGGGGGCAGGAACATCGGCTACGATAAGCTAATACTAGCCACCGGCTCTCTGCCTGCGGTGCCTCCAATACCAGGTAGAGAGTTAGACAATGTATATACCGTTAAAAAGGATGTAGAGTACCTGCAGGCATTGGATAAGGCGCTGGCCAAGGCAAAAGATGTAGTGGTCATAGGAGGCGGGTTTATCGGGGTAGAATTTGCCGATGAATTACGCAAGCGGGGCTTGAATGTGACCATCGTCGAATTATTGCCGCATTGTCTCTCCTTAAATTGTGATGAACCGTTCTGCATACGGGTGGAGGAAGAGCTGGCGAAGGCTAACATAAAAGTATTATGTGGAAATGGTGTTAATCAGATTCTCGGCAACGGTAAGGTCAGTCATGTAGAGTTGTCCAGCGGAGAGCAACTAAAGGCAGACCTGGTCATGATGGCCATTGGCTCGGCACCTAATACTAGGTTGGCGCAAGAGGCAGGCCTCGAGATCGGTGCTACCAAGGGCATAAAAGTAGACCAATATATGAGGACCAGTGACCCCAACATTTTTGCTATAGGGGATTGCGCCGAGAAATACTCCTTCTTTACCGCCAAGCCGGTCCCGTTACGTTTGGCCTCAATTGCCACAAATGAGGCCAGGATAGCTACGTCCAATCTCTTCAGGCCCTGCGTGGAGAACAAGGGTGTTATAGGAGTGTTTAGCACCAGGGTTGGAGACGTTGCCGTAGGTACAGCCGGGCTGACAGAGAAGGCAGCAAGAGAGGCAGGGTTTGACGTGCTCATCGGTAAGGCGAGTGCTCCAGACAAGCATCCAGGCAGTATGCCCGGTGCCCAGCCGATGCAGGTCAACCTGATATCTGACCGAAGCAGCGGAAGGATACTGGGAGGCGAAGCCTATGGTGGGGTGTCAGTTGGAGAGCTGACAAATGCTCTAGCTGTTCTGGTGGCGAACAAGGCAACGGCTGAGGATATTCGTTTTTCCCAGATAGGGACACATCCAGCGCTTACTGGTTCTCCCATAGTATATCACATAGTAAATGCAGCCGAGCAGGCAATGGTAGCTTACCATGAATCTGTGGCTAAGGAACGTGTAGCTGATAAAACACTCGTCTAAGGTCAAACGACAAAAACCGTTGATTTATATCAGCACTGCGGACCGAATTTTAGCCGAAATTCAGGGGGTGTTAGCATGAGCTTTGAACCAAAGATTGTAGGTATCCTGTGCAACTGGTGCTCATATGCCGGCGCTGACCTTGCCGGCACTTCGCGGAAGAAGTATGCGCCCAATATTAGAGTGGTACGGGTCATGTGCTCCGGAAGGGTAGACCCTACCTTCATCCTGAAAGCATTTGAAAAGGGTGCTGACGGCGTCCTGGTCTGCGGCTGACATCTCGGTGAATGTCATTACCTGGATGGTAATAAGAAGACAGCCCGCCGGATACCCTTACTGAAGAAAATGCTGGCTCAGCTCGGGATTGAAGACGAGCGGGTACGTTTGGAATGGGTCTCGGCGTCAGAGGGAGACCGCTTTGCTGCCGTCGTTAACGAGATGACGGAGCAAATAAGGCAACTGGGACCTTTCAGTCGTAATGGAGGTAGTGAGAATGGCTAAACCGAAATTAGCGCTGTACTGGGCGGCTTCCTGCGGCGGCTGTGATGTGGCTGTGCTTGACACCAATGAAAAGATACTGGATATCGCCAACCTGGTCGACATAGTGTTCTGGCCAATCGCCGTAGACTTTAAATACCATCATGTTAAGGCTATGGAGGATAAGAGCATTGATTTATGCCTCTTCAACGGGGCTGTCAGAAGCACCGAGCAGGAAGAGATTGCCAGACTGCTGCGTGATAAGTCCAAGGTAATGGTGGCCTTTGGAGCCTGTGCCTGCTTCGGCGGCATACCGGCACTGGCCAATTTCACCAGCCGTGACGAGATATTCCAGCGGGCTTACATTGAAGCACCGTCAAACAACAATGCTAACGGCACTTTCCCTCAAACCGTGACCAAGGTTGCCGAAGGAGAGCTAGAACTGCCTGAATTATTCGACACGGTGCTGACGCTGGCGCAGGTAGTTGACGTGGAATACTTTGTCCCGGGTTGCCCGCCGCCGGTAGACCTTATCCTTAAGCTGGTGAATCTCTTCGCTAAGGGCGAATTACCTCCGGTGGGGTCGGTGATTGCCTCGGATAAGACGCTTTGTGACGAGTGTGAACGCAAAAAAGAAGAAAAGAAGATAACCAAGCTTTACCGTCCCCATGAGATTATACCTGACCCTGAGAAATGCCTGCTGGAACAGGGTATAATCTGTTGCGGGCCGGCAACGCGGGGAGGCTGTGGTCTCCGCTGCATTAACGCCAATATGCCCTGCCGCGGCTGCTTCGGCCCGCCGCCGGGGGTAGCTGACCAGGGCGCCAAGCTGGTCAGCGCCATCGCGTCTATCTATCAGGGTGAGAGCGAGGAGGAGATTAAGAAACTGGTGGATGAAGTGGTTGACCCGGCGGGTACTTTCTATAGATTCGGGCTGGCCGATTCTATGTTGAAGCGAAAACGCCTCCCTAAAACTTAAATTTGTGGCAGACATATTCGGGTAATTTAATCAGAAGCTGAAGGAGAAAATGCTCCATAACAATTAAGGAGTGAGTGAAATGGAAAAGATCAGCATTGACCCCATAACCAGGCTCGAGGGACACGGCAAGATAGAAATATTCCTGAACGACGAGGGGGATGTTGAGAACGCCTATCTACAGATACCTGAGCTTCGCGGTTTCGAGAAATTCTGTGAGGGAAGGCCGGTTGAGGAGATGCCCCGGATAACGACGCGCATCTGCGGGGTCTGCCCCGGTGCCCACCACATGGCATCCACCAAGGCAGCCGATGCCGTCTACCACGTAGACCCACCGCCAGCCGCCAAGAAGCTGAGGGAATTATTCTACTGCGCCCACATGATTCACTCCCATGTTGCTCACTTTTATGCCCTGGCCGCCCCAGACTTTGTCCTGGGACCCACCAGCGACCCCGCCGAGAGAAATATCCTCGGGCTGGTAGCCAAGGTTGGCCTTGACATTGGCAGCGAGGTGATAAAGCACCGGGCCTATGCCCAGGATATTCAGGCGGTTATCGGGGGCAAGGCGACCCATCCTGTCTGCGGTCTGCCGGGAGGCATGAGCAAGCCAATTACCGAGGAGGAGCGAAAAGACTTCGAGGAGAAAGCCAAATCACTGGTTGAGTTCGGCAAACTAGGCATAAAGCTGTTCGACGACCTGGTGCTGGCCAATAAAGAATACCTGGAGCTGATAACCGGTGACATCTACACCATGAACAGCTACTACATGGGCATGGTTGACAGCAATAACAAGGTGAACTTCTATGAAGGCGACCTCCGCGTGGTCGACCCCGATGGGAAGGAGACTGCCAGATTTAAAGCGGCTGACTATCTGGACTATATAGCCGAGCACACTGAGCCCTGGTCTTACCTGAAGTTCCCCTTCCTGAAAAATGTCGGCTGGAAGGGCCTCGTTGACGGCAAGGACAGCGGCGTTTACCGGGTGAATTCTCTGGCCAGACTTAATGTGGCTGACGGCATGGCTACACCTCTGGCTCAGGCTGAGTACGAAAGGATGTATGAGACACTGGGCGGCAAGCCGGTGCATGCCACACTTGCCTTCCACTGGGCCAGGCTAATCGAGATACTGTACGCCGCCGAGCGTCTCCTGGAGCTCTGCCAGGATAGTGAGATAACCAGCCCCGAGGTCAGGACCATCCCAACGGCCACTCCCGACGAGGGAGTCGGTGTTGTTGAGGCTCCTCGCGGCGTTCTGATTCACCATTATCAGACCGATGATAAAGGCATTATCGAGAAGGTGAACCTGATTGTGGCTACGGTAATGAATAACCCGGCGATGAATATGTCGGTCAAGAGGGCAGCCCAGGGGTTGATTAAGAAGGGCCAGGTGGCATCGGAAGGACTGCTGAATATGGTCGAGATGGCATTTCGCGCCTACGACCCGTGCATGGCCTGCGCTACCCACGCGCTGCCAGGACAGATGCCGCTGGAGGTGGTTATTCGTGATAGCAAGGGAGAGGTGATTGACAGGCTCAGTCAGCACCTGCCCTCCTAACCACTTAAGGTGAGAGTTACACGTACATAAGAGGATTGGGAAATGAAGACACTGGTTCTGGGACTGGGCAACCCTATTCTCACCGACGACGGTGCAGGTGTCCGGGTTGCTAACGAACTGGAACGCAGACTCGACCATGAGGCGACAGTTATGGAGACGAGCCTGGCTGGTCTTGACATACTGGACCTGCTGGCTGACTATGACAGGGCTATTATCATTGATGCCATTCAGACCGTCGGGGGCAGGGCAGGCCAGATTTACCGGCTTGACCCGGAGGTATTTGATGCCACCCGGCACGCTGCCTCGGTCCATGATGTTAATTTCGCTACGGCTCTTGAACTCGGCAGGAAGCTCGGCATGGCTTTGCCATCCCGGATTGACATATTCGCCATCGAAGCGGCAGATACAAGCCGTTTCAGTGAGGAATGTACCCCCGAAGTGACAGAGGCGATACCCCTTTGCGTCGAAATGATTGTTGATGAACTGAGAACCACAGAGTAAAATATATTCAGGACATCAGTGAGAAACTATGAATAATGTTGGTTTCAGGGCATTCATCATGCCTCTGCTCCTCGTATTATGCACCCTGTTTTACTATTTCGGTGAACTGGTAGACTGGGCGGCATGGAATACCCTTAGGGCCAATTTCTTTTACGGTGTGCACGATATACACCGTCTTCTGTTTCTGGCACCAATAATATACGCCGGCTATACCGCCAAGGTTAAAGGAGCGATTATCCTCACGCTGGTGAGCTTCATTATCTTCCTGCCCCGCGCTTTTTTCATATCTCCTTTTCCTGACCCTTTACTCAGGATGATAATTTTTACCTTATTCGCCGGGGTTATTGGCTGCCTTGTTGGTATTATACGAAATCAGGCAGAAAAATCCCGGCAACTGGAGACAGTGATAACCGCCGAAAGAGACAAGCTTCTGAAAATCGTCGATGGTATGGCAGATGGCGTCATCATCACCGGCCCGGATTACAGGATACGATTCATGAATTCCAATATGGTGAATGATTTTGGCGAGGGCACCGGTTCTACCTGCTACGAACACCTGAAAAAAGCTAATACTCCCTGCATGCAGGACTGTAAAATACCGGAAGTTATCAACAATGGAAAAGTCATGAACTGGGAATGCCAGTTTCCAGATGGCAGAACCTATGAGATAGTGGCAGCTCCCTACGTCGATTCTGATGGGACAGTGTGCCAGATTTCTATATTCAGAGATATCACCCACTACCGTAAAAAAGTCTAGCTGGAACTCATCAACTCAGCTGGCTAAAATCCATACCATAACTACTCGGGCTTTTTGATGTATAATGCAACGGGAAGAACCCCAACCGGAGCGAGGACATGGACCCCGAATGGGTTTTAAGGATAATCCTTTTTGGTATAGTTCACTGGATATTGGCCGGGGTTTTAATCCATGACCTAGCGTCCCGGCAGAGGGTATTCGGGGGGTATAAGCCCCCATGGGTAATAGCGATACTGATAATTCCCTGCTTCGGCTCAATATTGTACCTGCTGTTCCATCCCCAAATCCTGAACCCGGGTCACCAACGAGAAGAGAACCCCCGCGATAAGAATAAGAAATAAGACGGTTGTTTTTTTATCCACGGGATGGCTTTAGTTATGCTTGAAGATGTGCTATAGGAGTTTATCACTGGTATAAAATAGTATTATGTAAAGCACTACGCAGTGCCATATGACTCTGACTAGATGCTGTTAAACCACTTTTCTTTGAAAGTTTCCATATATTCGTCATACGGATAGGTACGGGCTACATCATCCTTCCTGAAGCTATACTTATAGCCGGCACAGTAGTCCAGAAGGAGTTTATAAGCCCAGTTCAATCTTTTCATAGTTGCGCTTTCGGCCTGGTCTTTGTCGACAACCTTATCAGGATGATGCTGCTTCGCCATACGCCGGTAGGCACTCTTTATCTCCTTAAGCGTAGCTGTCTCACCGAGTCCCAGTAACTTTCGCGCCTCTTCTATCTCGCTGAATTTTGCCATGCTTATTATACCCCTTCAGCTATTTCCTTAGCCAAGTTTATCAATTAAACGGTGCAAAGGGACAGCTATCTGGTCTTCCTGTACGTGAGGTGAGTAGCTGCTGTCAATCTGAACCAGCTTTGCCAGCGGCATCTTACAGGCAATAGCTACCGCCAGCTTGTCCACCGTACCGGTTACTATCTCCTCGGAGATTATCTGGGCGCCGATTAGGGTCCCGGTCTTGCCGTCGGCAACAAGTTTGTAACGGGCAGGTTTCCCGTTGAACCTGTCCCGAAGACGAGGCGTGTCAACGGTGACCGACACGGCGTTCAATCCCCTTTCCTCCGCTTCTCTCTCGGTAAAGCCTACCGCCCCTATCTGATGACCAAATATACTGGTAACGAAAGGCATCACGGTGCCTTCGTAAGTGAGCAGATTGCCCAGGGCTACGTTTCTGCCGGCTATAAACCCGGTCCGAATGGCGTTACTGGCCAGCTGGTGCTGCCTCTTCGACTCCGTAACCATATCCCAGTTCTCCATACAATCACCAATGGCATAGATATCAGGGTCACTCGTCTGAAGATACCGGTTCACCACTATTGCCCCTGTCTCGCCTACATCCAGCCCCGCTTTTCGAGCCAGACCAACATCGGGCACAGCCCCGGTTCCAAAGAAGATGAAATCCACATCAAGCTCCCGGTCGGAGAGAATCACACGCTTTTTACCTCTATCGCTGACCACGCTTTTAACATCGGCTGGCATAATCACTTCCACCCCGTTCTCCGCCAGAACGCTTTCTACCTTTTCTGCCATATCCTGGTCCAGGTTTGCCCGCAATATAGCTCGTCTGACCAGAAGGTAGACCTTGCTATATCCCCTGGCTTTCAGAGCCGCGGCAATCTCCAGGCCGATGAAGCCACCGCCAATGATAGCCACCTCGGTACACTGAGGAATGACACTCGCCAGAACAACTCCATCAGCCATATCGGTGCTCATGGCATATTCATTCTTTCTGTCCAACCCTGGAAAGGAAGGAATGACAGGCGCAGCACCGAGAGCCAGGATGAGCTTGTCATACCCATATTTTTTACCATTGGCAACCAGATATTTATCCCGCCTGTCAATTTCGGTAACCTCGGTATTCAAATGCATCCCTATATTGCGCTTCTCCCAGAACGACATACTACGAAAGCCGCGAGCCAACTCATCCCAGCTGGCGATATCCCCACTGATGACCAGCGGCATCTCGCACGGTGGAACACCAAGCTCCAACCTTCGACTGAAAGTATCGATTTGCGCCTCGCTACCCATGCGGCTAATCTGGTTGGCCGCCGTAGCACCGCCGTCACCGGTTCCAATAATGCTTACCTTCATTTTGGCCTCCTGTCATTAATCTCTCTTCCATGTCCTATCGTGCCTCTTGAGCCCTTATCTCCATATCATTGAGTAGAGGAGCACCAGGCATCAGCCGAGCTTATCCGCTAGCTCTCTTACCCCCACCCCTATCGGATCCATTCCTACCGCCGGCGAATAAGGGGACTCAAGCAGGACCAGTCTGTGCAACGGCACTTTCTCGGCTATGGCGAGAGCCATTTCACTGACCAGACCTCTTACCATCTCCTCCGAGATAATCTGTGCCCCAACCAAGGTGCCGGTCCGGCGTTCAGCGATAAGCTTGGAGTGAACGAGCTTACCACCATATTTTGGTCGCGTGCTGGGGAAGGTACTTGTGGCGCATATGATATCCAGCCCTTTCTCTCGGGCAACCCTCTCCGTAAAACCGGCGGCACCTATTTGATAGCCAAAGATTTCAATAGTGAAGGTCATGAGGGTGCCTTCATAGGGCAAAGAATTTCCTGAAACCAAATTCTCACCGGCCACATTGCCGGTCCTGCCGGCGGAGGTAACCATCAGGCGGCGGGTCTTTGCGCCGGTCATCATATCCCAGTTCTCCATGCAATCACCAGCGGCATAGATATCGGGGTCACTTGTC
Source organism: uncultured Dehalococcoidaceae bacterium (assembly GCA_964558675.1). GTDB lineage: Bacteria > Chloroflexota > Dehalococcoidia > Dehalococcoidales > RBG-16-60-22 > CAZLEY01. The sequence goes on along the minus strand of CAZLEY010000002.1, from coordinate 35,231 downwards.
TGTAAATACTGGTTCACCAGTATTCCCCCTGTCTCTCCTATTTCAATTCCTGCTTTTCGGGCTAGCTCGACGTTAGGTCTGGCGCCGGTGGTCAGGAAGATAAGATCTACTTCCAGTTCTCGGTCAGGAAGAATGATACGTTTCCTTCCAGACTCGGTTTTTACGCTGCTGATGCTGGCAGACGTAATCAGCTCCACGCCATTCTTTCGCATTGTCTGCTCAACCTTGCCCGTCATATCCTTATCCAGGCCAGCGGGCAGGATATTCTCCAGCATGTCCATGAGGTAGACTTCCTTGTAGCCTCGGGCAATAAGAGCCAGGGTTAGCTCTACCCCGATAGCTCCCGCACCTATGACGGCAGCACTGGTGTATTTCGGGATGATTTTATCCAGGGCTTTACCATCGGCAATATTCGTGCTGAGAGTAAACTCATTTTTGCCATCCAGCCCGGGGATTGGAGGAACGGAGGGGACAGCCCCGGGACTTAGAATTAGCTTATCGTAAGGATAGCTTTTACCCCCAGCGATAATGCGTTTTCCCTTCCTGAGAATATCGGTGACTTCCGTGCTCAAATGAACAGTTATATTTCTCTCCTCGAAAAATTTGCCGGGATAAAATATATCGTCCCAGCGGGAAACCCCTTTAAGTACAAAGGGTGGTTCACAGGGCGCATAACCAATCTCACTCTGGGTACTGAAGATGTCTATCTGGGCTTGTTTGTCCAGCTGTCGAATCCGTCCCGAGGCGCCCCTGCCGCCAGCACCGGCTCCGATAATGCATACTTTCATGTCTATCTATCTCCTTGTAATTTGTGAACGCTGGGGTGGCCTCTTGTTGGCTTTCCCCGATTCTTCTCTTGTTGACTATAAGTTGATTGTAAATCGATTCGCTCTCTACATTATGGGCACTCTCGGTTCACTTCCCGGGTTCTCACTATCCCGCCTGTCCTGCTCAACACATAAGGTCAAGAGCGCTTTGAGCCTACCTTTTTAATCTGTCGGCGGACTCTGGAGGATGCTGTCTACCATTGTCCGGATAATATGCTCCGGGACGGCGCCGAGGATTTCGTCAACCTTCTCACCGTTAACAAAGTACATCTGCATTGGTATGCTCATAATCTGATATTTTACTGCTGTCTGCTGGTTTTCATCCACATTAATCATGCAGAATTTAAATCTGCCTTCATACTCCTCGGAGAGTTTTTCGTATATCGGTATAACCATGTGGCACGGGCCACACCAGGGCGCCCAGAAATCTACCTCTGTGGGCAGGTTTGATTTCAGGACTTCCTCCTCAAAATTTTGATCGGTAATCTCTATTATCTTGCTCATACTACCTCCTTTTAGTTTATTGGTAAGAGTAGGAACATATCACGCTTTACTGGGGGCTTCATGACTCTGCAAATTTCACCCAGCCATCTTATTCTATCATCTACCTGCGGGAAATGGAAAGAATGAAAGACATCAATCAGACACGGCAAACAATCAAGATAGGTCTTCATGATTTCTCCTATTAACTTTGCCGTTGCTGCTCGGTTAGCCTCTCAATTCTAGCGATGATGTCTCCCGCCCGGCCCTTCAGTGCGGCAACAGTGTCCTGCAGGTCATGCTGTGACACGGGTGTCACCTCAACAATTGCCCCCTGGGGGCAGACATCAAGGCAGAGGCCGCAATGGTTGCATCTGTTGTGGTATATCTTTACTTGACCCGACTGCAGGGAGATAGCCTGCTGAGGGCAACTCTCGGCACACAGCCCGCAGCCGAGACATAGGTCTTTCCTTACCCGCAAGATTACGTTGTCCTTCAAAATCTCACCTTCCTATTACATTTCACTGCCACGTTTTGCCCCCGTGATTATCGTAAAGCCAGCATCCGGGTAATAGCCCTCCCTGGGCTCTTCCATATGATACACCTTATCCGACTTCTGAAAAAGTGTCGAAACAACCTTCTCGGTCACAAAACCCGCTTTGACCAGCAGACTAAACACCTCATCATACCTATAGAATTTGGCGTGTCTATAGAAGCGGTGCCCTTCCGCCTTCTTGCGCCGATAAAACTGACCCCACGGACTCTCTTGTAAAACCAACCCCAGTACTATCTTGCCGCCGGGCACCAGGATGCGGTTGGCTTCCTTGAGAACATCCAAAGGCGAATCAAGGAAACACAGGGTGACAATCAAGAAGACCGTACCGAATGATTCTTCATCAAACGGCTCCTGTTCTCCTCGACCTATAAAGGCGTTTATTCCTCTCTTTCGTGCCATCTCGATAAGCTTAATAGAAGGGTCGACCCCGGTTTCGATGCCCAAAGCCTGGGCGAAACGGCCGCTGCCAACCCCGATTTCGAGCCAGGGCTTCGGCAGGGATGACAACAGTACCTGGAACGCCTGCACCTCAATGAAAAAGATAAGGCTTCCATCTTTATCAAACCAGGCATCATATTCCAGAGCCAGATCATCAAAGGGAGAAAAATGACTGCCGCTTTGTTCCATTCCTGCCATTGACTTTGGAGTTCCGTGGTCGCTCGGTGACATACCTTCTCCTCAACTAAGCTTGGGCAGCCTGGCGGTCACTATGGAGCAGTATTTTCGAAGTAGCGAAATTTATTTCGACCAACCTGCCGTGTACAACCTGCTCCTCACCAAACAATGTCTCCAGTTCCACACGGTCTTCATGCAGCCGCACATAAGCGATATCCTGAAGCATCGGTTCATTATCCTGTTTATTTAAATAAGCCTTGGCCAGGCACACTTTACACCTCCGTTCGTCCCACAAGAGCAGTTACATCATCCTGGTGTCGGCATACCTGCCCTTGAAAAGATATTATCTATGACCTCTTTAGCTTCTCGAACCGCTATCCCATCTACAGGGATTCTACCTTCCATACTTGACGTGAAGATATCGGCGTCAAAGTAGATACACCCGACCACCTCGATGTGACGCTCCTGCAATTCCATTTCCATTCTAGCAGCTATCTCTCTTGTTGGCACCTTGTTCAGGACAGCCCAGATATCCTTAATGCCGATTCCTGAAGCCAGCTCGTGAATCTTCTGACCCACGTTTACCGATTCCAGGGGAGGCTCGACAACGATAAGAACGCTGTCGATGCTGGTCTCCACACCTCTGCCGAAATGTTCCACTCCCGCCTCCATGTCCACAATGGCCATCTCATCGTCTGCCAGAGCGAGTTTTTTAAGAACTCACGGCTTAATACGCCCATAGGGCAGGCGCAGCCTTCCAGCGACTGCATGATTTTACCTATGGCCACCAGCTTGAGCCCATTTTTCTGGAGCAAATATCCATCAGGGATGTTTGCTGTCTGTATATTCGTTTCGCTAAGAACGTTCGGCTGCCCCAGCTTTTGTTTCAGTCCTCTCTTTCCCCCCACGAGTTCCATCAAAGGCACGGGCAGGCGGTCAAAGCCGAGCATGCGGAAAAGCCCCGAATTGGATTCATCGGAATCCACCACCAGCACCCGATAGCCTCTTTTCAAGGCTTCATTCGCCAGAAGAGTGACTATGGTGCTTTTACCACTTCCTCCTTTTCCACAAACGGATATCTTCATCTTCCTCTCTTTTCCTGTTCTACATTCCTACTATCTGGATAGCCTTGAACGGGCAGGCGCGGACGCAGTCCTCACAACCCCGGCAAAGAAACGGGTCTGTCATAGGTATTTCTTAGGGAGCTTCTTGCTTCAGCAGACCATGAGAACATGCCAGTGCTGCGGCGCAAATACCACTGTCGTATTTATCGGGATGGCATTTATTGAAATCAACTAACGCCATCTTTCTTGGCACAACCTTCTCCCTTCTCAGGCTGTTTCACTCCCGCTAGTCTCCTCCTTCTTCGCTTCCTCCAGTTCGTCCTCCAGTTCCTCCAGTTGCTGCCACATTGACAGCGGCACGGAATGAGCCGGCCATCGGGCTTTGAGGTCGGCTATTTTCTCCTCAATCTCGCTTACTTTTTCTTTACTCATTTTACTCTCTATAGTTCATATTCCCTTCACACCCCGGGCAGTAACCCTCAAGGTAAAGCTCAGCTTTGGTTGCATTGAAGCCATGCAACGTTAACCACTTCACCCCGATATTTGCAGGGGGATACTCATGGATGCGGCAGACTCGCGTGATACCCGTGCAGCTTCCGCATGAAAAATTTCTTTCCCAGGTATTCCAATTCGACAAGAATGCGTTTCTCTACCATATTCTGGACAACCTCCCAACTGGCGCCGCTTCTACTTAAGAACTCGGCTACCGCCTCCTCCCTCATAGGATGAACTGCCGTAATATTGAGGATATCCTCCTGTACGTTGCCCGTGCTGGCAAAATCATTTCCCTCGTAGCCGATAAGGTATTCCACATTGTTCAATCTCTCTGTGAAAATTTGATATGCCATATTGATATTCTGCTCGGTGGCAGACTCTACACGTTCCGCCGGCGGCCTTGTCGGTATGGCCAGATAGGCCGTAGCCGGCTCCAATTTTACCAGAAAATCCGCTATTTGCCCGATTTCACCAATATCATCGTTTATCCCCTTGATAAGCATGGTTTCTGTAGTAAGAATACCCACGAATGACCGGGCAAAACTGATTATGCCTTCAAGCACCACATCAAGCCTGAGGGCTCCATGCGGTCGATTAATCCTGTCCCATACTCCCGGGGTAATTGCATCTACCTTAATTGATACCCAATCAGCTTTTTGTAAATCCCTTATAACGTCCTCACGCCAGATAAGTGAAGCATTGGTAATAACTGCGATTTTGATACCCGACTTGCTGAGAAACGTAATTTCTTCGCCCAGATTGATATCCAGAGTCGGCTCGCCATCAGACACAAAGGTGATGTAGTCAACAGGTTCATCTTTTTCTCCAGCACATCTGACCTTTTCCGTTACACTCCGGGCTATTTCTAATGGCTTATAGAAAGCGCCACGCTCTATGTGCATATCTGTAGTGCGCCCGAGCTGACAGTAGACACAGGAATAACTGCATGTCTTGGGAGGAATATTGTTTATACCCAGACTGCGGCCTAATCTTCGGGATGGGACGGGACCGTAGGCAATAGAGCTAATCACGAATCTTTCCCTCTATGCATTACTCCCGCCACCTTAATAGGTTCGGTATGCCTTCTTCCACGGCTCTCGCTTCATGGCCATGTAGTCTTTTATGGCTGCCTTAAGGGTGTTTGTGGCCAGAAGAGCACAGTGTTCGCTTTCCTCGGGTAACCCTCCCAGGGCATCCAGTACATAGCGCTGAGTTATTTTCTGGGCTTCGGTTACACCCTTCCCTCTGGCCATTTCGGTAACCATGCTTCCCGAGGCAATACTTGTACCGCAGCCATCGGTGAAGAAAGAAGCCTGGTAGATATTATCATTCTTTACCTTCAGCCATACTTCCATAGTATCGCCACAGGGTCCGGTCACCCTGGCGAAGCCGTCAGCATCCGGTATATCACCCAGGTTCCGCGGGTTCATAGCGTGGTCAATGACCGTGTCAGAGTAGACCTTGCGGGCATCTGCCATGACCAGTTTCTGGAGTTCATCAAAATCACTGGACACCCTTTCGCCTCCTCATTATTTGACCTCGGCTGACAATGCCTTAACGAGAGATTCACCCAGACTGGCTACAATTTCGCCATTGTAGCGCTCAATATTCCCCTCATCGCAGAGCCTGGCCAGCTCTGGGTCTATGGGCAACTGCCCCAGCAGCGGGGCCTGAGCGGAACTGGCCATCTCTTCACCGCGGCTTCTGCCGAAGATTTCTATCTTCTTGTCTATTTCCGGTACATAGAAGTAGCTCATATTCTCGACGACGCCGAGAATGCGTTTCTCCATTTTTCGGGCCATATTCACGGCCTTCCTGACAATCATCTCAACCAGGTCTTGAGGAGTGAAGACAACTATTACCCCCGAAATGGGGAAGGTCTGCATTACCGTAAGAGGGGCATCGGCGGTACCAGGAGGCAGGTCTATAATCAGATAGTCCAGCTTTCCCCAGAGCACGTCTTCACCGAACTGCTTGATAGTATTTCCAATCAGAGGACCTCGCCATATTACGGCATCATCCTCGCTGGGAAGAAGAAGGTTAATAGACATGACCTCAACGCCCGATTTTGAGAGTACCGGCAGCAGTCCGCTTTCGTTGCCGCTCGGCGGGAGGTTAAGGCCGAACATCTTGGGAATGCTCGGACCGGTAATATCGGCGTCCATAATGCCTACGTCGTAGCCCTGGCGCTTCAGCGCAATGGCAAGCAGGCTTGACACCAGAGACTTGCCCACCCCTCCCTTGCCGCTCATTACAGCGATAATATGGTCGATTTCGTTCAGGTCTTTTGCCTTGATATCAGTATATTCGACGTTTACTTCACTGACCTCAGGCAGCTTCTTGATAGCTTCCTCAGCCTTGTTTTTAATCCAGTCCTGCGCGCCCGGAATCAGCCCGGTTGATGCCAGGGTGACTTTTACCGTCTTATCTGTAGTGCTGACCTCACGTACCAGGTTCATCCCGATGATGCTGCGTTTGACGGCGGGCACCAGTACCGTTTCCAGGCTCTCCTTTACTTGCTCTTCGGTTACCATAGTTTTCCTCCAATGTCATCGCTTAATGGTCACAAATATTTTCTCCCGTAGCCAGTCTTCCTTGTAGATAATTCAGGACCGTTGCTTCCGGGTCGTTTTCCAGGGCACCAAGGATGACTCCTATGCGATTTTGCTGAAAAAGGCTCTGCGCCCGGGAGCCCATCCCGCCGGCAATCACAAAGGCCACTCCCTGCTCTGCAAGCCACTCAGGGAGCAGCCCCGGCTGGTGCCCCGGTGACGGGACAAGCTCTTTGCTGATTATTTCCTTGCTCTCTTCATCAACATCTATCATGGCAAAGTGTTCACAATGACCGAAGTGCGGCGAAACCCTTCCGCCGCTCACCGGTACGGCATACCTCACTACACACCTCCTTTTCCTTCCTCTTTACAAATCAATGGATTTAAGGCTAACTGCCTCACCGACTTATGCTTCAGGTAGATGCTCCCGGGGCACAGGAGCCACCGCCGGAGGCGGTGGCAAAAGTTGAGAAGATGCGGCGGGGATTCTCTGCCCCACACTTGAGACATTTTATGTCCTGGTCAGTATCGCTCATGCTCCGGCGCAACTCGAAACGCTCTCCGCATTTCTGACACTCGTATTCATAGACAGGCAAGCTATGTTACCTCCCTTTTATTTAATAATTATTCTATTATAACTTGTTTACCACAGCGCGTTTATCTATCAGGAAACGCTACTATATCCTGTGGCAGAGCTTTATATCCTAATTGACTTCTTATTTCTTTTCCAGCCCTTCAATCCGCCGCTGGATATCTTCCATCTGCTGCGCCAGCGCCTGTGACTGTTCCTTGAGCGCCTCGAGTTCCTGCTCCGGACTTTGCGGTGCCACGTTCATGGGCGGGGTCATACCTCCCCCCATTCCCATACCTCCCCCCATTCCCATGCCTCTCCCCATACCGCGTCCCATACCTCTCCCCATGCCGCGACCCATTCCCGTACCGGAGCCACCTCCCATACCAAAATGGTCGGCCACATTAGCCTGGCCACTGGCCTTGAATTTACCCGAACGGTAGTCCTCGATAACATCCTTTATTTTACCGGATACACCGGTTATTATCTGGACAGGCGCCGAGGATAGCACCTGGTAGGCATTGGGACCACAGTTACCGGTCAGAACCGCCTCGACGCCTTTATCGACAATCATCTGAGCCGTAGCGATGCCGGCGCCGCCGGATGCCATGGCGCTCGAGTTACCAACAGCCTCAAACTCCATCGTCTCCGGGTCGGCTATAATGAAATTCTGGCAGCGCCCGAACCTTGGGTCTACCTCAGCATCCAGCGTGGAGCCTTGAGCTGAAATGGCAATTTTCATGTTCCCTCCTTATTCCTTTTCCGTGGACAGTTGCCCTATCCTGGCTTCCAGTTCCTTAAGCTCATCTCTCATAGCCTGAGCCTCGTTTTTTAAGAACTCCACTTCCTGCTCACGGGTCATCCGTGGAGAAAACGGGCTGAAAACAGATGGACTGTAGTAAGGATAGGCATAAGGTGTCCAGCGGGGGTGACCGTACCACCGTCTCCCACCTACCATTCCCCGGGGACTGCAAAAGCCCCGGCCACCGCCTGTCATTGGCCCCATCCCCATAGGACCGGTACCATCAAATCCCGGCATAATACACCTCCTTTACCTTAACAATTCCTGTGTGCGTGTTACTCCTGAGCTTCAAGGTCGCGCATCCTAGAATCGATTTGCTCGAGCTCACCCTTTATCGCCTCTGCCTGGTCTTTCAGATAGTTAAGCTCTTCCTCTCCGGTCATCGGACCGGCAGTAGGACCATATTCGTAAGCAGGTGGCGCTCCGTAATAAGGAGCCTGCGGATACGGCCATGCTTGAGGCGCACCAGCGCCGCCCATGAAGTAGCCGCACCTGGGTAGTCCCCCTCTACCACGGCCTACATAAGGCCAGGGAGGAGACATTCCGTGGAAGCCAAAGCCCATGCCGCCACCGAAACCACGGCCAGAGCCTCTACCTCGTCCAAATCCATAAGTCATTTTTTACCTCCTCTTATCCTTTCTCTATTTTTTTATCATCCACTGTGTCCAGAAAATGCCGCTGACACTCCGGGCAGTAGCCTACCAGACGCACATCTACACCGGTCACTTTAAAGCCCTCTTCCCGGCCGAGCCTGGACTTAATCCTCTCCGTTGACGGGCAGGTAAACTCAAAGATTCGTCCGCACCCGAGACATACCATATGGTGATGTTTGTAACACGGCGCGCTTTCATAGTACCGCCGCATGCCGTCAAGCTGATGCTCCTCGACCAGCCGCAATTCCTTGAAAAGCTGCAAACTGCGATATACCGTGGACAGGCTGATGCTGGGTGATTTCCGCCGGGCCTGCCAGTAAATTCCGTCAGCGTCAATATGTCCGTTAGCCTGCTTGATTATTTTCAGGATTATCTGGCGTTGCTGGGTGTTTCGCCCGGTGAATTTTCCGTCTATTTCAGTCGTCGCTTTCATTGCATGTACCTATATGGTAGTCCATTTCTTTATCTAGTTCTTCATGGTGAGCTGTGAAATTCCTTTAATCTGCCGGTAGGTAGCCCCCTGACTGACACAGCGCAAGGCAAGGTCTGTATCGGTCACTTTTGTGCCTGATACAGCATCAATACCATAATCAAAGAGAATGGGAGATAGTGGAGCGGTATCACCCAGTATCACCACGTAAGCATCAGGATTGCATAACTCCATAAGCTGGTCGATGGTATGGTTGGTAAAGGCGGTGCCGGTGATACCCACGACATCAGCCTGGGGGATATAGGTCGCCCCTTCGGCTTCGGTCAAGTCGCCTTCCTCTGGATTCTTCTCAATTACCCAGAGCTCCTTAACCACATCACGGAGCCCGGGTATAAAGGGGAAGTGACCTACGATAGCTACTCTCCTGCCCCTTCCCTTTTCAGAAATGAGGTCCCGCGCATTAAGATTAGCGCAACTACCTTCGTCAATATCAAGAAGCGAATTAATGGTCGCCATACCAATGGCCGCTTCTGGAATGCTTTCCGAGTAAGACATCCGGGCCAGTTCCAGGGCACTTTTCTCCAACAGGAACCCCGGCTCCTTCATCAATGGCGGCTCCTGACGGAGGGCGTCACGTGGAAGCGTTGCCGCCAGCCCGCAGTTTCTAGTCACCACGGCGGTATGGAAAAGACCCTGCCTTATATCCCTTACCTGGGTATCGTAATGCAAAGTAGACAGTAAATCTTCAATAATTTTCATCATATTAAACCTTAACGAGATTCACATCCTCAGATAGCCTACCATCAGCCCCGATAGAATAGACCACCACCGATAGAGGTCATCTGGTTAATCTGCCCGCCTGAGCTTCTTCACCAATTCTGTGTCTTCCCCTGAGCCGTCTGCCGCCACCCCGTAAGCCGGGTCTCCAGGGCCACAATGACATGATTTCGGGTGTATTGCAGGTAGGGCAGAGCTCCGGCGGTTGCTCTATCATTTTCTCAAAAGGTACCTCCCACTCGTGACCGTTCCTACAGCGGAAATGCCGTACCGCCATCTCATAATTACCGCCTTCAATCCTTATCGCCTTTCCATTGAGCAGGGCATCAGCCATCTTCTGACGCGCCGAGAGCAGTATCCGGGCAAAAGTAGAGCGTGATACGTTCATTTTTCGGGCACACTCATCCTGCTCAAGCCCCTCTATGTCCTTAAGTCGAACCGCCTCAGCTTCATCAATGGACAGGCACACCTCCTGAATATTAGCCAGAGGTATGCCCGCAGGCTTGAAATAGGTTACCTCGGGTATACTGCCTACCCGCCGCCAACGTGGTTGTCTTCCCATGACTCATTATCCTTGCAATTTATGTTCTATGTCCATAATTTAATATATAAATGATTTACTATTATGGTCATATGCCCACTTACATTATACTTCTCTGCCCTGTTATTGTCAACCCTCTGCCCTGAAGTGAGGAAAGGAGAATACGAGTCCCCCGGATATAAAATCAGTATTAGAGGGTAACTGGCTAATATCTCCAGTATCTTAATCCGAAGTCTCTGACTTCAGATATTTCTTCAGCTCCTTCTGGAGTGCCTCAAGGTCCTTGTACGAAAGCTCTTTAGTAAGTTTGCCGAATTCATCCGGTATCCAGAGAACCGGCCGGCCATCACGGTAAATCACTATTCCCGGTGTGCCGTACAGTATTTCCCGACGGCGCTCGACGCTATGCCCGAATGAACTGGATTCCTTCGCCATTTAATTCCTTTTTATAGCTCCATCTCAAGACCTGCCCCGCAGGCTATATACTGGTCAGGGAACAGCTGCTGTATCTCAGACGTGTGTTGAGTGCAGTGACAGGGGCATACCAGGGACAGGCCTTCCAGCCGATTGAATTCGCGAAAGCCGTGGAACCCACCGATTATGCCGTAAACGCTGCCATGTTGAGAAGCAGCATCAAGGATTGCTCCGACTCCAGGGTGGGAGCAGCCTGTGACCACCAGTATACCTTTACCTGTTTTTACAGCCAGCGACTGTTCAGTGTTATTTAGCTCACCAGTAGAAAATACGGTATCTGAGATGCGAACAGATTGGCTGACCGAGATTACCGTTCTTCCCGGCAGCCTTACCCCGACGGAAGCCGGGAGATAAATCACAGCGTGCCCGTTTGCCTCCAGTATGTCGGACAGGCCACCGGTATGGTCGCTATGACGGTGGGAGATAACGATTACCTCTATACTATCAGGGTCAATGCCAAGCTGTTTCATGTTGTAAAGTAGAGTAGGGCCATCAGCGCCGGTATCGAAGAGAAGCGGTGGTGCGTCGTCAGTCTCTATAAGAGACGAAAATCCCCAGCCGGTTCTCAGTCCTGCTTTGACCGTGCGATTATCGTAGACAACCGTAATTTTCATTCTTCCAACGCAAGTCTTACTGCAGCCTCAGCATGCAGTCTGGTTGTATCGAACAGGCGAACCGGTACATCACCGGAGTTTATAAGCAGTGGCAGTTCGGTACACCCTAGGATTACGCCCTCGGCTCCACGCCCTGTCAGACCATCAATCATTTCAATGCAGGTCTGACGCGAAGTATCCTCTATTCTTCCCTGGCACAGTTCTTTATATATTATCATATCAATCACGGGCCTTTCTTCTTTGAGCGGCGTTAGAACCTCAATGCCAAAGGATTTTTCGAGCCTTTCTCGATAGAATTCCTCTTCCATGACAAACCTTGTTCCGAGCAATCCTACCTTATGTAAACCCAGCTTTTTAATGTCATTACCGACCACATCAACGATATGAAGCAACAGTAAATCGGCTCTTTCAGATACCACATCGGCAACTTTGTGCATGGTGTTGGTGCATATCAGGATAAAATCGGCGCCCGCCTGCTTCAAGGCTATACCAGCCGCAACAAGAGTGTCTGCAGCCTCGCCCCAATTTGCCTCCCGTTGAGCACGCTCTATCTCTTCAAAGTCGAGACTATACAGCACTATACGAGCTGAATGCAGGCCACCCAGTCTGTCAGCCACCAGTTCGTTGATAAGGCGGTAGTATTCCAGAGTTGAATTCCAGCTCATTCCCCCGATCAGCCCAATCACCTTCATAAAGCTTACCCTGCTCGGTCCAGATATTAAGGCGTTGTTGTTCTCCTTCCCACCCACCTATAATATTATAGTTATCCTTCTGCTTGGAGCAGCCTATCCACCCTGTCAAGGAGTTGCTGGGGGCTGACAGGTTTTTCAACATAGTCTTCAGCCTCGAGGTCCATGCCCTGAGCGACGGAGACATCAGTCTCACCCATCCTCTGCGAGAAGCTGGTAAGTATTATTATCGGGATTTTTTTCAGTTCCGGGTCAGCCTTGAACTGTCTGGACGTTGTGAACCCATCCTCAAAGGGCATGATAACGTCCAGGATAATAAGGTCAGGTTTTTCGGCTTTGGCGATTGGCAGGCCAAAAACACCATTATCTGCGGTAAGCACCTGGTAGTCAGACCTGGACTCAAGTACCATCTTCGTTACGGCAATGAAGTCAGCGTCGTCATCGATTATCAGAATCTTATACATTACCCTGCTTTAAGGCTACTTCTCCTGCGGAGTTCTCGCCTCCCAGCTTAGTTCTGCTTCGCTGATAATTTCCGGTATCAGTTCGTCCCATCCCAGAGGCATAATGTGGACTCCCTGGCAAAGCGGCTTGACCTGCCGGATAATGCGTGCGGTAATCTCCACCGCCTTTTTCTTGCGGTCCTCCTTTTTGGTCTCATCCATCTCACGGATGATGCCCTCCGGCACGCTAATTCCAGCCACGTTTGAATTCATAAACTTGGCCATGGCAGCGCTTTTTAGTACCACAATTCCAGCTATAACCGGAACATTAAAGCCCTGAACCTGACCCATAAAGTGCTCGAATTTATCCGGCTCGTAAACGGATTGGGTCTGGAAGAACCTGGCTCCAGCCTCAATCTTCTTCTTCATTTTGATAATTTGCGGCTCCAGGGGCTCTGCACCAGGGGTTACCACTGCACCCAGAAAAAAGCCAGGGGCGCTATCCAGTTCGTGACCCGCCATATCGCGTCCCTGGTTTAGAGTGCTGGCTGCTTTAAGCAGCTGGACCGAGTCAAGGTCATAAACCGGCTTCGCTTCGGTGTGGTCACCCAGGATGGGATGGTCGCCGGTAAGGCACAGAACATTTTCTATCCCCAGTGCCCACGCACTCAGCAGGTCTGACTGAAGTGCCAGCCGGTTCCGGTCACGGCAGGTAAGCTGGTAAATCGGCTCCAGACCTCGCTCAATCAATCTTGTGGAAACAGCCATCGAGCCAATACGCAATACAGCACTTTGCAGGTCGGTAACGTTAATAGCGGTCACATGGTCTCGCATTACCTCTGCATCATGGAGGCATTTATCCAAGTCAACGCCTTTCGGCGGCCCGATTTCCCCGGTAACCACGAATTGCCCGCTTTCAAGTGTCTGTCTCAGTTTGCTCATCTTTTATTATGCTCCTTCTTAAAAGTCCACCCGCTCTAAGCGTGGCTGGCGACCTTTTGTTCACCGGAGAGCGACCTGAAGGTTGCTTCCCCTTCACCGATAGTCAGCGAACGCGGCCGGCTCCACCTGGAATTGTTCTTGGGTTCCCTGTATGCATTCATTTCATCCAGACGGCCAAGCTCCTTGAGCCGGTCATAGATAAGCTGCCAGCCGCAGTCCCGGGTTCTATCCACTTCGCACTTGCCGTCCTTGGCTCCTCCACAGGGACCGTTAAGCAGGCTCTTGGCACAGAGCGTTACCGGACACAGACCGCCGGTATACTCCACGATACATTCTCCGCATAAGGAGCAGTATTCCGTGATAAAGTTATCAGTCACTGTCTCGCCCCCGAAGATGGTATCGCACCCGGGGTGAACCATGCCGCCGTCAGTAGCATCCATTACGGTATGAAAGCCCTGTCCACAGGCAAGAACCAAAAAGGAATCTGCCTGTTTGGTCTCCTCGCCATATTCCTCTTGGAGCACTTTCGCAGTATTTGAGAGTTTGCAGAGTGATATTCCCTTTGGCTGGGGTACACACCACCCAACTATATTCACCCCTTTTTCCTTTAACCGATTTGCCATTTCCTCAGTCTCGGGTATACCTCCCGATTGACATTTGGCGGCGCAGTTGTCGCAGCCGACGACGAACACCCGCTCATCGGGCTTGAGATAGCCCAGTATTTCGTCAATCGGCTTCTGAATTGTTGCATGCATAGATACACCCCCCTGATTTCATAATTTGCTGACATAAGACGTTGACCAGCGCTGGAATATGGCGTCAGCTCTAAATAGGTATTGCATGAAGTAAACCATAAATATTATACCCTACCCCGTAAGGTATTATCAATAGGCACAGAAACGTTGGCTATATTTTATGACCGTGCGCTGGTTTGGTGTTTTCACATCCAGGCATACTAGAGAATCAAATTCAATATTCCCCCAGCGATGAGTGCCGAGGAAATCATTATACCGGCCGACTTAAGCATGTTTACCACCCCGAGTTCTCTAAGGAGAACAACGAAGGTCGCAATACACGGGAAAAACATAGCCAGAACAACGCTGCCAACGACCAGTTGCTCAGAGCTCAGCGCCAGCGGAGCCAGCATACCCAAGGCTACATCCTTGCGGAGAAAACCGATTACTAAAGCCGTTACCGCTTCCTTGGGCAGCCCCAGAAGACCGGTTATCACCGGTGCCGTGAAATCAGCAATGGCGCCAAATACCCCGAGGAAATAGAGAACGTTGATGACCAGGACGGCCCCCAGGATTATGGGCACGGCTTCCTTCAGGAAACCATAGGTCCTCATCCACAGTTTCTGTAATACGGCTTGCCATAGTGGCATACGATATGGAGGAATCTCGATGAGCAACTCAGGAGTAAATCCCCTGGTAGTATGGCGGAGTATAATACCCAGAATGACCCAGACCACGAACAGTGTGCCGTAGACGATGGCAACATACTGCACTCCACGCTCGCCAACAAGGCCGAAAATCATCGCCTGCAGTGCAGCACAGGGTACGGCAATAGAAATCAGCGTGGCGGCAATAAACCTCCCTCTAGTGCTTTCCAGGATACGCGTGGCAAGGATAGCCGGCACATTGCAGCCAAGTCCAAGCAAGGTCGGAATGATAGCATATCCGTGCAAGCCCAGACGGTGCATGACTGTATCCATCAAAACCCCGAGCCGGGGCAAATATCCTGCATCTTCAAGTAGCCCAAGTACGAGATAGAAAGAGAAAATATAAGGCAGGACCATGGCAAAAGGCACATAAAGACCGCTGGATAATAATCCGAATGACTGAACAAAGTCCAGTTCGCCATCGATGAGCTTACCGATTACGATATCGTGGAGAAAACCCGTACTACCCATGAGGTTGCCTAACCACGACAGAACCGGTGTCCACAGGGTATTAAACAGGGGGTCAAACACATAGCCGATAAGGCTCTCGCCGATAAAACGGACGATAAAAAAGGCGCAGGCCAAGATGACCAGTGCTATGACTCCTCCACTCAGGGGCTTGACACTGGCATCGGCCAACCTCTCCCGCCAGGTATGATGGCGGTGAGTAATGTGCTGAACCTGGTCAATGATACCGCCGATGGCGGCCCAGCGCTCATCACGGCTCCGAGCCGGCATATCGGGCGAGACAGCTCTGGGAATACTATCTACCAGTTCCTTTATGCCCTCACCAGCTACCGCCACCGTCGGGGTTACAGGTATACCCAGAAGCTCTCTAAGCTTTTCCAGGTCAATATTTATCCCACGATGCTTGGTGTCATCCCATATATTCAGGGCGACCACTACCGGAACATGTCTTTCCAATAGTTGCAGGGTTAAATAAAGGTTCCGTTCCAGGTTGGTAGCATCGACAACATTTACAACCACGTCCCCTTCATCAAGCATCCGCGCGGCAACTTCCTCGGCTTCGCTGGTCGGCTCCAGCGTATAGGTGCCGGGGACATCAATGACCTCAACCCTGTCATCTCCGATTTTCGTGAAGCCTCTGGTATAGCTTACAGTCGTCCCCGGATAGTTGGAAGCGATGACGCCAACGCCGGTAAGGCGGGAGAAGACAACGCTCTTCCCGACATTGGGATTGCCCATAAGCAGAATTTTCACGTCCCCGCCCCTACCACCTCAACAATCACTCTCCTGGCCATGCCGAAACCCATGGCTACCTGAGTTCTGCCAATCTGGACGGTAACCGGACCCCTCATAAGCATGGAACTCACTTTGGTTATACGCCCGCCCGGTCTTACACCCATTACGCTAAGCCGGTTGATTAAGCCCGGCCCGCCCTGAACCTGGACTATTCTGCCGCTCTGGCCAGCTTTCAGCATGGTCAGAGATACCTGCTTTCTATCACTCATATGGTATGTCTCCTGCGCTTTCCCCGGTCTTTCCCACAGCCAGACTGGTTAAATACAAATGCTTCTCATTTGCAGCAATATTGACTAAAAAAACTATAGGCTTTTAGTCCGGCATTTCGGGCAATATCCTGTTGCCCGAAACTCAATATTGACGATTTCGAAGTCTTTCGCTTCAGGAACCGACTTCTTTATTCGCCGAGCCAACGGATAGCTAAATTCAATGACCCGTCCACATTTAAGACAAATAAGGTGATAATGGTCAGCAGCCTGCTTCGTCTCATAATGGTGGCGTGTAGCATCAATGTGTACCTCTTCTACCAGACCGAGTTTTTTCAGTACCTGTATGGTACGGTACACTGTCGACAGACTGAGGCGGGGTTGCCTGCCACGGGCCCGGCGGTGTATCTCATCAACGTCAAGATGTCCCTGCCCACGTTGGATTATCTCCAGAATCAGGGCACGCTGACTGGTAACCCTCGTTCCAGCGTCATGTAATGTGGCGTCGACAACGGCCCTTGGGTCTACCTGTGATTTTTTGCTAATGCTATTCATTTGCAAATACATTATATACTGTTATCCCCAGTCTGTCAAATCACAGGTTAGTTGGTTTTATTTGCATTTGTTTGCTTTTCTCTCTATAATATTCCCTACAGGAACCCTGAGAAAATTATCAGCGCAATATTTTCAATTGCCTTCGGTGGGTTTGGCGATTTTCTCTTGATTCAATATTTTCTCAGTCATCCTGAATATATGCCACTTCCCGCTTTTATTCTTATTCTAGTATGCCTGACAGGTAGTGCCGGATGGCTTTTTTACTACTCTATAAAGTCTTTATGGTTGTCATTCCTCATATTCTTCTATTTCTCCTTCAGAACTTTATGGCAAAATACCGCATTAAATTAAAAACCAAAGTAACATGCTGATTCCAAAAAATTCAATTGACGTTAATTCCGAATCCATAAATTACCCCCTGGCAACCATATGCAAATAAAATCTAAAATAGATACCGTATGCCAAAAAGTGATAATATATTTCAGTAGCAGGTAGAATGCTTGGCTCTTCTTGAAAACCCAACCACATTACCGGTAAAGAACGTCCAGTTAAGGTAAAATCAATGCACTTTGAGCAAATTTATACCAGGGCTAAGTCGGAATGCGATTATCTCAATGACAGGGATTGCATAAAAATCTACGTCTCCTCGTCAGCCGATAACTCTGCTGCTGCCAGCGTATTCAGCGCTTTTCAAAAAGAGACCGAAAAATGCGGCATAAAAGCGAGAGTTATCGCCACCGGTTCCCTCGGCTGTTACGAGCTTGAACCTGTTGTACTAATCGAAAAGCCAGGTGAATCCGCTGTTACGGTTATATACAATAATGTAACTCAGGAAATGGCTTCGGAGTTGGTGAATGACTATTTGATAAAAGACAACCCAGGACCCGATATGGCCCTTTGCAGCACCGGCAGTAAAAAGTTAAGCGGCATTCCGAATGTCTCTGAACTGCCTTTATTCAAACTGCAAAACAGGATAGCCCTGCGAAATTGCGGGTATATCGACCCCGAGAACATCAACCACTATATCGTACACGGTAAAGGTTACTCCGGACTCTCCCGGGCTTTGCAGATGAAGCAGTCTGATGTCATCCGGGAGCTAAAAAAGTCCGGCCTGAGAGTCAGAGGCGGCGCCGGCTTTTTTACGGCGGATAAATGGCAAATCTGTCACGACGCTGAAGGCGGCGAAAAGTATGCGGTCTGCAATGCCGTCGATGCCGACCCCCGGGCTCTCACCGCATGGCTTCTCCTGGAAGGTGACCCCCACTCCGTTCTGGAAGGCCTCTTAATCGGGGCCTACGCCACAGGAGCTTCTCATTGCTTTATTTGCGTCAACGGCGAGCATGTTCATGCGGTCAGAACGCTCAGGAAGGCATTAGAACAGATGAGAAAGTATGGCCTGCTGGGCAGAGATATTCTGGATTCTAATTTCAGTGCGGAGATAGAAATAAAGGAAGTATCCGCCTGCCTGGTCGCGGGTGAAGAGACGGCGCTCCTGCGCACTCTGGAGGAAAAACAGGCAATTCCCTACCTGCGTACGACCTATCCGGCCACCAATGGCTATAAAAACAGGCCCACTTTAATCAACAATATCGAAACCATGGCGAATGTATCTGCTATTTTTCAGAATAATCCGGAATGGGCCTCCGGCATCGGCACAGAAAAAAGCAGGGGGACGAAAGTTATTACCCTCTGCGGCCAGATAGCCCATAAATATACCGTTGAAGTCCCCCTTGGAACAACTCTTCGTACTCTGGTGCAGGACATCGGGGGAGGAGCCCCGGACGGTAAAGACACTAAAGCCGTGCATTTCGGCGGGCCGACCGGTGCGTATTTTGCCGGCAGCTCTCTGGATACTCCTGTCAGTTATGAGGCCATGGAAAAAGCCGATTCCATCATCGGTTCGGGGACGGTTGAAGTCTTCAACGGCGATATATGTGCGGTAGAAATGGCCAGAGACGCCATCTCTTACATCCAGACCCAATCGTGCGGCAAATGTGTTTTCTGCCGCGAGGGAAGTTTTCAAATGTCCGAAATTTTGACAGATATCGCTGAATACAGGGGCAGACCTCAGGACCTGGACCTGTTGACCGAGCTGGGCGAAGGAATGAAAACCGGCAGTATATGTGGCCTTGGCCAAACTGCACCCGCTCCGGTTTTGAGCAGTATCAAGCTATTCCGAGAAGATTATGACGCCCATATTAGAGAAAAAAGATGTCCGGCAAACAAATAGGTTAAAGCCTGGAGCATGCTTTGGAAATCATTAAGCTCAATATAGATGGACGCGATGTTGAAACAGAAGCGGGGAAGAGTATCCTTGAAGCGGCCCTGGATGCAGGGATTTACATCCCTCATCTCTGCCATCATCCCGACCTGCCACCCATCGGTGCCTGCCGGTTGTGTATCGTAGAGATTGAAGGAATTGAAGGAATTCACCCGTCATGCGTAACACCCGCTGAAAACGGCATGACGGTCAGGACGAAAACCGAGAGTATCGAGCGCATGCGCCGGCTCGCCATGGAACTGATGCTTGCCGGGCATCCGGCGGATTGCGGCTCCTGTGATAAGTACCTTAACTGTGAACTCCAGTCGCTCAAGCAGTATCTCGGCGTTGAAGAGCTGAGCGTAAGAAGGCGTTCAAAATTACTGCCGATAAACTCCGGCAATCCGCTTTTTATACATGACCCCAATAAATGTGTGGCATGTGGACGGTGCGTGAGGGCATGCGAGGAGCTCCGCGGCGTCGGCGTCCTGTTTTATGTCAAGAAAGGCAAGGAAACAATCACCGGTACGGCTTCGGATTTACCGCTTGCCGATTCCGGTTGCCGGTTCTGCGGTGCCTGCGCCGAGGTCTGTCCTACCGGCGCCATTCAGGACAAGAAAGAGCTTGTTGAAGGGAAAAAGCGAAAGGCGGCACTTGTTCCCTGCAAATACGGCTGCCCGGCTGAAATAGATGTCCCCAGGTATCTGCGGTTTATCGGTGAAAAGAATTACTCTGCCGCGACAGCGGTGATAAGAGAAAAGGCCCCCTTCCCCGGGGTGCTTGGTTATGTGTGTGACCATCCCTGTGAAGATGTTTGCCGCCGGGGAGAAATTAACCAGCCGATTTCAATAAGAGAACTTAAACGCTTTGCGGCTGAACATGATGAGGAAAAACTATGGGAGAAGAATTCCAGCTGCAAACCTGCCACCGGCAACAGGGTGGCCGTAATCGGTGCTGGCCCGGCCGGCCTGACGGCAGCCTGCTACCTTTCAAAACAGGGACATGAGGTAACCGTGTTTGAGTCACTGCCTCTCGCCGGAGGGATGCTGCGCTTTGGAATTCCCGGATACCGCCTCCCCCGGGAGGTGCTCGATAGCGAGATTAAGTATATAGAGAATACGGGTGTAAACATCAGGACCGGTGCCCGTATCGAATCGATAGAAAAGCTCCTTGAAGAGGGCTATAATGGCATCATCGTGGCGATAGGGACTCATAGGGGTCAAAAGCTCCCGATTCCCGGAGCCGATAATGCCGGCGTATTAACAGGTGTTGATTTTTTAAGGGATATTAATCTGGGGAAAAAGGTCAGCATCGGTAAAAGCGTCCTGGTGCTGGGCGGAGGGAATGTGGCTTTTGATTGCGCTCGCGTGGCGCGTAGACTGGGGGCGGAGCAGGTGAAGATAGCCTGTCTCGAATCCAGAGAGGCTATGACGGCAGCCAGCGATGAAATAAAACAGGGCGAAGAGGAAGGTGTTTCCCTTTACCCTGCCCGTACTTTTACCCGGATTTTATGCGAAGATGAAAGGGTCACCGGCGTGGAATGCCTTGAAGTCGAATCTTTCTTTTTCGATGAAGATAATACCCCACGGATAGAGGCACGTGAAAGCTCCGGTCATATCCTCGAAGCTGATACGGTGATTTTCGCGATAGGCCAGCAGCCGGAGATACCTGATGGCTTCGGACTTGATACTTCGGCAAGTAATCTTATTGAGCTGGACTCATTTACGTATACCACCAGCCGGGACGGAGTTTTTGCCGCCGGCGATGCTGTAACCGGCCCATCCTCTGTAATTAAAGCCATCGCTTCCGGGAGAAAAGCGGCGATAGCCCTGGACAGGTTTCTGGAGGGCAGCGGAAATATCGACGAAGAACTGGCTCCCCGCTCAGAGGATAAGCCATACCTCGGCCCGTGGGATGGTTTTGCTTCACTGGAGCGATGCAGGGACGCACACGTTGCCATGGAAGAACGATTAAAGAGTTTCTGCCGGGTGGTGCAGGATATGGATGAAAAAGAAGTAGAGAATGAAGCGAAGCGCTGTCTGCAATGCGATTTGAGGCTCAAGATTACACCGGTCAAATTCTGGGGTAACTATTGAAATAGCAGTAATATCAGGCAAAAGGACCAGATTCAACTTGCGAAAGGAGAGTTAATAATGAGTCAAATAACTGCAGAAACCGATGTTGTTGTGGTAGGTTCCGGCGCCGCCGGCCTGGCGGCGGCGTTAACCGCGGCGGAAGGCGGTGCCAGAGTCATTGTTTTTGAAAAAGAGCGCGCGCTGGGGGGCACCTCCAACTTCTTTCACGGAACGTTCGCCGTAGAAAGCGATATGCAGCGCGAAAGGTACATCAATTATAGTCGCGACCAGGCATTTAAAAATATCATGGAATATAGCCACTGGCGGGCTGACCCTCGTCTGGTAAGGGCTATCGTTAACGAGTCCGGACCCACTATCGGCTGGCTCCAGCAGGCAGGGGTAGAGTTCGCTGACGCTGCCATCAACATGCCCGATTCACCCCGTACATATCACCTTATAAAGGGAAAGGGAGAAGCAATTGTAAAGGCTCTCACCGACAGGGCCAGGGAACGAGGGGCAAATATCTTACCGGCAACGCCGGTTAAGCAATTAGCCAGAACGGGCGGCCGCATTACCGGTGTCATCGTGGAGGAGAACGAAGAGGACGTGCCCCTGAAGGCGAAAGCCGTCATCATAGCCAGTGGAGGGTATGCCAACAACAAGGAATGGATTAAGAAATATACGGGTTTCGACCTGGATGTAAATCTGCTTCCCATCGGCAACGTTGACAAGATGGGGGACGGCATCCGCATGGCCTTCGAGGTCGGCGCCGCCGAAGAAGGACTCGGTATCCTTGAGCTATTTCGCGCCGGCCCGATAGGACCTGAATTCGTCATGGGGTCGCACCTTGAGAATGCTGCTGCCCAGCCTGACCTCTGGGTTGATAATCAGGGCGTGCGATTCTGCGATGAAAGCGTTGCGTTTTATGACACTTCTATAGGCAATGTCAACGCCCGGCAGAAGGATTGCTATTCGTTCAGTATATTTGATAGTGCGATAATGCAGTACCTCATCGAGAATGGCATTGAGAAGGCATTGATAATGGATTTCCCCCCCGGCTCGCGGACTACCGACCTGGCACGGGAACTGGATGCCGCCCTGAAGAGCCAGAGCACGGATGTTTACGAAGCGGATTCCATACAGGAACTGGCTGAGAAAATCGGGGCTGACCCAACGGTATTACAGTCTACAATTGACGAGTATAACGGGTACTGTGCAAAAGGGCACGATGAACTCTTCGCCAAGGACCAGAAATACCTCCGGCCGATAAAAGGGCCCAAATTCTATGCGATAAAGGCACGCACTGTCTTCCTGGGAACGCTCGGTGGCATAAGGATAAATCACCGAACGGAAGTATTAGATAAGAAAGGCACGGTTATTCCCGGTCTGTATGCTGCCGGTTATGACGCCGGCGGAATGTATGGAGATAGTTACTCTATCAAGGACTCCTCGGGGCTTTCATCGGCCTTTGCCCTTAATTCCGGCCGGATTGCCGGTAAAAATGCTTTGGAATACCTGGACAGGAATATAAAGACATGAAACCGAATGGGTTTTTACCCACAGACGAAACCGGTGCGTCCCACAAACTGTAAAAATGAAAGTATTCGTTAAGTCCTTGGAATGGGGAAGGGGGGACTCGAACCCCCACGCATCGCTGCACCAGATCCTAAATCTGGCCCGTCTGCCAGTTCCGGCACTTCCCCGAGGCGATATATTTACAACCTAATAGACAACTCAAGTTGAGTCCAAGACACGACCGTCTCACCGTAATATAGCATTTTACAGGGCTCGCCTCAAGTAGACTATTGACATAGCAGCACACAATATATAAGAATAATTATTCTAACCTCTTGCAAATACAAGGAATCTCTGATAGTATTGACATACATAGAATATCTAAGTAAATAAAAGCAGGCGAGGTGATTTTCGTGGCAGCGAGACGTGATATATTAAAAAGTAGTTCCAACTCCCTGCTCCTCTGTTTACTGGAGCAGCAGCCAATGTACGGTTATCAGATTGTTAAGGAGCTCGAATCAAGAAGCCAGGGCTACTTTAAATTTAAAGAAGGCACCCTTTATCCAGCCCTCCACCGTCTCGAGGAATCGGGCTTGGTCACGGGGAAGTGGCAAACGCTGTCCAATGGCCGGCAACGACGCTACTACTATATTACAGCCAAGGGCTCCGCCAAAATGGCCACGGAGAGAACCCAGTGGCGGGACTTCCTCAATGCCGTGAAGTTGATAATCCAACCGGGGGCATCGAGTCCTTAAGAGGTATGGACAGTGACACAGGAATTAACTCATTACCTGGAGAGTATCAGATACACTTCGAAGCTTAGCCCCTCTGATGAAAGAGAAGTCATCAGTGAACTTGAGACACACATTGAAGATAAGCTCCAGGAATTGACGGATTCCGGGCTTTCCGAAGAGGAAGCAATCGAGACCTGTTTGGGGCAGCTGGGCTCACCAACGTCAGTAGCCCGGCAAATCTACGAGGCATACAGTCAGGGCAGCTGGAAGCATGTCCTATTAACCTCAATGCCCCACCTGCTTTTCGGTGCATTGTTTGCTCTCAACTGGTGGCACCATATCGGCTGGCTAACGATAGTGCTGTCCCTGGTACTCGGTACGACAATCTACGGTTGGTGGCATGGCAAACCGAACTGGGTTTTTTCGTGGCTGGGTTACTCTTTACTGCCCGTACTGGCCGTCGGTATCCTCCTGCTTTATCTACCCAAAGGCTGGTCGCTGCTGGCTATACCCGTATATCTCCCGCTCGCTTCATGGTGGCTGATCCACATAATCATTCAGACAACCAAGAAAGACTGGCTTCTCAGTTCTCTGATGCTGCTGCCGATACCGATTATCATCGGCTGGTTTCTGGCTATATCACCGGCAGGCCGGTTTACCGAATACAGTGTACAGCAGGTTTATTCCCTGGCCCCCTGGATCGGGCTGAGCTTTATCACTCTGGCGCTAACCATAGCCACATTCCTCCGCCTGCGACAACGCTACTTGAGAATAGGCCTGTTAGCCATATCGGGGATTCTGACTCTAACTCTGGTGATTTATTATACCAGCGGCCGACTGAACACGCTTAGTTTTGCGGGGCTGATGCTTGTGATGTGGGGGGTTTTCCTGATTCCAGCGCTGCTGGAACACCGTATCAGGCACGGCTGTATATTACCCTGGAGACGCAGGCGTACGGATAACCCCAGAATTAAACAACATGCATGAAGCGTATTATAAGGGAGAATACTGATGTCGAAGGTGACTATCGTAACGGATAGTATCGCCTGTCTCACCCGGGAACTGGTTGACCAGTACGGGATTGAGATTATCCCCATTAACTTCTACGCGGATGGCCAACTCTACAAGGACTGGGTAGACATAACTCCTTCTGAAGCATACGAGCTATTCCTGAAAGACCCTGATTCTTTTAAGTCGTCGGCAGCTTCACCCGAAGACTGCCTTCAAAGCTACCGCAGTGCCAGCCAGAAAGCCGAGAATATCCTCTGCATTACCGTCTCGGCCAAATTGAGCATGATGTATGAGGCCGCCCGGGAAGCTAAAGAGATGGCCAAAACTGAGCTTCCTGATACCTCAATTGAGGTCGTGGACTCATATACAGCAACCCCTTCCGAAGGTATGGTAGCTTTAGCTGCCGCCAGGGCGGCCGCCGAAAGTAAGGACCTGCCGGAAGTAGTACGTACAGCCGAGGAAATAAGGGATAGAGTCCATGCCATTATTTTCCTGGATACAATCCGCCATGTTTACCGCTCCGGACGTATACCCAAGGTAGCGTCTCAGATAGGCTCGATACTCAACATCAAGCCCATTCTTACTGTATCCAAGGTAGTGAGCTTTGCCGGTATAGCTAGAAACAGAAAACAGGGGATTGAGCGTGTCCTCAGGATGATGAGAGATAAGGTTGGTAATAATCCGGTGCATGCTGCCGTGACGCACGCCTATGCCCCGGATGAGGCGGAAAAACTGAAAGAGCGCGTAGCGTCCGAATTTAACTGTACCGAGCTATGGCTTGCCGAGTTCAGTCCGGTAATGGGCTATGCCTGTGGCACCGGGACGGTAGGTGTCGCTTTTTACACAGAAGGCCAGATGGATAATTAAATGGATTTTAATGTTACTGCGGCCATAGTTATTGGCTATATTCTGGGTTCTATACCTTTTGCCTATATCGCCGCCCGCCTGAAGAAGGGGGTCGATATCCGGGACGTCGGCGGTGGCAACGTGGGTGCCTTAAATACATACCGTGAGATAGGCCCGGTATTCGGCCTGGGTGTCCTGGCCGCGGACATCATCAAGGGTACACTGGCAGTACTCGTGGCTAAATGGCTCGGCCTCTCTCTCGCATGGATTTGCGTTGCCGGTTTTGCAGCTATCATCGGGCATAACTGGCCTGTTTTCCTGAAATTCAAGGGCGGCAAGGGGGCGGCCACAGTATTGGGCGTACTCGTCGCTCTAACACCGGTAGAACTGCTCATAAGCAGCGGCATCGTCCTGCTCCTCATTGCCATTACCAGAAATGTCAGACTGGCTCTTTTTGCCCTGATTCTCGTGCCCATCCTCCAATGGATCTTTGATAGAGATTTTACCTATATCGCCTGTGCTCTGGGACTTCTTCTCTTCATCGGCCTCAGGACTCTTATTGGACTAAAAGGAGAACTGGCCAGAGCCGAAGGGAAAAAGAACCTGGTAATTGATAGAGAATACACACCCTGGCAAACCAGGAAAAGCGGATAAAAGAAATAGTCCAATGAGAAAAGTAGCCATTGTTACCGACACTACCGCCTGTGTTCCGCAGGAACAGGTGACCAGGTACGACATTGAAGTGGTACCAGTACAGCTTATTTTTGAAGACAAGACCTACCGGGATGGGATAGATATAAGCCCATCCGAATTCTATGCCCGACTGCGAGAGGCAAAAAAAATGCCCACCACCTCCAGTTCTTCACCCAGCCCTTACCTTGAGGCCTACCGTAATGCCAGCCAGAAAGCGCAGAGCATTCTCTGCCTTACCGAACCCTCCAGGTTCAGTGCCATGTTTAACTCGGCACGGGTGGCTATGGAAATGGCCAAAAATATGCTCCCCGGCATGGTTATTGAAGTACTTGAATGCACTACCGCCGCCGCCGGACAAGGCCTCGTCGCCATAGCAGCAAGTAAGACCGCTGCCCTGGACAAACCCTTCGATGACGTGAAGGAAACCGCTAAAAATATTATGTCAAGAGTTAACTTATTCGCCACCCTGGATACTTTACAGTATCTTGCCAGAAGCGGCCGTGTCCCCCAGGCCGCTGCTATGGTGAACTCACTGCTCAGTATCAAGCCAATCTTCACCCTTAACCACAGTGACGCCCACACTGTTGCCCTCCCCAGAACCACTAAAAGCGCCATGAACCGCATGTTGAAGCTGATGGGAAAGGAAGTGGCAAAAGGACAATTACTTCACGTGGTCGTGATGCATGCCGATGCCCTGGATACAGCCACAGCATTTAAGAACCGCATTGCCTCCCAGTTCGAATGTGACGAGATATTCATAACCGAGTTCACCCCGGTAATGGGCGTTCATACCGGCCCGGGTCTTGTTGGCGTCGCCTTCTACGGGGAACAATCACCAGCATAATTACACCCCCATCCTGCCTAGCCAAATCGGCCAAAACGATTTATAATCATAGGGTACAGAAGATACTCACATTATCATCATTGCCTGTCAATGAGTCAGTCTTAATTATCCTGGAGATAATCGTAAAAGAACTGGACACGAAAGGGGATTAGAGATGGAAATTAAAGCCGTCGTCGGTGATATTGCCGCTATCAAAGCGGATGCCTTAATAGTTAACCATTTTCAGGATAAAAAACAACTCAGCAGTGATACCGCCGTCGTGGACAGGGCACTGGATGGTGCCATTTCTCAACTTATAAAACAGGGTGACATCAGGGGTAAGCTAAATGAGCTTACCCTTGTTCACAGTATGGGCAAGCTACCAGCCGACCGCATCGTTATTACGGGACTGGGCAAGAAGCAGGAGCTCACTGTAAACAAAGTCCGCAACGCTGTAGCCGAGACCTGCCGCTATCTTAGAAAAAAGGGCGTGACCAGTATTGCCAGCGGCGCCCAGGGAGCCGGGATTAAAGGCATCAATAAGGAAAGCGCCGCCCGGGCTGTGACTGAGGGTGCCCTGCTCGGACTTTATACCTTTCGCCGATATATTACGAAAAAAGAAAACGATTTAGGTAAGATTAAAAAACTCCTGATTGTCGGCAGTGAAAGGGAAAAACCGCTGTTGGAAAGTGCTATCAACAGGGGCAGGATAATGGCCGAAGCCGCCAACTGGGCCCGCGATATGGTCAATGAGCCATCTAATTACATGACACCGGGTCATATGGCTGACGCCGCCAGACAACTGGCACAGAAATACGGACTCCAGGTTGAAGTGCTGGAGAAGGAACAGATGGCGGAATTAGGCATGGGAGGCTTACTCGGCGTAGCCCAGGGGAGCCAGCAGCCTCCTAAATTCATCATCATGAACTATAAAGGCAGAGATGCCGATGAAATTGATATAGCCCTGGTTGGCAAGGGTATAACCTTCGACTCCGGCGGCATCTCCATAAAGCCTTCAGAGGCTATGGCCGATATGAAGGGGGACATGGCCGGAGGCGCCTCTGTCATGGCAACTCTAATCGCCATGGCCCAGCTCAAGCCCAGGATTAATGTTACGGCTCTCGTTCCGGCCACGGAGAACCTGCCCAGCGGTACGGCACTGAAACCGGGCGATATTCTAACCGCCATGAATGGCAGGACCATTGAAGTCCTTAATACGGATGCCGAGGGACGCCTGATTCTGGCCGACGCCCTGAGCTACACGAAGAAGCTCGGCGCCAAGTCAATCATTGACGTGGCGACCCTGACCGGAGCCTGCATGGTAGCCCTGGGTAAGATATGCACCGGTGTTTTCAGTAATAACCAGGAGCTTGCCGACAAGGTAATCGCCGCCGGTGATGAAACAGGTGAGTTCGCCTGGCAATTACCGATGTATGAAGAATATAGA
The DNA here is from genome assembly GCA_964558675.1 of uncultured Dehalococcoidaceae bacterium. Taxonomy (GTDB): domain Bacteria; phylum Chloroflexota; class Dehalococcoidia; order Dehalococcoidales; family RBG-16-60-22; genus CAZLEY01. Next base: position 6,837 of record CAZLEY010000002.1, on the reverse strand, counting down.
GAGCAGCTTAAAAGTGACATAGCCGACATTAAGAATATCGGCAACAGATACGGGGGAGCTATTACCGCCGCCAAGTTCCTTGAGGAGTTTGTTAATAAGACCCCCTGGGTTCACCTGGATATTGCTGGCACCTATGAAACCGACAAGGAAAAAGGCTATCTGGTCAAAGGGGCCACCGGCATTCCCGTACGCACCCTGGTAAACCTCGTCCTTTCACTTGCTAAATAACGGAGCAAAATAAGGAGGACTCAAGATGAAGATAAAATGGTTAGCACACGCCGCTTTTTTAATTACCTCGGATAACGGCACCAGGATAATCACCGACCCCTACGAAACCGGGAAAGGACTGAAGCACGGTAAGATAGAAGAATCAGCCGATATCGTGACTACAAGTCATGAACACTTTGACCACAATAATGTGGCTGCGGTCAAGGGCAATCCCCAGGTAGTTAAAGGCACCACCGAGGCCAGGGGCATTAAAATCAGGGGTATCCCCACCGCCCACGACAACTCCGGGGGAAGTGAGCGGGGCAGCAACACCATATTCTGTTTCGAGATAGACGGATTAAACGTCTGCCACGCCGGCGACCTCGGTCATCTGCTTACCGATGAACAAACGGCGGCGATTGGCGAAGTAGATATTATTCTCATCCCGGTGGGAGGCTTCTTTACCATTGACGCCAAAACTGCCGACCGGGTCTGTGACCAGCTAAAGGCCAAAGTGATAATACCCATGCACTACAAAACAGACAAGCTCGACTTTCCTATCTCCAGTGTGGATGGATTCATACAGGACAAGAACAATGTGACCCGGGTAGACGGGAGTGAGATAGAAATCAAAGCTGGAGAACTGCCCGCCAGCGCTCAAATTATGGTTATGAAACCGACGCTGTAAAAGGCAGCTAATTAATAATACCAATTGGGAATACCCTTGCATCAGCAATATCCGGAGATAATATGGTAAAAATCAAAGGATTCACTGCATAGTAAGCCTTTTCAGACTTTAAATCCCTCTTTATGTCCCTATTGGGCTTTAAACATTCATCAACTTTCCCTTACCCCCTATCAACTATTGACTGCTTGTGGTAAAATTATATATAGGGGGTAAGTTTCTCATTTAACCAGGCATTGAAGTTGTATATTAGCTGTATTATCCTCGCTGGTGGTAAGAGTTCACGTCTGGGGTATGACAAGACTGTAGAAAAGGTTGGTAACACGAGTTTACTGGAAAAGGTAATATCCCGTATAGAATCGCTCAGTAGAGACATTATTATAGTTACTGCGGAAGAGAGAAGCTTCTCACAGTTGGCCGGCCGGCCGAATTTAAAAATAGTATCTGACACTTTGCCCGGCCATGGTTCTCTTGGTGGTATTTATACCGGACTGGTAACATCAAATTCGTTTTACAATCTTGTCATTGCCGCCGACATGCCCTTTTTGAACCAGCCTTTGCTGCGCTATATGATAGAGGTTTCGGATGGTTTCGACTTTGTGCTGCCGCGAATTAACGACTTCTTTGAACCACTGCATGCCGTCTATTCGAAGAACTGTATCGCCCCTATGGAGTCTATACTCAAGCAAGGCCGGAGGGTTATCGTCGAGCTTTTCGACCTCGTGAAAGTAAGGTATATAGAAGCTGAGGAGGTTAACAAATTTGACCCGCAGCACCTTAGCTTTTTCAATATCAATACCAAAGAAGACCTGAAATTGGCCAGAAAAATAGCCAGAGGAGTTAGTGATTAATGCTAAGTGTAGAAGAAGCCCTGGAGAAAATTCTCCATGAAATAAATATCCTGGAAGATGAATCCGTTCCCCTGCTGGACTCCCTGGGACAGGTCCTTGCCGAGGATATAATATCCGATATTAATGTGCCTCCGCTGGATAATTCCGCCATGGACGGTTACGCCGTCCGCGCTCAGGATACCATTGGTGCTACCGGTGAATCTCCGAAATTCCTGCGCGTTATCGATACGGTTATAGCTGGCTCTATTTCCAGGCAGAAAGTCGTACCCGGCACGGTTGTACGCATCATGACCGGCGCGCCGGTTCCCGCAGGCGCTGACAGCATCGTGCAATTCGAGAATACCGATGAAGAGCAGCGAAAGACATCCACTGCCGGCCAGACTGTTAGCGAGGTAGGCATTTTATCCGAAGCAAAACCCGGTCTGAACGTCAGGCGGGCGGGAGAGGTTATCGCCAGGGGAGCTACGTTGCTGATAAAAGGCACTGTAATCAGGCCGGCCGAAATTGGTTTAATTGCCTCACTCGGAAAAAGCAACATCAGGGCAATCCGCCGTCCCATCGTCGCCGTTCTGTCTACCGGAGATGAAATCATAGAAATAGACCAGCCCCTGCCCGAGGGCAAGATATATAATAGCAATACCTACAGCATTGCCGGCCTGGTAAAACGCTACGGGTGTATCCCGAAGATACTGGGCATTGCCAGGGACAGTGAAGAAGAACTCGTTAGCAAACTGCGTCAGATACAGGATGCCGATATGCTGCTGACTACCGGCGGCGTATCCATGGGCGATTACGATATAGTAAAGGATATCATAGCCAGAGACGGCGACATGGTATTCTGGAAGGTCAGAGTCAAGCCAGGGAAACCCCTGGCCTTCGGCATGATTAAGGGCAGCAGTAAACATGGACTGACGAGAACCATACCTCATCTCGGTTTGCCCGGTAATTCCGTCAGCTGTATGGTGAGTTTTGAGCTTTTCGCCCGGCCGGCCCTGTTGAAGATGATGGGGAAAAAGCAACTGGCCAAACCCACTATAGAAGCGATTATAGAAGATACCGTTGATAATGACGACGGCCGCCGGATATATGACCGGGCTATAATCGAAAGGCGCGATGGCCATTACTACGCCCGACTGACCGGCCCCCAAGGTTCAGGAATATTAACCTCGATGGGCCTGGCTAACGGGCTGGTACTAATCCCCGAAGACAGGAAAAAGGTAGAAAAAGGTGAAGTAGTCCAGGTACTGATGCTTGACTGGAATGAGGAAGTGAACCTCTAGAATTACCTGGCACGAAGATAGTTCGCATGCATACGATTATTTCTATAGTAGGCAAATCAGGCTCCGGCAAGACGACTCTGCTGGAGGGTTTAATCGCTGAACTCAAACAACGGGGATACAGGGTAGCTATCGTCAAGCACTCGCATCATGCTGCCGACATCGATATGGTTGCCAAGGATACCTGGCGGTTTACCCAGGCTGGCAGTGAGTTATCAGCCCTGAACTCGCTGGATAACCTGGCTATCTACAGACACATTGAGGATTATTTCGACCCGCAGGAAATATCAAACTTCATTCTGTGGGACTACGACCTTATCCTGACGGAAGGTTTCAAGAGCAGTAACTACCCCAAAATCGAGGTCCACCGCAAGGAACAGGGAGATGAACTGCTAACCGACCCTCAACAACTGATAGCGGTGGTCACCGATGAACCGCTGGTAGTAGACGTACCACAGTTCTCCCGAGACGACCTGGCAGGCATAGCCGACCTTATAGAAAATACCCTGCTTTCACAGCACAGCGAGAATAAAGTTGACCTGATTGTTAACGGTGTATATGTACCAATAAACCCGCCCCTTAAAGACCTGCTGGCACGCACTCTTTTTGCCATGATACCCGGCCCGCAGAACAACGGAGAAATAAAGAGTTTGCACGTTTCCCTGAGGAGGAAACCTTGATATTTGAAGCCTCAGATTTTGTTTTCAAGGTGCCATCCATGGTATCCAGGGCAAGGCGCGTTTTAATCAAGCCCAGCGCTTCTTACCCGTTACCCTACCCGGTCACCACCAGTCCTGACATGCTGGCCGCGATAATAGCCAGTATCCGCCGTGTCAGCGATGCCGATATCCTTCTACTTGAAGGTACACCCGGTGGTGTGCCCACCCGCCCGATATATCAGGCACTGGGATATAACTTCCCACGGGTACTCACTCTGGATGTAAAGGATTGCATCTTCGTTGAAGTTGACAATCCTCTACCCAAGCCTTTTGCCATGACAACATTCTGGGTTCCCAATGTCATATTGTCCAGCGACTACCTGATAACGGTGTCGCCATTAAAGACATTTAATGGCACGGGCAGTTTCACCATAATGAACTTGCTTTCGCTGCTGCCGAGTAGCAAGTATCAGGGGGATACATCGGGCGGCTGGGAGAGTCTGCACAGCCTGGGAATAGACAAGGTGCTGGCTGACCTTTACTTTACGCTTCCTTTTGACCTGGGGATTGTTGAAGCCAGACAGAAATTTACCGTCACGGATGACCCGGCTGAAGGTGAAGTCGAGGAATATGACAAAGTGTTTATCGGAGAACCTTATGAGGTAGACCGCGAAGTCGCTGAAACGCTGGGACTAAAGGTCGGCTACCTTGACCTGATTAAAACGGCCAAGGTAGAACTCGAGGCCTAGTCACTTTTATTTGTTAAAGGTAGTTCTATGGAAGAAGACGAAACAAACACCGAGCCGATAACGACACGCTGGGCTATAGCCCTGGACTGGTTTCAGCAAAACAGCCGCTCGATTTCAGTCCTGCTCACGGACTACCTGTGCCCCAATTGCGCCAAAAAGCTGAACGTCGGGGAGAAAGAGCATCCGCCGAAAGTTCTCATGTCTACCATCCAGAAATGCTGCTGCCATGCCCCTGACTTTATCAATGACCGGTTACCAATTTTAGAGGGCATATTCCGCCTTTTCCTGAGCAATGGCAACCAGCCACTTGACCTGGAAGAACTGGGGAATCAGCTAAGTATATTACGTGGTGGAGACCCCTACCGCACCTCGCCCGAAGCCCTGTCCCGTCTACTTAAAAACGACCGGTACTACGGGTTGCAGGAAATACGCGACTAGTCATTCGGCCTTAGTGCCTGATACGAAAGTCCGAAAAAGCGCCGGTGTATTCCGACCAGCTGGTAACTACTTCTTTAACCCTGGCCCCGGGCGGCCCCTCCCTGAGAAAACCGGACAGCCTTTCCAGTTGGAGTCTCTCTCCTTCCGCCCAAACTTCTACAGCGCCTTCAGTCAGGTTGCGTACATAGCCGGCCAGACCCATATCCCTGGCATGTCTGGCAACAAAGGCACGAAAGAAGACACCCTGCACACGACCGTAAACGGTCGCCTTGAGTGAAGCCAGGTCGTTACTCACCGATTACTCCCGACGCTCCCTGCCAGCCGGCTATCTTTATGCCTCCTCTTCCTCCCTCTTCTTACGCGCCTTCCTGACAACTTCCACATTTGCCGGTGTTATTATGGTATTCACCGGGGGTATCTTTTTGGTATCCTTTTTGGGTTTCTTAGATTCTCTATGTCTGTAATCGCGTCTGCTCATGATTACACCCCTATATCCCACAAGAGGTACTGTTAACTGTAGTTTAGCAAAGAGAACTTAATCAGTAAAGCCAGCATCAAGCCTGTCCAGTGCCAGGCGTGCCGCTTCCGTCTCGGCCAACTTTTTACTTTTACCGGTACCCCTGCCCAGAATCACACCGCCAGCCATCACCTCAACCGTAAACCTTTTATTATGGTCCGGACCTGTTTCCTCTACAAGATGATAGGCAGGCGTCGACTGATTTCTGGACTGTATAAGTTCCTGCAACTTAGACTTGTAGTCAACGCCTGCGCCGTGTCTGCCCACTCTCGACAGCTCCTCAGCAAGCAACCTTAAAACGGAGTCTCTGGCGGTGGTCAGGCCCTGGTCAAGATATATAGCGCCAATCATCGCTTCCAGAGCCCCTGCCAGATTAGGCGCCTTAGCCCGCCCACCACTGGCCTCTTCCCCCTTGCCCATGTAGAGAAAATCGCCAAGCCCGACCGCTCGAGCCACACGGGCCAGAGTATCCCGGCGCACCAGCGCCGCGCGGAGCCTGGTCATTTCTCCTTCGGTTATATCGGGGAACTCCCTGTACATTTTTTCGGCAACGATAAAGCCAAGAACAGCGTCACCAAGAAACTCAAGTCTCTCGTTGTGGCTGGAAACAAGCTCAGGATTTTCATTAACATAGGAGCTATGAACCGCTGCCTGTTCCAGCAGCGACCGGTTACTAAAAGTAACACCCAGTACTTCCTGCAAAGCGTCTAAATCAGGCACAGAACACCCCTCACAAAGATAACAATAAACGGTCACACTGGTGGTGTCAAATTATGAGGAAATCATTAATCTTCAGACCGTATTTAACGGGACACACGGCCCCGATTGTTTATTATCAGCCTCCGGGAGGGCACACCTCGGAATGACCAACATTTATTCTGCTTATATCTACGCTGCCGCACCCGGGACATCTGGCCGCTTTCTCTTCTTTAGGACCACGCGGCACCAGCAACTCAAAAAGAGTCCGACACTGATGGCATACATAGTCCCACGTTAGCATTTTGGACTCCTCAGAGGTGGCGATATTACAGCTCGGGGCGTTAATCACCTGTATATCCACACCACCGCACTCCGGGCATATTATCTCGCTCTCCGATTCCGCATTGTCGGTAATCGGCAGCTCGAACTCGACACGGCACTGGTGGCATATATATCGTAATTTAAACGCCTCTTTAGACCCGCTGTTGTCGGTGCTTCTATTACTATCAGCTTCCATGGTTGCCTCGCGATACTATCACCATTATGTAAAATATGGCTTCCATAAATAATTGTATACAAAATACAGACTCGATGGCAACTTATTAAAATTACATTTAACCCTCACCCCCTCCCGCGGCATTATTGCTACGTACACAACCAGATGCTATAATCTACGTGTGATGGGGAGTCGTCTAGTGGTAGGACAGCGGACTCTGGATCCGTAAGCGAAGGTTCGAATCCTTCCTCCCCAGCCA
>CAZLEY010000001.1:54355-207846 GCA_964558675.1 uncultured Dehalococcoidaceae bacterium | reverse complement strand
AGGTAGCCGTAGCGGAAGCTGCGGCTGGATCACCTCCTTTCTAGGGAGATTAACTGGTGTGTTCACCTATTCTCCTAGGTCGGTCGCCGACCTAAAAAATCGGCGTTAATCCTTCCTTCCGCTATCCAGTTGTTAAGGTTTTTTTGTTTATGGAGAACATTTATTAACCTCACCCCCTTTATCCCCCTCTCCGGTTTAAATCCCCCTTAGTCCCCCTTTTCCAAAGGGGGAAACTGGGTGGGGAATATCTCACGGCCTTATCCGCTGATGCCGCGAGGGCGGCTTGCCTTCGCTGACCTGCTCGCCGAACAAGTTCTTTGACAGGCGAGAGCTTTAGCGCAAGCGGGTCAGGGTGGGAAAAGATAACATGGAGGGGGGGGTGGGGAAATGATAACGAGGTGAGGGGTGGGGCAAAAGCCCACCAGCAAAACGCCAGCAGAACCACATGCCAAGGCTGGCTCTTGATTATTAAATCATCTTCAATTAAAATATAACAGTCGTAATACGTGTGGGCCATTAGCTCAGCTGGTTAGAGCGCAGTCCTGATAAGACTGAGGTCTCTGGTTCGAACCCAGAATGGCCCACCATTCTGTGCCAATAGAACGGAGGGAAAGAATGCCGACAGGGAAACTACTAAAAGAGCTTGCCCGGTATAAAATAGGCACATTCGCCCATATCATCCACAGGCACTCGCTGCTGCGTCCCCATAAAGAAGCCTACGTATACGGGGATGAGAGGATAACGTACGCCGAATTCAATACCCGCGTAAACAGCCTGGTAAACGCCCTCCAGAAACTCGGCGTTAACAAAGGCGACGGCATCGGACTCCTGTCCTGGAACTGCCTCGATTACGCTATCGTCTACGGGGCGGCGATGAAGGGTGGCTATATTCTATCGCGCTTCAACCCCAGGCTCGGAGCCGAGGAGGTAAACTATTTAATCAACTACTCAGAAATCAATACCCTATTTGTCGGCCCCGAACTCGTAGAAACAGCCGAATCGCTGCGGTCCCAGCTGCCCAATGTCAAAAACTTCGTATCCATTGAAAGGCCCGCCGACAACATGATAGACATCCAGGAACTTTATACTTCTCATCCCTCGACAGAGCCGGATGTCCAGATAGAGGAAGACGACCCCCTGCACATTATCTATACCAGCGGCACCACAGGCGTCCCCCGGGGCGCGGTGTACACCAACCGACACGTTTGGGAGGACAGCCGTACCTACATCATAAACACAGGCCTGCAGCCAGCCGACAAGCATATTCAGGTATCACCCCTCTTCCATATTGCCGGGGATACCATTTGCCGGGGTATTCTATATCTGGGTGCCTGCAATGTTATCATGAAGTCATTTGACCCGGCAGCTACATTGCAGCTTATCCAGGACGAGAAGGCCACCCACATGAGTATCGTACCAACGCACCTGGTAGCTATGCTTGCCCTCCCCGAGGTGGGGACGTACGACGTCAGCAGCCTTAAGATGATGTGGTATGGCGGCTCCCCGATGCCCCTGGAGGTATTAAAAGCCGGGATTACCACCTTCGGCCCCTCGTTCGGCCAAGGCTATGGTATGAGCGAAAGCGGTCCGGCTATATGTCACCTGCCGAGAGAAGAACATAATGTTCTGGGCACGCCGGAACAAAAGATACTGACCTCCACCGGACAGCCCGATATAGGGGTGCAGGTCAGGATTGTGGACGAAAAAGGAAAAGACCTTGATGCCGGCGAGCTGGGCGAGATAATCGTCCGGAGCAAGCATATAATGCTTGAATACTGGAACAAACCCGAGGATACCGCCAATACCATCATTAACGGCTGGCTTTACACCGGCGACATTGGATACTACGATGAAAAGGGTTACATTTACATTGTCGACCGTAAAAAGGACATGATTATTACCGGCGGCGAGAACGTTTTCCCCAGAGAGGTAGAGGAGATACTCTACAAGCATCCTGCGGTTCAGGAAGTGGCCGTGATTGGCATCCCCGACCCCTACTGGGTAGAGAAGGTTCATGCGGTAGTGGCTTTGAAGAAGAACATGGAATGCAGCGCCGAGGAGCTTATTGCTCTCTGCAAGAAGAATCTGGCGGGTTACAAATCACCCAAATCAGTTGAGTTTGTTGAGTCCCTGCCCAAGAATGCGGCCGGTAAGATATTAAAGCGAGACCTGAGGGAAAAGTACTGGGTAGAATCGGGCAGAAGACTCTAAAGCAGCTAGAACTAAACATCAGGTTGCATAAAATACAGTTCCCAGTTCCTCTGTAGCCTCCAGACCACCCGGCACCCATCAAAATGGGTGATAGCACCGTTCCTAAATCCATGTTAAAGCCCTGTTGCTATCAAGCCTATCAATGTATCCTATAACCAGCCGACACATGAAGGTCATACCAATGGGAAAATACAAACGCCGGGCTTTGCTAAGCGCCGTAGCGGTGCTATGTCTATTGGCAGGCTTCGTTGTTCCTGCACTGATATCAGCCGATAATGCCAAAATATCTGCCTCATCGACTATGGGTCCGGACCTCATAGTCCAAGAAATTACCTGGTTACCGGAAAACCCATTAATGGGAAACGCGGTGATATTTACGGTAACCATCAAGAACCAGGGCGATAGCCAGGCCGGTTACTCCCATGTAGCTTTTTTCATTAACGATACATATCAAACTTCCAAAAGCATCAAGCTCCTGGACCCGGGCGCAACAGCTACCAGTACCTTCACCTGGCGGGCAGAAGCAGACTCTCACAGCATCAAGGCGATTGCCGATGTGATCAACCACGTCACCGAGAGTAACGAAGCCAACAATGAAAAAACTTACGCTATATCCATCCTCGCTCCTGACCTCATTGTCGAGTCGATAACCTGGTCGCCGGAAAATCCATCAATAGGCGATAAAGTTACCTTCTCGGTAACGGTGAAAAACCGGGGCAATTACAGAGCGGGAGGCTCCAATGTCGACTTCTATATCGATGGCTACTCAAGGGGTTACAGGTTCGTTATGAGCACAGAGCCGGGAGCTACAGTCAACCAGACCTTTATCTGGACAGCCCTGCCAGGCTCACACTCCGTCAGTGCATTTGCCGATATATTAAGGCAGGCAAAAGAGAGCGATGAGACCAATAACGAGAAAACGGTAACCTATGCCACCGCCGCCCCTGACCTTATCATCGACAGTATAACCTGGTCACCGAAAAATCCCTCAGAAAATACCATGATAACCTTGAAAGTGACCATCAAGAACCAGGGTAGCGGTAAAGCCGAATACTCACTTGTAGATTATTATGTCGATGGTATCTACAGGGATTCTGCCCACATCGGGCAACTGGACATCGGAGCTAAAACCACGACAACCATCGACTGGATTACAAGAGCTAAGCCGCATACCTTCGAAGCCATCGCCGACGCCGGCAACCGGGTTATTGAGAGTGACGAGACTAATAATACTAAGTCTATAGATATGCCGACCCCATCTCCTGACCTCGTCATTCAGGACATAACCTGGTCACCGTCAAGTCCACTGATATTACACAGGATGACCTTCACCGTGACTTTTAAGAACCAGGGTAAAAGCACATCGGGTATCTGCTATCTGTATTTATATATTGATAATGCCTATAAATATACACACTTTTTAACTCCAATAGCCCCCGGGGCTACGGAGACCAGAACCACATCATGGACGGCAAAGAAAGCCTCGCATGAAATCAGGGCTGTTATTGACGAAGAAAATTACATTAACGAGAGCAATGAAGATAACAACACGAAGTCAAAAAAGGTATCCTGCTCACACCCTTCCCCTTCCTCCGACCTCATCATTGAGGACATCACCTGGTCTCCGGAGTATCCATCAACCGGCGATGTGGTAACCTTCACCATAACCATAAAGAATTTGAGCAAAAGCCAGGCCAGCTCATTCCATCTCGCCTTCTATTCTGAAGATTCCCTGCTGGCCACAGCTTACGCCAATCAAATACAGCCCGATACTACGTCCACCAGTACCTTTACCTGGGAAGCCCAGCCAGGATTGCATGCCATCAAGACAGTGGTCGATATTTACGACAGCATTTATGAAACTAACGAGAGCAACAATGAAAAGACAGTAGTCCTGTCAACCACCGCGCCCGACCTCGTTATTCAGGACGTAGACTGGTCACTGGCGCATCCGTCACCGGGAGATGAAGCAACTCTCATTATAACTATCAAGAACCAGGGTGATGAACTGGCTTGTGACTCGTATGTCGGCTACTACATCGGGGACGATTATAGAGGTAACCATTACGTAGAAGAAATAGATGCCGGGGCTACGGCAACCAAGACTTTCACATGGACGGCTCAGACCGAACCGCAGGTCATTAACATAGTAGCTGACATCGATAATTCTATCTCGGAGAGTAACGAGGATAATAACGAGTACACATTCATTCTGCCAGTTCCTGACCTTGTTATCGACGAAATAACTTGGTCACCAGTAAGTCCCACGGAAAACACCTCGGTAACGTTTACGGTGACCATAAGGAACCAGGGTGGCGCTCAATCTGACAGCTTTCCTGTCTCCTGTTACGTTGATAACGTTTTACTGACATCGGTGGATATCGGCCAGATACAATCCGGTATTCAAGCTACCAGCACTTTTACCTGGGAAGCTCAGGCAGGCTCACATACCATAAAGACGGTTGCCGACGAATATAATGACATTGTCGAAAGTGACGAATCCAACAATGAGAAAACGGCCGTCATTTCTATCCCCATCCCGCCAGCGCCTCCTCCGGCACCCGAGCCAGCCGCAGAAATCCCGGTTACGACCACAACTGACCTCGAGCAATCAGAAACCCAGGTCAATCCAGAAGATGAAATTAAAGCTGCCATTATTCAGGAAATGGTCTCGGATATCGCGGAAGAGCCGCCTTCAGCACCTTCATCACAGTGGGAAGGATTTATGCTCAGCTGGTGGTTCGTTGCGGCACTGGTAGCAGCCGGCTCCACAGCTATTTTAATCCTGCTCAGGTTCCGTAGAAGGCCACATCCTGTCGAAGATATTTCTTCCAGCTTGCAGGAATCCGACGTCTAGTTTATTTTCCCCCGCAACGTAATATTTACCCGGTTCCTGGTCAAAGGAATTCTTACAGTCCGCGAAACTCACGCGCCTCATCCGGTTCCGATAAAAGCTGCTCAAAAAGCCTTGACATTCTGGAAGTCAAATATATATAATCCAACATACGTAATCTTTGTTGCGTCATGTGTACTTTTACAACAGGAAATAACCTGGATTTTACCATATATCAATATTCTGGAGTTCCATTCATATTTTATGGAAGGAGGTGAACAATAAGATAATACGTTTAATCTCAGTTTTCCGTTACTACTGTATTCAGAATTCGAGTGTTATCAAAGGAGGAGCAAGCAGTGAAGAAAATAGTAATGACATCTCTGGTGATTGTACTATTAGCCAGCCTGATTTTAAGCAGTTGTGCTGAAGAAACTGCCGAACCTACCCCCGCACAAACGACTCCACAACAAACTACGAAACCATCAGAGCAGGTGTCAAGATACCTGGCAATAGAACCAAAACCGGTTGAAAGGACCGAGATGCCGGAACCAGAAAAGGTATATAAGCTCAGGTATTCCGATTGGGGTCCACCATTCATTGACCTCGGCGTGCGTGCCAAGGAATGGATGGCGGCTGTCGAGGAGCGTACCCAGGGCAGGATTCATATTGATGGTTACTGGTCCGAGTCTTTAATGAAGGCCGACGATACCTTCCGGGGTGTTGAGACCGGTATCGCCGATATAGCTCTCTACGTTCTCGGCGGTAGCCAGGGCGTACACCAGATAAACCGGGTAATAGATTTGCCCGGCACCGGCATTCCCACCCAGACAGCACAACGCGATATATATTTGAAACTAAGGGGAAAATACCCGGAGCTCGATGCGGAGTACGGGAATACCTTCCCACTGTTCATGCGAGGCCTGCCGGCCGAGCACATACACACTACCGATAAATTTCACCTGGTAAGGACGCCCGATGACCTGGCCGGTCTGAAGACATACGCCAATGCTCTCTGGACCGAGCAACTCGGCAGCAAGGATGCTTCCATAAATAACGTGGCTGTTATGGAAATGTATACATCTCTGGAAAGAGGCCTTATCCAGGGTATGTTCGTCCACTGGCTTTTCATTTATTCATTTGGGCTCACCGAACTGATGAAGTACCATGCCGTAGTTGGAGAGGGTGGACTCGGCATGCAGACCTTCGGTTATATCATGAACCGCGATAGCTACGCCCAGCTGCCCGATGACCTCAAGAAGATATTCATGGATACCACCCTCGAGTGGTCTGCACTGTCGCTGTCGGAAGATGACCCCACCACCATAGCGGCAGGAATAGCATTAGCCGAGGAACTGGGGAACGAAATTGCCTACCTTACCGACTCAGAGATAGCGGAGTGGTATGAGTTCGCCAAACCGATTCAAGAGCAATGGATAGCCGATTCCGAGGCGAAAGGGTTTTCCAATGCCAGAGCTATCTACGACGATATGATGCAAATGATAGCTGAATACGAATAGACGGGGTAGATAGATTAGCCTGGATTAAGTGAGGCTGGTTCAAAAACGTTCCAGCCTCACTCCTTTTCTTAAGTATGCGACCATATTTTTGTAACCTCCGCATCGAATGTTAATAAGATTTTAATATTCGGCTGTTATTCTTATGTAAGAAGAAAGGAGGTAACATCACATGAAGCGAAGCAAGAAACTCATATTGATTGCGGTGATAGCTGTCGTCGTGCTGGCCGGTACTTTTGGCGGTGTTGCCCTCGCTCAGACAGGAGATGAGGACAACAGCCAGCCTGAGACCAAATGCGGAGCGTTGCTGGAAAAAGTCTGTGAAATTTACAACAGTAAAAACCCTGAAGCTCCCATCAACTGCGAGTCTCTGAAAGACGCTTTCACCAAAGCCGGAAGCGAAATACAGACTGAAGCCCGGGAGAGAATGCGTCAGAGACTTATTGATGAAGATATCATGACTGAAGAGCAGCTTGACGGGCTTGAGGCATGGCTGGAAGCAAGGCCGGATTTCCCGACCGAGGAGTTTAAGACATGGATGGAAGCGAGGCCCGATGATATCTCGTTCCGACTCGGCCCGCGTTTTCATGACGGACACCGCAGCTTCGGCGGATTTGGCGGTGGGTTACGCGGTTGGCTGGCGCCTGATGCCCCGGTAGAATAGCCATACAATACCACGATTTCTTCGAGCTGAAAATGAGAGGAGGGGAATATTCCCCTCCTCTTTATTTTAACAATTTCTTAACATTTATGGTATAACATTAAGCAGAGATATCAAATCGCTTATGGATTCGGAGATGGCAAATAAAAAGGTACTGGTAGTAGACGATGATGTAAAGACGGTGGAACTGGTCAAGCTCTACCTGCACCGGGATGGCTACCGCGTTATCACGGCTTATGATGGTACCCAAGCCCTGCAAATGGCCCGGGAGGCACACCCCGACCTCATTGTACTGGACCTTATGCTGCCCGGCATCGATGGACTCGAGATATGCCGTATCCTCAGGAGCGAGTCCGATGTACCTATTATCATGCTTACAGCGATGACTACAGACCAGGACAGGCTAACCGGTCTCGACCTGGGTGCCGATGACTATGTGACCAAGCCCTTCAGCCCCAGAGAACTGGCTGCCAGGGTACGAGCTGTACTCAGGCGCCTTCCTGGAGAACGCGGCCCGGAAAAGATTGTGTACGGCGTGCTTAACGTAGACTTCCTCAAACACGAGGCGTTTCTTGACGGCAAGCCATTGAATCTCACCCCGGTTGAGTTCAAGCTCCTGGGGACTCTCATTAAAGAACCGGGCAGGGTCTTCAGCCGGGCGCAAATTATAGAAAAAGCCCTTGGCTACGATTTCGACGGCTTTGACCGTACCATTGACGTCCACATCCTCAAACTCCGCCGCAAGCTAGAGCCGGACCCCCGCCACCCCAGATACATAAAAACAGTGTACGGGGCCGGTTACAAGCTTCTGGAGGTTACCGGTGATACATAATCTGAGCTTCCGTCTCCTGGCCGCCTTCGCCTTTGTGATAATCGTCGTCATCGGCTCCGCATTCTTCTTAGCCCACCGGACTACCCGTGTTGAGATTAACCGGTTCAGCGAACGCATTGAGACAATGCAGGCCAGAAGAGTCGAAGCTGAGCTATCCGCATATTACCTCCACCAGAGAGACTGGGAAGGTATTCAGCCTTTAATAGTCCAGTGGGGTAATATCTACGGACGCCGAATCATACTCACAGATACTAATGACACGGTGGTCGCTGATTCCCAGGAAGAACTCGTTGGCAGGTCATATTCGGCTGATATACCGGGGTTACCGATGTCCCCACCCTGGGAAACACGCACTATTGGTACGCTTCACATCGACCCTATCGAATCGTCTGAGATAAACCGCGCTTCATTACAAATAGCCTATAATACAACAGGGCGCTTCTTCATCTGGGGAGGCCTGCTGGCAGTCGCCATTGCCCTGCTGCTTACTTTTATTTTATCGCGGCGCATCCTGGCCCCGGTCAAAGCCCTCACTCATGCTTCCAGACAACTTGGGAAAGGCGACTTCTCCCAGAGGGTAAACTTCAAAGACAAAGGTGAATTAGGCGAACTCGCACAATCCTTCAACTCAATGGCCGATGACCTGGAGCATACCGAGCAACTACGGCGAAATATGGTAGCCGATGTTGCTCACGAACTGAGGACTCCCCTGTCCAACCTCAGTGGCTATCTGGAGGCAATTCGTGACGGCGTCATCAAGCCGGATACGGATACCATCCGCTCACTTAACGAAGAAGCGTCCACACTGGCACGGCTCGTTGACGACCTTCAGGAGTTGAGCCTGGCTGATGCCGGCGAACTAAAACTGGTGCATCAAAAAGAAGATTTATCTAATCTAATCAGGGAAGCCGTAGCAGCCGTCCAGACCAAGGCAGCCACCAAAAGCCTAATGATATCGGCTGACCTGCCGGCCTGGCTCCCACCCGTCAGCATTGACTCACACCGCATCAAGCAGGTGCTGAATAATCTCCTGGAAAATGCCGTAGCTCACACCGGTCCGGAAGGCACCATTACAGTAGCGGCATGGCAACAGGATAACGAGATAAACATTAGCGTGGCTGATACCGGCGAAGGCATCCAGGCTGAGGACCTGCCTAATATATTTGAGCGTTTTTACCGTGTGGACAAATCACGTACCAGAGCCACCGGCGGCAGCGGCCTAGGGCTTACCATTGCCAAACGCCTGGTGGAGGCTCACGGCGGCCGGATTGACGTTGAGAACCAACCGGGGCAAGGGACTCGCTTTACCTTTACCCTCCCCTTTACGGAGTAATACGGTAATTTTAATAAGATTTTAACATTTGTCTGAGATACTACTTAGCAATCATAAATCCTCCTGTAGCCACCAGCGAAAGGGGGAAGAAAGAAACAGGTGAAGAAAATGAAATTTCTCAAGACACTGCTGATAACACTTGTTCTGAGTGCACTCGTTGTTCCCCTGTTAAGCTGTAATTCCGAATCAGATGAAGAAATACCTGAGAATCAGGTAGCAACGGTGCAGCGCGGCAACCTGACCCTGGAGATTACGGCTGCCGGCAATCTGGCATTATCACGCACTGAAGACCTGGCTATTGACCTCTTCTACCAGGAAGGAACGGTATCGGAGGTTCTGGTAGAAGTGGGAGATACCGTGGAAGAAGGGCAGGTGCTGGTCAAGCTGGATATGGATGAATGGCAGGATGAACTGAGTGCCCTGGAGGATTTAGTAACAGCCAAGGAACGTGACCTAATCCAGGCGAAAATCAATCTGCAAACAGGCCAGCAAACGCTGAAAAATACCCAAGACAACCAGGCAGCCAAGGAGCTGTCCCTGCTTAACGCCCAGATAAGCCTGGACCAGGCGCAGTACAATCTGTCCGTAGCCGAAGAAACTCATACATGGCCTGACCTTGAGATTGCGGAGGCCGAGGTGGAGAAGGCCGAGGCCTTTTTACAGTATGTCCTGGACAGAGGAACTTTGGACACGCTTATTGCCCGCGCTCAGGCGGAGCTAACCGCAGCTGAGAAAGTATACAATGCGCTTATACAGGGCTATGATACCGAGGAAGTCGCCATTAAAAGAAAGCAGGTACAGGCAGCCGAAATGTCACTGGCAGCAGCCCAGGAAGACCTTGCTGAAGTGGCTGATGATGTAGTTCTCAAGGAACTACAGATGGAATTGACCCAAGGCAAACTGGAGGACGCCGAGAAAGCATTAGCCGATACCCGGGAAGACCTGGAAGAAGCGCAAAGTAAGAGCCCGGAGATTAGCGCGCCCTTTGACGGCTTTATTACCAGTGTAAATGTGGAGGGCGGTGATGAGGTACTGAAAGGTACAGTAGCGATTCAGCTTGCCGACCCTGAAAAGTTTGAAGCTTATATTCTGGTCAGTGAGATGGACATTCTTCAGGTTAAGCTAGAGGGAGAAGCCTGGGTAGAGGTAGACGCCATGCAGGGTATGAGCCTACCGGCCAAGGTCACCCATATTGCGCCGACGGCTACCATTCAGTCAGGCGTGGTGAACTACGAAATAAAGGTAGAGATAGAGTCGTTGGAAGCAGTTGTGAGAGAGGGGCAAGAGGCAATGGAGCAGGCGATAGCTGATATCGCCGCCGGCGAAATTCCAGCACCGCTGCAGCAAGCTATTGATGAAGGCAGGTTAACCCGGGAAGAAGCCGAGGAGATGCTCGAGCAGGGTCCTCCAGAAGGGTTTACACCACCAGAAGGGTTCACACCACCTGAGGGTATGGAATTCCCCACAGACATGAGCAGCCAGGCACAAGGACAGCTGCCAACAATCATACCGGAGGATTTCCAGCTCAGGGAGGGATTGACCGTTACCGTGACCATAATTCTAGATGAAAGGACTGATGTACTGCTGGTCCCCAATGCGGCTGTCACAAGTCAAGGACTGCAGAGCTATGTCGAGGTGGTGACAGCATCCGGCGAAACGGAGAAACGCGCCATACAGACCGGTATTGCCGACTACCAGTTTACCGAGATAACCGATGGACTGAGCGAGGGGGAGGAAATTATCGTTCCGCAGGGAACCGTTACCACACCGACTACCTCGGAACAAGAACGGCCACGGATGGGGCTTTTCGGGCCGCGTTAACCACGGAGATAAAACATAATGATTAAATTACAGGATATAACCAAGGTCTATCCCATGGGTAAGAGGGAACTGACCGTACTCAAGGGGATAAACATCCATATCAAGAGGGGTGAACTGGTGGCGATTATGGGACCTTCTGGCTCAGGGAAGACAACAATGCTCAATCTCCTTGGCTGCCTGGATATACCCACTTCTGGCAGCTACCAACTGGAGGATAGAGAGGTCAGCCGCCTCGGTGGCGGCGAACTGGCCCGGATCAGGGGCCAGAAGATTGGCTTTATCTTTCAGACCTTTAACCTGCTGTCCCGGCTCACGGCGCTGGCCAATGTTGAACTCGCTATGACCTACTCTGGCGGTGTTGACCGTCAACGTGCTATTGAGGCGCTGGCCAAGGTGGGACTCTCCGAGCGAATCAAACATCGTCCCATTGAGCTTTCTGGAGGTGAGCAGCAGCGGGTAGCCATCGCCCGGGCTATCGTGAAAAACCCCTCCCTGTTTCTGGCAGACGAACCTACCGGACAGCTGGACAGTAAATCCGGCCAGGAAGTAATTTCCATCCTCACCGCTTTACATGCCGAGCAGGGCATTACCGTAGTCGTGGTAACTCATGACGCTAATATTGCTCAAAACTGCCATCGAATAATTCACCTCAAAGACGGCCAGATTATTTCGGAGGAAAGCTAATGAAAAAGTGGCTTAACCTTTTTGCTACCGTCTGGCTTGGACTAAGCACTCACAAATTACGCAGCTTTCTCACTATCCTGGGAGTAGTTATCGGCGTTGCCTCCGTAATTACCCTGATGTCCATCGGCCGGGGTACTCAGGAAAGCATACTTTCCAATATCGAAAGCATGGGCTCAGACCTGGTTACCATCCGACCAGGCGCATTCATGTTCGGCGGCGTTAGAGGCGGCATGTCAGAAACACTGACTATGGAAGACGCCGAGGCAATAGCTGAACAGGTCAACAATGTATCCGCAGTGGCTCCCACCTACTCGAGCAACCTCCAGGTAGTCGTCGGCAGTGAGAACATGAACTCATCAATTACCGGCATAACCCCTGAGTATCGGGACGTACAGAATTTAGAGATTGCCAGCGGCACCTTCTTCTATGAGGACGAATATCAGCGTGGCAGCAAGGTGGCCGTGATCGGCTCCAATGTAGCCGAAACTCTCTTCGGCAATACCGACCCTGTAGGGCAACGGATGCGTATGGGCGGTATTATCGTGACTGTCATCGGCGTTCTGGAGAGCGAGGGAGGAGGGATGCCAGGTATGTCCGCCGATGACGCCATCTATATCCCGCTGACCGCCATGCAGCAGGCGGTAGCCCAGCCGCGTACTGCCCAGGGCGAAAAAATAGTATCATCTATAGCCCTGACAGTAGCCGACGAGGAGTTAGCAGAACAAGTTGTCGACGATATCACCAGCCTGCTCCGCGACCAACACCGGCTTGCACCCAGTGCCGATGATGACTTTAACATTATGTCCACACAGGAGATAGCGGAGATGATGACAGAAACCACAAACACGTTAACTCTCCTTCTAGGCGCTATTGCCGCTATCGCACTGCTGGTAGGAGGCATAGGCGTGATGAATATCATGCTGGTCTCCGTTCTGGAGAGGACAAGAGAGATAGGCATCCGCAAGGCACTGGGCGCCAGGGATGGGGACATATGGAGTCAGTTCCTCATCGAAGCGGCGTTGCTGACCTTCACCGGCGGTATCATCGGAGTTATATTTGGTTGGGGAGTCTCTACGCTCTTCAATGTTATGGGTATAATGGCTACCGTGGTAGACGTTGACATAGTTATTCTTGCCGTTTCTGTATCAGTCTGCATCGGCCTGTTCTTCGGATTTTATCCTGCCTGGAACGCCTCCCGCCTCAATCCCATCGAAGCCCTCAGGTCTGAATAGGTGCGTCATTTTTATCACCGAACAGGTACGTAGATATCCAGTTCGGAATCCGCGCTATCCATTCCCTTGAACCTCTGCGGGTCATAGTACTCAATAATGTAGGTGAACGATTGCTCTAGGCCCGCTTCCGGCAACCATTCCGGTAACATTTTAGACGGCCAATCCGACTTGAATTCATCACCCTTCAATGTGAAAACGGCGTATCTTGTCTCGGGGAGAATCCTGGCCACCAGCTCAAGGGGCAGGTTATCCAGCTTCTCCACTTCCACGCCGACGAAGATGTAATTACTCTTGGGGTCCTCTTCCCCTTCAAAATCTATCCACAGTTCGTATCCTGATTCCGATGCCAGGTTCTTTATGGAATCCTTCTTTTTCTCGTAAAAACTGTTAAACCTCTGCCAGAGCTGCCCGATGGCATTCTGCACGGACCAGCCACCGGCTTCCCCAAATGGGTCCCCGTAGAAATCCATCCCTACCAGGATAATCTTCTTTTTATCTGTAATCTTTGGCTTCATTTACCACCCCCTAACAGCGTGATAGGAATGGCTGAATTATAGTACCGAAGCAGAAAGGTGTCAATGAGTTGGTTCTATGTGCATTTGGTTAATAGCTTTACTCACCCCCATACCCCTCTCCTTTTTGTTATCTATTCGCACCCGCCGCCCTCGTATCATCTTGGTCTAATCCTTAGATGTCCCCACCCAACCCTCCACGGAGAGTCAAAGAGAGGCGAAGCCTCTCTTACAAACCATCCCCCTCCCTTTCCAAGGGAGGGGGATAAAGGGGGAGGGTTGTCAAACAATAAGGGGGTGAGGTTCAGATAATACCGAAGCAGCCAAAACCGAGCAGAACCAACGAATAATATCGTGCTATAATATACCCGTATTTGTGAAAAGAGACGCACGCTATGGACAATAAAAGTCTTGAAATGCTTGAGTTCCCCCGGATAAAGGAGATACTCGCCGGGTATACCTCGTTTTCGGTGAGCCATGAACTGGCCACTACCCTGAGACCGCTGCATGATTATGAACAAATCTCGTTATTGCTCAGGCAGACGGCGGAAGCCCGTGAGCTGCTCGGCCTGGACAAGGGCTTCTCTATAGGGGGTGTCCTGGACATTCGTGAAACGGTGAAGATGGCGGCACTGGAAAGCGTCCTGGAACCTCAAAGCCTCCTGGAAGTTCAGCATACTCTGACGGCCTTCCACGAGTTGCGTCGTTATCTCAGCGATTTATCAGACGATTTCCCACTGCTCTGGGATATTGCCGGGGGCATTGTCGAGCTTCGCCAGATTGAAAAAGACATAGCCGACTGCCTGAACGCTACAGGTGAAGTCCTGGATACCGCATCACCCGCCCTGGCAAATATCCGCCAGCAGTTGAGAGAAACGCGCGGGCAGATACTGGAACGCCTCGAAGCCATTGTCAGGTCACCCCGGGGGCGTCGAATATTGCAGGAAGACATTATCACTGAGCGGGAAGGTCGCTACGTTATCCTCGTCAAGATTGAGTGCCGCCATGAAATAAAGGGAATCGTTCATGATATATCCAATACCGGGGCGACAGTATTTGTCGAACCGACGGCAACCGTAGGGCTCGGTAATGCCCTTCGGGAACTGGTGATTGAGGAAAGGCGTGAGATTGAGAGAATCCTGGGTATACTCAGCGCCGAGGTGGGAGCGTATAGTGATGATATTACCAGGAGCATCGAACTGACTGCCGAGCTTGACCTGGTGCTGGCTAAAGCCAGGTATGCCAGAATGATAAAGGCCACTGAACCCAACGTTATCACTCCAGACAAAGACAGAAAAACAGACGGTAGAAGCAAGGCCGGTTTCTTAAAACTGATAGAAGCCAGGCATCCACTGCTCGGTGGAAAAGCCGTACCGTTTTCCGTGGAAATCGGGCGTGATTTCTCAATCCTGGTTATTACCGGCCCGAATACCGGCGGCAAAACAGTCACGCTGAAAACGCTCGGTCTTCTCAGCTTGATGGCACAGGCAGGTATGCCTGTTCCGGCCTCGGCGGAAAGTCAAATACCAATTTTCGACGGCGTCTTCGCCGATATAGGCGACGAGCAAAGTATCGAACAGACGATTTCCAGCTTTAGCTGGCATATGGGCAACGTTGTCCGCATCATCAGGGGCGCTACCAGAGATAGTCTGGTTCTCCTCGACGAACTGGGTACGAGTACCGACCCCGCCGAAGGCTCGGCTCTGGCCCGGGCTATCCTGCGCTACTTCCTGTCGCGGGGAACAATGGCGGTGGCTACCACACATTACAGCGACCTCAAAGCTTTCGCCCATGCCACTTCCGGACTGGAAAATGCCTCACTGGAATTTGACCCGGCCACGCTGACACCAACATATAAACTGACGGTGGGTATCCCGGGCGGTAGCAACGCTATGGCCACAGCTTCCCGACTGGGCATACCCCCTGAAATAATCAACGATGCCAGAGGCATGTTAACAGAGGGCAGCCAGGAACTGGAGACCCTGCTGGCTAATTTGATGGCAGAGAAGCAAAAAATGGAAGCCCTCGGCCATGAGGCGGCCGCAGAACGTAACGAGCTTGTCCGGCGCAATGCCGAACTGGACAGAGAACGGCAACGCTTGAAAACCGAGGAACAGCAAGCCATACAGGAGGCGCGAGACCGGATTGTGCGCGAGACGGCAGAACTCCACAAAGAGATACGGCAGGCAGCCACGGAACTGCGTAAGGAAAAATCCGCCGCCATTATTGAGCAGGCCAGGCGTACCCTGGACGGAGTACGCCAGCAGCTGGACAGTGAGGCCTGGCAGGTAAAGGCGAAAGATATACAGGCAACTGACGCCGGTCCTCTGAAAATCGGCGATGCGGTCTGGATTAAAGAAGCCGGACTGACGGCCACGGTGCTTTCAATATCGGAGAAATCACAGGAGGTGGAAGTCCAGGCAGGCCAGACCAGGATGAGGCTCGGTCTGGATGGCGTGGCCAAAACAAGCGTATCTGAAGAAATAACCGCTCACCCACCTAAGAGTCGGCTGGCCGTCCGGACAGTCCCGCTGGCACTTGACCTGCGGGGAAAGAGAGCCGACGAGGTAGAGCCGGTGCTGGATAGCTACCTTAATGATGCGGTGCAGTCCAACATTAACGAAGCCCGTATTATTCACGGCATAGGCACCGGTACCGTGCGCAATATCGTGCGGGACTTCCTCGCCTCACACCCCTTAGTAAAATCCTTCCACTCCGGCGGTCATGATGAAGGCGGCGATGGAGCTACGATTGTCAGCCTGTAGCCATCCAATGACATATTACGATAGCCCGCTCACGCAGGAGTACCGGCGTTGACGCTAATATCGACACGGCGAATTCTCAGCCGGACGAAGACCCTCGACTTCCTCGACGAACTGGCCATGAGTCCCGACGATGAAGCCCGCTCGCTCTATCTACCACCCCACCCACCCGCCACCGAAATCGATAATACACTTAAAGAAATACCTGCTCAGCAGGATGTTCTAGCGCAGCTGGTCAAGCTGGCCAGCAGTTCCAAAACAGGGACTGTAATTTTCTGGAATCCCAAACATAAGTGCCTGGTACTGCCTCCATTCCCGATTTCCGAAAAGCACTTAACCCGCTCAATTGCTACAGAACAATTACGCTCACTGCTCACTATTGATTACACTGTTGCCCTGGTTCTGGTGCGCCTGGGGTCGTATGCTGTCGGCATCTGCCAGGGAGAGAAAATCGTCAACAGCAAGGTGGGCACCGGCCTCGTCCACGGGCGTCATAAGAAAGGCGGTTCATCAGCTCACCGGTTCGAAAGACACCGCGACAAGCAGATAGAGTCATTTCTCACCCGTGTCTGCCAGCGCGCCCGTGAACACCTTGAGCCGCACGAGAAGGCTCTGGACTACGTGGTTTACGGCGGTGCGCGCACGACGATACAACTGCTGCATAAACAGTGTGCTTATATTGGAAAGCTGGATACACCTGCCCTTCCACCGTTGCTTGATATCCCGGAGCCGCGGCAGGCGGTGCTGGAGACAGCGGTCAGTCGTGTCTGGTCAAGTACTGTAATTGAATGGCAGGAGGACTAGGAAGCCTTTCCCATAAGGCTTTTCAACTGCTCAACCGCCGGCGGCAGCACCTCGCCGATAGCCTCTGAAAAGCGTAGGTGAGTCTGTTCATCAAAGGGAGTCTCGCCCTGGTTTATGATAACCAGCCGCGCTCCGGCCTGCAACGCTACCCTGGGCATATCGGCCGCTGGTGTTACCACCAGGCTAGAGCCAACCACGATAAACAGGTCACATTTCTGCGAGTGCTGGTATGACTCGGTCAGGTCTTTGACAGGCAGCGATTGACCGAAGTTCACCACGCTGGATACAAGCTTGCCGCCACAGAGCGGGCACTCATTCTGGTCTTCAAACCTGTCCATTTTGAATTCACATTTTATACAGTGTACCTTGGTGATATTACCATGCAGTTCCGCCAGCAGTTCGGGCTTAATCCCGGACTTCATGTGCAGGTTATCCACGTTCTGTGAGATGAGAAAGGCCAGCTTGCCCAGACTCTGAAGCTCCGCAATGGCCACGTGCCCGGCGTTTGGTTCTACCGCTGACCAGTCCTGGGGAGGGGTGGACAAACCCTTGTCCCGGCGCGTCCACAGCCCATCCGGCCCGCGGAAGTCGCGGAGTCCCGACTCGGTACTGACACCAGCACCGGTGAACACAACCAGATACTTTGACTCAAGCATCCATTGCGCCATCGTGTTGATTCTCTCGCTTAAATCCGATGCCATACCGCTTTATTCCCCCTACTGCCCAGTGGCATTTCTACCCACAATTATACGCTCAAACAAAGATACTGCCAACCTTACACATCAGGAGCGCCACCGTCCAGGGAATATCCGCTTGGACTAACTGGAATTGTACCCTTGCCAGTCAAATACAGCCCATAGTATAATTACCTGTCCCGCCACAGCCGATATTATGGTAATAAAGGTAGTTACCGACAGCAGTTCAGACATCCCGCCCGAGATAGCGCGGGAACTGGACATTACGGTAGTCCCTTTATATATACGTTTTGGCGATGAGGTATACCGCGACGGGGTTGATATAAGCCCCGACCAGTTCTACGACAGGCTAGCCCGCAGTCGCATCCTGCCCCAAACCTCCACGCCATCCCCCGGCGATTTTTCCGAAGTCTATAACCAGCTTGCCACCCAGACCGATAGCATTCTCTCCATCCATCTCTCCCCACGATACAGCAGCGCCATCAATGCCGCGATGGTGGCCAAAGACTATGCGCCGGAGGGATGTAAGGTTGAGGTAATCGATTCTAAATCGGTTTCTATGGGATGCGGACTCGTGGCCATGGCCGCTGCAAGGGAAGCCAAGGCAGGAGCCAATCTTGAAAAGGTAGTGCAAACCGTAAACAGGACTATATTACGTACCCACATCGTTGGCATGATTGCCGATATTAGCTATCTGCTCGGCGGAAGGAGACTAACATTGCCCGGTGCACACCTCTTCCTGGGAAAGCTGGGGACACTGCTTTGCTTCAAACTGGTCGGTGAGATTTATGAGGCCGGCAGGGTACGCGGCCGGGGTATGTATTTCCGCGAATCCAGAGCCCTGGAGAAACTGGAGCAATGCGTCACTGAATTTCAATCCGTTGAAGAAATGGCTATACTCCATGCCAGGAAGTCGGAATGGGCCCGGAGTATCACCGACCGCATGAATTCAGCATTTCCCCAGATTCCAATATATGGTGCCCGGCTGGGCGGCGCCACCGGCGTGCACGGCGGCCCCAGGGCCATGGCCATCGCCTTTACTGCTGGAGAGGTTTGAGCTTGGCTGACCTCCAATACAAAGTGATTAACATTCCAACAATTACCATCAAAGCTAGCATAATATGATATCCGAAACTTCGGATAGAATAGTCTGTGCAGGGCAACATAAACACATTAATGTTACATCATTTATGTGAACTTGGCCGAAAAAATCTTGACAAATGTGTGCTACGTGTATTACTATACCCAGAAAATCTATGTATTTAAAGATACTTCCCCGGAAGCGCTCATCTAGAAGAGTTATGGAGGAACAGAAATGGCAGTACAGATAGTCAGCAAAACTGTAAGCAGGACCAAACGACAGCTGGGGGAGAGGGCACTGGGTAGAGCTTTAGGACTCCTGGGCAACAATCCGGAAAAGAATGCCAAGTACGTTATTAAGGCAATCGACCATTTTATCGGCAGCGACCCCAAGCGGGCCATTACTCAGGAATGGGTTCACAACTGGCTCAGCGAGGGCAATCCCGGGCGTGAATGGCTGGGTAAAATACTCCGGAATACTCATCCAAATGTACGCCGACGCTACATAGCACGCATGATAGCAAGCCTGTTTTTCCGCGACCCCGAAATAAATGAACGCTGCCTGCAACAACACGGAATAACCTCGCCACATGTAATGATACTATCACCGACGATGAGGTGTAACTTTTCCTGCGAAGGCTGCTACGCCGCAAGTTACGAGCGTAAGGACGACATGCCGCCGGAGGTGCTTGACCGTATAATCAGCGAAGCCGAAGACCTGGGTACCAACTTCTTCGTACTCGTAGGCGGTGAGCCTTTTATCTATCCGGGTATTCTGGATATTATCCGCAAGCATAAATATTCCTTTTTCCAAGCGTATACCAACGCCACCTTCATTGACAAGGCCATGGCCAGGAAGCTGGTAGAAATAGGCACCATCGCACCCCAGATTAGCGTTAATGGCCCGGGCGAATACACCGATGCCTCCCGTGTCCCCGGCGCATTTGACCAGGCAATGCAGGCTATGGACTACCTGCGCGAAGCAGGCTGCTGTTTCGGATTTTCCAGCCTGATAACACGGCATAATGTGGACGTTATCTGCTCCGAAGAATGGATTGACCTGCTTATCGAGAAAGGGGCCCTCTACGGCTGGCTGTTTCTTTATATGCCGGTAGGGCGCGACCCCGACCCGAACTTAATGCCAACACCGGAACAGCGTAACCAGCTCCGGATTGCCATCAGAAAGTATCGTCAGACCAAGCCAATACTGCCCATAGACTTTTGGAACGACGGCCCGCTGGCCTGCGGCTGTATCTCTGGCGGCCGGGAATACTTCCATGTCAACCATAGAGGCGACGTCGAGCCCTGCATCTTTAACCACTTCGCCACGCACAACATCCACGAATGCAGTCTGGCTGAGGCGCTGGCCTCGCCGTTTTTCAACGGTATCAAGGAAAGCATTCCTTTCTCATACAACACACTGCGCCCCTGCCCGATACTTGACCATCACCAGGCTGTCTGGGAATTAATCCGGCAGTACGGCGCCAGACCGACCCACGAGGGCGCCGAAACGATGTTCACCACCCTGGCCCCACAGATGAAAGAGTACTCGGAAGGTGTCAGGAGAATAATGGACGACGCCTGGGACAACGAGGACTACCACGAATGGGGAGCGGTGTGGGGCAGCATGTGTGGTATTCCACCAGCACGCTTCGAGGCACGCCGCCAGGAATATGAAATATCAAGGGGCAGAGAGCCATAGTCCTACCATATCCCCGGCACCAGGGCTTTACGCTCCGGCGGGTAATCAGGGAAGCTATTCCGGTACCAGGCATGGTGGGCTTTTGCCCTTGGCACAAGGTTGGCTATTGTCCAGAAAGCAAAAGCCAGCCCGGGCAGAGACCAGGTAGCCACCGCCCAGCCAATCCAGATGATGACCTCACCGAGATAATTGGGGCAGGACACCCAGCGGTAAAACCGACTGTACGATATTTTGTAGCTGGATTCGCCGGGTTTTCTCAAATTACGCAGTACCAGGTCGGTTTGTCTGTTAACGACAAACCCGATAATAAAAAGCGCCACGCCGACGATAAATCGGGGGTCGGCCAGCCACCCGCTTGAATAGCCTCCGGAAAAGGTGAATATATGGCGTCCATTGAGATAGCCGTTCATCATATTGAAAACAAGACCGAAGGCCATGACCACGACGGTCATTCTTTTAGCTGTACCACGCAAGCCAAAAGGGTAGATGAAAGCCCGGTGCAGGTAATGCGCTTCCCATAACCCAAGAAAAACCAGAGCAGCCGTGCCGGCGTTACTACCCAGCAGGAAACATACCGCAAAAACAATCGGGGCGGGCGCCTCCATGATTACCCAGCCTGTTTTATTGCCAACTGTGTAACCCCACCCGCTACGCAGGTGCCGACCGTACGGGGCAGCCACAAAAAAGAGCGCCACAAACACGACTACAGCCAGCACGAACCAGCCTACAATCATACCGTTAAAAATCACCTTTTCGCTCACATGGACTCCTTGATATCCCTTTTCATCGGCATGGTCAGCTGTCCATTCTCTTCAAACCAGCGCAGGGTATCAATCAACGTCTCGCGGAATGGTCGCAGCTGGTAGCCAAGCTCGCTGGTGGCTCTGGCGTGACTTATATACCGATTGCTTCTCAGTGTCCGCAGGGAAACACTGGTGTATAGCGGACGCTTCCCTTTAAGGCGGCTTAAAGCCGTAATAACAGGAGCACCGAGACGGGCCATCCACAGGGGAAGGACGAATCTGGGTGACGGCATCCCGCTTATTTCAGCCACCATGGCAGCGATATCACACATTGATACCCAGTGCCCGGAAAGGATATACTGAGCGCCAGGCGGCGCCCGTTTCTCGGCAACCATGGCGCCTTCAACCACGTCGCGAACATCTACCCAGTCGAAACCGCCAGTAACCAGTGCCGGCAGCCTTCGCTTTGCCAGGCTCAGCAGGGCTTCACCGAAGTGTGACGGCTGGTAGTCATACGGACCAATAATTGCTGTCGGATTAATGATGATAGCATCCAGTCCCTTTTCTATCCCCCGCCGCACTTCTTTTTCAGCAGCGGCCTTGGAACGGTCATATGGGGGGTAATGCCGTGAATCAGCTAAGGGACGCGATTCATCGACCGGTGTGGACATCGGCTCCTGCTGCAAAGCATGGATGCTGCTGAAGTGGACAAGACGGCGCACACCAGTGCGTAGGCATGCCTCGACCACATTTCGGGTGCCGGTAACGTTTACCGACTCAACCAGGGGCCAGTCACCCATCGATAGCGAGATGCAGGCGGCCAGGTGATAGACAACATCAACGCCACTAAATATACGACACAGCAACTCCTGGTCACCAACATCACCCCGGACTATCTCGGTATCCAGACCATCAATGGCATGGCAGTTCACGTGAACCATGGAGCGCGTGGGGCAACCTTTATCAATTAAGGCGCGTACCAGGTTGGCTCCTATATGCCCGGCAGCGCCAGTAACTACTACGGTCATTTGCCCCCAATTATAGCACCGCCAGTGTGAATATATCCATTCTCTCACAAGCCATATTCGTTTTTAACGTTTCTCATTTGTGATTTATTCGTGACGTTCTTAACATCATTTGTGATAGGAGTGTTAGGGCGGCCTACTAAACTCCAAATCAGTTGATTGGCAACAGGTAAACCATGACAAAGAATACCATCGTCAAACCGTTAAAGAAGAACCGGGTGCAGAAGTACAGCCACTGCCCTCAGTGCGGAATGAAGGGACTGTATCATGTTCACCATCAGTACTGCCGGTGCCGCTACTGCGGACTTTACCGAATATCGCTGCCGGGGCAGGACTTCTAGTCGAAGGGAACAAGAGGCAATGAAAATGGCAAGAGACTTGCTTGCTTTCCTTTACAGCCTGCTCAACGTGGTGGCCTAGCGGATGGTCTTACGCTAGATACCAAGCTCTTACTCGATAGTACGTGCCTCTCTCCAAGGGTAAAATACAAGGAAGAGCACGATGAAGATAACCCAAAGGATAATGGCTGGTACGACCTGGCCGAATTCGACATAGCCTTTTATGGATGAATACGCGAGTAAAACCGCCGAAAAACCGGCCATGGTTATAGAAAACTTAACCCAGGTTATATTCCGCATCACGTCCCGCGCGGCTACGAGAATCCAGATACCGGCAGCGAGCGAAAAAACACTGACCGCCATCGCCAAGTATATTATGTTGTCATTAGCTTCTTCTACTCCGAACATCTCGCTTATCTGTTCGGGCAGAATGATACCAACCAGCCCCATCAGAAGTAATACCGCCCCGTAAACAATCAGCACTACTTTTAAAGCCGTTGACATCGCCACCTCCTTATAAAATTCAGGCTGTGTTGCAGTTAGAGTTTAAAATCACCTCAAGAATAACATAGTCCTACCGGCAAATCAATGACCCTCCAACTTTTCTACCCTTCTGCGACAATCTTCAACAACAGGCGCCGGTTCCTCGGGCCGTCGAACTCGCAGAAGAAGATGCCCTGCCATGTCCCCAGGACTATCTGCCCATCCTCAATGAACAGCACTTCGGAGTCACCCATCAGGCTGGCCTTTATGTGCGCCGGGGAATTGCCTTCCAGATGACGATAGTTACCATGTTGTGGCACCATTTTGTCAAGCTGCTCAATAATATCTTCGACGACGCTGGGGTCGGCATGCTCATTCACCGTAACGCCGGCGGTGGTATGCGGCACGAAAATATAGCAGACTCCGCTACGTACGCCGCTCTCTCCGACTATATCTCTGACCGTCCGGGTGATATCCTGAAATTCCACTCTTGAATGTGTCTTTATGTCAACTTTATTAATCATAAACCGCCTCTAATCTTATAATTTACCCTATATCCTACAACTTACGGACATATACGGCAACACCCCACCCCACTTAAATATCTATTCCCACCCTCCACCCTCGTAGCATCATGCCCTAAAGTGGTGTTATAATCCACCTTGACCGCGTAGCTAAAACAGGATAAACTATGAATAGGAGAGATATCATGCCGATATATGAGTATGTTTGTTCGGAATGCGACTTGCGGTTTGAGCTCTTACGGTCGCTGAGCCAGGCCGATAAAGAGGCTCAATGCCCTCAATGCCATAAACCTGCCCGACGTAAAATGTCCACCTTTGCCTGCTTCAGCACCAGTAACTCCGGAGTACCCACCCGCATCGCTGGAACCGGCAGCTCCTGTGATAGCTGCAGTTCGGGAAACTGCAGCACCTGCGGCCTCTAAGGAGGCTTTTATGACTGTCCCGACAAGGACTGGTATCGCCAACTTACCCCTCCACCATGGCAGGGCCCCGCGGTGGCTCTTCGACCGCATGGTACCCCTCGCACGTGAAATAACCATTGCCATCGTCACCGATTTTGGCCCGGAAGAAATGCTCAGGCGGCTTTCACACCCCTACTGGTTCCAGGCATTCGGCTGCATCCTGGGCTTCGACTGGCACAGCAGCGGCGTTACCACTACGCTCTGCGGCGCTCTAAAAGAAGCGGTAAAAGGAATCGAGCGCGACCTGGGTATATTTATCGCCGGTGGCAAGGGCAAAACTTCAAGGCGGACACCATCGGAAATAGAGATGTGGGGAGAAAAAATCGCACTGAACCCGGCACCGCTGGTATATGCCAGCCGTATGTCCGCCAAGGTCGACAGCTCTGCCGTCCAGGACGGCTATCAGCTCTACCACCACACCTTCCTCTTCACTGCCAGAGGCTCCTGGACAGTTGTCCAACAGGGAATGAACGAGGCTAACCGCTACGCCCGCCGCTATCACTGGCTGGGTGAAGCCGTTACCGACTTTGTTAACGAGCCACACGCAGCTATCCTGTCCGAAGCCAGAGGCCAGGCGCTGAACCTCACGGCTAACGAGAGCGAGCCGGCCCGAACTGCCATTACCGGGATTGCCACCGGGGAACGACCGGAAAAGGTTGTCACCGAACTCAAGAGGTTAAAAACACTGAGCCTGCCAGCCCACCATCAGATATTCACCAGGGACCTGCACCCGGACAGCCTAAGCAAGATTATCTTAAGCACCTACGAGCGCCAGCCGCAGGACTTCGAGAGGCTGCTGGGGTTATCCGGGGTTGGGCCCAAGACCATCCGAGCCCTGAGCCTGATAGCCGAGCTGGTACACGGAGTGGAACCGAGTTACCGCGACCCTGCCCGTTACAGCTTTGCCCACGGCGGCAAGGACGGCATCCCCTACCCCGTGGACAGGCAGACCTACGACCAGAGCATCGAGCTACTTTCGCGTGCTATAAACAGGACAAAGCTCGGCTTGAGTGAGAAGCAAAAGGCTTTCGGCCGACTCAACAAGTTGCGTATGAGATAATAGTCACATACAGCCACCATCAACCCCCTCTACAATAGAATTAGGACATTATAAAGGTCTATATAGTTATCTCCTATAGATGGGGGTTGTATTTATGAAAGTAAGGGCAATAATCGGCTCGTCATTTGTTGTGCTTATCATCGTAGCGTTGCTGGTCGGTGTTGTTATATATGATCCAGATAACAAAGAAACTGAGGAACTGGCAGGTGTTGAAGTGAGAGAATATAAGGGCGAAAACCTTTCCTCGATAAACGATTTTAGAGAAAACTCTATAAAAGGTCCCCAGCACGTTGATATTGATAGCTATCAGCTGGAAGTCACCGGACTGGCTGAGAAGCCAGCTGCTTACACTTATGACGAAGTCATCAATGACCACGATAATTACAAGAAAGTCGTCAGGCTGGACTGCGTCGAGGGATGGTCAGTCAATATCCTCTGGGAAGGGGTGCTGGTAAAAGATATACTGGAACAGGCCAAGCCTTTGCCAGAGGCCAAAACGGTTATCTTCCAAGCCTACGATGGCTACACGACCTCTTTCCCCATAGAATATGTCATGGACAACGACATATTAATAGCCCACACGATGAATAACGTTACTCTGCCGCCGGAAAGGGGTTCCCCCTTCCAGCTGGTCGCCGAGAGCAAATGGGGCTACAAGTGGATTAA
The DNA here is from genome assembly GCA_964558675.1 of uncultured Dehalococcoidaceae bacterium. Taxonomy (GTDB): domain Bacteria; phylum Chloroflexota; class Dehalococcoidia; order Dehalococcoidales; family RBG-16-60-22; genus CAZLEY01. The sequence continues at coordinate 181,867 of CAZLEY010000001.1, read as the reverse complement.
GTGGATAACGCAGATTGAGTTGTCCGACGACGTTAATTACCAGGGCTACTGGGAAAGCCGGGGCTACTCCGACAGCGGCGACCTTGACAAGAGCTTTTTTGACTAGGTGCTGTTTCCTCTTTGACACCTGAGCCTCAAAGCTGGTAATCTTTAATAGTAATAGCTCACAGACAGGTGTTAGCCATTAGCCCCACAAGCTCAGAAAATAAAATCACCTTCCACTGGACATATATCGTATTGCCAGCGGTGATTCTCCTTCTCTCTATGATTCTGGCCGCCTCTTTTTACGGTCGACTCCCCCCTGAAGTAGCCTACCACTTTACGGACGGCTCACCGGATGGCTGGATGAGCCGCGGTGCTATAACCGCCTGGATGCTCATCCCGCAATTCCTCCTGGTCTTTATAGGACTGGTAATCAGCGGCGGCACCGCTATACTGAGCAAACGATTCCCAGACTCTGAAAACACCTCTTTAACGAAAGTGTTATTAATCATGGGCAATATGGTGGTACTTCCCCAGATTATCCTTACCTTTGCAATGCTTGATATTTTCCTTTACAATGCTTACCAAGTGCATCTTATACCCCTGTGGATATTTACCCTGATTGTTATAGTAGTGGGCGGCCTTATTCTGGGCATATTTCTTATCCAAGCCCTCAGGCAGTTTCGCAGGCTGCCCGTAGAAATCTCCGGGAGTGAAAATAATGACTAAACAGGTACCGGGTAAGGTCAGTATGGAGAAGCTTACCTCCCTCTGTCAGCGGCGTGGCTTCATCTTCCCCAGCAGTGATATCTACGGCGGGCTTTCCAGCTGCTGGGACTACGGACCGGTGGGTGTGGAACTGAAGCGCAATATCAAAGAAGCCTGGTGGCGCACCAACGTCCAGGAGCGCGACGATATGGTGGGACTGGACTCTAGTATACTGATGCATCCCAGGGTATGGGAGGCCAGCGAGCACCTTACCCGGTTCTCTGACCCGCTGGTGGAATGCAAGAGTTGCCACCTGAGGTGGCGTGCTGATGAACTGAAAGGCGACAGGTGCCCCTCCTGCAACGGCGAACTGACCGAGCCCCGACAGTTTAACCTGATGTTCAAAACCTTCATGGGTCCGATTGAGGAAGCAGCCAATGTGGTCTACTTACGCCCGGAGACAGCCCAGGGGATATTCGTCAACTTTGAGAATATCGTCAACACCAGCCGGAAGAGGCTGCCCTTCGGCATCGCCCAGATAGGCAAGTCATTCCGCAACGAGATTACCACCGGCAACTTCATCTTTCGCAGTCGGGAATTCGAGCAGATGGAGATAGAGTTCTTTGTAAAGCCCGGCACGGATGATAAATGGTTCGACTACTGGCTGGAAGAACGCTTCAGCTGGTATGTGAAACTGGGTATTAATAAAGAGAATCTACGCCTGCGCGAGCACTCCGAAGAAGAACTGGCGCACTACGCTCACAAATGCTATGATATCGATTACAATTTCCCGATGGGCTGGTCGGAACTTGAGGGTATCGCCAACCGCGGTGACTTTGACCTCAGGCAGCACATGACACACAGCGGCAAGAGCCTGACCTACCTTGACGAGGAAAGCAAAGAGCACATCGTCCCCTATATCATCGAGCCGTCAGCCGGTGTTGACCGCTCCGTTCTGGCTGTCCTGTGCGATGCCTATGAGGAAGAACCAGACAAAGACGAAATAAGGGTGCTGTTCCACTTCCATCCAGACCTGGCTCCAATCAAGGTTGCCGTACTGCCTCTCAGTCGGAAGGAAAACCTGGCGGCACTGGCTAAGGACGTTCATGCCGACCTGCGACCCTGCTTCATGACCCAGTACGATGACACCCAGAGTATCGGCCGCCGCTATCGCCGCCAGGACGAGCTGGGCACCCCCTTCTGCGTCACTATCGACTTCCAGTCGCTTGAGGACAAACAGGCCACCATCCGCGAGCGCGACACCATGAACCAGATACGCGTCCCTATCGCGGTGCTGGGAAGCGCTCTACAGGCCAAGCTTGCCGGCGAAGACCTCTTCGTGCTGCCCGAAGGCGGCCGGATATGGAAGGAAGAGAAACATGCCTGAACCCAATTCAGACAATTCCGGGAAACAATTCCTTCGTGGGCAGGCGTGAATTGTTTTTAGTGTTATGTCAATAAAGGTGTGCAGGTGTGGAAGGGAGGGGAAGCAGCGGGTAGAATGTCGTGAAATACCAAGCCGTAATTTTCGACCTTTTCGGGACACTGATTGACAAGCTCTCCATACGCGGACACAGAAGTACTCTCAGGCAGATGGCTTCCGTTATCGCGGCACCTCCGGACGACTTCATCAGGTTATGGTTCGATACTTTCAATGAGCGAGAAATCGGGATTTTTAAGAGTCTCGAAGACAACATCAAGTATATATGCAACAAGCTAAAACTCGATGTGGAAGACAGAGAAATCGCGCGGGCGGCGCAAATCAATATTGAAAATACGGCACGCTCCATAAAACTACGTCCGTATGCCGCCGAGCTACTCGCGTACCTGAAGGCGGAAGGCTATAAAACCGGGCTGATTACCAATTGCTCCCCCGAAATCCCCCGGATATTCAACAAAATGCCGATTGCCCGGTTTTTCGACGCAGCCCTGTTTTCCGGCCTGGAAGGCAAGGCGAAGCCCAACCCTCATATGTACCAAGCAACTATCGAACGCCTGGCCGTCAAGTCCGAAGACTGCCTCTACATCGGGGATGGAGACAGCAACGAACTGACCGGCGCTTTAGAAGCCGGCATGCACCCGGTGCTAATCCGGAACACCGATGAGGACAGGACCGACGTGCACCGTGTCGATTACGAAGGGGATAACTGGCAGGGCCCCGTAATAACTTCATTACAGGAAGTCATGAATCTGCTAAAATAAACAGAAAACGATGATTGATTTTTCTTTAATAAAGCTTATCCCCGCCGAAGAATCACACCGCGAGTTCAGCTACCAGGTAAAGAAAGCCGCTTACGGCGACTATATCAGAGAGATATGGGGCTGGGAAGAGAACGCCCAGAGGGACTTTCATGCTAAAGACTGGCTGAACAAGAGACCAAAGATAATAACATACGGGAGTCAGCCAATCGGGACGATTTACCTCAATGAAAATAAAGACCATATAGAGATAGGGCAGTTTATTATACTATCCGAATACCAGAATAAAGGCATCGGGTCATACATACTGAGAGGCATAATGGATGAAGCAGACCGTTCGGGTCGGGTGATAAAACTGATGTACCTGCGCACTAATCCGGTAGCCTCGCTATACAGCAGAATGGGATTTAAAGCTACCGGGAATGATGACCTGTTTATCTCAGTAGAACGAAAACCGGGCGGTACAGCATGAACTATAAAGCCGTCATCTTCGACCTTTTCGGGACACTGATTGATAACTTCTCCCGCAGCGAATACGCCGCCGTCTTCAGGGAAATGGCCGATATACTGACTGTCCCGCCCGATGAGTTCCTCGGCTCCTGGGTAGCGGCTTTCGACCAGCGCGCCACCGGGGTCTTTGCCACCACCGAGGACGCTATAAAGCACCTTGCTTCTAAATTGAATCCCGCTGTAACCGATGCTCAGATAAACGAGGCCGCCCGCATCAGGCTGGACTACACGAAACGCTCAATCAACCCGCGAAAAGGCGCTATCGAGGTCCTCAGCTACCTGAGGGAAGCGAAATACAGGACGGGACTTATCAGCGATTGCACCAGCGAAATCCCGAAAGTCTGGGATAGTACCGCTCTAGCGCCCTTTTTCGACGCTACTGTGTTCTCCTGCAAGGCACGTATAAAGAAACCCGACCCGCGTATCTACCACATGGCTACAGAACGATTGGAGGTCGAACCAAAAGACTGCCTGTATATCGGCGACGGCAGCAGCCAGGAACTGACCGGCGCGGCTAGAGTCGGCATGCACCCCGTCCTGATACGCCTGCCCGATGAATCTACCGATGCCCACTTTATCGACCGCGAAGAGAACTGGGAGGGTGCGGTTATATCATCATTGCAGGAAGTTCTAAATTTGTTAAGATAGAGGTAAAAGAGGAGTGTGAGGGGCGCAAGTCCCTCACTAATTACCCTCCCCCTTCCCCTTGCTAAGGGGAAGGGGGATAAAGGGGGATAGGGTTAAAGAGATAATGAAAATCATCCATTTTGCCGACCTGCATCTCGGCGTCGAGAGCTACGGAAGGATAGACCCGGCCACCGGACTGTCCTCCCGCCTCAACGATTTCCTGTCGGCTCTCGACCAGCTTGTTGATTATGCTTTGAAAGAGCGGGTAGACCTCGTGCTGTTCTGCGGCGACGCCTACAAGACACGCGAACCCAGCCAGACCCAGCAACGGGAGTTCGCCAAACGCATCAACCGCCTCTCTACCGCCGGCATTCCCATATTTCTACTTATCGGCAACCACGACCTTCCCAACGCCATAGGACGGGCAACCGCTACCGAGATTTTCGATACCCTGGCCGTTAAAAACGTATATGTCGCCAACCGCCCCGACATCCATAAAATCCCGACGGCTAACGGCATCATCCAGGTGGTCTCCCTGCCCTGGCTCAGGCGCAGCGCCCTGCTCAGCCGTGAAGATACCAAGAACCTTAACCTCGAGCAGATTAACCAGAAACTCCAGCAGACTCTGACAGAGATTATCACCACCCAGGCCGCCAGACTCGACCCCTCCCTGCCTGCCGTACTCGCCGCCCATGTCTGGGTAACCGGCTCTCAGGTCGGCTCGGAAAGCATGATGGCGATAGGACAGGAGCATACCCTTTTACTCAGTAACGTCGCCCAACCGGCCTTTGACTACGTAGCCCTGGGACATATCCACAAGCACCAGGTACTGTCCGATTCCTCGCTGGAAGGCCCGCCGGTGGTCTACGCCGGCAGCCTGGAGCGTATCGACTTCGGTGAAGAGAACGAAGAAAAAGGTTTCTATGTAGTCGATATTGAGTCCGACCCGTCCACCGGCAAGAGGAGTGTCTCGTTTGAATTCCACCCGGTGAATGGCCGCCGCTTTCTCACCATCAACGTCACACTGGAAGAAGACGACATTGACCCCAGTAGTACTATACTTAAAGCTATCGCCGGGCGGGGGGAGGAAGTCCGCGATAGAGTCGTGCGCCTTAATATCACCATGCCGGCGCAGATAGAAGGACAGCTCCGGGACAACGACCTCCGCGACGTCCTTAAAGAAGCTCACTACTTCGCCATCGCCCGTGATATACAGCGGCCCGTCTCAGAAGGACGCTTGAAGCTGGGGAACCGTACCGCCGAAGAGATAACGCCCCTTGATGCCCTGAAAGCCTACCTGGAATCGCAGAAGCTGCCCCCGGAACGAGCTAAAGTCCTGCTGGAGTACGGCGAGAGGCTGATAGATGGAGAGAAAGCGAACAGACAGTAGTCTTCTCCGTAAAGTTATCAGATTGCGGCAAAGTACCTTCTTCTCATTGATTAAGCTCTGCGGGCATGTTATACTCTGTTTAATGGTGGAGAACAGGAGGTGAAGAACATGAACTTTAAAAAAGCACTTCTGGGGCTACTGGTCGCAGCTATGATACTGATACCGTTTACAGGGTGTCAGGAGACCACACTTACTGCTATAGAACTTGTCCCTCAGGGAGCCAACCTCATTGCCAGTATACAGCTGGATAAAGTCCTAGACGACCAGGATATTAGAGATACTTACAACAGAGCCGAAAAGGAAGCAGGGCAACCCCAGACGTTTGAGGAAGCCATGGAGGAAATCATTAAGGAAACCGGGGTCGACCCTGCCGGTTTTGCCCAGGCCGTGGTCTTTGCCGACATCGCCAACATGGAGCAAAACGAATACATCGGGGTTATTGCCGAGGGGACTTTCGATGAGGAGCAGTTTATTGATAATATCGAAGAAAAAGCGGGAATAAAATTCACCGCGACCGACTATAAAGAATATCAGTTATATACATATGAAAAAGAGGAGGTTTCAATTGCTTTCTTAAGCGAGAAGACTCTTCTGGCAGGAACTGTAAAAGCAGTCAAGGACATTATCGATGTCAATAACGGTGACAGGAAGTCCGTTACCGGCCCTATACTTGATACGTATAATCGACTAGGTGATGCGCTGGTTAAACTGGCTCTGGAGCTTCCCGAGGAAGCCCAAGAGGCATTAACCGAGGAGTCCGGTCTGGGCGGGATGCCAATATCTTTTGAACCTTTTGCGGATATTGACGTTACCGGCTTCGCTCTCAACAAGGTACAGGAAACCCTGAGAATCCAGATAGATACGCATTTCCTGAGCACAGATTCCGCGCAGAATGCCGCGGACACAATCACTGGCGCTATCAGCCTGTTCAAGGGTTTACTTGATAAACCCGAAATAAAAGAGCTATTAGAGAAGATAGAGGTAACGGTTGCTGAATCGTGGATGACGATAGCCTTCGATATAGATTTATCCGAAATAGGGGATATGATAGAGACCTTCCAATGATGGCTGGAGGTTGAATACTTCACCATTGCCGAAGGGTGCTAAAGAGGGGCGAAAAGCCCCTCTTTCTCTTGTCTCCCCATCTCTTTTAAAGAAAAGGGGGGATATAGTGGGTGGGTCAGATAAGTAAACGATTAAGGATATGGAATTCATGACTCGGTCAGGTCTGCATTCACGAAACCTGCGTTTCGCTCTGGTAATGGTCTTTGGCGTCCCAGATAAATAGTGAAGTTATCACCGCTACCACGGCTACCACATACGCGACATATGTAAACATCGCATGGTAGCCAAATTCCCGAATGAGATATCCGCCGGGTATGGCGAATATCGCGCCCGTATACTGCATCGTGGAGTAGTAAATACCGAATATTTTAGAGCGGTGCCTACCAGGCGACTGGGTCATGATGAAGACCTCGGTTACGGGCATCCGCACAGCCATATTCAGACCGTGGAAAAACAGTAAGATATAAAGGCTGGGACCCAAAGTGACAAGCTTAAAAGCATAAATCAATATACCGGAAAGAAGACTCGTAGCGATTATCACCTTGACACTGCCGATTTTATCCGAGATGTAACCGCCAAGCGGTCCCGCCCAGAGCCCGGAGGAGAAAACGATTGACAGCAGTCCCCCAGCCACTGCTTCAGAAGCCCCCAGCTCCTTATGGATATATATGGTAAGGAAGGGCAACACCGACATACCGGCGCCGCCGCCTACTACCATCATCGTTAAAAAGGCAATCAGGCGCCGCTTATGGCCCGGCTGCGGGGGTTTTTCCACAACGATTTTTTGTTTAGCCGCCTCCACATGAGCCTTGCCCCCCCGGCGCGTCAGGTAAATATAAAACAGCAAACCGAATACCGCCGTGGGTATTGCCAGAACAAAAAAGGACGCCCGCCAGCCCCAGACTCCGGAAACGGCGGCGGCGATAATCGGTGCTATGAAAAAGGCGCTATTCCCACCGACAAGGTGAAATCCGAGTGCCCGGCCGCGGCGTTCGGGCTCTACCGAGGCGGAAATCAGCGGCGTCGCCGCCGGGTGATACCCCCCGGACAGCAGCCCCATGAACACCAGGAAGACAAGCAGCATAGTATAAGTGTGAGAAAGACCGACGAGCACACCGGCCACGGCTACGCCGAGGGTACCGATAGCGATGAGAACAGCCGGCCCGAAGCGGTCGGCCAGCCACCCCGCCGGCAGCTGCCCCGTTGCCGAGGCAAAGGCATAAGCCGAGGGCACATAGGCAACACTGGCTTCGTCGAGATCAAACTCATTATAAATGAACGGTAAAAGGGGCTGCGGCAATGCGGTCAGAAAGTGATGGGCGGCATGAGCCACTATGAAAAATGGCAGTGCAGTGAATATAAAGGAGCGCTTCTTAGGTTCTGGTTGCGTAATAGTCGTATCCTTTCAAGACTGTTTTCATCTCTTATACGGATGCTACGGTATTATTTTTATAGACACTCACGAATTCTACGGCACGCCATGTTGCCAGGCTGGAGAAAGGCAGACAATATTATTATATATGCTTCTACAGCAGTAATACAAATTCGCCTCATGCAAACAAAACCCTCCTAAACGAGCTTTGATGGAATAGCTGACTTCGTGTTATACTCGAATAGACGTGTCTGATAATATTATCCAGGTAGAAAATCTGGTTAAGAAATTCGGCGAACTGGTGGCCGTGGACCACGTCAGTTTTAACGTCGTTCAGGGGGAGATTTTCGGGTTTTTAGGTCCCAACGGGGCAGGTAAGACGACCACCATCAACATCCTCTGTACCCTCGCCAGACCGACCGCCGGGCGGGCTACCCTGAACGGCTTCGATGTGGTACGGCAGCAGAACCAGGTGCGCCAGTCCATCGGACTGGTTTTCCAGGACCCCAGTCTGGATGACCACCTCACCGGACTCCACAACTTACGCTTCCACGCCATGGTATACAATGTGCCCGTATCCGTCCGCGAGCAGCGTATCAAACATCTGCTGGAAATGGTGGAACTCTGGGACAAGCGTAATAAATTCGTGAACACCTATTCCGGCGGCATGAAACGCCGTCTGGAACTGGCCAGAGGCCTGCTGCACTACCCCAAAGTATTGTTTCTGGACGAGCCTACACTGGGGCTGGACCCGCAGACACGCAACCATATCTGGGAATACGTGCTTGAACTGCGAAAGCGCGAGGGAACCACCGTCTTTATGACCACTCACTACATGGACGAAGCTGAAAAGGCCGACCGGATCGCCATCGTCGACTACGGCAAGCTGGTGGCCATGGATACACCGGGGGAACTCAAACACAGTATCGGCAAGGACATTATATCTTTAAAAACCGAGGACGACGAAAAAGCCGCCGAAGAAATTACTCGCCGCTACCAGACCGAGGTCAGGAATGATAAGGACCACCTTACCTTCTCCATAGCCAACGGAGAAGAGTTTCTGCCGGTTTTCATCAAGGAATTCGGCATCAAGATATTGAGTATCAGCCTGCGCCGCCCTACGCTTGAAGACGTTTTCCTCAAGCTTACCGGGAGAGAAATCCGAGAAGAGGGAGAAGCCGGCGATACGATAAAGGCCCACATCCGCGAGCACAGCCGCCACATGCGCCGCTAGAACAGCAGAATGAATAATTTACTCGGTGTCTACACCATCTGGTATCGGGATATACTCCGCTTCTGGTATGACAAGGCGCGCATGCTCAGCGCCATCCTGTTCCCCATCATGTTTCTCTTCATCTTCGGCAGCGGCCTGAGAGGCTCTATCGGGATGATGGGGGGCGGGATTGATTTTGTCCAGTTCATGTACCCCGGCATCATGGGCATGTCCGTGCTCATGGGCTCGTTCATGTCCGGCGTATCGATAGTCTGGGACCGGGAGTTTGGCTTTCTGAAAGAGGTGCTGGTGGCACCCATCAGCCGTATCTCAGTCGCCCTGGGAAGAACCCTGGGGGCAGCCACAGTAGCTACCATCCAGGGGATTATCATCCTGGTTTTAGCCCCGGTTATCGGCGTTTCCATCTCTGTATGGACAGTCCTGGCGCTCCTGCCGCTGATGTTCCTGCTGGCCGCCTCAATGGGCTCAATGGGCATCCTGCTGGCGTCACGCATCAAATCTACAGAGGCTTTCCAGGCAATCATGCAGATGCTGATGTTTCCCATGATATTCCTGTCAGGTGTCTTCTTCCCCATGCAGGACCTGCCGACATGGATGAGTGTCATCGTGAAAATAAACCCGGCTACCTACGGCATCGCTGCCATCAGAGAGGTGGTTCTGGGAAGCTCTGCGGATTCGCCTTTTAATATCATCCTGTTCGGTCATATAATGACAATCTGGGATAACATCGCCGTTCTGGCGGTCTTTGGATTCATAATGATTATCCTGGCAATGTGGTCATTCGGCAGACAGGAGTAAGCTTCCATCCGGTAACCTGTTCCGGTAAAATCTTGGTTTCATTTATCCTCGTTTTACATACCTTCTATTTGCTTAACCCCAGCTTTGCTAGTATAATCTAATCAAGTTACGAAGACATAAAACAGCCCAGAATTCGTTCGGTGGAGTGGAATTTTACGGGGAAAACCCAACAATTCTTAAAGGTATCGAATGGTAAATAAGAGGGTGGTAGTTACCGGCGGAGCTGGCTTCATCGGCTCGCATCTGGCCGATGAACTGGTAAAGCAGGGCTATCGCGTTGTTATTCTCGACGACCTGTCCACCGGCAAGATGGAAAACATAGCCGGACTGCTCCAGAAAGGTAACGTCGAATTCGTCCAGGGCAGTATCACCGGTTTTACCCTCCTCCAGAAGCTTTGCCAGGGTGCTCAGTATATCTTTCATCAGGCCGCACTGGCGAGCGTTCCCCGAAGCCTGGAGAACCCTTCAAACACCAATGAAGTGAATATAACAGGAACCCTAAATATACTGATAGCCGCCAGAGATAATAACGTTAAAAAAGTTATTTATGCCTCATCCTCCTCCGTCTACGGGGATACGCCTACCCTACCCAAGAATGAGCAAATGACACCACAACCTCAATCCCCATATGCCGTAACCAAGCTTACCGGCGAACATTACTGCCGGGTATTTCAAGAGATTTACGGCCTCAATACTGCCTGCCTCAGATACTTCAACGTATACGGACCCAAACAAGACCCCGGCTCAGAGTATTCCGCCGTAATCCCCCGCTTTATAAGACAGGTCATCAGTAATGAACCGCCCGTCATCTTCGGAGACGGCGAGCAGACCAGGGACTTTACCTTCATCAAGGATGTCGTACAGGCGAATATCCTGGCGGCCGAGACCAGCGCCAGCGGTGTTTACAACATCGGCAGGGGCGAGCGTATCACCGTAAATGAGCTGGCAGAACGCATTATTACAGTCGCCGGGAAAGATATGGAAGCCCTCCACAAGGGGTCCAGGTCGGGGGACGTAAGGCACAGCCTGGCAGACATCTCGGCGGCTAAAAGCTTTGGCTATAAGCCGGAGTACGGTATAGAAGCCGGACTAAAGGAAACATTCAATTGGTTTTCAAATGAGTGAGAGCCCAGTATCAGATAAAGATATCGTTTGTATTATCGGCCTGGGGTACGTGGGACTGCCACTGGCGGAGGCTTTCTCCCGGAGTGGCAGGGTAATCGGCTATGACATAGACAGCGCTAAAATTAAGAAGCTAAAAGAAAACAACGATAACCAAAATCTCCTCTTTACCAGCAACCCGGAGGATATAGGCCAAGCCGATTTCATCATAATAGCCGTGCCGACGCCGATAACCAGGGATAAGAAACCCGATTTATCTCTCGTGATAAACGCCGCCAGGACCATTAGCCAGAATATGAAGAAAGGCAGCGTGGTCGTACTTGAATCGACCGTTTACCCCGGCGTTACCGAGGATATTTTAAAACCCATTCTGGAAGAGTCGGGTTATAAATGCGGCACCGACTTCAAGATTGCTTACTCGCCGGAAAGAATAAACCCGGGGGACGGTGAACATGCCCTGGACAAGATAACCAAAGTGGTTAGCGGTATGGACGAGGCGACCACCGAAGCAGTCAGCCAGCTCTACAATAAAATTGTCCCCGCCACCTTCAAAGCCAAGGACATTAGGACTGCCGAGGCCGCCAAGGTAATTGAAAATATTCAGAGAGACCTGAATATCGCCCTGATGAATGAACTTACCCTCATTTTCCAGAGAATGGACATAGACATCAGAGATGTCATCGCCGCAGCGTCGACAAAGTGGAACTTCTACACATATTCACCGGGTCTCGTCGGCGGCCACTGCATACCCGTAGACCCTTACTACCTCGTCTACAAAGCCGAAGAACTCGGCTATTCCTCCCAGGTAATCCTCGCCGGCAGGGCTATAAATGACTCCATGCCCGGGCACGTTGCCGAGATGACGATAAAGGCGTTGAATGACCTGGGGAAGGTAATAAAAGGCTCCAGAGTACTGATAGCCGGGCTGACCTACAAGGAAAACGTCGCCGATATCCGGCAATCACCGGTCAAGGATATTATCAAAGGGTTAGAGGAATACGGAGTAGAGATAATAGGTTATGACCCCCTATTAACCAACATTGAGAGCGATTTCGGCATTCAGGCTGTTTACGACCTTCAAAACGCAAAGGATATTGACTGTGTAATTCTGACTGTTGCCCATAATACTTTCCAGGGAATAGGGCTGGATGGGTTTAAGAAAATTATGAGGAGTAATCCCTTGCTGATAGACATACGGGGGATGTTCAGTAAAGAGGAAGCTCAAAGAAAAGGGTTCCACTATAAAATTTTATAGAGTTTTCTGTAGCACCTGTGCCCTACCCTTGCCTGTAAAAGGGGGATGACCAGTGAAGTTATCGGTAATCGGCGCCGGCTATGTCGGCCTAATAACCGGGACCTGCATTGCCAAACTGGGGCATGAGGTTGTCTTTATAGATATTGACAGGGAGAAACTGGAAGCTATAAACGACAGGAAAGCACCTCCCATTTACGAGGAAGGACTGGAAGAGCTGCTCAATCAAATTCACGTCGAGGCCAGCTCGGATTTCGGGAAAATAGCAGACTCAGACCTGATTTTCATATGCGTGGACACACTCGCCGATGACGGCGGCTCTATATTCCTGGACAATCTGATAAATGCCACCAGACAGATTTCTCAAGTCCTGAGGGAACGGGAAAGCTACTACGTCATCGTGGTCAAGAGCACCCTCGGTCCCGGCATGACTGAGGAGACGGTTATACCTATCCTGGAAGAGGCGGGCAAGAAAGCGGGGAAAGACTTCGGCGTGTGCATGTGCCCGGAATTCTTACGGGAGGGACGGGCTATTTACGACTTCATGAACCCGACTAGAATCGTCATCGGCGAATATGACAGCCGGTCCGGAGAGATGCTTGACCAACTCCACCGCAGCTTCGATGCCCCCATAATGCACACCAGCTTGAGAACGGCCGAGATGATTAAACTCGCCTCCAACGGCTTCCTGGCGACCAGAATTTCATTTATCAATGAAATCGGCAATATCTGCAAGCAACTCGGCATAGATACGTACGAGGTCGCCCGCGGCATGGGGCTGGACAGCCGTATAGGCAGCACTTTCCTGAATGCCGGCATCGGCTTCGGCGGTTCATGTTTACCCAAAGACCTGAGAATACTGATATTGAGGGCGCAGCAGGTGGGATACCAGCCCGAACTCCTGCAGGAGGTGGCCATCCTCAACGAGAAACAGGCGCTGAAACCGGTAGAATTACTTAAGAAGCATATCCCGTTAAAAGGTGCTACCATAGGCATTCTGGGACTGGCATTCAAGCCCGGAACCGATGATGTAAGAGACTCCAGGGCAATAAAAATAGTCCAGACCCTGCTCGCGGAAGGAGCCAAGGTCAAAGCCTATGACCCGCTCGCAGTGGAGAACTTCAGGAAGCTTTTTCCAGGGATAGAAGCCGTACCTAAAGAAGAGGTCATGAACTGCGATGCCATACTGATACTTACCGAATGGGAGGAGTTTAAAGAGTTGGACTACAGAGGAAAGATAGTTATCGACGGCCGGAGAATCGAAAAAGCCACGGAAGCCAGAATCTACGAGGGGGTGTGCTGGTAATGAAAGCCCTGGTCACCGGCTGCGCCGGATTTATCGGTTCCCATCTCACTGACAGGCTCCTCAAGGAAGGCTTCCAGGTAATCGGCATAGACCGCTTCGCCGATTACTACGCCAGGGAAATCAAGGAAAAGAATATCAGCGGTGCGTTAACCAACAAAGCGTTCGACCTGATAGAGCAGGACATCCTGGAGACCGAGAACTTTCCTGAAGTGGACTACGTGTTTCACCAGGCCGCCCAGGCGGGGGTGAGAGGCTCCTGGGGTAAAAGCTTTGAGATATATACCAGGGACAATATACAATCGACACAGAGACTGCTGGAATTCTACAAGGACAGAAAAATAAAGAAATTCGTCTATGCGTCGTCATCTTCAGTCTACGGCGACGTCGACCTGCCCATGAGGGAAACCAGTATATTGAAGCCTTTCTCTCCTTACGGCGTGACCAAACTTGCCGCCGAAAACCTCTGTTACCTGTATTATCGCAACTATCAGGTGCCCGTTATCTCTTTAAGGTACTTCACGGTATACGGTCCCAGGCAGAGGCCTGAAATGGCCATAAACCTGTTCGTCCGGGCGGTCCTGAACGGTGAAGAAATAAGCGTCTACGGAGATGGGAACCAGACGAGAGACTTCACTTACGTAGATGATATTATAGAAGCTAATATCCTGTCCGCCAGTCATAATGTTTCAGGAGAGGTCTTCAATGTCGGTGGCGGTAGCAGAATAAGCGTTAAAGAGTTGGCTAAGAAAATAGAAAAGTATACCGGGGAAAAAGCGAAGCTAGAATATATAGAGGCGCAGCCTGGAGACGTTCGAGATACGTTGGCTGATACCGGTAAAATAAGTAAAGAATTGCACTGGCAGCCAAAAGTAGGTATTGATGAAGGCCTGCAGCGTTACGTCAGCTGGTTTCAGGATAATAAATAATTCAAAAAATACCTGAGCAATTTTAGGGAACTGATATTGTCAATCCTCGGTAATAAAAGGGCGGCGCGCTACATTCTCAGAATGCTCATGCGTATTCATAACGCTTGCTATAGGTATATAGCGAGATTTGCCGTAATTGCTGAGTCAGGCATACATCCCAAGCACCGTTTAATGAACTATCACGCCTTTTTTACTGATAATGTTAATGCCAGGGATGTTGTACTTGACATAGGGTGCGGCAACGGATTTCTCACCTATGATGTCTCTGAAAAGGCAAGAAGTGTTACGGCGATAGACCAGAACGAAACGAACGTCCAGGCAGCCCGGAGAAATTTCAACCGGGATAACATCAGATATATCTGTGGAGATGCTACCAAATGCGATTTCGGAGAAATATTCGATGTCGTTATCCTGTCAAATGTTCTGGAGCATATAGAAAACAGGCATGATTTTCTGCTGAAAGTGAAGGGGCTGGCAGCGAAATATCTCATACGGGTACCCATGGTAAACAGGGACTGGCTGACTTATTATAAGAGGGAGATGGGGATTGAATATCGCCTCGATTTAACGCACAAGATAGAATACACTCTAGAAAGCCTCCAGGAGGAACTGGCGAAGGCCGGGATGCGGATTGAAAAAGCATCTATCCAGTTCGGGGAAATTTGGGCTGTTGTAAAAAATCGAAATGAATGACACGAAACATGAAATATTAAAAGATAAAAACATGGCTCTCTTTTTCAGTTTGGGTGTGTCACTAGAAACATGGCATGATATTGGCATGATTGATAGAGAGGTGGCTATATATAACGAGCTCAGCAAATACTTTAAACATATATACTTCTTTACCTACGGTGATGATGGCGACCTTAAATTCAAAAGCCATCTAGCCCCTAATATCACGGTAGTACCTCAAAAGTTTATCCGCCATAATATGAAATATTCAGCCATACTATATTCATTCATGCTGCCGGTTATTCAGCGTAAAATATTAAAGCATATAGATATCTTCAAGACAAACCAAATGACGGCAGCCTGGAGTGCCGCATTAAGCAAACTTATCTTCCGAAAGAAGCTAGTAGTAAGAACGGGTTTCATGTGGTCGTTTAACTTTGCCAAGGAGCATCCCAAAAGTCAAAAGCTATGGCTAACCAAGAATACCGAGAAATTCGCCTATAAATTAGCCGATGCCGCTATCACCACTTCCCAGAGCAGCTTTAACTACGTCGAACAGAACTACCACCCGCGAAGACAGAGCCTTATCACCAATTATGTTGAAACCGAGGTATTCAAGCCACTAGATAGAACTAAGAAACCGGGGTCAATATGCTTCGTCGGAAGCCTAGGAAAACCAAAAAATATCCCGGCGCTGCTGGAAGCTCTGAAGGGACTGCCCTACTATATTGACATCATTGGTTCAGGCCCTCTGTCCGGCAAATTACAGGAGTTCGCTGCGAATAATGGGGTAAAGGCTAACTTCCTGGGCAATATCCCCAATCATAAGCTACCCGAGATTTTGAATCAGCACGAACTCTTTATCCTGCCTTCTCTATGGGAGGGCATGCCAAAAACATTACTGGAAGCGATGGCATGCGGTCTACCCGTCATCGGGACAAACATAGCCGGAATACAAGAAGTAATAGAAGATGGGGAAAATGGAATTTTGTGTGATACCGATTCAGGTTCGATTCAGCAGGCAATCAAACGTATGATGGCAGACGAGAAGTTAAAAAAACGATTGGGAGAAAACGCCCGAAAGACTATCGTTGAGGATTACAGCTTGGACTATCTCATGGAGAAGGAGTTAGAGTTGATGGAGCGGCTGGTATGAGCATAACACTGGATTGTCCTGCAAGAGATTGCACGAACCAGGCTATAAAATACATGATAAACAAATACTGCCCCAAACATGATGCCGCTATATTAGATGTCGGCTGCGGGAAAGGCCATTATCATGAGTATCTTAGTTCGTGCGATATAAAGGGGACCTATTTAGGCTAAGTTGCGTGATTGGTTATGTTGGAGCGAGATGTTTCTTATTCGTGATTTTTTTCACAGGTTAGATGACCAAAAAATTAGAGTTGGATTTGTTATAGCTGGAATCCCAAAATCTTATAATAAGGCTATGGGCTCCACGCGCCTGCGGGCTTATGACATTATTATGTATCTTAATCAAACAAAAGGATTTTCAGCGGAACTATACAAGAACTGGAAAGCTAATAAGTACGATGTCGTTATATTCCAAAAATACTTCAATCAGGAAGCATATAAACTGGCAAACCTACTTAAAAACAAAGGAATAAAGGTTATTTTGGATATCAATGTGAACTACTATGAGGCATCGAATACACTCTTCGTAAATGAAACTCAAAGAAAAGACGTTTTTTCTTTCACCGAGGTCGCTGATGGACTTATAACTACCACACAGTATTTAAAAGATATCATAGCACAGCATTTCCCCACTAAAAACGTTATTGTCATTCTAGAAAACATAAGTGAGAGTTTTTTTAAAAATAAAAAAAGACATGGGGAGAAAAAGGTCATTAATCTTCTATATGCAGGTTATTCTGTTAAAGCAAGTGAAATTCTGCTGGTTAAAGATATATTGGAAGGACTCGGTAAAAAATACAAACTGCGAATGCTGTTTGTCTGCGATAAAGACCCCCAAATAACACTTGAGAATGTCTCCTCTGAATTTATAAAATACCAGCAAAACAAAATTCATCTACAGTTAATGGAAGGAGATATTAAGCTCAGCCCGAGAGACTTAGAAGATCCATACAACAGGGGGCACTCTTTTACAAAAATAGGGTATCCCATGGCTGCAGGTATCCCGGTTGTGGCAAGTCCTATAGATTCATACAAAAATAGCCCGGCGATATTATGTACTACCAAAGAAGAATGGGAAAGTGAACTGGAGAAATTAATAGTAGACCATGAATATCGCGAAGAATTATCAATTAAGGGCGTCGCATACTGTAAGCGTTATTTAATGAAAACGCTCGGTAAGAAATATGAAACCTTCTTATCTCAAATTGTCAATGATGTAGAATAGGAGCCTATATTCATTAAGGATTTTATTATAGTCGAATGCAGCCCTGACCATAACTCGTAAGTTACTTCGCTACCAGGTTTTTATAGCGGAATGTAGAAAGGAGAGCAGGGTACGTGGCTGAAGAGTTGCTGACTGTAGTCACTGTTAACTATAACTCATCGAAATTTCTGAAACTCAGTCTCTCTGCACTGGCGAAACTAACCAAAAATAAGTACAAAGTGATTATCTGTGATAACGGCTCCAGTCACTTTGATAAAAGGAGACTAAAAACAGTAGCCAGTAAATACAGTAATGCTGAGCTATTTTGGCGAAAACAGTCTGCTCCGGGCAGCATGGGTCATGGGGAGGCTCTAAACATCCTGATAGAAAAGATAAATACACCCTATGGAGTTCTTTTAGATGCAGATGCTGCTTTTTTGAAGAAAGAATGGGATGAAATCCTCATTAATCAACTTGATGATAAAGTGAAAATTATAGGCGCCCCTCCTGTGAAAGGCGGTACCAAGCCTACCGACTTTCCTTTGATTTATGCTGTTATATTTGATACCATGGTTTTTAAATCCTTAGGAATAGATATGCGACCAAAGGATATAAAAGCGGGGCAGGATGTAGGTTGGGAGATGCGCGAGAAATTTCTAAAAAATGGATATAAATGTGAGACTTTTGATACACGGTATACACTCGAATATAAAGAGGGGCCTTTCAGAGATATTATCTGTGCCGAGTTCTACCAAAGGGATTATGATGAGATTTTCGCCTGCCACTTTGGCAGAGGTTCTTCCTTAGGGGCGGCTAAGTACAAAGAATGGAATAAATTATTAAGCCTCCCTATAATAAATTACATAGCCAGGAAAATAAAAGGTTACATGGAAAGAGAGAAATGGCTATCTATATGCAGGGGAATTATAAATAGCCAGTGATTAAAGGGCTATATAAGAATCATGATATAATAAAAACAGCCAGCTATAAAAGAATACGGTAACAGGGGACGATGGACCCTGATAATCAATCGGAGAAAGCATTTTCTACATGAAAGCCTTAATTTTATCGGGCGGCAAAGGAACGAGGCTGAAGCCTCTAACGCATACCATCGCCAAGCAGCTTCTGCCTATCGCCAATAAACCAATCCTGTTCTATGTCCTGGAACAGGTCAGAGAGGCCGGGATTACGGATGTGGGCATTATCATCTCCCCGGAGACCGGAAGTTCCGTAAAAGGCGTTGCCGGTGACGGCTCAAGGTGGGATATGCAGATTACGTATATCGTGCAGGCAGAACCCCTGGGCTTGGCTCACGCCGTAAAAACGGCGCAGGATTTTCTGGGCACCGAGCCCTTCCTTATGTTCCTCGGCGACAACCTTATCCAGAAAGGCATTGGAGGCCTTGTTCAGGAGTTTGAACAGTATAATCCCGAAGCCCTTATCCTGCTCAAGGAGGTTCCCAATCCCAGCATCTTCGGCGTCGCGGAACTCGACGCGTCAGGCAGATTAACTCGACTGGTGGAAAAGCCCAAAGAGCCCAAGAGCAATCTTGCCCTGGTAGGGGTGTATCTTTTTACGCCGGAAATTCATAAGGCTATCAGCCAGATAAAGCCGTCCTGGCGAGGCGAACTGGAAATAACCGACGCCATTCAAAAACTCCTGGAAATGCGGAAAGAAGTCAGGAGCCACATCTCCGCAGGATGGTGGCTGGATACCGGCAAGAAAGACGATATCCTCGAGGCGAACAGGGCTGTCCTCGATGATTTTTTGAAGAGGAATATAAAGGGAGATATCGACGCTGAAAGCCAGGTAGTCGGCCGAGTTGAAATCGGTGAGGGAACAAGGGTGGAAAACAGCACCATTCGGGGTCCCGTATCTATCGCCGGGGGGTGTAAAATAAAGCATTCATTCATCGGACCTTTTACCAGCATAGGCGAGAACACCGTTGTGGAAAATTCATCCGTAGAACACTCGGTAATTCTGGAAAACTGCCGCATCTACCGGATTGGCGGTCTGGAGGACAGCCTTTTAGGAGAAGGAGTGGAGCTCAAGAAAAGGGGAGAGAGGGGTGGAGCGATAAGGCTATTCGTTGGTGATGACGCAAAGCTTGAGCTCTAACGGAAGCGAGCTATGACGACAAAGGTACTGGTCACCGGGGGAGCCGGGTTCATCGGCAGCAATTTCATCCGCTACTTGCTGCATGAGCATAAAGACTGGGAAGTAACCAACCTCGACAAGCTTACGTACGCTGGAAACCTGGAGAACCTGAAAGACATTGAAAGCAACCCCGTATACCATTTCATCAAAGGTGATATTGCCGACAGACAGCTTATCGGTGAAGTGCTCGAGAAACACTTTGATATACTGGTCAATTTCGCCGCCGAGTCACACGTAGACCGGAGCATTACCGATGCCACACCTTTCGTGGATACAAACATGAAGGGTACTCAGGTACTTCTCGAAGGAACAAGGCAATACGGGGCAGAGCTATTCGTGCAGATATCCACGGACGAGGTATATGGCTCGTTGGGAGACACTGGCCAGTTCAGCGAGCGGTCACCTCTTTCGCCAAACAGTCCTTATGCCGCCAGTAAAGCCGCTGCCGACCTTCTATGCCAAGCCTACCATCACACCTACGGCTTACCGGTAATTATCACCCGCTGCTCCAACAATTATGGCCCATTCCAGTTTCCGGAGAAGCTTATACCCCTGACCATAACCAATATTGTGGAAGGTAAAACCATTCCGGTTTATGGAGACGGCCTGAATATCCGCGACTGGATTTATGTAGAAGACCACTGCCGTGCTATCGACCTGATTCTACAGAAGGGTAAGCCGGGGGAAATCTATAATATCGGCGGAAATAGCGAGAAGACCAACCTGGAACTGGTACAGTATATACTCGATACAATGGAAAAACCACACTCGCTCATCAATTTCGTGACTGACCGCCCGGGGCATGACCGCCGCTATGCCCTGGACGCTACCAAAACAAAAAAAGAGGTCGGCTGGAAAGCAGAAGTGCCGATTGAAGAAGGACTGAAGAGCACCATCCAGTGGTATAGAGAGAATGAGGGCTGGTGGCTACGTATCAAATAAGCAACACGATGGTAAATATACAAAGATGATGGGCGATTATCGAGATGAATATTGCAGTTATCGGTGCTGACGGCCAGCTTGGAGCCGACCTCTGTGAAGTTCTGCGCAGCTCCGACGTCGTTCCGCTCACTCACGCTGACGTTGAAATCACCGATATAGAATCGGTTAAAGCGGCATTTAACAAATACAAACCGGACATGGTGATAAACGCCGCAGCTTTCATACGAGTCGACGATTGCGAAGATAATCCGGATAATGCCTTCCAGGTGAACGCCCAGGGCGCCGGCAATGTGGCTATGGCGGCCAGCGACCATGGAGCCACACTAATGCATATAAGCACCGATTATGTTTTCGGGGGCGAAGAGGAGCAGCGCGGCAGGCCTTATACCGAGGACGATACCCCTACCCCCGCCAACGTTTACGGCAAGTCCAAACTGGACGGCGAGAACCTAGTGCGCCGTCTCTGCCCTATGTACCTGATTGTAAGGACCTCGGCGCTCTTCGGTACAAAAGGGGCGTGGAGCAAGGGGGGGAATTTCGTGGAAACCGTGCTCCGACTTGCCGGAGAAAAGGAGGAGCTCAGAGTAGTCAACGACCAGATATCCTCGCCAACCTATACCAGGGATTTAGCGGCAAAGATAGCGCAGCTCATTATAACTGACAACCACGGCATATTCCACATCACCAATAAGGGCTCCTGCTCATGGTATGAGTTCGCCGTAGAAATCCTGAGGCTGGCAGGACTGAAAACTCCAGTTTTACCCGTAACGTCCGACCAGTATCCGCAAAAGGCCAGGAGGCCAAATTACTCAGTACTCGATAATTACCATCTAAGACTCCTGGGGATGGATGACATGAGACCATGGCAGGAGGCTCTCAAAGACTATCTAGAAAGGCGGCAAAATGGTTGAAGTAGAAGAATACAGCTTGCCCGGCGTAAAGAAATACCTACTGAAAAAACTCCCTGATGAACGGGGCTTCTTTCTCGAAACCATAAGAGAAGACTGGAAAGAACTGCTCGAAGGCGACAGAATAGTACAGGCCAATCTGTCTTCCAGCTACCCGGGGATAATCAGGGGCTGGCACCGGCATGCCAGAGGGCAGGTAGACTATTTCATGGTCGTTCAGGGAGCGATGAAAATCTGCGCTTACGACGGCGGGGAGAACGCAACCACCACTGTGGGGAAACTCGTTGAAATAACGGCAAGCTCCGACGAGCCACAAATCGTGAGAATACCCGGCTTTTACTGGCACGGCACACAGACGGTCAGCCAAGAGCCTTCACTTCTCGTATACTTCACCACCAGGCTCTACGACTACGAAAATCCCGACGAAGGACGCCGCCCGTGGGATGACCCCACCGTAATAGACCCAGAAACAGGCAAGCCCTTTGACTGGAACAAACCTCCGCGCAAGTGACGCATGAATCCAACCAGAATACGGGGACTCCTAATCTACACCGGTTGACTCTGGTATAGCTGCCAGTAGTCTTTCCCCTTTTCTATCAGCTCTTTATGCGTTCCTTCCTCTATTACTCGTCCGCGGGACATCACGATTATTTTGTCGGCGTTAACTATAGTGGAAAGACGATGGGCAATAATAACCACGGTATGGTCTTTCGCTATCTCGTCAATAGCCCTCTGGACAGCCGCCTCGGATATGCTGTCAAGTGCGTTGGTCGCTTCATCGAAAATCAGTATCTCGGGTTCTCTTATCATAGCGCGGGCAACCGCAATTCTCTGCCTCTGCCCGCCTGACATTCTTACCCCCTTATCGCCGACTACGGTATCGTAATTTTGAGGTAACTCGGTGATGAACTCGTGGGCATCGGCATAGCCAGCTGCTCTGGCGGCGTCCTCATCGGAATAACTTTCGGAGCAAAAGGTAATGTTGTTCCTGACCGTATCATTCAAGATAAATGTATCCTGGTCCACATAGCCTATTTTATCCAGCCATGAAGATAGTTTATATTCCTTGATATTAATGCCATCAATCATCACCTCGCCCTTATCGGGCTCAAACAAGCGCAGCAGCAGACTCACTATTGTCGATTTACCTGAGCCTGAACGCCCCACGATAGCCGTGGTCTTGCCCTTCTCAAAAGTAAGCGAAATGTCTTTTAAGGTCTTGGCACGTTCATGGTAGGAAAAGCTGACATTTCTAAACTTTATGCCGGATTTGAACGAGACCAGTTCTTCCTGTCCATCTTCAATGAATGTGATTTTGTCCCGTTCTATAGAGTAAACGGCTTCGCAATTGGGCAGCGACGCCATAATTTGCATTGTCATCAAGCCCATAGCACCAACCAGCGGGAATAAACGGAAAATAGCAAAGCCAAAGGTGCCGTAAGTAGGGATTAAATCCACGTAAGTGAGCGGTGCCACTACTTTGATAATCAAGGCTATGACACCGATGGCTATATACAGAACCAGGAACAGGAAAGGAGCAGGGATATTCTGCCATATATTGCGTTTTATGTAATGATACCAGCGCCTGTCAACGGTTTTGCCAAACCTGTCTGCCCAGTCGGCTGCGGTTCCATATACTTTAACCTGCTTGATCCCGGTAATCATTTCGTTCAGGATTACGTTGGTCTCTCTATTCGCTTTCATCTCGCCTTTGGCCGAATAGTAAGACACTCTCCTGCCTAGGTAGGTTGTCAGGTAATGATATATAATACCTACCACTATTACGGCCAGTGTTCCCTGCCATGATAATGAGAATAAAAGAACAAGTACAGAGATGGATAGTATCACCTGCTGCACCAAGTCAGCTAAGGACGTTACCAGGATAGCCACCTGATTTGGAGCCGTGACGACATTGTAGAGCAACTCCCCCTGCTGACGGTCTATGAAATATTGATAATCAGCTTTAATATATTTATCAAAGATATCTTCCTGGTTTCTTTGTACCAGCCTTGCGGCGAACCTTACTTTGTAGTTGATAAAGACAATCTTTACGGCAAAAGTAACAACCGCGATTATCAGAAAGACCACGCAGTAGCCCAGAAACCTCTCTTCAATCGGTACCAGGCTGGCCATTCTATTAAATATAGAAAGAATTACATTGCCTTCTCCAGCTCCGGCAGGAAAAGCCGCTGTAAGAATCGGGTAGATGGCGGCCACGTTGGCAGCCTCCAAGATGCCGGTTATTATGGACAGGACAAGCACTACCAGAAACCGGGATTTATACCGCCGGAGTAAAAACCAGATTACCCTGAGACTCCTGTACTTCATTATTTCTACGCCGTTTTCCTTACACCCTCATTCTCAGGCTAGCCATTACCGTTCCTCAGCACTATTACGTAATATCATTCTAAAGTATTACTCAGCTACTCTGCAAGGAATATTGTAGCTTCTAGCTTAAACCCTCCTTCCCCGGGATGCTCAAAAGGAAAAATAGCTATTGAAAAGTAGCAGAACCTAGAGGTAGAATGTTTGTGTGAAAATGGCCTACACCCACGAAAATAGTCCCGCTTGAAATGCGAAATTACTGTAAAATAACAACAGAAGGAAAGGAATGTGAAAACCATGATAGAATTATTACCGCCTCCACTTCGAAGGATTGCATCAAGGCTTTTAAAGATTAAAACCATCACACCAGTTGAGGGCTATAAGCCCTATATCATTGATTATGTCGACTAGGATAGTCTCTTTAATCAGATTAGCTCCTTTTTCAATTTAGACCGTGCCAAGGTCAACGCTATGTGGAAGGCTTATCGAGCTTTCTCTAAGGAAAAGCATTATGCAACCCTGATGGGAGAGCGTAAAACTCTTTGCATCGAGGAAGCGTTCATCATTTACGTTATTCTATCGCTCTTCCCACCAAAGGCTATCGTCGAAATAGGCACACAATATGGCAAATCAACCCGCAGGATTATTGACATTAAAAATCTACTACGCCTTGAAAGCAATATCGTTTGCTTTGATATCGCTAATCAGGTCAAACACTTCAACCCCGATGAAGCCAGGCTGATGCTGAAAGACGTCACCTTAACATTCCAGGAAGATGTCCTGAAAACCTACGGCTCCGGGTTTATTTACTTTGATGCTCACCCCTACCACCTTATCAAGAATGCTGTTCATGGGATTATTGAAAATTCAGACTGGATTATAGCTATGCATGATTGCGGCCGGGGCTTGTGTAACCCCCGAATGGAACAGAGCAAGGACGACCCGAATATTTCAAGTCTTACCGGGCACTGGGAACGACACGTCCTGGCGGAGATATTCGGGATAAGTGACCCGTTAAGTCCCGCGCTGGAGGATATCACTACGACAACCCATGCATTAAAGATATTCGAAACACCTCATGGTTTAGCCGTGATAACACCCAAACATCATCTCTGAAGCTGAGGGGCATTTCATGCTTGATACGCAACGAAAGATAGCCATCTGTGTGGCTGGCTGGCACTACAACAGGGATTTGTACGCCGAACTGCATACATTGCCACAAGCTCAGGTATTCGTGGTATCACATAAGCCGCCCCGACAGGTTCCTAGCTGGCTATTCGACTACGTGAAGCGTGAACAGGTATTCTTTGAACCTAATCTGGGTTATGATTGGGGATGTTATCAACAGTTCCTTATAAAGGGAATCTGGCGTGAGTTTGAGTATATCTTCTTCATGCATGATGATCTGGTAATCAAGAATCCTGGATTTATAGAGCGATGCATTGAGCTTCTGGACAGTGGTAAAAAGTTCGTGAGCAATGGGCAGAACTCTGTTAAAACTGATTGGCCCATGACGCATTGTGCCGTCTACGCTCATTCCCGATGGAAACCGCCATCAAGACATTTTCGCCACGATACCATGCGTGGTTCCTTTTTCGCCACAGCACGCCAGGTACTGGAGCAACTCGATGCCTTTGAAGTTCTTTGGGATTGGCTACACTTAAACATTCGCTACGGCAATCACAGCTTACTAGCAACCTGTGGTAAGATTCAAGCGATGTTTGGAGACAACAGCTTCGGATTTTTGTCAGATACTTACCTCGAAAGCGAGTACATTCTTGAGATGCAACGTGGTGGTCAGGAACTTCACGTTGCAGACAGACCTGGCCGGGCTCGCCAGCTTTCAGCAACTGCTTATGTTACTCTCGCAAGCTTCTATATGAGGGTATATTTAAGACCTGGCATGAAATGGCTGAGAACACTAATATCCATTTTGATAGGGCCACTTATCTACATTATGGCTGGACGAGGACTACGTTGTAAGGCATAATCCCGGAGGTAAATATCGAAAACCCAATAATGGCTGATAACCCGCAAATAAGCGTCATAATGTCGGTTTACAACGAGGAAAGGTATCTCAGGCAGGCGATTGAGAGCATCCTCAATCAAACCCTGCCTGATTTTGAATTCATCATTGTCAACGACGCCTCTACAGATAGTTCACTTGAGATAATACAAAGCTACGATGACCGAAGAATCAGGATGATAAACAACAAAACGAATATCGGCCTGACCCGGTCCTTGAACATTGCCATTGAGCAGGCTCAGGAGAAACTCATAGCCCGGCAGGATGCCGATGACATCTCCCTGCCAAATCGCCTTGAGGAGCAATTCAGATACTTTAAACTACATCCGGAAACAGCCTTGCTGGGCACCAGCATCTACATCATAGATGAGGATGGGAAAAGGCAGGGTAAGAGAATTTTATCAGAAGACCCGAGTAGAAATAACTTTCAGGGCGGATTGTTCGCCCATGGTTCGGCGATGTTCCAAACCGAGATTGTCCGCAGGTTAGGCGGCTACAACGAATTGTTCAGGTACAGCCAGGACTACGAACTCTGGCTGAGAATCGCCAAGCACTACCAGGTAAGAGGCCTACCACAGGTATTATATATGCTCAGGCTTCACGAAGAAAGCATTCAGTTTGGGAAAAAAGAAGAATCAGCGCTATATCACTTGATGGCTCTAAGAATAACCAGGAATGACTTGGATACCGAGGTATTGAAAGCAATCAAAGATAGCGGCATAAAAAGCCTGTATCCTTACTTGAACAGAGATGAGAAGATTTTCTTTCACAAAGCCACAGCTTATATGCACATGCAGAATAACAATATGAGACTGGCTAGGGCGGAGTATCGAAAGGTGCTAAAGTTGAGTCCTCTTGATTTTTATAATAACCTGAACCTGTTTCTATCCTATCTTGGGAAATGGGCATGGACGGCCGCCCATAAACTCTACGACGTTTCGATATATACTTAGTATTTTGAAAACCCCCAGACTAAAAGAGAATCTCAGCTTAAGTTCATGATTTTTCAGTCAGCTAAAATACCTCTATATTTCTCCATAACTACATTATAGTCATATTCCTTCTCAACAAGAGCACGCGCATTCCTAGTGATTTCCTCAAGGTTCGGGTGATTAAGAACTCGGCTGATATTCCTGGCAATACACTCGGGCGAATTGTCCTCTAGAATAAAACCTGTTTCACAGTCCTTTACTACATCCGGTATAGCACCAACCGCCGTGGCTAGCACTGGCGTCCCACAAGCCATAGCTTCCAGTACGATGTTGGGCAGACCCTCAGTATATGAGGGCAAAACGAGTAATTTCAGCTCTGTCAAACACTTCGGAACATCCTCATGAGGAATCCAGCCGGTGAACTTAACTTTAGTGCTTAAATCTCCTTTACTCAAGTATTCCTCGACTTTACTCCGTAGCTCTCCCTCACCTCCTATCAAAAAGTGGGCGCCGCTTTCCCTCTCCAATATCTTGGGAATTGCTTCCATAAGATTTGTGATTCCCTTTGCCTTACTCAACCTCCCTATGTAGCCGACCAAATTTGGTCTTTCGCTCAAGGGCTTCTGCATTTTAAATGCATCGAAATCCAGGAAATGCTTATAAGCTATGGAAATCTTATTTCTGTGTTTCTCTAAATTACGCTCGGTAATAATCCTTTCTGAATACACAATAATTCTGTCTGAGAGAGCCAGGTTAATACGTGCCAGTAAACCCGTTATTTTAAAAAGCGAGTCTTTTTCCTCTTTGCTCAGACTCTCTGGGAAGCCAGCTAAGGCTAGCAATACCTGCCTTCGCAATAACTTGGCGGTTACTATAGGTAGCAGTAAGCCCTCTCCCCCAATAAAGAAAAACCACAGCTTAACGTCTCTTGATAGCCTCACTAATTGGTAACAAATCCTTAACTGGGTGTAAATATAGCTAATAACTCTGGTAAGGGCATTCTTCCCCGTCTTGTGGTCTATCCTGTAGACACGCACTTGCCGGTGCTCTTTAGGGTAAATATTTGCTTCATTGCCGGTGATAACATAGACGCAGGTTGAAAAGGCGCTCAGGATGTCCACAAGATTCGATAAGGGAATATTCCCCGTTTTGGATATGGGGAAGGTAACCAGACCAATATTCTGCCGCTCCTTCTTCATGTTCACATCTTATGACTTTCTGTTACTTCCTGATAAAGCTTCTCGTATTTCTCTGTCTGACTGGTCAGGGACAGATTAGCCTCTATGTATTTTTTGGCCCTTTGTGTTTTAGACTGAGCTTTATCGGGATTATCGAGAATATACTGTATCCTATCTACTAACTCGCTTTTATCGCCGTATTCCACCAGATATCCGGCGTCAATCTTGGCTACATCATCCCCGGCGCCCGTATCCTTACTGACGATAACAGGGGTATTACACAATATCGCCTCAAAAGGCGTCTTGGAACTCTGCTCATACACAGAGGTCTGCACCAGTAAATCAGCATCCACCATTGCCGATAGCTTCTCTTCTCCCTTGAGAAATCCGGTAAATAAAACCCCATTTGATAAATGTAACCTGTATATCATCTTTTCCAGAGTACTTTTATAACCGTCATCAGCACCCACCATCGCCAACACAACATCGTTCCTGAGTTTGGTCAACTCATAAAATGACTCAATCAAGAAATCAAGCCCCTTTATCCAGTGTATCCTGCCTAAATATAGAACTATATGCTTCTGTTCAATATCAAACCTGCGCCTGAAGAGCCCACCTGACGGCAACCGGGCAAACTCCCCGGTAGCGAACGGCAGGGGAAGCTGGATGATTTTACTCTGGCTCACGCCGGCTTCCCTATATTGACTGGCCTCCATTTCATTCTGGGCGATAACTTTACCGCTATCTCTCAGTATCCTGTTACCAAAAGCCACATCATATATCCACTTGAGTAATTGCTTCAATCCTTTATTACCCCGGCCTATTCTCAGGATCGCGCCGTGAGCATCTATAATGTATGGTATATTGTATTTCCTGGCATAGCGATGTATTACTACATTCTGAAAGCTGCGGTAGGCGTGGAGGTGAATAATATCAAAATTTCTGAGCTTTTTTCCGGCTTCGGCAATTATGCCCGGCATGACATGTATCCCCGACACATGGAACCAGCTATGAAAAGGATAAACCTTTACTCCCTGCAGTGAATTTATGTACCCTCGGTCCAGTTCAAAGTCGCTGGTATATATATCGACTTCATGCCCTCGCTGTTTTAAGGATTGTGAGAGCCAGTATAATAAATCCACAATGCCACCACCATGAGGCAATGAAAAGAAATCAAATACATGTAAAATCCTCATTTGCATTATTATAACAGAAGTACTGTAGGGCACCCAATCATCTAAGCAAACCCGAAAAGTACACAACAGAGTCCCGGAATAATAGTCATCTAGAAGGCTAAGACTATCACTGACAATACGAGGCAGGCAGGCTTTCGCTATTGATATTTACTATTCAGAACCACAGGTCCAACCACACTATAACCCGACTAATCTCCAATATATTCAAATATCTTAACTTCAGGCACCGATGCCCTGGTCATTTCTAATTCCGGTATTATGCCCAGATCCTGGTGTATTGTTGAATACTCTGAGCTGTAAATTATCTGGAAGTCTTCCAATGCTTCAAGAGATACGGGGCTGATAAATGGGTTAACGCCAACTATTCTCTGGTTAGCCTCTTCCTGGCTTTCCATATAATCAAGAGCTTCCTGGTAGCTTGGAAATTCCTCTGCCTGCGTAATAACTCTATAGATTTGACCGTCATTACCAGCCACCTCATTATATGTAATTACCGTTGGTTTCCCCTTGCTTACAGCTTTACCATCAAAATTATACAGTCGGACACACAAAGTGCGGTAGTACTCCGGATAATAGAACTCCTTGGCTATCAAACGCTCCTGATATGGTATGTAGTAGACATCGGTATATATACCCTGCGCCTGTTCTGCCCAGGTGACTACGGCCCAGAACTTGCTGGTAGCTATGGCGTGGTCAATTATGATGTAAGACGAGTCCAGTTCTTCTACTATCTCAATTGCTTCCTGATTTCCGGGCTCCTCACGGGACAGGAAGAGTTCTGCTACCTGTTTTATCGGCTTCGCCTCTTGAGAGGGATTGGCACTGGGTATACGGTGGGCGGTGCGCGAAATCCAGTAGCCATAATCCCACCAGGACGTGACACCATAGGCTGATTCAGGGTATTTAAATCCTCCCCCCTGTCTCGGAGGTTCGTAAAGACCGTAATAAGCATCAGGGTTACCCAGCGGTTCCGGGGTATTATCCTTCATCCAGAGGAGGGACTCCTGCCAGGCGTTGGAAGGAGCGAAGCTTGCTGACGAAGCAACTTCCTTCGATTTGCTAATGTTCGGATAGAGAACACAGAAGAAGACCGCAATTATGGCTAAGGCTGTCAGCATTATATTTATATGGTACCCGGTAATGCCTCCGCCCTCTTTAGAACGCTTTTTTATCTTGCCTCTTCTGGTATCTGCTAGCGGTTCCGCCGTAGCTCCTTCAGTCCTGGCCAACAACTTCCTGAGACCAGCCAGCCAGATTATCTGCCATGACAGGTAGGCGGAGAGCAGGGCGATATTAACAACGAGGTAATAGGCGAAACGGCGTTGCGTCAGCGTAGCTATCAGAATTACCAGAGTCCAGACAAGAAAAAGAAGCCAGTGTTGCTCGTCGCCGCGTCGCTTGATAAAGAGCCATATCAAGACAATGAAAGATATGATACCAAAGCCTGGAATCGGCCAACCTTTTACCAGGAAAAAGTTTGTAGTAAAGTTGCCCCAGGCTACCAGTGTCGAGAAGCTGCCCTGCGGCGAAAGGAAGGGCTGCATTTCAAGAGTGGTGGCCCCCATAGCCCCTCCGGGAGTAAAGACCATCCCGAACTTCGTCAACATCGCGCTAATAGTATTCGGGGTAATGGCATAGAAAATACCAACAAATATTCCCCCGACCACAATTAGAGTTAGCGGATAGTAAAATGCTTTTAACCCTTTACCGTTAAAAAACCAGGATATACCATATAACACCAAAGGAATGAACAAAGCTATAACCATGGCGATAGAGAGTTCTCTGGGAGGTGAAAACGGTAAATAGAATATAAGGGCAACCAGGAATAAAATAATACCAATGATACCCAGATGGTCACAGGATTTATGTTTTATGTGGTTAATCATAAATTGAATCACAAAATACAGGGTAATGATAAAAACAAAGAACATACCCCCTATCCAGGTAATGAGATACAGGCCGAGGAAAAAGCCGGCCAGCAAGCTGTACACAAGCGGACTGGCGATTGTTTTCCAGTTACGTTTTCTGAGAGCATCAAAGGTCAATTGCCTCTGCCCGGCCGCTTTTATTGCCAGAATCAGGAAGAGGACAGCCACCATGCTGAACAGGGTCTCGGCGATATGTTGGTCAGCGAAGCCGAGTATGGAGCGTCCCATGAACTCGCCGGGTAGAATAGCCATCAGGGCAGCTGCGATGACTCCTGCCCAGCGGTTAAACAACGCCTTGCCGATGAAGTAAACGGGGATAACCGTCAGGGCAGCCAGGACCGCGGGGAAATACACGCCAACTACATCAATGGTATGCTGGGTAGGCGAACCCAGGCCAACTATCCAGATAATACCAGCCAGAAGCCAGTCAAAGAAATGAACACCGCTGACGCTGACGCCACCCGGATATATGAAAAAGGGGTCAAAGCTGGTAAGGCTGGGGAAGTTATGAACCAAATTATCAACCAGGCGCATGTGGTAGTATGCATCAATACTGGAGAACTTTATCCAATCACCAACAAATATCTGGTCAGAGGGTAGAACAGTCCGGTAAATCAGGGAAACGCCGAAGAATATGGCTAATAAGGCACCGATAACGATTTTTGGAGTTAATCTACTCATAGTCTTTTTTAACTATCTACGTAGATAGCAACCCTGCAGACAATCAGGCTTGGTAAATTATGTCATATATCCTACCAATTAACAAGGAGTTTGGCCACTACTTAATCATAGTGCCAGTAAGAGTTAAAAATACCCCGGCCTTATTAGCCAGTTTTCCTTTCGGTATTATAAGCTCGTTGCCGGTTCAGGATAAAATCTCAACACCAGAGGCTTGCGCATGGCTTTCGTTATCTCAGTCTCTGTGAGGGCAAGTTCTTCTTTGATAACCCTGTGCTCGACGAGCACCACCAGACAATCCGCACCTCTGGCTATTTCTTCGATGGAGGTATATTGATAGCCTGCTACCAGCGGGTCATAAGCTACTACCTTATAGCCGTCACCCTTAAGCAGTTCAATAATTTTGAGCGCCGGGCTGTTCCTGGTATCATATGTATCCGGTTTGTAGGTTATGCCCAGCGCTACTATCCGTGGATTTTTGATATCCTTCAGGACATGCCTGATTTTGGCAGCCAGCTTATAGGGAACCTCATCATTAATAAGACGGGCGGTATGGATGAGCCGGGAGTTTACCGGGTCGATTTCCTTGATAAACCACGGGTCAACGGGAATGCAGTGGCCGCCGGCACCGATGCCGGGCTTCAATATGTTTATCCTCGGATGCTTGTTGGCCAGTTCAATAGCCTGTACAATATCCACCCCGAGTCCCTCAGCCACGGCGGCGAACTCATTTGCCAGGGCAATATTCACATCCCTACAGGTATTTTCCATAAGCTTCACCAGTTCGGCGGTAACATCATCGGTTAGATATAGATTGCCTTTGACAAAGGAGGCATAAATCTCCCTAGTCATCTCAGCGGCTTTACCATCAAGTCCGCCGATAACCCTGTCATTATTCACGATTTCCTCAAACACTTCGCCGGGGAGAATCCTTTCCGGGCAGTGACAGAGGAAAATGTCTTTACCCAATTTAAGCCCTGTCTTTTCAAGAAGAGGTGCAATGATATTACAGCAGGTGAGCATGGGGACGGTACTTTCTACGATTACCAGATTGCCTGAACGCAGGTAAGATAAGATAGATTCCACAGCACTGATAACCTGCGAAAGGTCAGCCACCCTTTTCCTTTCATCCAGCGGCGTGGGCACGGAGATGATGAAGACATCTGCTTCACAGGGAGTTTTCTGCGCACGAAGGTTTTTTCTCACCCGGGGTTCCTTAAAAATCTGCCTGACTTCCTCCTCGGCCAGGTTCAGTACTCCTTCATTGATAGCTTTAACCACATTTTCCTCAATGTCGACGCCGATTACCTTGTAGCCAACACGGGCCAGCATGATAGCCAGAGGTAAGCCAACATATCCGGTACCCATTACAACGATTTTCTTAGACACGGCCATATACCTCTTTCTGCCAGTCGATAGTCATGGGAATACCTTTCTCAAGGCTTACCGTGCTTTTATGCCCCAGCTCACGGACAGCCTTTGAAGCATCTACCCTCTTGTAGAGAGTAGTGTCCGGCTGCGCATCTTTATATTCCACCAGGCTTTCATCCTTGCCCAGATATTTCAGGATGATATCGGAGGCCTGCTTCATATCGTGCAGCTCACTGCCGGCTATGTTATACACCGCACCGGGCTTAAACTTCCCGGCAATATTAGCCAGTGTCCTGACCGTATCGTCGATATAGGAAGAGGTACGCCTGTGCTTGGCATAAACGGTATAAGGCAAATTATGGAGGGCCCTGTAAATAAACACGCAGATGGCGCTCCGGTACTCGGAGTAATACTCTCCGGGGCCGTAGGTGTTAAAAAGCCTTACCCGTACTGTTTCCGTGCCGAACCGGTCTGCGGAGTTTAGGACCTGCATCTCGTTGACCCATTTAGTCATGGCATAGTCGTTCATCTGCCTGATGGCTACCTTATCCATCACGTCCTCACTCATAACCTGCCGGTAGTCCCCATAGACCTCAGAACTGCTGGTAATAATCATCCTGAACTTGAGGCGTTCCTGCATCCTGATGATATGCTTGGTGCCGATAGCATTCGTCCGCCACAGGTTCTCGTAAAAATCCTCGCCGTTCCGGCGACCGAACTCCGCCGCCAGATGATAGACATAGTCAAATTCTACTGCGGTAAGGAGATTTTCAACCTGGTGAAACTCACCAACATCACATCTGATGTAGTTGGACTCACTGGAGTGTACCCTGTCGGCAATCCAGACTTCGTTTCCTCTTCGTTTCAATTCCTCTGATAATGGCTTACCTACCGCGCCCAGACCACCGGTTACCAGTATCTTCATGTCTTTTCCTCCAGTAAGTCAACGATTCTTCTACCGGCTTCCCCATCACCAAAGGGATTATCCCAGCCGCTATCTCTATCAAGCATTATTCTGGCGCATTCGAGTATTCGTTCCGGCGAGGAGCCAGCCAGTATGTTGGCTCCAACGTCAATGGTCTCCGGCCTCTCCGTATTGTCTCTCAGCGTAACACAGGGGACGCCGAGGATACAAGCCTCTTCCTGGACGCCACCGGAATCGGTAAGAACCAGCCTGGCATTGCTCTCAAGTTGCAGGAAGTCGAGGAAGTCTACCGGCTCAGACAGAACAAGGCGCCGGGGGCGAAGCCTGAACTCCTTCATCATCTTCCGGGAACGGGGATGGACAGGATAGACCACCGGCATCTTGAGGGCGACAGCTGACTTTTCAATGCCTTCCAGAATAGAGGTGAAGCGCGCCTGGTAGTCTACATTCTCCTGCCGGTGGAGCGTCATCAGGGCATACTCCTTCGACCGTAAACCCAGCCTGTTTATGATACCGGCGCTGCCCCTGGATATTTCCAGGTTCTGGTAAACGGCGTCAACGATGGTATTACCGGTTATGAATATCTTTTCTTCGGGGATACCCTCTCCCTGCAGGATTGCTTTTGACATCCCGGTAGGAACAAACAGAAAATCGGAGCAATGGTCAACCAGGACGCGATTTACTTCTTCGGGCATATTTCTGTCGTAGCTTCTCAAACCGGCCTCAACATGGCCTACTTCTATACGGAGCTTGACCGCTGCCAGGGCGGCGGCAAGAGTGGAATTGGTGTCACCCTCAGCCAGAAGGACATCCGGATTTTCCTGCTGCAATACCCTTTCCACACCGACGAGTATTTTACCCGTCTGCTCAGCGTGAGATGATGAGCCGACCTCCAGGTTATATCTGGCCTGCGGCAACTCTAACTGGTCGATAAAAATCCTGTCCAGATTATAAGAGTAATGCTGACCGGTATGGAGGATGAAATAATCTCGCTGCCGTTTTTCCAGCTCACGGATAACAGGAGACATCTTGATTATTTCCGGACGGGTCCCTACTACAACGGCAGTCTTCATTGTGAAGTTTAATTCTCCTTGTGGTAATTATAAGGAGTGCTGGCTACAGCGGTCAAGGTTATAAGAAATTACGAATATAGTATAAACGCGTCCTGCGGGCAAAGTGATGCAGGCAGTACCTATCCTGGTAGCAGTGTGGTTGACATTTCGAGTGCGCCTGTGAATAATACGCTTGTCAGGCGGTCAAGGTATATCAGGGGATGTCTTACAACATTACCCGAATCCCATAATGCTGTATACAAATATAAACATTCAATAAGAAGGGGGTTAATCTATGGCAGAGTCGAAGTATGAGAAATACGTGGTAAGAAAACCAGCGATTGTCAAAGAGGATTATTCGGATGAAGTGCCGGAAACCGACGATATACCGATAAGAAGTCCGGTAGATACCGGGCCAATGGTGATATTTTCCAAGAATTTTGTGGAAGAAGCCAATTCAATTGTCGAATATGGGATAATATCCGGAGACCTCACTATCGGAGCCGGGGAGGTTACCGAACCGCATAAGCACGATTACGAGGAGATATTTCTCTTTCTGGGCACAGACCCGAAGAATGTCAGAGACCTGGGAGCGGAGGTCGAGTTCTGGGTAGGTGAGGGTGAGAATATGGAGAAAATCGTATTCAACACCTCATCAAGTATATATATACCGCCGGGAGTGGCACATTTCCCGCAGATATGGAGGAACGTTAGGAGACCCGCCATGACCGTGGTAATAATGCCTACTTCAGGTAAACGTGTCCTGAAGCCCGTGTCTCCACAGGGCAGGACGAAGTAGGCAGGAAACAATTACACGGCCAGGAGAAATATATAGTCAACAAACGACATGAACAGAGGAATGCCGGAGCTGGCCCACGGAGCCACGATTTAAAGAAGCACTTCTACTACTAGAGTTGTGCCCTTGCCTGGTGCCGACTTCACTTCAAGAGTGCCACCCAGCAGCCGCGCCCGCTCCTGCATCCCGGCAAGGCCGAGCCTACCGCTGCGGGGAAGGTCTTCCACTCCTCCCGATAGCTCAAACCCTCGACCATTGTCACTGATGACCACCTTGATTTTATTATCAGCGGTCTCGATTACCACCTGTACCTCTGAGGCCTGAGCATGCCGGCTGATGTTGTTAAGCGCCTCCTGGACTATGCGGAACAGCAGCAATTCAACTTGGGGCGGGAAACGTTTTTCTCCCCCAAGTACCTCCAGGTCTGCATTTATCCCGTCGCATTCTTGCAGGCTCGTCGTTAGCGACCTCAATGCCGGTATGAGGCCTAAATCGTCCAGTAGAGGCGGTCGCAGAGCCTTAATGAACCGGTACACCCCCTGCACCCCACGGTTGAGCTGAGCTTGCAGGTCTTTAAAAAATAAGACCTCATTTGATGCAAAACCATGCTTCTTCCGAATGAAGTTATCCAGTTGCCGCGAAAGAGAACCCAGGACCTGAGCCGTGTCATCGTGAAGCTCCCGGGCAATGCGTTTCCGTTCCTCTTCCTGAGCCCTGGTAATCTCCTGTAAAAAATAGCGCAGATTGTCCTCGGCGGTCCTGCGCTCGGTAATGTCTTCCAGTGTCTCTATGGCACCTATGATTTCTCCATCGTTACCCCTGATAGGGCTTGCCGTAAAATGAAGCCACTTGCCACTCCTGCCAAGGTCTTGGAAAAAACCCTCGGCCTCATAGGCTCCATCAATCAGATTAGACTTCTTGCATATACTTCCATAGTATTCTTCAATCTCATCCGCGGATGCTCCCGATACTACCAGGTCAGCCATAACCGGCCTTTTTTCAGTGTAAAATGCCTTCCATTGGCCATCTGTCCCGATTATCCCATCCCTTTTTACATCAGAAAGAGCCTCAATGGCTGTGTTCCAGTAAGTAACTTGATGTCGTCTATCGATTACAAACGACGGAATAGAAGAACCATCAATAATTTTAGCTAACATTTCTGAAGTTAATATACCTTGAGTCATACGCAGCACCCCGGTATCTCAAATGAAGGCGAGTGTTAAGCCAGTTCATCCAGCGTAATCCAGCCACGTCCTACCGCTTGCATCACCGCCTCGGTGCGGGAGCCGACGCCTAATTTATTGAAGATAGTCCTCAGATTGCCTTCAATAGTTCGCCGGCTCAGGTGAAGCTCATTGGCTATGTCCTTATTGCTCATGCCCTTGGCCGCCAGCTTGATGATGTCTATCTCACGATCGCTGAGGTGCTCGGCAGGTCTTGCCACACGTGGTATTTTGTCAGGGAACCTGAGACGATTCAAGACCTTACGGGCAATTACGGGGTCAAGCACAGGCTCACCTTTATGGACAGCCCGAATAGCACGGCTCAACTCTTCACCACTGGCTGTCTTTAACAGATACCCAGCCGCGCCTGCCTCCACCAGTCCAAAGACATACTCATCGTCATCGTAGGCGCTAAGTATCAGCACAGCCGTGGCGGGACGAATCAGTTTAATCTGCCTCGTAGCCTCAATGCCATTAAGTTTGGGCATGGCGATATCCATAATAACCACATCGGGTTCCAAGTCTCCGACCATCTGTACCGCCTCCTCACCATTGCCAGCCTCACCTATCACCGTCAGGTTGCTTTCGTCCTCCAGAAGTCGGCGGATACCCTGCCGTGTTATCAGATGGTCCTCAGCCACAAGAACCTTAATAACGCCCATAAAACCACCCTTAAGTTATTATACGTAATTACATAACCAGCTTCAAGCGTAAAATACCTGAGCTTCAGAAAAGAGTAAATGTAGAAATACCTAGGTCATTCTACTTACTCGTCATCCCTCTAAAGGTGAAACTTGCTGCGTAAAATACCCGGCGATAAAGGTGATTCTTGCAGTAAAAACGGGCGTGATAACGGATGGCACGGTGGCCTTCAGGATTGTACGCTGAAATCAGGAAGTACGTGAAGGAGGTTAGCCAATGGATCTGGTTCTTGATTTTCCCAAATTGAAGGCTGTTGTCGATAGCTACACGGAAAAGGTCGATTCTCTGATAGACAGCTATGCCGATAAGAAGGAACAATTAATATCCCTGTTACAGGATATTCAAGCCGAGTTTAATTATCTGCCGCGTGATGTGTTGATACAGGTCAGTCAGAAGCTGGATATTCCCTTAAGCCAGGTTTTCAGCGTGGCTACTTTCTTCCGGGCCTTCAGCCTGAAGCCGAGAGGACGCCACCTGATAACTGTATGTCTGGGCACTGCCTGTCATGTAAGGGGAGGCCAGAGACTGGTTGACAAGGTAGAAAGGGACTACGGCATAAAACCCGGTGAAACAACAGAGGACGAGAAATTCACCCTGGAGACGGTTAACTGTCTGGGTTGCTGCGCTCTCGGTCCGGTAGTGGTCGTTGATGGGAAGTACGAGAGCCAGATGAACGCTGACAAGCTTGACCGCGTTTTAAAAAGATACGAATAAATTGCGAGGGGTGCTGATATGGTAGAGCAGGTGCGAAAGCTATTAGAAAAAAGAGTGACCAGTGTTGCCGAACTGGATGAACTACGCAAGTCTATACTCCAGAAGAGAGACCAGAGCCGGACATGCATATCGATATGTGGTGGCACCGGTTGCCGCGCCGCAGGAGCTGAGGAGATTCTTGAAGCTTTTTATGAGGAAATCGAAAAGCGAGAACTCCAGCTACAGGTGGAACTAAAGGAAACGGGCTGCCACGGTTTCTGTGAACAGGGACCGATTGCCGTCATAGGACCGAAAAAGATATTCTACCGCCGGCTGAAGCCAGAGGATGTCCCGGAAATTATCTCGGAGACCGTGCTTAAAGGCAATATCATTGAACGGTTGCTCTATGTAGACCCGGCCACCAGCGAAAAATCCACCTACGAATCCGATGTTCCATTCTACAAGAGGCAAACACGAGCTATTCTCAGCGCTAACGGAGAGATTGACCCGACGGATATTGAAGACTACATCGCCCGCGGGGGTTATTCCGCCCTGTGTAAAGCCCTCTTCCAGATGTCCCCGGAGGGTGTCATCGAGGAGGTAAAGAAGTCCGGTCTGCGCGGGAGGGGCGGCGGCGGTTTCCCGACAGGCAGGAAGTGGGAATCCTGCCGTCAGGCCAGTGGTGACATGAAATACGTAATCTGTAATGCCGATGAGGGTGACCCGGGCGCTTATCAAGACAGGAGCCTGCTCGAAGGTAATCCGCACGCCATCCTGGAGGGTATGATTATCGGCGCTTATGCTATTGGCTCTCATAGGGGCTTTCTGTATGTCCGCAACGAATACCCCCTGGCGGTAAGGCACGCCAGGATAGCGATCGAGCAGGCAATGGATTACGGACTGCTGGGCGAAAATATACTGGGCTCCGGCTTCGATTTCACGGCAACGATTAATAAAGGAGGCGGTGCTTTCGTCTGCGGCGAATCCAGCGCACTGATGGCTTCCCTCGAGGGAAAGATAGGTGAGCCGAAAGCCAAATACATTCACATGTCGGAGAAGGGTTTGTGGGATAAACCCAGCCTCTTAAATAACGTCAAGACCTGGGCTAACGTGCCGCTGATAATCAACAAAGGAGCTGACTGGTATTCCGGGTTCGGCACCGCTGGCAGCACAGGAACCATGATATTTTCGCTGGTAGGGAAAATAAACAATACCGGCCTGGTAGAAGTACCTATGGGGATAACCCTGAGGGAAATGATTTACGACATTGGTGGAGGTATCCCCAACGGCAAGAAATTCAAGGCGGTACAAACCGGCGGGCCCTCGGGGGGCTGCGTTCCCGAGCAATATCTCGATACTCCTGTAGATTTCGATGAGCTAAGCAAGCTTGGCTCGATGATGGGCTCGGGGGCCATGATAGTAATGGACGAGGATACCTGTATGGTCGATATCGCCAGGTACTTCATTGAGTTCCTCAAGGGAGAGTCATGTGGCAAATGCGTCCCCTGCCGGGAAGGGTTAAACAGGATGAGCGAGGTGCTGAACAATATCACTCATGGAAAGGCCAAGAGAGAAGACCTGGATACACTGGAGGACCTGGCCGGTATTCTCGGTGACGGCGCTCTTTGCGCCCTGGGAAAAACCGCTGCCAATCCGGTTATGAGCACTCTCCGCCACTTCAGGAATGAGTACCTGGCTCATATTGATGATAAGAAGTGTCCGGCTGGTGTCTGCCGGGAGTTAATCCAGTACTCTATTGACCCCGACAGGTGTGAGGGCTGTGGTAGATGCTTAAGGTCATGTCCTACGGGCGCCATCAGCGGGGAGAAAAAGGAAGTCCACACGCTTGACCAGAGCCAGTGTATCAAGTGTGGCGCCTGTTACGATGTTTGTAAGTTCAACGCGGTAATAAAAGTGTAAAGGGAGGCAATCAAATGACAAAAGTATGGATTAGTGGTGAAAATACTATCGATGTGAAGGCTGCTGACGGGATTAACGCGGTTCACTTAACAGTTGATGATAAGGAAATTGTGGTGTCCGGAGGCCAGACCATCCTCGAGGCCGTGGCACGCCTGCCCGGAATAGGTACTATCCCGGCTCTATGTTATCATCCAGCCGTCAAGCCCTACGGCGCCTGCCGGATATGTACCGTTGAGGTAAGCGAGGATGGTGGTTCCAAGTTCCGATTTGTGGCCGCCTGCCTTTACCCGGTAAAAGAAGGCCTTATAGTAAAGACCAATACGGAGAAGGTAAGAAAGCTACGTAAAGGGATAATTGAGCTCCTACTAACGAGATGCCCCAACGTAAAGAGGATACAGGAACTGGCCGAAGAGTATGGAGTTGAGAAGCCGAGGTTTGTCCTGGGAGACCAGGACTGTATTCTGTGTGGCTTGTGCGTCAGGGCCTGCCATGAGATAATGGGAAAGTCGGCGATAAACCTGGTCAACCGGGGTATCTACAGGGAAGTAGCGGCTCCTTTCTATGCTTATGAGCTGGGTGAGGAATGCATTGGCTGCGGCGATTGTGCCTTCGTTTGCCCCACCGGTGCTATTGAGATGGGACCTGACGGGAAACCCATACTTCCCAAGGTAAAGATACCGTTTGCCGAAATCGAAGCGATGATGAAACAGGAGACAGTAGCTACTTCCTGAAGTCAGGTTAGCAGTAAAAAAAGTCAACAATCTAAACGGAAGGGGGAGTTACTACTTAACATCAATCCGCAAACGAAGGGGCTCCAGATAAGGCTCGATTTCCCCGTTCTTATATAACAGAAACTCTAACTTTTGATTATCTCCTGCCTGATGCGGGATGAAACTCGCTATTTTCTCGTGTTTCTCATTCTGCCCGAGCACAACAGGACCGACCTCATCGGCCTTCACGCCGGTCACGTGAAATTGTTTGTGCCGGTTGATAAATTCCATCGGTTTGCCCTTACCACAGCCTATGTCAAGGATGCTCTTCACATCCTTCTGCATATACCGCCATACGGTGTTTAGTTCTGTGAAGGGCACATGGGGATGAACTAATTTTGCAAATTGGTCAAATTTGGCTAGAAAACTATCTCGCAAATGTCTTCCCTTTTGCTGCTGATGAGTATTCCAGATCAGATGCTTTGGCTTACTCTCTTCAGCTTCATCATCTCCAGGGCCTTCTGAGCGTCGCTGACAAATTGCCTTACGGTTTCCCTGGTGTATTGATGGTCAGCCATCTTGGCCAGGAACTGGGGCGGTATGGTGATGATATGCGCCCCCGCCATAGCGGCGCTCAGGATATCGCCTACCGACCTGATACTGCCTACAATAAGCTCTCCCTTATATTTCCAGCGTTCCAGCCAGCCGGTGCAGGTCTTAATGACCTCGGGGGCGTTACCACCCTCGTCAGCCATTCTCCCGGTAAAGACGCTGATGTAGGTAGCGTCTGCCTTGGCTGCCAGTATCACCTGCCCGTAAGACATGGCTACGGTGGCGTTAACCTTTATCCCTTCGCTTTCTAAACGCTTAATAAGACCGTAGCAAGGGATGCCGTCCTGTGTAATTTGAGGTACTTTAATAACGATATTCGGCGCCCATGAGGCAAATGTCTGCGCCTGGGCAAACATCTCGTTGAGGTCGTTGGTGGTCACCTCTACACTGAGCGGACGGGGATTCACCAAAGCCGCTATTTGCTTGGCCCCTTCTTCAGCGTTATAGACACCGTCCTTAAACATAATACTGGGATTGGTTGTGACGCCATCGATTACTCCCATATCCAGCCATTTCTCAATTTCAGTAATGCTTGCCGAATCAATAAATATTTTCATATTTACCTCCTCACAAATAATATGTACTTAGACCTAACTGTAAAATGGATTATGAATTAGCCTGTCCATGCTTGTCCCTCGGTAACAGATTAGGGATAGTATCTACAATAGGGTAGTCTTCATTACACCTGATGCAATGCAGATAACCACTGATTACCTCCCTATCATTTTCTTCACTCACGCTGAGTTCCATATTTCCTTTACATACCGGACAGGCCAGGATATCAATCAATTCTCTTCTCATGGTTAGCTAAAAACTCCTCCAATCTTCAGCACCGTTGTTTCAAAGACAAACTGGGCCGCTTCCTTAAGGTTTGAAGTAATAGCGTCAGGTCTGGCATCTTCTATGTCCATAAGGTGGCAGAGCTCGCATTTCATCCTTCCTAGAAGGATGGTCCTGCACCCGGCTTTTTTACCCGCCTGCACATCGGTAAGCCCGTCACCTATCATCCAGGATTGCGATAAGTCTATGTCCATATCACCGGCAGCTTGAAGGAGTAGCCCTGGCTTGGGTTTTCGGCATTCGCAATTGACCCTCAGTTGTGCAATCTCTGCCTGGGGGTGATGCAGGCAATAGTATTCGCCATCAAGAGAAGCCCCTTCTTCCAAGAGTTCTTCTTTCATCTTCTCCCTGATTTTTTCAAAGGTCTTAGAGGTCAACTGCCCCTTGGCGATTCCGGGCTGATTGGAGACCAGGATTACCTTATAACCCATGTCATGGAACCTCACAATCGCCTCGCTAACACGGGTGATCAGCACGAACTGTTCCACGGTAAACGGCGAATCGATTATACCCTGTTCACGATGATAGACCAGGGAATTGATGACACCATCGCGGTCAAGAAATACAGCTCTTCCTCTATTGT
Source organism: uncultured Dehalococcoidaceae bacterium (assembly GCA_964558675.1). Lineage (GTDB taxonomy): Bacteria > Chloroflexota > Dehalococcoidia > Dehalococcoidales > RBG-16-60-22 > CAZLEY01. The sequence goes on along the minus strand of CAZLEY010000001.1, from coordinate 138,648 downwards.
TTGTATTCATAACATCAACCAGATATGTTTAGTCAGCTTGCCTCTATCTTCTGCCTGAGACAGGAGCAAATCAGGTGTTCCATAGCCAGATGAAAGGACTCGACCTGAGGAGTAGAATCTACGGGTACAACGATGCATGCATCCGCTACCTCTTTCATCGGGCCGCCATCGAAGCCGCTGAGTCCAATGGTCTTGCCGCCATTGTCGGCCACATATTTCATCGCCTTGAGAAGGTTTTGTGACCACAAACCGGCTTGGTCCTGGCCGGAGCCGCCATGAACGCTAATGCAGATGAGGACATCTCCTCTTTGATACAGGTTCTTTAGCTGCTCATAAAACAGGTTGTCAAAGCCATTGTCATTAACCAGCGCGCTTATAAGCGGGATATTGTCGTTGAGGCACAGTGCTTTGAAACGTCTCTTACCATCGACTATAGTGGTCTTGGCCAGGTCACAGGCAAAATGGGTGGCAGTGCCCGCCGAGCCGCCATTGCCGCAGATAAAGACCTGACGGCCGCTTTGCCACGCCTGGAAGAGAAGCTCCACAACCCTGCCTACATCCCCGATGGAGATATCCCCGGCCACCCTTCTCATTTCGGTAAGATAACCGGAGATGTAATTTTCGTTCCTCATACTTATCCTCTATCTAGGTATTGACCAGTATCTTGGCGCCATCAAACTCAAACCGGAATCTTTCCCACCGCAGCCCCATCTTATGCATAGCTTCCACCAGCTTTGGTTTCTGGCTATTGACATTCTCGCAATAGAACATAAAAAAGCCACTGCCGCCAGCACCTACCAGCTTCCCACCCAAGGCGCCTTTCTTACGGGCGACTTCATAGCACTCGTCCAGAAATGGATTGGACATCCCAGCCGAGCGCTTCTTCTTGGTCTCCCAGTGAACATTGAGAAGCTCTCCAAACATGCCCAGATGTCCATTTTCTAAATACTTCTTTGTCTTTAACCCTATTTCTTTAATCCGGTGAAGATTGTTAATCATATCCGGGTCGTCCTGTTTTGACTTAGAATCCTGCTCGGCGAGTATTTCAGAAGCGCTCCTCTCACTACCGGTAAAGAAAAGGAGGGTATTATTTTCCAGCTGGTCCAGCATTTCCGGAGATATTCGGAGAGGTTCCACCAGAACCTCACCATTCTTTTCAAAGGTAAGACAGACAAGACCGCCAAGAGCCGCTATGTACTGGTCCTGCTTGCCGATAGGTTCTCCAAGTACATCTATCTCGATATGACATGCCTCTTCAGCAAGCTGCTTCTGGGTAACGAATTCCTGTTTATAGGCATGCAAGACATTAAGAAGGGCTACGGTAAAGCTAGAGGACGTACCCAGACCGCAACCGGCGGGGACATCAACAGAGGAATGAAGCTCTATTCCCTTATCTATGCCGCTAAACTCGAGGGCTGCCCGAAAGATTTTGTGCTCTACTTCCGCCGCGCAATTTTTAATCTCCATCTGCGAATAACTGAGCCGGAGGTTATTATAGAACCGGTGGTTGACCAGTATATGGCAGTATTTGTTGATTGCCCCGGCGATAAGGAAACCTCCATACTTGGAGTAGTACGATGCGAGGTCGGTACCTCCACCCCCAAGACTGATTCGCGTTGGCGCTCTCGAGAGTATCATCTTTCTGCCCTACCTAGATATTGCCCAAATTCCTTAAGTCCCTGAAGCGAGCCTATTTCGTAGAACCGCTCGCTGACTTCATAAGCGAGCAGTTGTTTCTGTGAGATTAACGTCGGGAAAAGGTCTTCCATGGGGTAATAGCCGTTTTCCGGCATAAGCTCCAGAGCTTCTTTCTTGAAGACATGTACTCCATAGTCAATGTAAACCATATCCTCGGTCTTCTCTTTTTTGTTGTATCTTGTCACCAGGCAATTACTGATGGCTGTATTGCTTATATCGTAGCTGTCGTAATTTTTGTACACAGTTATAAGGGCAAGCTTATTTTTAGTTCGAAAATAGGAATACACAGACCACAAGTCTAATAATAAATAGGAATCTCCATACATGGTGAAGAACTCTTTGTTAAGCATAGCTTCAGCTTTTTTGATAGCCCCCCCGGTGCCCAGAGGCTCATCTTCATGGCTATACCTGATATCTACTCCGTACTTCCTTCCATTGCCCAGGTGACTCTCTATCTGTTCTCCCAGATGACCGATGCACATTACGATATCCTTTATTCCCTGTTTCCTCAGCAATTCGACTTGATACTCTACGAATGGTCTGCCCTGTATCCTTAACATGGTTTTGGGCTGACTTTCAGTTAACTCTCCCAGCCGGGTAGCCAATCCACCTGCCAGAATAACTATCTGCATATTTTTGGTTGACTCTCATATCTTTTTAGTGTATAAAAGTATGTCCCACGAAATTACGGCTATAAGAGTTGGTAGCTATGCCCCGGCTTACCATTGCTCATTGGTCATTCCAGCGTCTTGAAAGAGTTTTTTAAGTTCTCTTAAAGCCAAACGGCTGGGTTGGCCACCTCGCCTTTCCCAGCGCTGAACTGTAGAGAGGCTAACGCCTATCTCCCGTGCCAAGTCTTCCTGTACCCAGCCCTTTTTCCTCCGCAGCATCTTTACCTTTTCAGCGAGACCTTCCATTAAAGCGTCTTAAGCTGTATCACGTAGAGCGTTATCTTGCACGTTATTAAACACAGCATGACAAATTATAAAACATAAAAGTGCCAAAAGTCAAGTTTATTACCATTTATATGCCAAATGACATTTAAAATTCGTCCCCAGACTGGTTTTTGAACGCAATGTGGCAAAACGATGAAATGTTCGACATCCTGCACTTGAATCGGGATTTCAGTAAAAACAAAAAACCCCCGATAATGACTTTATCAAATCGGAGGCTTTTAAGCTTAGACAATGGAGCCAGCGAATGGATTCGAACCATCGACCGGCGGTTTACGAAACCGCTGCTCTACCCCTGAGCTACGCTGGCCCAGATACGATTGTAGTCCATTTTCACCTGAAAGTCTATAATTGATGGCATTTTGCTTAATTTTCCATAAAAGAATGGCTTCGGGGCTTTTAGAGAGTTCTTTCGTGCCTACATCCTCAATTTTGACGGAAACATGCGGCATTGTGCATGTGATGTGTGAGCTCTTTCCCTGAAGGGTGTGAGTGACTTCCAGTACGGGCTATGGCCTGTCTAATGGCCAAGGCTGGTGGCTTATAAGGGTAGCTTGAGTAGCTGAGCGGAGATTTTTGTGCGGTTGAAGCCTTTACGTAGCGATTACTGCGGGCTGGTCAACTACCAAGGTATTCAATACTGCTACGATGTTATGGTGTTTCTGATAAACCTGTTTTACCATAGAAATCTGGCTTAATATAATACCTAACGGCATTGGACTCTGTAATGAGACAACCATCATAAGACCATCATGTTCTGACCAGTTATATGATGCTATTTCCAGATTTTCGACCGTTTTCAGGTACTCACTAAACCGGTCTACCTGTTTAAAGTCTTCTGATGACTTAATTTTCAGCCGTACTTCACCTTCATAAAGCTCAGAATCACCAGATTGAGTAGCTATCCCGCCTTCTTCAGATTTCCCGTTGTATTTATTCATAATTTTGTAACCACTTTGAAATAAGGTTTTATAAATCGTCACCCCAATTTTTAACAGAAACCACTGTTATAGTACCTATGGTTCACAAAGTTCCGTTTATGACACCTGTAAGAAATCTGTGGAGTACCTGCTAATAGATAAAATCCCTGGTGTATTCATATCTTCGGTTCTGCCTGAGGTGGTGGATAAATCGCTTGATTTCTATGGGTCTCATATATGGCGTCGCTTCCAGGGGCACAGGTATTTGTTCTTGGTGATGAAGAGATTCCAGGACCTTATTGAGTGTAGAATGTAATGGCACCGATGATAAAGCTTTCATCTTTTTCCTCCTCAGCTAATAGTCCTAGTACTATATCGCCGTCATAGTACTTCGGTAATGATAAACAAAACGTAAATAGTACAGGATAATATGTAAATATTCCATAAATAATAAAGTAGAAAATTATCACGGATGAAGCCTGGCAAGTATCGAGCTTGTGAATATAGCAGTATATGTAAATCATCATAAAATAACCAGCATACGCTCATTCCGTAATACAATGGTTGATGATGAAATTTAAGAAATATATTGATAGAATGAGAGGGAATGCATAAATACGATTAATTCTGGATTATGACTGAAGTATTAAATATTGTTACATTATTGGCTGGCACAGCAGCGGCTTTAGCAGGCGGAATCATTATTAACCAGGCCCTGATATTAACTGGTGCGGTTCTTGTGTGTATCCCCCTCACGATGAAATTAATAGACGAGATACTGGTAAGAAAGCTTGTAGAAGCCTTAACCAAATGCCTCGGGATTACGGTCTTTATAGCTGTTTGTGTCTGGACATTGGAATCAGGTAATAATCAGCTTACTGCTACTTTAAATAGACCTGCTTTGTGGCTTATTGTCTTTGGCGCCGGTTTTATTCAATTGTTGTGGATGCTACTCGTTAAACCGAAGTAATAATCAACTGATAAAGCGGCCGCATGAATTATTGTGCTTTGTTATAACCTGATTGCATACTCCCGAGAGTCCAAACATAGTTACGGCACTTCCGGGCAATTAGTCCAGTTGGGCGCTTCTCATCATAACCTTATTCGGTTCATCCTACGAATATCTTCTCAATAAAGAGTTAGCTACTATTTATTTATAGCGTTCCGGCAGCATCGTCCGAACCTGTTTCGTAAAATATCAAATAATACTGGCCGTTTGTGGTCATTTGTCTATTCTTCCGATATTATAATTTGTGTCATTTGTCAACAAATTTGACATTATTATGTTTATGTTGTATTATTACTTCTGCCAGTTGAATGCACTAACGAATAATAAATCAGATTGAGGAGGTACGCTATATTAACACCGGGTTTAATTTGTCCAGGCCGTTCATAGAAGTATCGGTGCTGTAAATGGTCATACCCTGCTGAAAGAGACGCCATTGAGAGATCGTTCATATTGCTCATAAACAACGGAGAACGAAACCATGGCCAAGAATCGTAAGGCAAAAACGGTACTCATCATAGAGGACGAGATTGATATCCAGAACTTTGTTTCCCGGGTGCTGGAACTCGAAGGCTACCAGGTACTTAAAGCCAGTAACGGCAAGACGGGAATGGAAGTAATCAGGGAAAATCCCGTAGCTCTCGTAGTGCTGGACCTCCGTTTGCCCGGACCCGATGGCTGGTCCATACTGCGAGAGATAAAAGGTAATCCATCGTACTCAAATATTCCCGTGGTTGTCCTTACCGCCATAGCCGAGCCAGCACAGCGGAGAAGGACACTGCGCATGGGTGCTAACCAGTACCTTGTCAAACCACTGAGCGCGCACAGCCTGAGTAAAACAATCGCCAGTATTTTGCATCAGGGTGGAAGTCGCCTTTGCAAAGGTGTTGTAAAATAGCAGTGTCCGTCCTATTCAACAGGTATGCTCCGCTTCGCATAAAGATATCGACTATTTTCCCTCTGTCGGCTTTCTGACATACTGTGCCGTCAGCGCAATATCCATGAAAACAATAGGTTTGCCGATTCTCTTGAATTCGAGAGGGGTATGCACCATGCCGGCGGGGACATACACAAAACACGCTTTGGTAATTACCAGTTTTTCCTGTTCCTCACCACCTCCTAGATATAACCAGATTTCGGCGTCAAAATCATTTACATTGGTGGGGTCGCCACCCTGAAAAGCCAGGAACTGGTCAAAGTCGTGCGTATGAGGTTCATTTATCATAAGGAAAGGTTCGGTGACACAGAACCAGTCCATCCTGTAGCCGGAATCCCACTCTTTACCCCAGATGTGAAAAGATGGCGCCGTGAGCGCCGGATAAAGCTTGGTAAAATCCCCTGTAGGCTCATATTTGACGTATTTTGCGAATTTACTCTCTGCCATTTTTCATCTCCTCCTTATCAAACACTACGATTATCATAAGGTAACAAGTTTCACTGTGTCCAGTCTATCTGCATCATAAGGCAATTCGTTAGTCTCCCCGGGAAATAAATCCTTTGACCCGTCTTTCAAAGGTGCCTCTTTCCAGGAGAACGCGTCGCCCGCATTTAAGGCATTTGATGCCGATATCGGCCCCCAGCCTCACTACCTGCCACTCGTAGCCACCGCAGGGATGAACCTTCTTGAGTCGGACCACATCACCGAGCTTAATCTCAAGTACCATACTGATATTGCCATTACGAAGCAGGATTGGATAGAAAGTGGTTAATACCGTCTCTTAGCTCCCTGGCTGCCTGTCTGGCCGCTTCGGCAAAGTCCTTACCTCTTGAGGCGTAAAGAACCTGACGCGAGGAATTTATAATAGTCCTCTGTCTCCCGGCATCGACGCCATAGCTCACTACCTGCGATAGTCCCCCACCCTGAGCCCCGACACCGGGTATGAGGAGCGGCATATCCGGATACCTCTGCCGTATCAGCTTTAGCTCCTCGGGGTAGGTAGCCCCAACCACCAGTCCCAGGTTGCCATGATTATTCCACTGACTGACTTTCTCAGCAACTATTTCAAAGAGTGGTTTATGGACACCATCTACTTCACATGAGAGAGACTGAAAATCAACAGCGCCGGCGTTGGAGGTACGACAGAGAACAAATACGCCGCGGTCATGGTACTGGATAAAAGGCTCTAACGAATCAAAACCAAGATAAGGGCTTACCGTGGTGGCATCAAAGCCGTAATAGTCAAAGAGGCTCCTTGCATAAGCCTGAGCCGTATTACCGATATCGCCCCGCTTGGCATCTATAATGGCCGGCACTCCTGCGGGTATATAATCCCTCGTACGCTTCAGGGCATCAAGGCCGTCATTCCCCAGGGCTTCATAGAAGGCGATATTCGGCTTATAGGCACATACCAGGTCGGCAGTGGCATCGATAATTGCCTTATTGAATTCAAAGACGCCTATCCCATCCGGCATCAGCGAGGGGTCGGGGTCGAGGCCGACGCAGAGCAAGCTCTGGTTATCCTGACTGGTCCGGGCCAGCTTCTCAATAAAAGTCATCCGGTGAATCTCACCCGATAGCAGCGCTAATCGCCGGTCGATAAGCTGGAAGCATCATGCTGTGTCGTAAGCGCCTCCGGAGGGAGCATATTGGCCAGGATTCTCTCCATGGCCATGGTATGACTGCATAGACCCCAGCTTGAGAAAAAACTGCAAGAGCAGTGCCATTTGCCGTCCTTATAGCTGGTATCATAGTCGCTGTTCTCACCGCGGAACTTGACCGATAATTCGTAGAAGGTAACCCTGTCTGTTTCCTGCGAATAGCGCTTGGCTTTTTCGATTTTACCAATCAGACTTGATTGCATCATCGTTACCTCCTTGACTCAAAGGGCACTGCCTCTACCGAGCACAGTGCCCTAATTTCATTGTCGTGATGAAGACTCTATAGCCTCACAAACGTATGTCATTCCTCAGCCCTTCATTACTTATTAAATTCTACTCCCTTTTTTACGATAAGTCTACCCATTTATATTCTTTTTCATTTGCTGGCTAGCCCTGAGCCACTATAAGTGCTTACACCCTTGCTGGTATTTACCGACTACCCTATTATGACTTTATTACCATTATTCTGGACATTCTATAATTCGAATGATGACAGCACGAGCACCCTGAACAATAAATTATCAGGTAAAGGGGACATTTCAATATGACTATAACCGTCAAATCACAGGAAGTAAAAAGAAAGGTGAACAGCCGATTGAAATCATCGAAAAAACCTAATGAAGAGAAGCCTACCTCTCCGGCAGCACACGGAGTCATTTACAGTAAAAGGCTGGGCTTCTGCCCATTCTCCGCACCGCCATTGAAAGACTATAAAGCCATACTGGGTGATGAAAGAATGGAAAGAGTGCAGCGAGCCGCTAAACGCCTGAAAGGCCTCAAGGTGCTGGAACTGAACGCTACCGCTCAGGGCGGCGGCGTTGCCGAGATGCTTTACAGCTCGGTCCCCTTTCTCAACAATCTTGGCATTGAGACGGACTGGAAAATTATTGGCGGTAACGATGAATTCTTCGAATGTACCAAAGGCCTGCACAATCTGTTGCAGGGCATGAAGGGTAACTTCACCCAGGAGATGGAAAGGTCATATTACAGTACCATTGCAGATTGCGCCCGCAGTAATATTACCGAGCATAATCCCGATATCATTATGGTCAATGACCCTCAGCCACTCGGCCTGGCGCGCCACCTCAAGCGGCCGGGCGAAAGCTGGCTCTGGAGATGCCACATAGATATCGAGGAGACACCCATGGATGCTAACCCCGGTCTGTGGAACTTCATGACCAACTGGATAGAGCCGTTTGATGCCGCCATATTCTCAGCCGCTCATTACGTCGTGACACGCTGGCCCCTGCCCAGTTTCATCATCCCACCCTTCATTGACCCTCTTTCCGAGAAAAATCGTGAGTTGAGCCAGGAAGAGATAGACCAGGTGCTTGCCAAATACGAAATAGACGCCAGAGTCCCCATCATCGCTCAAATAGGCCGTTTCGACCCCTGGAAAGGGCTGGACAGGACAATTGCCACTTTCCGCCACGTGAGGAAAGAGCAGAAATGCCAGCTCATTCTGGCCGGCGGCATGGCCTCTGACGACCCCGAGGGTGAAAGGATACTGGCCAGAATCTATGAAGACACAAAAGATGATGAAGACATCCACATACTCAACCTCTCACTGTCAAACCGCCTGGAAAACTGGAAGGAAGTGAACGCACTCCAGCGGTCGGCAACTGTTATTATGCAGCCGTCAACGAGGGAGGGATTCGGACTGGTCATTACCGAGGCGCTCTGGAAAGCCAAACCCGTTATAGCGGCCAATGTCGGCGCCATTCCGCTTCAGATAAGAGATGGAGATACCGGTTATTTTTACGAGACCCCGCATAAAACGGCACAGAGGGTAATACATCTATTGAAAAACCGGAAAGCCGCCGAAGCCATCAGCCAGAGAGCTAAAGACTATGTCGGTGAACACTTCCTAATGCCGGACCGGGTTGCTGATTACCTCATGGCGATGGACATGAGTATGAGCAGGAACGGTGACCGTCAGATGCCTCGCGACTCAATAATCAGCTTTCACCCGTGGTTCAAGATGAGCAAACGGAGAAGTTAAAGATTGGCACTATCCTCTCTTTGACAGCAGGCCATACTAACTTTATAATAACGTTATTATGAAGAAATATAGAATAGGCGTCCTGACGGGTGGTGGCGACTGTGCGGGGCTGAACCCCGCCCTTAAGTGGGTGGTTAAGACGGCTATGGACGAAAGACTCGAATGGGAGAGAGGCACCCGTTATGAGGTCCTGGGTATTCATGACGGATGGAAGGGACTGGTCAATGTCGATGTGTCCAGCCCGGATACCCAGGGACAAATAACGCCGCTCAATCCGGACATAGTCAGGACCTGGGATAGATACGGTGGTACCTTTCTGGGTACCTCACGTCTGAGTCCCTACGACCCTAAAAACGACTGCTCGAAAACAGTCATAGAAAACATAGAAAGCCTCGGCCTGGAGGCAGTCGTCGCTATCGGCGGCGACGGCACCCTGGCCATTGCTAACAGGTTATCAAAAGAAGGGGTGAACGTTGTCGGCATTCCCAAGACAATTGACAAAGACCTCCCCCTAACCGACTACACGTTAGGATATGAAACTGCCCTGAACGTCATCACCGAAGAAGTAGATAGGCTGAGGACTACCGCCGGTTCGCATAAAAGAATTTTCGTAGTGGAAACGATGGGGAGGACTGCCGGCTGGCTGGCTCTACAGGGCGGGGAAGCCTGCGGGGCTTACATTATCTTAATCCCGGAATATAACTTCTCTATAGACAGGGTAAACGAACTGGTCATGGAAGGAAGAAGAGCCGGCACCAGATATGAGATTATCGTGGTGGCCGAGGGAGCAAAACCGAAAGGCGGTACGGAAATTGTAAAAAAAGAAGGGGTGGATAGCTTCGGCCACAAAGCCCTGGGGGGCATCGGTAATTTCATGGCTCAGGAAATTGAAAATGGCACCAAACTTGAGACACGTAGCGTCACTCTAAGTCACCTTCAGCGCGGCGGGGCTCCGTGCGCCTATGACCGCAGAATGGGGAGATACTTCGGTATCGCCGCCATTGATTTGGTGGTGAAGGGAAATTTCGGCAAGATGGTATGCTTTAAAAACGGCAAGATTTCATACTGCCCGCTTGAAAATATATACGGCAAATTGAACCTCGTAGACGTGGCGACAGAATATGATACGGACAGGTACAACGGACGCCGTACCATTATCAGTGGTAAAAAGAGACATGCATAACGATTTGGACCAGTTAAAAATGGAGAAGAACAGCAATATTGATACCCTGGTAGAGCTGGCTGTCTTCGGTGCCGACAACCAGATGAGGGAGGAACACCATCACATCATCCGTGAAATGGCGCTCGGCCGGGGCATCTTCCCCTCCAGCATCCAGGGTCTATATGAAGCCTCCGGTAAGGGAGTGTACAGCGGTATAACCGTGCCCGCGATAAATATCCGAGGTATTACCTATCATATAGCCAGAGCAGTCTTCCGGGCGGCCATAAAAAACAGAACCGGCGCCTTTATCTTCGAGATTGCCCGCTCCGAGATGGACTACACCCTGCAACGACCTGGCGAATATGTCGCGTGTATACTGGCCGCCGCCATCAGGGAAGAATTCACCGGCCCCGTTTTTGTTCAAGGAGACCACTTCCAGGTCAGGCGGCGCATGTACAGGGAAGACCCGGAAGCTGAATTATATGATATCAAACAGCTTATACGGGAATCGGTCGCCGCCGGTTTTTTGAATATTGATATCGATGCGTCAACCCTGGTAGATATAGACAGGCCAGGCCTGAGCGAACAACAGGAAATGAACTCCCGGATAACCGCGGAGATGACCAAGCTTATACGCAGTATCGAGCCAAAAGGTACAACCATTTCCGTGGGTGGCGAGATTGGTGAAATCGGTAAGGGTAACAGCACCGTTGCCGACCTCAGGGCGTATATGGATAGCTATCTCAGCCAGCTGGGAGAGGGTGCCAAGGGTATTTCCAAAATCAGCGTGCAAACCGGTACGTCACATGGCGGCGTCGTCTTGCCCAACGGGTCAATTGCCCAAGTCAGCATTGATTTTAATACACTACAGGAGCTCTCCAGAGTAGCCCGGGAAGAATACGGTATGGGTGGGGCGGTACAGCACGGCGCTTCTACTCTGCCCGACGAAGCCTTTGATATGTTCCCCAAGGTTGACACGGTCGAAGTACACCTCGCTACCGGGTTTCAAAACCTCGTCTATGACAGCCCGCATTTCCCCAAGGACCTGCTGGATGAAATAAACGAGCATCTCACCGTGCGATACAGCCAGGAGAGAAAGCCCGAAGACACGGACGAACAATTCCTGTATAAAACACGCAAGAGGGCTTTTGGTGATTATAAGAAAGAACTGTGGCACCTCCCCACGCCAAATCTCAACGAGATGATGAGGGAACTCGAAGACCGCTTCTCTTTAATCTTCCACAAACTTAATGCGACTGATACGACTGACCTTGTAAATAAGTACGTGGTCAATCCGTCCCCACCTCAATAAGCCACATATACATGCCTACGGGGCGCCAAGATAAAAAAAGCTGGATATTCCTAAATCGAAAATATCCAGCTTTGTTGTATATGTAAATCCCTAAAAATAACCGGCTTTAGCTCTTACCGATTCTAAACATCTTAGTGCCGCAGGTCGGGCATACACCCTGCGTCGCCGGCTTGCCATTTTTCATCGTAATGGCTTTAGGATCCTTCATCTCCTTCTTGGCACGGCACTTCACACAATATGCTTGCATATGTTTCCTCCTTCCTTCTGAGTATTTGCTATAAACAATAAACCATTGTTACGCTCATGTCAAGAGGCTAACACGAACAAACGGCATTTTTTTGTGCCCAGATTCCCATTTCTTTAGATAACAGTAGTAAAAACCGGCAGAAAGACAGATAGACACGCCGCTTCTACAGGCGCAGTATGAATTAAGCAATGCTTATGCTATACTTCTTACCAAGACGAAATAAAAAGGGCCTAAACGAGATGGCTAAGACTAAAGTTGGAATTATCAATGTTACCGGCTATGCTGGTGTCGAGCTGGCACGACTGCTTTACCAGCACCCGGAGGTAGAGCTTGCCTCGGTTACCGGACGAAGCGCCGCCGGACAGGAACTGGGTAATGTCTTCCCACACCTGGCGAGCGCAGGACTGACGATTGAAGATAAGCTCGGAGAAGTGGAGTTTGCCTTTTCCGCCATGCCGCACAAGGAGAGTGCCCAGGTAGTCACACCGCTGCTGGATAGAGGCATTAAAGTAATTGATATCAGTGCTGATTTCAGACTAAAAGACGCTGATGATTACCCGCAGTGGTATGGTTTCACCCATCCTTCTCCACGCTTACTGGAAAAGGCAGTTTATGGCCTTACCGAGCTTCATCGAGAACAAATTAAGTTAGAGCAGCTGGTGGCTAACCCCGGATGTTATCCCACCGGGGCGATACTGGCCCTGGCGCCAGCCATAAAAGCAGGCATTATTGAACCCAGTATTATCATTGATAGTAAGTCGGGTATCTCCGGGGCCGGCCGTAGCCTCAACCTGACTACCCACTACAGTGAAGCCAATGAAGACACCACCGCCTATGCCCTGGACGGGCACCGCCACCTGCCCGAGATTATCCAGGAACTGGAATCGCTCCAGCGAGGGCTGTCACTTTCAATTACCTTTGTCCCTCACCTGGTACCAATGACACGCGGCATACTCACCACCGCCTACAGCTCGCTGATACCGGGCAGGATTGCGGGGGGTAAAAATGGAGAAGAAGAACTTAATAATTTCTATCGCGACTTCTACAGAGATGAGCCCTTCGTCAAAGTGGTGGCATCCCCGCCTCATACCAAGCATACCTTGGGAAATAACTGTTGCCTTATTCACCCCACCATTGACCGCAGAAGCGGACGGCTTATCGTCATCAGCAGCATTGATAATCTCGTCAAGGGGGCGGCGGGGCAGGCCGTCCAGAACATGAACCTTATGCTCGGTCTGCCGGAAACAACCGGACTTGAGGCACTGGCCATTTACCCATAAGACCGGAGGAAAGACTGACGACCAGGTACACGCATCTCAAATTAAACGAGGATATAGAAGCTATTGCCGGGCATTATACCCCGCAGAAAGAGGTGAGGCTGCCGTACAACGGTCAGGAAGTACTCTGTGTTATCAGTGAAGCTGTCGTCGATTCCTCCTGCTGCGGCTCGGCCGACTTCACTTCAGCGCTGGTGCCCGGCTATCTGGTCAGGTGGCAGGCAGAGATGAATAAAGACGGATTCCCCGTATCAGAAGTGGAGCCAATCAGCGACAGAAAAGCGCGAGGAAGAATTAAAAAGCTGATTCAGGAAACCGAGCACGTCTCACAGGTTGAGTTCTGGTAGAGAAGGCCAAGGCTAGGCCGCGGTCTCCTTCTCTACCATCTTTTTATAGTCTGCCATAAATTTCTTTGTCATCCGTCCCGGTTTTCCCGAGCCGATGGTGATAGTATTTCCAGCATCGTCCCTGACCTGCACCAGAGGCATTATTTCAATCATGGAATTGGTCAAAAAAGCCTCATCGGAGTGTTTGAGCGACCCCAGTCCCACCGTACCCTCGGTGATAGTTATACCAAGCCTATCAGCCAGCTCTATCACTACCTCACGGGTAATGCCCGGCAGGATACCGCTTCCCAGTGAAGGCGTCACTAGCCTCGACGCCTTTACAAAAAAGACATTGCAACTACTGCCTTCAGCAATAAAGCCGTCATCGTTTAACATCAATGTCTCATGCAGTCCCTGCCTGGCAGCTTCCATCCTGGCAAGCACGCTGATTAGATAATTGGTTGATTTAATCGAGCATGTCAGGGACTGCTGGCAGCGGCGTAGCGATGTCAGGCCAATTTTGAAACCCTGCCCGTATCTCTCAGCCTCAGGAGGCGCATAGGGTATTGCCGTTACTACCACGGTAGCCTTGCCACTCACTCCAGCCCAGGGGAACGTGTCCGATTCGCCATTGGTAACAGTCAACCGAATACGAGCATCCTGCAGGTTATTGGCCTCAAGTGTATCCTGGCAGGCCCGGGCAAGGTCAATGCCAGCTAGTCCCGAGCCCATCCCGATGGTATCTGCTGATTGCATAAGTCGTTTTAAGTGCCGCTCTAAAAGGAATATTTTGCCACGGTAGGCGCGCATCGTCTCAAAAAGCCCGTATCCATAGAGGAAACCGTGGTCAAAGACCGATATACGCGCCTCTGAGGCGGCGATAAGTTCACCATTGAGATATACAATCCCTTCCATAACTATCCTCCTGATTCACGTTTCGATAAGCTCAGGAAATTGGACAAAATACCGTGGCCATCCGGCGTCATGATAGATTCCGGGTGGAACTGTATTCCCTCCACCATGTCATATCTATTTCTGACCCCCATAATCACCCCGTCTCCTGTCCTGGCGGAAACCTCTAAAGACGGGGGTACAGCCTCGGCGCCGATAACCAGAGAGTGATAACGCCCCCCGACGAGTGGAGACGGCAGACCACGGAAGACAGTTTCGCCGTCATGGTAGATGAGGGAGTCTTTGCCATGCACGGGGAGCACCGCACGTTTAATTTGCCCGCCATATACATAGCCGATGCACTGGTGTCCCAGGCACACACCCAGTATGGGAATCATCCTGCGGAATGAGCGGACGACATCATTGGAGATACCAGCCTCCAGCGGGGTGCAGGGGCCGGGAGAAAGGATGATATGGCTCGGTGCCATAGTCTCAATCTGTTCTATGTTAATGGCGTCATTACGATAGACCACAGACTCCTGTCCCAGCTCGCCGAGGTACTGAACCAGATTATAGGCGAACGAATCATAGTTGTCTATTACCAGAATCACGATATTATCTCCACATCAGCCTGAGGCGACAGTTTGAGGGCCTGCATCATGGCTTTGCCCTTGTCCAGCGTCTCGATATACTCCGCCTCCGGCTCAGAATCATAGACTATAGCACCCCCCACCTGGAAATAAGCCCTGCCCTCTTTAACAAGAATCGTCCTTATTACTATATCCAGATCCATGTCGCCGCAGAAACTCAGGTAGCCCAGCGACCCCGTATAAACGCTGCGACGGGTAGGCTCAAGCTCATCGATAATTTCCATGGCCCGCACCTTGGGGGCTCCGGTTATGGAACCGCCGGGGAAGGTGGCTTTCAGGAGGTCAATCCGGTTTTTCCCCTCGCACAACTGGCCGACTACTGTCGAGGTAAGGTGAAAAACAGTGGGATACGTCTCCAGGATAGCCAGCTCCGTAACCCTGACCGTCCCATAGCGGCAGACGCGCCCGATATCGTTCCGCTCAAGGTCGACAATCATCACATTCTCCGCCCGGTCTTTAGCGCTTTTCAGCAGGCTCCGGGCCAGCGCCCTGTCCTCCTCTGGGGATTCACCGCGGGGCTTCGTTCCCTTGATAGGGCGGGTCTCCACCCAGTCGCCCCGGACCTTCAAAAATCTCTCCGGTGAAGCGCCAACAACAGTAACGCCGTCGAAGTTAAAATAGTTGGCGAAGGGAGCCGGATTGATTTCCCGCAAGCGCTTGTAAAGCTCATACGGCGCCATGCTTAAATCAGTCTCGAACCTCTGAGACAGATTAACCTGAAATATATCGCCGGCGCATATATACTCCCGACCCGTAGCCACCGCTTCAAGGTAGCCCTCGTGCGAGAAATTCGCTTTGATGACACTACCTTCGCCATGGGTATTTTCCTCGATTGTTCTGGGCGGCGGACTCAGCGCAACCCGGCTTCTCAGCTCTGCCAGCCTTTCCCGCGCCCGACGCAGCCTCCGACTCTCCTCCAATTCCGGGAATCCTGTAGACACCACGTATATCTTCCTTTCAAGATGGTCAAAAGCCACAATGGCATCGTAGAAAGCCAGATAACACTCAGGGAGATTTAAATCGTCAACCGCTGTAGCTGGCAGTCGCTCCATAAAGTGGCACAAATCATAGCTGAAATAGCCGACAGCCCCACCCATAAAGGGAATACCTGCCTCACCGCTCTCAAGAGAATATTTCTCCAGTAATTCACCGAGCACATTAAAAGGATTGCCCTGACTGATTTCTTCCACCCCGTCTGTAATGAGAGATACCTTATCGCCCCGACTCCTGAGTACCAGGAACGGGTCGCTGCCTATGAATGAATAGCGCCCCAGCTTGGCCGGGTCCATGCCGCTGTCAAGAAAGAAGCTGAAAGGTCGATGGGCAAAGGCCTCAAAACACCACGGTGCGTCCGGCGCCATGTGTATCTCTTCTATAAGCGGATAACGCTCTGTCATTCTTTACCATCAACTCCTGCTGAAATTTCCGTTGCTAACAGTCTGGAGGCGCGCAGCCAACAATCTCGTTTATTATTATATATGTATATGACGACCTTATAAAGCTTGATAATTCCTTACTATTGAAATAATATATATTTAGTAATGGCCGCATTATAATTCTTTCTAATCTACCTGATATTTGGGATAATAATGAAAAGAGCATCGATAATAACACTGGGGATTATAAACCTGTTAGCTTTCTGTTTACTCTTTTACTTAAGCCTCTTTACAGTGTTACATTATACGGATATACAGGCCCTTTCTCTCTGGGGACTTCCATACATGGCAGGCTCGTTAATGATTTTAGTCAGCGGTGTATTGACTTCTGTGCGAAAAAGTTGGAGATGGGGAATTACGGGACTTTGTATAATACTCGCGCTCTATATGTGGTTTCTTGTCGCCTCATCTTTTTATCCGGTCGCATCGTGAAGTGAAACCTGTTTATCATTATAATCGTCCAGTTTTTTAGTCTCTACATTCTTACCTCTTCCCCACCCCCCTCGTGTATTATCTATTCCCACCCTACCACCCGGTATCATCTGTGGCTTATCCCGATGGTTTTTACCCCACCACCTAAGAAATGCTCTAATCTTCGTGATGTTGCCTCTTCACTCCTGCTCTGCTATGCTTTGAAGCAGTTATGCAGAACGCGAGCAGCCCGGGCCGTAGTACAATATTCCGCCGCATAGATTATGTCAAGATTACCGTCCTCAGCCTGGCTTTATCGGCGCTCTGGGGCAGCTTTCACAGTGTTGTTCTGCCATTACGCCTGCTGGATTTCGTGGCGGAGTCGCAGAAAAATACCTACCTCGGATTGCTTACTCTTACGGGACTGCTGCTAGCCATGGCCATCCAGCCGATAGCGGGGGCTATCAGCGACCGCTCCAGCTTCAAATGGGGGCGAAGGCGACCCTTTATCCTGGTGGGTGGTATTATTACTCTATTTTTTATCCCCGGAATTGGCCTAGTCGGTAGCTACGCCGCCATTTTTACCATCTATTGCCTTATGCAGATAAGCGCCAACATAGCCCAGGGTCCCCACCAGGCTTTTATCCCTGACCTTGCGCCCGAAGAGAGACGGGGTCTGGCCTCAGGTGTCAAGACCCTTCTGGAAGTAATCGGCGGCATCGGCCTCGTCTATATAATAGTATTCCTTAGTGACCGCTTCGGGGGAGAAGGCTTTTCCTGGATATGGCTTATCCTGGCAATACTGGCCGCCCTGCTGCTCGCTGCTCTGCTCATCACTGTTATTACCGTTAAAGAGCGGCCGGGCACTGTTGCCCCCAGGCAACCTTTATTCCCTGCCCTGATTAACAGCTATAAAATAGATGTCCATAAGAGCCCCGGCTTCATTCTCTTCCTGGTATCACGTCTCCTTTTTATCATGGCGCTGACCACTCTTCAGTCCTTCGCCCTGTACTTCTTCCAGGACACGGTTGAGGTAGCCAATCCCGCTACGGCCACTGTCGAGCTTATGGCCGTACTAGGTATCGGCATGGTGGGCACGGTCTATATAGCCGGTCGACTTTCCGATAGACTGGGCCGTAAACCTATTCTGGTATTCTCCGGGATTATCGGCGCTGCCGGAATACTGGTATTGCTTCTGGGTCCGGGTTACGTCTGTAAGCTTATAGGCGGCGGACTTGAGGGAATCGCTGTCGGCTCGTTCATGAGTTCAAACTGGGCACTGGCTACCGACCTTGTCCCTAAAACCGAGGAGGCGAGATATCTCGGCCTGACCAACCTGGCTACGGCCGGCGGTGCCGCCCTGGCACGTCTTATCGGCATTGGCATTGATTTCTTTAACAGCCGGCGTCCCGGACTCGGCTATGACTTTATGTTACTCGTCTGCCTTGCTTATTTTATTATCGGCTCAATACTGGTAACGAGAATTAAGAGTCGCACCTAGCCAAACCAGGGTAATAATTTTATCCCGATAGAAGCGCCCCAGGCCACGGCTACATAAGAAATTGTCCTGCCCAGCCAGCAGGCCAGAAAGAACTTCCAGAAGGGCATACGAAGGGCACCAGCAATAATACCGACGATATCAAAAAGAAAAGGAAAAATGGAGAGAACAAATACGGCTATCCACCCCCACCTTCTTACCCAGCCTTCCACCCGGCTGTATACCTTACTCTTCGCCAGTAGCCCGCGGCCGCTTCTGCCGGCGATATAACCGGTCATTTCACCGATAGCCGCCCCAATGCCACCAGCCATACCGACAAAGTACGGATAAGGTAGTGTAGCCCCAAGGGATATGATAAACGCCATATTACTGACCGGCAATATGATGGTAGCGTTCAGGATAATGCTGATAATAAAAGCACCAAGGTATCCATATGTTTTAAGCTCTCGGAACACACCAGGATTTTTCCAGTAAAAATAGCCAACAACTGCCATGATGGCGACAGCCAGCAGCAGACCGGCCAGGGGAATGCTTCTCTTTCTGAGCCACGCCAACCACCCCACTCCACCCTGCTTTTCAGCGGTGGTTTCATCCATATGCTGAGTATTATACCATGATGCCATTTTGTGCTGATAGATTTAATGGGGGTTTGGTGGTTGGCGAAAACCATCTTCCCATATACACGCTGTAAAGTAGATGAAGACCGCGCACTTGTTTTTCCACCCCCGCAATCGTTATAATAAACGGTAACCGGAAAGGAGACTTTAATATGCCGTCTTATGCCTATTTTCAGAAGCAGTTTATCCCTCTGGAAGAAGCAAAAATAGGGATTATGACCAATTCCTTCCACTACGGCACCGCTATCTTTGAGGGCATCAGGGGTAACTGGAACAGCGAGCAGCAGCAAGCTTACATCTTCCGCCTCAAAGAGCACTATGAAAGACTAGGAAAGGGATGCCGGGTGCTGAATATCACCCTGCATCATTCTATAGATGAACTCTGCCGGTTGACCGTTGAGCTGGTGGCCAAGTGCGGTTTCCAGGAAGACGTTTATATAAGGCCCGTGGCCTATAAAAGCTCCCAGGCTCTGGGCGTGCGCCTGCATGACCTGGAGGATGATTTCTTCGTATTCGTGATTCCATGGGGGCCTTATCTGGACGTGGACAAAGCCCGGTGCTGTGTTTCATCCTGGCACCGCCCGGAAGATAACGTGATTCCTCCCCAGATTAAAGCCGCCGGTATCTATATTAATAACGCCCTGGCGAAAACAGAGGCTCAGGGTAACGGCTTTGACGAGGCCATCATGCTGGCCCCGGATGGCCATATCTCGGAGGGGAGCGGGGAAAATATTTTCCTGGTGATAGACGGCAAACTGGTAACTCCTGCCACCAGCAATAATATTCTCATGGGTATTACCCGTAATACGGTGATAGAGCTGGCCGAGAAAGAGCTGGGTATGGAGACAGTTCACCGGTCAATCGACCGCAGCGAGCTCTATACCGCCGATGAGTGCTTTCTTACCGGCACCGCCGCTCATGTGACACCGGTATGGGAAATAGACCGTCGTAAGATAGGCGACGGTGAGATAGGCGAAATTACGGCTAAGCTACAGGATATATACGTCAGGGTAATCAGGGGCGACCACCCCAAATATATTCACTGGTGCACGCCGGTCTATAAGAAATAGTCATATTAAGCACCATTTGCATACTTAAGGCAGCGGGGAAAGACCGTGCTCACGCCTTACCGCGTTCATTGTTTCCTTTATCCCATCTTTCATTGTCCAACGGGGATGGTAGCCGATTTCCTCCTCAATTCGCGCGGTATCATACTTGCATGTCATAATGGTGTGACTGGCTGACCGCTCCAGAGGCAACAGAGTAATATCGGCATCAGGAACGAGTTCCTTAACATAGTCGGCTATCTCCTGAACAGTATGAATCTCACCCCTGACCGAAAAAGACTTCGTCTCAGGGCGAGATACCTTACTGGCAATTACGGTAGCCCTGGCCGCATCGTCCACATAAGTCCAGCCCAGCACATTATCACCGGCAGCGGGGACTTTACCCGGCTTCCCGAGCGCCGGATTACAGACGAGCTGCCGTATGATTGCCGCTGTCCTGCCCCGTACCTGCCCGGCGCCGTACACCATGACAAACCTCAGTGCCGTAATATCCAGGCCATACCTGTCTGTGTAATAGGCTGCCACGAATTCGTTAAAAGACTTGGCAGCCCCGTAGATATTCTGGGGATAATGGGGGGCGTCATTGGGTATATATTCCTGAGGATACTTCTCCGGCGGACCGAAGACAGAGCCGGAGCTCGGCCAGACCACCTTTGTCAGTCCGAGAAACCTGGCAGCCTCAAATACGCCTATAGTACCCTCACAATTGACCTTTACACCCAGGAGAGGATTGGCATTCACTTCAAGGAGCATAAGGGCTGCCATATGAATTACCTTCTCAATGTTATTCTCCTTAAGAGTGCGAATAAGCTGGGAGAAATCCGTCACATCACCGTGGATGATTTTAACGCTGTTCTTAATTTCCTCTTCACTGAGCAGTCTCTCCAGGCCGCTTGTCTCCGGAAACCAGTCATAAACCACCACCTGCTCACCCTCTCTAACCAGATCACGGACAACGTGTGAACCTATAAATCCGGCACCACCGGTGACCAGATAAGACATAATCAGCCTCCCTCAGTACTAAGAAATGAACCTGTTCTGATGGCTTAAAAGAATATATCTGACTGCCCGCTTCAGGCTATCTGCCTGACAACGGCGATGACCCTGCCCTGAATCTCTACATTATCAGGGTCAGCATATATCGGCCGCATCTGGCTATTGGCCGGCTGGAGTCGGATACGGTCTGATTCAAGGTAGACCTTTTTTAACGTAGCCTCTTTTTCCGACCTGAGCCATACAGCAGCCATTTCACCATTCTCGACGGCATTAACATACTGCATCAGGACAACATCGCCATCATGAATCAGGGCGTCCACCATTGACATACCCTTTACCCGCAGCGCATAAACGCCATCCTTACCCCGTGTCAACTCACGAGGTACATCCAGAGTTTCCGAGACGGCGGCGACATCCCAGGTATCAGGGTCCGGTACCGGGATTGGCTCCCCGGCCGCTATCAGACCGATAACCGGCACGGGTACCAGCGATTCTGAAGCACGAGTACGAGTGAGCAGCTCAATACCACGTGATATCTCGGCATGGCGGCGAATATGGCCTTCTCTCTCCAGTATATTCAGATTGTAGTCCACCACTGAAGTCGAGCTGATATTGCAGCCCGCCTGTATATCCCGGATAGTCGGCGGATAGCCCCTGTCAGCCAGAAAACGGTCAACAAAGTTGAAGATACGACGCTGCTTATCCGACAGCTTTTTCATATTGCACCCTGATAATAATTATAGATACAGCGAACACATGTTCTGAAATTACTATACACCAAGATACTGTTCCTGTCAACTATAAGGTCAATAAAAAGAAGAATTTATGATTAAATCGGAAATTGAAGATAGAAAGTAATTCAAAAAATAAAAATCAGTGAGCTTTTGCAGCCGTTATATCCCTGTAATCAGGCCCCGTCTATCCCTTCACAGAAGGCACCCTGCCCGGCAGCAATAGTCTCCAGTGCCAGCTTATCCATCTCAAGCTGAACCGGTATCGGGTAATCTCCGGTAAAACACGCCAGACAGAAAATATCCTTCGGTAAGCCCACAGCCTTAATCAGTCCTTCGATGCTTAGATAGCCCAGCGAATCCGCACCGATAAAATCACAGATTTCCGGTATACTCTTCTGGGCAGCGATGAGTTCTCTCCGGCTAGCCATATCCACACCGAAAAAGCAGGGGTACCGGATGGGAGGCGCACAGATACGCATATGGATCTCTTTAGCCCCAGCCTTCCTCAGTATCTTTACCACACTGGGAGTAGTCGTGCCGCGAACAATGCTGTCGTCAACCACCACCAGACGCTTACCGTCCAGCATCTGGGGCAGCGGATTAAATTTCAGCTTAACGCCGAGGTCCCGGATGCGTTGGTCGGGCTCGATAAAGGTACGTCCTACGTAGCGATTTTTGATGAGCCCTTCCGCAATGGGGATACCGGACTCCTGGGCATAACCCATGCCTGCAGCTGTAGCCGAATCGGGCACACCCATAACCAGGTCAGCATCAACGCTGTGTTCCTGAGCCAGCCCCGCCCCCATAGCCTGCCGCAACGGGTAGAGAAGCTTCCCGTTAATGACACTATCCGGCCGGGCGAAATAGATATATTCAAAGATGCACAATCCTCTTCTGCCCACTTCCACGGATGAACTCGTAACTCCGTTTTCGTCGATAGCAATAATCTCGCCCGGTTCAACCTCTCTGATGGCTTCAGCGCCAATATGGTTGAGGGCACAGGTTTCCGAGGCTATTAACCAACCCCCATCCAGACTGCCCAGACATAAAGGGCGTACTCCAAATGAATCACGAAACGCAAACAAATTCCGGGAGGTTATCAGGACTACGGAATAGGCGCCCTGGAGGCGGCGCATGGCGTATTTTATCTTATCCACCAGGTTTGTTTCCGGACAGGCCAGTATAAGGTTGGCAATAACTTCGGTATCGGTGCCGCTGTTAAAGGTATAACCCTGCTCAATGAGTTCTTTATGGAGATACTCAGCATTAATGATATTACCGTTATGGGCAATAGCGATAGTGTCACTACCATTACCCACAATAATCGGCTGAGCGTTGGCCGCTCGACTGGAACCTGCCGTGGAATAGCGGTTATGACCGATGGCAATATAGCCTGTAAGATGTCTTAGCTGGTCCTCGCTAAATACGTTGGAAACACGGCCCATGCCGGTACGAATCTGTATTTTCCTGCCATCAGCAGTAGCAATGCCGGCACTTTCCTGACCGCGGTGTTGAAGTGCAAATAATCCAAAAAAGGTTAGACGGGCTACGTCTTCATTCGGGGAATAAACACCAAAAACGCCGCAAGACTCGTGCAAGTTTAACCTGCCTTATAATTCGTCTTGACAAACTCTCTACTTAATATTATAGCCTATTTATCGGATGTCGGTCAATTTATCGTAAGCCAGCAGTCTGACGACAGGACTTCAACCATTCCAGAATAGCATTGACGGCGCTGTCCTCCCGCCGGAGCCTGTGACCAGCTCCATCGATAATAAGGAGTTTTTTGGGCTCCCCGGCCTTATCATTCAGGCGGTAAGCGTGGCTTACCGGCACAACATCATCCTGGCTGCCGTGAACAATCAGCAAATTTCTGGGGGCGATTTTGCCAACATGGTTGACCGGTGTAATTTGCTTAAGGTTATCGAACCAACCCTTGACGGAAGGCGGAAAGTCTTCATCACGGATAGCACCCGTACCGCGAAAGCGGTCGATGATATCCTGCGGCTCTTCAGTCTCGGTAAGAAAGTCAAAATCGGCCGGAGATGCACAGGCAGCCACAGCAGATACCCTCTCATCCTCGGAGGCTACGTAGATAGAGGTAGCCGCCCCGGCACTGAAGCCAACCAGAGATAGATTCGACCTGTCAATACTATCCCTACTCCACAGGTAGTCAATAGCGGCGTGCAGGTCGTGTGTCCAGCCCACGAGGTCCATATTGCCGCCGCTGTCCCCCGCCCCCCTGAAATTGAAGAAAAAAGCGGCAAAGCCCTCACGGCAAACCCGCTCAGCCAGGGCCGGATAACCACCGTCATCCGGGTCGGGAGGATTACCCGATGGAGCACCGTGACAGAGACAAACAGCCGGATATTGATTCTTACTGTCAGGTAAAACAAGCTGACCTACGATAGATATTCCGTCAACCTGTAGAACAACAAAGTCTTTTAACAACTGCAATCTCAATATGTCCGGTATAAGGGCGCTAGATATATCTGCCCACGGATTTGGCAATGGTTTTGAGTTCCCCCATGAGCCGTGTGAAGTCGGAGGGAGAGAGCGACTGCAGGCCATCGACGAGGGCCTCTTTCGGATTCGGGTGGACCTCGATGAGAAGGCCATCGGCGCCGGCCGCCACGGCCGCCTTGGCTATCGCCGGCACCAGCGAGTAATGTCCGGCGGCGTGACTGGGGTCGACAATTACCGGCAGGTGACTGAATTTCTTGAGTACCGGTACGGACGAGATATCCAGGGAGAAGCGGATACTATCTTCAAATGTCCGGATGCCACGCTCACAGAGAATGACGTTGTTACCCTCCGCCAGAAGGTAGTCGGCGGCGGTAAGCCACTCGGTAATGGTACAGGAAAACCCCCGTTTCAATACCACGGGGCGGTGGCTTCTGCCGGCATCGGTCAGCAGGGCATAGTTCTGCATATTGCGTGACCCTATCTGAAGCATATCAGAATAGCTGGCCACCAGCTCAACGTCTTTCGGCTCCACCAC
This sequence comes from uncultured Dehalococcoidaceae bacterium, assembly GCA_964558675.1. GTDB lineage: Bacteria > Chloroflexota > Dehalococcoidia > Dehalococcoidales > RBG-16-60-22 > CAZLEY01. The sequence goes on along the minus strand of CAZLEY010000001.1, from coordinate 113,846 downwards.
CTCGGTTACCACCGGCATCCCCGTCTTTTCGCGGGCTTTTGCCAGCAGTTCCAGTCCAGCCTTCTGCAGACCCTGGAAGCTGAATGGAGAAGTACGCGGTTTGAAGGCGCCACCACGCAGGATGCTGGCTCCAGCCTTTTTTACGGCCACGGCTGCCTGTATAAGTTGCTCTTCGCTTTCCACAGCGCAGGGGCCGGCTATAACAACAATACGTTCACCCCCAATCTCCACCCCACTACAGGTAACCTTACTATCCCCGGGTCTGAACTCCCTTGAGGCGAGCTTGTAAGGCTTCATAATCCGGGTAACACTTTCGACGCCGGGCAACACGGCAAAGATATCGGTGGGTATCTGGCCGGTATTGCTCCCCAGGAGGGCGACTACCGTTTTGTCGGTGCCTAAATTTAACTGGACGTCAAGTCCCTGCGACTTCGCTTTCCCTACCACACTGTCTATTTCTTCCCTGGTGGCACCCGTTTTCATTTCGACTATCATGGCTTTTTATACAAGCTCCTTAACAAGAATCACTTTCAATTATGGTTAAATACAATCTTCACTAATGATAATACTGAAACATCGCTCCAGCGTCAAGGTGGAGCTTATCTGTCTACCTCACCCCCTGTGTCCCCCTCCTTTACTAAAGGAGGGGGAAGAATTAGAAAGAGGGGCTGGCGCCCCTCTTAAACGCTCCGCGAAATAAACAGGGTGTTTCACAGCAGACTGGAAAATGTCTCGTTAGTGATACCCGACTGCTTCAGAATCGAACGCAGTGTCTTGGGGGCAAGCTCTTTTCGATGGTATGGGACGGTGACTCTCCGCCCTGTTTCCGGGTGCTTGAGAATATAATGACTGCCACGAATACGGTGTATGATGAAATCGAGTTTTAAAAGTGCGTCTACAGTCTGTTTGCCGCTCGCTCGCGGGAGCTTCACGTGGCAACCTCGACGACGGCTTCTTCAACAGCCTCTTCGGCAGGAATTGGTTCACCGTCAGCTTCGAGGCTCTCAATGTAGAGTTCTATAGCTTCCCTGATATTAGCCAGGGCTTCTTCTCTGTTGTCTCCCTCGCTGATACATCCGGGCAGCAGAGGAACGTGGACGGTATATCCGCCCGATTCGTTGGGCTCAAGGACTACTTTAAATCTTCTCAACATGGCCCTTCCTCACTGTTAGTCATATTATAGCACAATAAAGGAAGAGGGGCTTTGCCCCTCTTAAACACCCCGTGGGGCGGTGGGGTATAAACCTACGGGATAAGCCGCTTGGGGAGGTAGGGCGGGCGGAAGATAGAGATTGCTTCGTCGCCTGCATCTCCTCGCAATGACAGGGGGGGGCTAGTGATAGCGGCCTGTCTTACCGCGAGAGGACGTGCGCTTCTGGGAGGGATTTCTTTCACCCCGATAATCGGGAGCTTTGATACCAAATGTTACACTCACTTTACGATCAACTAGCCGGGAGCTGATAGCACTGTCGACCTCTTCGATAATCTCATCCAACGAATAACGAGTAGTTATTACAGTCGGCAGTTGGGCATTATAGCGGTAGTTTATAAGCTGATATAGCTTCTCCCGCACCCACGGCGTGGCCGAATGCTCACCGAAATCATCAAGGACAAGGAGTGGCTCCGCCTTGACGCTCTCGAAAAGCTGGTCATAGGACACCTTGCTATCCGGGCTGAACGTAGAGCGCAGGTGGTCGAGAAACTCGGGCACCACCACGAAAAGGGCCGGTTTGCCGGCTTCGTAACAATAGTTAACGATAGCAGCCGCGAGGTGTGTCTTGCCGCAGCCAGTTACACCCATGAATACCAGCCAGCCTTCAGGATTCCTGGCGAAATCGAAGGCGATGCGATAAGCCTCGTCCATATTATCCTGCTGTTCCAAAGACAAATCGCTGCGACGCTTAAAATTGATAAAGGTCATATTCTTCTGTAATTCAAATTCCGGTCCCCATGCGTACTCCGATGATGGTTGTTCTTCCTCAACCATAAATACCCTGCACAAAGCGGGGTCGGTCAGGCGGGTGCGCAGCCTGTCGTCCATCTGCTCAAGAGGCGTGATAGCGACGATTACTGTCGGCAGCTCGCTGTTAAAGCGGGAGGTAAGCAGCTGGTCCAGCTTCTCTTTAGCCCACGGGGTGCCGGACTGAGCACCGAGGTCATCCAGAACCAGCAGCGGGGCATTACGCACCTGGTCAAAGAACTCGTCATAGGGCACCTCGCTATCAGGATTAAAAGAAGAGCGAAGGTGGTCGAGGAGGTCGGGGGTGGTGATATAGAAGGCCGGTTGGCCGTTACTAATACGCTCGTTGACGATGGCCGCCGCCAGATGCGTCTTGCCACAGCCGCTGGGACCACCCAGAACCAGCCAGCCCTCAGGCTCAACGGCGTATTTCTTAGCGGCCTCACAGGAGCGGCCGAACTGCTCCTGGCTCCGGGTATTGCCGCTTCTCCCCTTCGGCTCCATATTTTCGAAGGTGAAGCGTGCCAGCGAGCCCAGGTTACTGTACTGCTTTAAACGATTCTGACGTTCGCTATCAAGTTCACCCCTGGTACAGCGACAGGGAACGACCCGGCTATAGTCCAGCTCGCCCGAAGGCAGCCGGGGATGAACGATACCGGCGCCTTTACAGACAGGACAATCCGACCCTACCGTGAGCTCTTCCTCAGCGCCGGACCATGTGTCCGTATTTTCCTTTGAAGTACTTGTCCGGGTCTGTCTTTTTAGGATGTCGCCGATATGTTCCATCACTCCTGCCTTCGACCGCCCAGCTTTCTAAGATTTTAAGAATATACCTGATATTACGCTTGTTATGTAAAGCCGCCTCTTTAACAGCATCCTTAATCCAGCTTTCAGGATACAGCTTTTCGGCATCACTGAGTTCATCGGCAATCATCGGGGTGAGTATGCCAATGTTCTGCTCATAAAGGGTAAAGATGTCAGGCAGTTCCTCAGCTTCAACGCCAGCCTGTTTAACGACTTTCAGGCCACTCAACTTGAGCGCGCCGCTTTCGATTTTGGCGACCGTCTGCCGGCCGGATTCATCGTTCAGGAAATAGATATCCTCAGAGCTATCGCCCGTTTCCGCTACCAGGTGAATGAAGGTGCCTCTGTCGGCGGCCATTTTCAGGGCATCCCGCAACGTATCGTCAGGCGACTTCGCCGCCCCTTTAAGGCTGTGCATCAGGCTGTCATTCCCCAGCAGCTCTTTATAAGCGACAAAGCGGGGATAGCCTTTCTTGCGATATAGCGCCGCCAGGACGTGGAGGGTGGTCTTCAACTCAGCCATATCATCAATCCGGGGCAGCAGGGCGCTGAAGAAGGCATTGGGCAAAGGGGTGAACTCTGTCCTGGCGGGAAAGCCGTTAAATTGTTTCATAATAGACTCGGCTCCCCGCTAATGCTTTCGAACCTCGCCAGGTTATGCCGGAAACGCAGTTTTATCCTCCCGGTAGGTCCATTGCGGTGCTTGGCGATGATAATATCAGCTTCACCATGCGGAAATCCTTTACCCTCATGCTGTTCGACCTGCCACTCCTCTTCCTTGAGGTAATATTCGTCACGATAGATAAAGAGGACAACGTCCGCATCCTGCTCGATGCTGCCGCTCTCACGCAGGTCAGAAAGTTGAGGTTCGTGCGAAGCCCGCCACTCCACGGCACGGCTCAGCTGCGATACCGCAATGACAGGCGCATTAAGCTCACGGGCTAATGCTTTGAGGGCGCGAGAGATATAGCTGATTTCGTTAACCCTGTTTTCAATTCTCCCCTCCCCCTGCATAAGCTGCAGATAGTCGAGAATAACGAGGTCAATACCACGCTCGAAGTTGAGACGGAGCGCCTTGCTGCGCATCTCGGCCATACGAATCATGGGCGTATCATCAACATAAACCGGCGACTCCGATAGAACACCGGTAGCCTCCATAACCCGCCTTTCTTCCTCCTCGGTATGCTGTCCAAACCGGACACGCCTCGAATTGACTCCCGACTCGCTGGACAGGAGACGCATGACCAGTGAATCGCGCGCCATCTCCAGACTGAAAAGGGCCACACACGCCCGGTGCTCCACGGCGGCGTTCCGGGCAATGTTCAGCGCCAGGCTGGTCTTACCCATGCTGGGGCGGCCGGCAATAATTATAAGGTCAGCGCGCTGAAAGCCGCCCAGGAACTCATCCAGACCGGTAAAACTGGAGAGCACGTAAGGCAACTGCTCGGGGCGCTCCGCAGTTGGTTCCGGTGCCACTTCAAAGTACTTGTCCAGCACCTGGCGGATATGCGTCAATTCTCCGGTACCCTGTCCGCGACGCAATCTGAACAGGATGCCCTCCGCCCTGGCGAGGCTTTCTTCAACGTCCGGACCGGCCTCATGACCTATGGCCGAAATACGGTCGCCGGCGATAATCATCTGACGCATCACCGACAGCCGATAGACAATCCGAGCGTAATGCTCGATATCAAGAGAAGTCGGGCATATGGATATCAGGTAGCTCAGTTGGGCGGAACCACCGCATGACTCCAGTCGATTCTGCCGCGACAGCTCCTGAGCCATCGTAATCTGGTTAATGGCTTCATCGCGCTGGTAAAGCGACATGCAGGCATCATACAGCCACTGATTCTTCTCGAAATAGAAGTCCTCTACCTTAAGGAAGTCAGCAATCTGAAAAATGGCGGCACCATCAATCAGCAGCGAACCGATTACCGCTTCCTCGGCATCGGAATCATTGGGCGGTAGCTTGACGTCATTCACCCGGCTCTGCCTCCTTCTCTTCCGCCTTCTCCGCTTTCACCTCAGTTTCCTTTACCTTCCCCTCCGTTTCCTTGACCTTCGCCTTAGTCTTTTTCTGGCTCTTCTTCTTCGCCTTGGGCTTCTCCACTTTCGCCTCGGCTTCCTCTATCTCAACCTCCGCCTCCTCCACTTTCGCCTCTGTTTCCTCTACCTTCGCCTCCGTCTCCTTTGCTTTCGCCTTAGTCTTTTTCTGGCTCTTCTTCTTCGCCCTAGGCTTCTTCACTTTCGGCTCAGCTTCCTCTATCTTAACCTCCGCTTCCTCAACCTTCGCTTCCGCATCGTCCACTTTTGCCTCGGCTTCTTCCACCTTCTTCTCTTTCTTAGCCCGTGGCTTCTTTTCTTCCTTCTCCTCTTTTGCCTCCACCACCTTGTCGGCTTCCACCGTGACCATGACAACGGCCGTGATGTCCTGGGTGAACCTGACGGTCACCTCATAGCTACCAACCTGACGAATCGGCTCGTCAAGCTCTATCTTTCTCTTGTCAACATCCAGTCCGGCACTACTGCTGAGCTCATCGGCAATATCAGTGCCCGTGACAGAGCCATAAAGACGTTCCTTTTCACCGACCTTGGCTTTCAGAGTTATTTCCATACCATTCAGCTGGGCGGCAATCTCTGACATTTCTTTTTCAGCCTGTGCCCGTTTCAGGGCTACCTTCTTGAGCTGTACCTCGACTATACCCGAGGCCTGTGAGTTAGCCAGGACAGCCAGCTTTTTGGGCAGGAGATAGTTCCTGCCGTAGCCATCGGCCACTTCCCTGGTTTCGCCGGCCAGGGCCACATCGGGGACGTCTTCAATAAATATAACCTTCACAAATTTCTCCTTCTACCGATTACTGATAATTATACTGCACCGCCTAGAAATGGAGTCAAAAAATTCCACACACGAACCCAAAGAAATTCACAGGAAATTTCTCATTTTCCCGGTCAGTAAACCATCTTAACCTGAAATATACTTCTCGGCATTGACGGCGGCGATAGCGCCATCACCGGCGGCGGATATAACCTGGCGGATTGAGTTACTGCGTATGTCGCCCACCGCGTAAACGCCGGAGACACTCGTTTCCATCTTTTCATTGGCGATAATAGCGCCAATATTGTCTAAAGCTAAAATATCTTTGAGAAAACCGGTATTGGGCTTGAATCCGATGGACATAAATACCCCGGAGACATCAAGGACCGATTCCTTTTTGCTCTTTACGTTACGAACCTTGACCTTATTCACTAAAGTCTCACCCAGGATTTCCTCGACCACGCTATCCCACAGGACTTTAATCCTGGGCTCGGCAAAGGCTTTTTCCTGCAGTATTTTGGTGGCGCGCAGCTCATCGCGCCGATGTATAACCGTTATTTGAGAAGCGAACTTGGTGAGTTCCAGAGCTTCAGTAATCGCCGCATTGCCACCCCCTACCACCACTACCGATTTATCCCGGAAGAAAGCCCCGTCGCAGGTAGCACAGTAGGATACGCCTTTGCCGGTATATTCGGCTTCACCGGGTACACCCAGTTTCTGCCGCTCCGAACCGCTGGCGACGATGACAGCCCTGGCGGTAAAGTCGCCCTGTGTGGTCTTTACCAACTTACTTTCACTGGTCATCTTAACATCGGTAACCTCAGCAATCAGCGTCTCCAGTCCGAATTTCGTCGCCTGCTGGTGCATTGACCGGGTTAAATCAAAGCCGCTAACGCCCTCAGGAAAACCGGGGTAGTTCTCCAACCATTCCGTATTCAATATCTGACCGCCAACCACCCCCCTTTCAATAAGCAGGCTATCCAGCCTGGCTCTGCCGGTATATATACCGGCACTGAGTCCCGCGGGACCACCACCGATAATGACAATATCGCATTTTTTGGGGGAATTACTCATCACTCTCAACCCCGCTTATTACAGGGCCATGTCCAGGCTCTTCTTCAGCTCGGCTTTGGGTCTGAAGCCGACAATATTGGAAACAGGCTGTCCATCCTTGAAGACCATCAGTGTAGGAATACTCATAATACCATACTGGCTGGCAATCCTGGGATTATCATCGACATTCACCCTGGCAAACATAACCTTGCCATCATAGCCTTCGGCCAGTTCATCAACCACCGGCTCTACCATCCGGCACGGCCCACACCAGGGCGCCCAGAAGTCAACCAGTACGGGTATCTTTGACTTCAAAACGGTTTCTTCAAACTTTGCTCCTTCAATGTTCACTGGCTTCGTCATAATTTTCCTCCATTACTTTCTCGGTTATACTCCGTTCTACGGTTTCTCTGGCCAAACCTATAGCGTTCTTGATAGCCCTGGCCTGGCTTCGCCCGTGAGCTATAATGACATTGCCGTTCACCCCGAGGAGACACGCTCCGCCATATTCGGTATAGTCCAGTTTCTGAGCCCATGAATTCAGCCCGATATCACGAAGCAGGTCACGCCCCCGGAGGCGGTAGGCACTGGAAAAGACATGCCCTATCTGCCTCAGCGAGGTCAAGAAATTGTCATTCAGACCCTCAATAGTCTTGAGAACTATATTCCCGGTAAAGCCATCGGTCACAATAACATCGGTGGTTCTTTTCACAATTTCATGTCCTTCTATATTGCCGACGAAGTTAATGTCTGCGGCCTTTTTCAGGATTGCATAGCTATCATGAACGAGACGGTTCCCCTTGCCGTCCTCAGCGCCATTGCTGAGAAGACCAACACGCGGCGACTCGATATTAAGCAGGTGTTTACTGTAAATCGAACCCAGCCTAGCGAATTCAAGCAGGTGCTCCGGACGGCAATCGGAATTGGCCCCGGCATCAACCAGGAGCGCCGGGAACGACGATATGCTGTCCAGGAAACATCCAATGGCCGGGCGGGTAACCCCTTTCGCCTTGCCGAGAGTGAGCAGAGCGGCACCCACTACCGCCCCGGTATTCCCTGCCGAAACAAATGCTCCCGCTTTGCCGCTCTTTAAAAGGTTAATACCCACCACTATTGAGGAATCCGGCTTATTGCGAATAGCCTTCAGCGGCGACTCGTCATAATCGATAACCTGTTTGGCATCAACGATAGTTATTTTCGATTTACGCAGAGAACGTCCCGCCAGCACATGCAGCACATCCCTGCGTCCCACCAGCGTTATTTCTACCTCAAGCTCCTGGGCGGCTCTTATCGCTCCCTTGACTACTTCGTGGGGGGCGTAGTCGCCGCCGGCAGCATCAACAGCAATAATCATCTTCTCTAACTAAGCTCCCTGGCCAATCAGACTTTCCTCCCACATATCACAACGTCCGCCCCAGCAGGCAATAACCCGGTCATCAACAGAAACCTGGACTATTTCACACAAAGCAGGACAGGCACGGCACTCGAATGAAGATGTCTGATAGTTAATTTCACTGACGCCGAACCCCTTGAACCGGCTGCCATTACGGCTGCCGACCGCGCTTTCGTGTACCAGCAAAGCCGCACCTATTGCCCCCATAACCTCGTGGTGAGGCGGAACGATAATCTCGGTACCAAGCTCCTCCCCGAGCGCCCTGATGATACCCTGGTTAAAGGCAACACCACCCTGAAAGACGACCGGAGGCTGTATATCTTTACCCGAACCGACATCGCTCAGGTAGTTACGCACCAGTGCCTGACAAAGACCACAAATAATATCCTCGACACGATGTCCCATCTGCTGCTTATGCACCATGTCCGATTCCGCGAAGACAGTACAACGCCCGGCGATATGAACCGGCGCGCCACCAATCAGCGCCCGCCGGGACAACTCCTCTATGCTCATATTCAAACGTGCAGCCTGGTGGTCAAGGAAACTTCCGGTGCCAGCCGCACATACCGTATTCATGCCGAAGTCAGTAACAATCCCATCACGAATAATAATCATCTTGCTGTCCTGCCCGCCGATTTCAATTACCGTTTTCACCGCGGGGATATGGTGAACGGCGGCTATAGCCTGGCAAGTTATCTCATTCTTGACTAAATCGGCGCCGACAATAGCCCCGGCCAGGTAACGAGCGCTTCCGGTGGTAGCTACACCCTTAATTTTCGTCCCGGGCGGTAGATGCTGACCAACTTGCTTCAGCCCTTTCTGTACCACAGCCACAGGCTTCCCCTCCGTCGGCAGGTAGAGGCTGGCCATCAGTTCATCATCGGTGTTCAGTACCGCAAACTTGGTCGTAACCGACCCGACATCAATACCCAGATAGACTTCCACCAGTTCTCCTTAAGCTAATAATTATCTCCATCAGCTATTGCTTACCTCCTCCACCCCTCCTGAACTCTTCCTGAATCACGGCAAGTGTTTCCGGACCGGCCAGGATATCAACAAGCGTCATTGCCATAGCCTTGGCCGCATCAAGGAGAAAGCGAAACCCCTCTTCCGAGGCGGCGGCCCGGGCAAACTCGGGGGTATGTATCAAAACGCTATTGGGCGCTATGGCTACCATAGGATGAATCGCCGGTATCAACTGGCTGACGTTACCGACATCGGAGCTGGCACCCCACATCTTGGATTCCCCAATGGGTATATTCCGACCCAGCGACTTCATATTGCCCCTGAAAAGCCGGGCCATAGCGAGGTTATTCCTTATGGACGCGTAGCGCACCTCCGCCCACCGGTATTTCAGTTCGGCGCCGGTAGCTGCGGCGGCACCGACAAAACAGCTTATGACCTTCTCCTTCAGTTCGTCAAGATAGCTATCGTCCTCGGCACGCACTATAAATGTAGCCGCGGTGTGTGCCGGTATGACATTAGCCGCCTCACCACCGTCGGTAATGATACCATGAATGCGGGCTTTATCCTTAATATGCTGCCTCAGCGCATTAATGGCATTGTAGGATAATATCATGGCCTCCAGGGCATTGATACCCGCCTCCGGCTCGACAGCCGCATGGGCCGCCCGGCCAAGGAACTCGACATCCAGATTCTGGCAGGCCAGCGTTTTCATAACAACCCTGTTGCCGCCACCCGGGTGTACTATCATGGCTGCATCTATATTATCGAAGGCGCCCCTCTCCGCCATGATAGCCTTGCCTCCATACAACTCCTCGCCCGGTGTGCCGATAACCATAACGCTGCCGCCCAGTTCATCCACAGCCTTGCGGGAAGCTACCCCGGCAGCCAGGGCACTGGTAGCTATAAGATTGTGTCCGCAGGCATGTCCCAGTTTGGGCAGAGCGTCGTATTCAGCCAGCATAGCGATAACCGGTTCACCCCTCCCATACCTTCCCCGGAAAGCCGTCGGCAGTTCACAGATGCCCTTTTCTACAGAAAATCCGTTCTCCTCAAGATATTCGGCCAGCCAGGCAGCCGCTTTTTTCTCCTTAAAAGCCACCTCGGGATTATCATGTATTTTCTGGCTCAGTTCGCCAAGCTGCCGGTTTTGAGTGTCTATTTCCCCGATGACCGAAGCCTTCAATTCCCCGATATCCAAATCCCGCTCTCCTTCCAGTAAAAAGGGGACCTTCTGACCGATACAATAATTATTATACACATTCCCAGTAAGTTATGACAAAGATAGCTCTGTCTGGCTATGTTTGATTTCTTTCGCCCCCCTTAAACACCCCATGGGGTGGTATTGGGTATAAATGATGGGATAAACAGGAGATGATACGAGGGCGGGAGGGTGGGAAAAGATATCATGGAATGGGGGGCGGGGGTATCCAGATTGCAGCATAATGAAAAACGAGGGCAAACACATTTCTTACGATTTTTACGAAACCCGTATTGCATCTTGATATAAACTGTGCTATAATAACCAAACAAAGAGAAGATGGTTATGTAGCGAAGTGGGTTTGATTCCCACTTTTTTGTTACTGTAATATAAGTATATCGGAGGTAAAAATCCGGAATGAAGAGCGATTTTTTGCTCGCCATTACACAGCTTTCGGCGGAGAAAAATCTGCCGAAAGACGTGGTGCTTACTGCCGTAGAGGCGGCACTGGTATCCGCCTATAAGAAGGATAACTTCGCCTCTAGCCAGAATATTGCAGTCAAGATTAACCCTAATAGCGGTAAGGTTGAAGTATGGGCTGAAAAAACCGTGGCCCGACTGGCTGCTGATAGACTCAATGAAATATCATTGAGCGACGCCAAAAAGGTCAAGGAGGATGTCCAGATCGGCGATACCATCATGGTTGAATCTACCCCGGCCAATGCCGGACGTATTGCCGCCCAAACAGCCAAGCAGGTTATCCTGCAACGCCTCCATGAAGCCGAGCACAGCGCCATATTCGAGGAATACGCTGATAGAGAAGGGGACGTTGTCAGCGGGGTAGTACAGCGCTTTGAACTTGGTCAGGCTCACATTGACCTGGGCAGAACCGAAGCCATACTGCCCCCATCCGAGCAGGTCCGCACCGAGCGCTACCGGATAGGTCAGCGCCTCAAGGTCGTCCTGCTGCAGGTAGCACGCACCAGTAAGGGACCCAGAGTAATCGTATCCCGTTCTCATCCGGACCTGTTGCGCCGTCTTTTCGAACTGGAAGTCCCGGAAGTCTACAACGGAACTGTAGAAATAAAAACAATATCCCGTGAAGCCGGTTTCCGGAGCAAGATAGCCGTAGCCGCCAAACAGCAAGGTATTGACCCGGTCGGCTGCTGTGTTGGTCTGCGCGGCATCAGGATACAGAATATCGTCAGTGAGCTTAATGGTGAAAAGATAGATGTCGTTATGTGGGACCCGGACGTTACTAAGTTCATTGCTAATGCCCTAAGCCCGGCCCACATCGTAAGCGTTGGACTGAATAAAGAGGCGGAGGCAGCCACTGTAATCGTGCCCGACAAACAGCTATCTCTGGCCATCGGTAAAGAGGGACAAAATGCCAGACTTGCTGCCAAGCTTACCGGGTGGCGGATTGATATCAAGAGTGCCTCGGCCGCCGAGGCCGAGAGGCTGGAAGAAGCCAAGACGGCAAAAGGGGTAGCCAAAGAAGCCGAAGCGGAAGCAGTAGAGCCTGCCGGGGAAGCAGCTGTTGCCGAGGAGATACCTGAAGAGATACTGGCGGCTCTGGAGCCGGTAGTGCCTACTGAGGAACCTTCGGAAGAGAAACCGGAGGAGACGGAGAAAGAAGAGGGCGAAGAGCCGGTCTCTGAGGAGGTACTCATACCGCCACAAATCATCTTTGAGGCACCGACGACGGACGAGAAACAACAGATACGTTTTGCTGAAGATATTATGGCACCCAAACGAACCAAGACCACAGCCAAAACCACCAAATCAAGGAAGAAAAGAAAGGGCACCTACAGCAAGGATACCAGTGAAGACGGCGTCCGGGCTAAAAGAGGCCGCAGAGATATCGATATAGGGGAGGAAGAAGATTACTTCTAGCACCCGCTCCGCTGCCATCAAACGCACAGTCCAGCGTACCTGCGTAGCCTGTCGACAGATAAGGGATAAGCGAGAGCTGGTACGCCTGGTGCGTACTCCCGAGGGCAGTATTGAGATTGACAGCACCGGGAAGAAGGAGGGGCGGGGCGCTTATGTATGTCCAACCCGAGGATGCTGGGAAAAAGCATTGAAAGGTAAGCAACTTGAGCACGCGTTGCGAAGCAGCCTCACCCATGACAACCGTGAACAGCTTATTAAACACGGAAAAGACATTTTTGAAGGAGTTAGCTAGTGCCGAAGACAAGCCAACCGGAAGATGTTGCTGAGCCTGTGGTAGAGAAGGCCAGTAAAAAATCTTCACAAGCGAAAGCGCCTGTGTTTGATATTCCACGCTCCATAAGCGTCCGGCAACTGGCTGACCTTTTCAAGGTTGACTCAATTCAGGTCATCAAACAATTGATGCGAAACGGCATCATGGCCAACATAAACCAGGTAATAGACTATGACATAGCCGCTACCATTGCGGCCGGTTTGGGCCATGAAACACGCCTGAAGCCATTAAGAGACCAGCAGCTGGCCGGTGCCGCCGAAGAGAGCAAGAAACTGAAACGACTCTATGGTAAGGAAGCTGAAAATCTACAGCCTCGTCCTCCGGTGGTGACCGTCATGGGGCACGTCAACCACGGCAAGACGAAATTACTGGACGCTATCAGACAAACCAATGTGGTAGACTCCGAGGCCGGCGGCATCACCCAGCACATCGGTGCTTACCAGGCAACGGTCAACGACCAGAAGATTACCTTCTTGGATACACCCGGCCACGAAGCCTTTACAGCCATGCGGGCTCATGGCGCCAACATTACCGATGTTACCATTCTGGTGGTAGCCGCCGACGATGGCGTAATGCCCCAGACTATCGAAGCGATAAACCACGCCCGGGCCGCCGAGGTGCCTATCGTGGTAGCCATCAATAAAATTGACAAGGCTAATGCCAACGTGGAACTGGTAAAACAACAGCTGGCTGACGCCGGTCTGGTTATTGAAGAATGGGGGGGCAACATCGTATGCGCTCAAATCTCGGCCAAGGAGAAGACCGGCATCTCAGAACTGCTGGAAAGTGTGCTGCTGGTCGCGGAAATGGAAGAACTCAAGGCTTCCCCGAATCAACCGGCTGCCGGAGTCGTTATTGAAGCTAAGATGGACAAGACCCGGGGTCCACTGGCAACGGTACTGATACGGACAGGGACCTTGAAACTAGGTGATACTGTTGCGGTTGGGGATTCCTGGGGCAGAGTGAGGGCTATGTTTAACGATGTCGGCAGGCGCATAAAAAAGGCTGAGCCGGCGACCCCCGCCGAAATCCTCGGCTTAAATACGGTGCCTCAGGTAGGCGATACTCTAACGGCCGTGGCCGACGAACACAAAGCCCAGCGCCTCATTGAAAAGCAAAAGGCCGAGAGGGAACAAAAGTCTCCTCTGGCAGGTAAATCAGTTAACCTTAATAACCTTTATGACCAGATAAGTGCCGGACGGGTGAAAGAGCTTAATGTTATTCTTAAGACTGACGTCCAGGGCAGCATCGAGCCAATAAGAAGCTCTCTGGAACAACTGGGTACGGGTGAAGTACAGGTAAGAACAATCCACAGCGGTACCGGCAATATTACGGAGAGTGATGTCATGCTGGCCATAGCTTCCAACGGGCTCATCATAGGTTTCAACGTCGGCTCTGAGGAAGGCGCCCGGTTAGTGGCCGCTGCCAAGGGAATAGACATCCGTTACTATAACGTTATTTACAGCCTGACAGATGATGTGGACAAGGCACTGAAGGGTATGCTCGAGCCTACTTATGCTGAGGTTATTGACGGGCGAGCCGAAGTAAGGGCGATTTTCCCGGCCGGCAAGGGAGCCAAGGCAGCCGGCGTCTATGTTAACGATGGCAAAATAGCACGGAATGCGTCAGTCAGAGTGCGAAGGGGTGATGAGGTAATAAGTGACTCCACGGTGAGCAGTCTGAAGCGCTTTAAGGATGATGTTAGAGAGGTAGCCGCCGGTTATGAGTGCGGCGTGGGCATCAAGGACTTCGGCGATTTTGAAGTCGGTGATATACTGGAATTTTATAGAATGGAAAAAGTCGGCTAACAGATAATAGCCGGACTTCAGATTATGGCACATCGCATCGAACGGGTAAACAACCTCATCCGGCGAGAACTCAGCGAGTTAATTCAACGCCAGCTCAGGGACCCACGGCTTAACGAATTCGTCGCCGTGACCGAGGTTACCACCTCTCCAGACCTGAAATACGCCAAAGTCTTTGTCAGCTGTATCAGCGGCAGGCAAGAGGAACAGAAGATACTGGAAATATTGAATTCAGCTGCCGGTTTCCTGCGTACCGAACTGGCCAAGAAGGTAAGAATGCGGCGGACTCCTGAATTAGGTTTTCACTGGGACGACTCCATTGAGCATGGAGACCATATACTGCGGCTGCTTGACCAGGTCAGAGAGGAACAGGGGCCGTAAACAGCAATCCCTCAGGAGCCTTATCATTCTATTCAGAATTTTGTCAGTCTCCAAAAGGAAAGAGAGTTTATATCTACTTCACCCATTTGATTTTTAACAACCCACCCCCTGTATCCCCCTCCCTTCAAAGGGAGGGGGAAGGATATGTAAGAGAGGCTTCGCCTCTCTATAACTCTCCGCAGGGTGGGCGGGGTATAAAACTACGGGATAAGCAGCTTGGGCGTCAGGTTAAGCGGAAGATAGAGATTGCTTCGCCTCTGGCTCGCAATGACATATATGGGGGCGGTGGGGTATAAAACTACGGGATTAGCCGCTGATGATACAGGGCGGCAGGGTGGGAAAAGATAATTAAAAAGGGGAGAAGGGGTCAGACGGGACTGACAACCCCTCATGAGGACTGGCTTTGGACGGCATACTGAATATCAATAAGCCCCGTGGTAAAACCTCCTTCAGCATTGTTGCCATGGTGAAACAGCTGAGCGGAGAGAAGCGGGCAGGACATGCCGGTACGCTGGACCCGGAGGCAACTGGAGTCCTGCCGGTCTGCATTGGCCGGGGTACGCGCATCATCGAGTTCCTGGTCGATACCACCAAGACATATCGTGCCCGGATTGAGTTCGGGGTAGCCACCGACACCTACGATAACAGCGGCCAGATTACCCGGCAAGGAGATACTACTGGAATCAACAGGAAACAAATCGAATCGGCGCTTGGTTCATTCCGCGGTTCCATTCAGCAGACCCCGCCGATGTACAGCGCCGTAAAATATCACGGCCAGCCGCTCTACAAACTGGCGAGGGCGGGCATCACCGTCGAGAGAAAAAGCCGCACGGCGATAATCCACCGCCTGGAACTTATCTCATGGCGAAAGCCGGTAGCCACCGTAGAGGTAGAGTGCAGCAAGGGCACGTACATTCGCTCGCTGGCTAACGACCTGGGGCAGGCACTCGGCTGTGGTGCCCATCTGAAGAGCCTTATCCGTACCAGATGCGGGCTCTTTGATATCAGGGACGCTATCTCAATATCTCAGCTCGAGGATGCCTTCGGCTACGGCTACTGGCAGCACTTCGTTTATCCGATAGATATGGTGCTCCAGCAGTATCAGGCTATTGTTGTCAGTGACGCTACCGAGGAAATAATCAGGAAGGGGAGTCCGGTGGTTCTGGAAAACAATAGCCCCGGTGAAAACGGTAGCCCCGGACAGAAACACTGCCGCGCCTATTCTCTTGACGGGCGTTTCCTGGCGATACTACGCTATATCCCGGATAAGGGGATGTGGCAGCCGAAGAAGGTGCTGGTATAACCCATATAAAGAGTGGTGTAATTGACCTTAAAAAGCATATTATGCAGTAAAAATCCTGCTACAAAAAGGTGACGACCTGTGAAGTTAGTTCATGAAGATGAGCACGGAGCTTACCTGGGAGTCAATGCAGAGTTTCTTCAGGAGTTTGTACGTAAGGAAAGCAACCCTAACTTCGAAGTTTATGATTCACAGGATGGTCACCGTCGATTTATCGCGGTAAAGTCTTCCCGCGTACCTGATGACCAGGACTTAGCCGAAGGCAGATACGGTATCGATTTTAATAGAGCCAAGCCGGAATTACGGGAAGCCCTTCGGTATGGCGCGGAGCTGCCTCATGCCTTAGAAAACATGAAGTGGCTTGCCAGTACGGCCTTCGCCGCCACCACCAAAAAGGAATATGACAGAAAATCCTCAGCCTGGGAAAATTTTTATTCCTATGTCTGGGGTTCTACGCCAAAAACAATCTGGGTTGCACCACACTCAGGGAGCGTAGCCAGAGTGCCTGATGATATTTTACCTTATCCAAAGACCGCAATTGACGCTTTCACTGCCGGTATTGCAGCCTCATGTGCATTCCATCATAGAAACAAAGCATTAAAAA
This sequence comes from uncultured Dehalococcoidaceae bacterium, assembly GCA_964558675.1. Taxonomy (GTDB): domain Bacteria; phylum Chloroflexota; class Dehalococcoidia; order Dehalococcoidales; family RBG-16-60-22; genus CAZLEY01. Next base: position 97,343 of record CAZLEY010000001.1, on the reverse strand, counting down.
GGCTCGTGATTTATATTCATAGCAGTAGTTTTCTCGGAACACTCCTCGAACTAGGGGGATTCGGCATAATAGACGAGGAGAAACTGGCTGCCGTCGCTACAAAAATCGAGGCGAAATACCATGAAAGAGCCCAAATCCTGGCTGACGAACATAAGCAATATTTCTTTCTTACGGCTACCAAATGGCTTGAGCATATCAAAAACAAGACAGGGACATTGAACCCCAATGAATTCGACCATACTTCAACGGCGGCCAGGCGTCGCGTGGAACTTATAGTAAAAGAGCTGAAATTATACGGACAAAAAATAAAAGAATTCACACCGGAGGAGTTTAGAGAGGCTATACACAGCCTGAACAAAATAGAAGTGCCAGTGATATCAAGTAACTACATATTTCCAGCGAGTCACGTAGGTAAAATCTTAAGGATATCTGAAAAGATAAGGCAAGGCCTGTTGCATTCCGCGCTCAATATCGAATGCTCAAAGTTATATCTGGCCAGGGAGCCTGAGCTAATGACCGATATGATTTTAGATATCAAAAACGCACTTTTCGATTAACGATTGAGGTTGAAAAGAAGGAGTGTGGCAGCCAAAGAAGGTGCTTATCTAGCTTATGACAGCTACCCGGAAATCGGATTCCAGTACGGTTATTCTTTTATGTAAAATAATTAGCTGTAAGTCTTGACATCCCGTGCCTAAAGGGGTATAGTTCAAACCGATGCATGGTATAGCCATAACGAGCTTTTACCACGGCATCCATTAGAAAGAGGAGATATGAAACTATGGGAAATATAAATGTTGCTATAATCGGCGCGGGCAACTGTGCTTCGTCATTAGTACAGGGGGTTCATTATTATCAAAACGCAAATGAAGGTGAATTCGTGCCCGGACTCATGCATGTTAACCTCGGCGGCTATCACATAAGGGATATCAATTTCGTTGCCGCATTTGATATTGATAAAAATAAGGTCGGCAAGGACCTGGCACAAGCGATTTATACCAAGCCGAACAACACCTTCAAGTTCTGTGAAGTACCTACCACCGGAGTCAAAGTAGACAGAGGCATGACCCATGACGGCCTCGGTAAGTACCTCTCGCAGATAATCGAGAAAGCGCCGGGGCCTACAGCCGACATCGTGGGCATCCTGAAAGAAACCAAGACCGATGTAGTCATCAACTACCTGCCCGTAGGCAGTGAAGAAGCCACCAAATGGTACATCGAGCAGATACTTGAAGCCGGCTGCGGCCTTATTAACTGCATCCCGGTTTTTATCGCCAAAGAGAAGTACTGGCAGAAACGCTTTGCCGACCGGGGTCTGCCGGTCATCGGCGATGATATCAAGTCGCAGGTCGGCGCCACCATTACCCACCGTGTGCTTACGCGGCTTTTCCGCGAACGCGGCGTAAAGCTGGAGCATACCTACCAATTAAACTTCGGCGGCAATACCGATTTCTATAATATGCTGGAGAGGGAGCGACTGGAGTCCAAGAAGATATCCAAAACCACGTCGGTTACGTCTCAGCTTGACTACAAGATGGATGAAAGGGATATACACGTCGGCCCCAGCGATTACGTACCCTGGCTTGAAGACCGAAAATACTGCCATATAAAGATGGAAGGACGCACCTTCGGCGACGTTCCCCTGACACTGGAGATGAAGCTGGAAGTTTGGGACAGCCCCAATTCCGCCGGGGTGGTCATCGATGCCATCAGGTGCTGCAAGCTCGCCCTGGACAACGGCCTTAAGGGTGAACTGACGGCGCCCTCCGCCTATTTCATGAAATCACCTCCGATACAGTACACCGACGACGAGGCGCATAAGATGGTGGAGGATTTCATCAAGGCTACCGCCCAGCCGTCTGCCTTAGCCAAGCAAACGAAAAAGCAGGAGGTAGCCAAGTAGCTGCCCATGAAAATAGCACTGGTATCCCCTTATGACTTCGCTTACCCCGGGGGCGTTGTCAACCATATCTCCTGCCTGGAAAGGCAGTTCACCCGGATGGGCCACGATGTCAAGATAATCGCCCCGGCCTCAAAGGCGATGTACACCCTGGGCGACCGGTTTATCCGCATCGGCACACCCCGCCCTATTCCGGTCAGCGGCTCGATAGCCCGTGTTACCGTATCCGTACGGCTGGAATCCCAGATAAATGAGGCATTTGAGCGGGAGAAATTTGATATCTGCCACCTGCACGAACCCTTAATGCCAACGGTATGCACCACCACGCTCAGATTAAAACACACACCGATGGTCGGCACTTTTCATGCTTCGGGAGCCAAGCCCTGGTATACGATGTTCGGCCCTTTAGCCAAGTGGTACCTCGACCGATGGTTTCGTAAGCTCGACGGCCACATTGCCGTATCCAAAACAGCCCTGGACTATGTAAGTCCCTATTTCCCCGCAGAGTATACCATCATACCTAACGGAATAGACACCGAGCATTTTAATGACAACGTGTCACCGATAGATACATTCAATGACGATAAGTTCAACATCCTTTTTGTCGGGCGACTGGAGAAAAGGAAAGGCTTCAATTACCTGCTTAAAGCCTATAAACAGGTTAAGCGAGAAAATCCTAACTGCCGTCTCATTGCCGTGGGGCCAGGCACCAGACTGCGCAAGAAGTACCAGAGGCAGATTAACAGAAACGGTTTAGAGGACGTTATTTTTACCGGATATACCACCTACAGCGATTTACCCAGATATTACAAAACGGCCGATGTTGTCTGCTTCCCGGCTACCGGACGGGAGAGCTTCGGTATCGTCCTGCTTGAGGCCATGGCCGTGGGCAAGCCGATTGTCGCCACGACCATAGACGGTTTTGCCAATGTATTGACCAATGGCGACGAAGGCATCTCCGTACCTCCGAGGAACGTGGAGAAATTAACCGAAGCCCTGTTTACGATGATTAATAACGAGCCAATGCGTCAGCAGATGGGTGCCAGAGGGCGACCCAAGGCGCTGCAATACGACTGGGCACATATCGCCAAAAGAATCATTGATTATTATCAGGAAACACTCAACAAGATAGCGCCGCCACAAGCAATCCCGGAAAAGGAGGCTTCACCGGCTGGCGCTGCCTCAGGAAAGTGCTGATTAATGACCGGTCTAGCTAAAGCCCGCAAAGTCATGGCAGGTTATGTCACGCAACCAGTCGTCAGGCTTCTAGCTAAAACACCACTCACCCCAAACCTGATAACCTGGCTCGGGTTCTGGCTAACTGTCGGTGCCACAGCACTCATCGTAACCGAGCACCTTTTTGCCGCCGGCTGGCTGGTGCTTGTTGCAGGGTTTTTCGATATGCTTGACGGTGCCCTGGCACGTACTACAAATCGGGTTACCCGGTTCGGCGGTATCCTTGACTCCACGCTTGACCGCCTGTCCGAAGCCATACTTCTGCTGGGCCTGCTCTTCGTTTTCTCCCGGGAACAGCAGGTTGCCGAGAGTCTACTCGTCGGTGTCACATTGCTCGGTTCACTTATGGTCAGCTATCTCCGGGCCAAGATAGAGGCGCTGGGAATGGAATGCAGGGTGGGACTGTTCACCCGGCCGGAAAGGGTTATCATCCTGGCGCTGGGTCTCCTGCTAAGCCAGTTTGATTACGTCCTGGTTACCGCCCTGGCGATAATCGCTTTTTTCAGCTTCTTTACGGTCGGGCAGAGGCTGCTCTATGCCTGGCGCCAGACAAGAAACTAGCTGCCAACGCATTTTTTCAATGATAGAGGGATAAAACAGATTGGACAATCCACGTCCCAGGTAGTAGAATCAATGCTGGATTTTTATTAAGGGAGGGGAAAATGCCGGTTATTGCTGTTATTGGAGCCCAATGGGGAGATGAAGCCAAGGGCAAAATTGTGGACATGCTGGCGGAATCGGCTAATGTCATCGTACGGTTTTCCGGCGGCGATAATGCCGGTCATACAGTAGTCAACCCGCACGGGGAATTTAAACTCAGACTTACGCCTTCCGGCATTTTTTATCCCGAGGCTACATCCATAATCGGCAACGGCGTGGTGGTCAACCCCAGCGTTTTGTTCAAGGAGATGGACGAACTGAACGAACGCGGCATAGATACCTCCCGTCTTTTCATCAGTGACCGGGCCCATCTGATTATGCCGTATCACATTGTTATTGAAGGACTTGAAGAAGAAGCACGGGGCAACAAGGCAATAGGGACCACACGTAAGGGTATCGGCCCCGCCTTCGCCGATAAAGTAGCCAGAACCGGCATCAGATTCGGCGACCTCCTGGATAAGGAAGTGTTCCTGGACAGGCTTACCGCGATACTCAGTCAGAAGAACAACATTTTGACCAAGGTATACGGCGCTGAACCTCTATCGCTGGACGAAATTTACCAGCAGTACTGCCAGCACGCCGAGCGTCTTTCCCCGCATATCTGCGATACCACCATCATGCTGGCGGAAGCGCTGGAGCGCAACGAAACCATCCTCCTGGAAGGCGCCCAAGGTTTTCTACTCGACCCCGATTTCGGCACTTACCCCTACGCAACGTCTTCCTCACCCCTGGCTGCCGGGGCCTGCCTGGGCGCAGGGCTGGGACCCCGACAACTTACCCACATCATCGGCGTTTTCAAGGCATATCAAACCAGGGTAGGCGCCGGCCCGATGCCGACCGAACTAAATAATGATATCGGCGAGTGCATCCGCGAGCGAGCCCACGAGTACGGTACTGTCAGCGGACGGCCCCGCCGCTGCGGCTGGTTCGATGCCGTGGCAGCACACTTCAGCAACCGGGTAAACGACTTCACCACCGCCGCCATTACCCGTCTTGATGTTCTCGATACATTGCCGCAGTTGAAGATATGCGTGGGATATAAGCTGGATGATAAGACCATAGATTATTTCCCGGCCAGTATACCTACGCTGGAAAAGTGCCAGCCTATCTATGAAGAGCTGCCGGGATGGCAAACCTCTACAGTCGATATCCGCAAGTTCGAAGACCTGCCACGTGAAGCCCAGCGGTACGTCAACAGGCTGGAAGAAATTATCGGCTGTCCCGCAAGTCTGGTCTCAGTGGGCAGGAGCCGGGAGCAGACGATAGTCAGACAGCCGATTTTCTAGTCCGGAGGTACGCGTATCGTGGCTACTGTAAGGATAGCCAATGAGCAGGATATACCGCGCATCCTGGAGCTTTACCGCCAGTTGGCCTTTACACCCCCTCCACCAGATGCACCGCAGCCATCACTTGAAGCCTGCCAGCGAGTCTTCAAGGAAATAAATAGCATACCGGGTTACAAGCTTCTGGTGGCTGAAGACAGCGGCTTAATTGTCGGTACGGCGGTTCTGGTTATTCTGCCAGGCCTTTCGCACGGCGTTTCACCCTTTGCCGTGGTAGAATACGTGGTCGTGGAGGAGAAGTGCCGTAGACAGGGCATCGGCAAACTGCTTATGAACTATATTATAGCCGAAGCTAAAGAGGCTGGCTGTTACAAGATTATGTTAACCAGCAACAAGAGACGCGAGCAGGCACACGAATTTTACCGCTCACTGGGGTTCGACGCATCGGCACACGGATTCCGGCTGTATTTCTGAAGTCTTGGTGTAGACGACAAACGAGCACGGTCTTTTTATATGGCCATGCCCTGAATTTCTATGACCTTATATTTGCTTATGGAAAATCACCCTGTGTATACCCGGGCCGCTGTAATTCTTAATGACGGGAACACCTTCGTCACCCTGTTCTCCCAGTAGTTTCATGCCCATCCGCCGGTGAAAAGCGACCGAGACTTTATTGGTCGGTGAAGTAATCGACTTTACTTCTTCACAGCCGTTCTCCCTGGCGAACTCAATAAAATGCTCGTAGAGTCGGCGCGCAATCCCCTGCCTTTGATGAGTACGGCGTACGCTCAACAGATGGACATAGGCAACGGTAGCCGTTTGAGACAACACCCCGAACAGATAGCCCACGACGAGCTCTCCCTCTTTCATAACAAAAGCCGAATTCCCGAACTCGTATAAGAACATGGGGTGGTGTATCGACAGGGTCCGCTCATCACCCCAGAAATCCGCAACATCACGAAGAATCTGGTCAAAATCCGCTTTCGAACAAAGTGCTATTTCCATAAATTAACTCACACGATAATATATTTAGGTGAATAGAAATTTGCCAGTCAAAGAAACAGGCGCCCTATACCTTCAGGTCTATGGTGTGCTTCTCAAGTTCCTCTATTATCCTATCTGCTGATTTTTCATCAGGCGGCACGAGGGGCAGGCGCGGCCCACCTACTCTCATGCCGATGTGGTTGAGGGCGTATTTAACGGGACCGGGGTTGGGCTGTATGAAAAGCACGTTTACCAGCGGCACAAGGCGGCGCTGAATGGCCGCCGCCTTAACAACATCATTTTCCAGGACGCTGTCCATCATCTCCTTAATCTGCCGGCCCACCAGATGTGTGGCAACGCCGATGGTGCCATAGCCACCAAGGGCCATGATGAGAAAGGTATCGTTATCATTACCGCTCCAGATGCAGAAGCCCTCCCTGGCATTGCTGATTACCTGAGCGACGTGGGCCATATCACCATTGGCTTCCTTGACGCCGACGATATTGTCAATCTGGCTCAACCTGATGATGGTCTCCGGCGTCATATTGACAATCACGCGTGAAGGAATATTATACATTATTACGGGCAGACTGGTGCTCTCGGCGACGGCTTTGAAGTGCCGGTAGATACCTTCCTGATTGGGCTTGTTGTAATAAGGGACGACCGACAGGCAGGCGTCAACACCGATTTTCTCCACCCCACAGGTCGCTTCCACCGCTTCGGCAGTGCTGTTGCTGCCGGTGTAAGCCACGATAGTACAGCGGTCGCCCACCACCGATTTCACTTCGTTAATCAGGCGCATCTCTTCATCCCAGGTAAGCGTCGGAGCCTCCCCGGTAGTGGCCGCGAGTACCAGTCCGTCGTTGCCGGAATCAAGCAAGGCTAACGCCAGTTTCTTGGCCTGCTCGTAATCAACCTCCCCGCTTTCCGTGAAGGGGGTTACCATAGCCGTTAACACACGCCCCAGCTTCTTCATTCCCTAGCCTCCTTCCGGTCTTACCCAATCTCTCTTTATCATTTCCTCGCCGATTTGAATCGTGTTCAGAGCGGCGCCTTTGCGCAGGTTATCGGCGACAACCCACATGGCCAGTCCATCGGGGTGTGAAGCATCCTGCCGAATACGGCCAACGAAAACCTCGTCCGAACCGGCCGCCGACCACGGCTGCGGATATAGGCTGATGGCCGTATCATCCAGCAGCCTCACTCCCGGGGCCCGTGAGAGAATCCGCTGCGCTTCATCCACCATCATCGGGCGGGAAAATTCTACATGGACCGCCTCACCGTGTCCAATAAGTACCGGCACGCGCACACAGGTAGCCGAGACAGCAATAGAATCATCATGCATTATCTTCCTGGTCTCTTCAACCATCTTCCATTCTTCCAGGCTGTAACCGTTATCAAGAAACACGCCAATTTCAGGCAGGACATTAAAGGCTATCTGGTGAGGATAAACATGAGGTACGGTGTTCTGCCCATCCAGCACCTGCCTGGTCTGCGTCCTGAGTTCCTCGACAGCCGCGGTACCGGTGCCGCCTACCGCCTGGTAGGTATCAACCACGATGCGCCTGATAGGATTGACTTTATGCAGCGGGTACAAAGCCACGACCATCTGAATGGTGGAGCAGTTCGGATTGGCGATAATCCCCTTATGCAGTCGGATGTCCTCAGGATTGACCTCGGGCACCACCAGCGGTACGGCCTTGTCCATTCGAAAAGCGGAGCTGTTATCGATAACGACAGCACCCTCCCGCGCCGCTATCGGCGAGAAATGGCGGCTGGTCTCCCCACCCGCCGAAAAGAGGGCAATATCAACCCCCCGGAAAGATTCGGGAGTAGTCTCTTCAACTTCAATCTCCTGGTCATCCACCAATAGCCTTTTACCCGCCGAGCGGTTTGAAGCCAGCAGGCGGAGTGAAGCCATGGGAAAGCTCCGCTGTACCAATATCTTAATGAACTCCCGGCCTACCAGGCCAGTAGCACCAACAACAGCTACATGATAGTCCTTCACCGTCTCCTCACAATCCGAGTAATTTGTCCAAGCCGTAGATAAAGCCCGGTCGTTTAACCGCTTCTTTGACAGCCAGCAATACACCGGGCATAAAAGCCTCCCGGCTAATCTGGTCATGCCTTATCCGCAGTGTCTGGCCGTCCCCACCCAGGATTACCTCCTGATGCGCCATCAGGCCGGGCAGGCGCACACTGTGAATGTTTATTCCTTCCACCGACTGCCCGCGACTTACCGCAGCTTCACCCTGCACGGCCGGCGCCATGAATTTCTTACCCCTGGCGGCAGCCATATCCCTGGCAGTCAAATGGGAGGTGCCCGAAGGCGCATCCACCTTGCGGTCATGGTGCAGTTCTATAATCTCGGCATGGTCGAAGTACTTCCCGGCAATCTTAGCCAGATGCATCATCAGGACAGCGCCAAGAGAGAAATTGGGCGCAAGCACGATGCCGACATTATCAGCGGCGGCCAACCTCTCCATCTCGTTGATATCATCGGCAGTAAACCCGGTGGTTCCGATAACCATATTAACACCACGCCCGGCACAGGTACGCACGGCCGGCATGGAAGCCTTAGCTACCGTAAAATCCACCACTACATCCGGCTTACAGCTGTCCAGGATGGCGCCAAGGTCAGCCGAAAAAGGCACCGTGCCCGAACCGTCAGGCAAAGACAGCGAATCGGCAGACACCTGTACGTCTACAGCGCCCACAAGCTGCAATTCCGCGTCCTGGCAGACGGCTTTTACCACCTCCTGCCCAACTCGACCTGATGCACCATATACCACTACCTTAATCTGTTCCATCATAGAACACCTCAATAATAACTGGGAAAATACTAGCTGCGTTTAGTAGGGTATCTCGATGAGCCCTGGCCCGACCGGAACGGTCGACTACCACCGGATTGACGGGACTTGTCTCTGGGTGAATAGCCGGAACGTGGGGAACCCCCACCGCTCCTACGGAATGGATAGTCAGCCGAGGGCTCTCCCTCCGCCTGTTCTCCATCTTTGGTAAATAGCGCCCGGCGTGACAGATTAACTCTGCCCAGATTGTCAATGCCGATTACCTTGACCATCACCTCTTCACCGATATTAACCTCGTCTTCGACTTTGCCCACACGGTAGTCGGCCAGTTCGCTGATATGCACAAGCCCTTCCTTACCGGGAAGCACCTCTACCATGGCGCCGAAGTCGAGAATACGCGTTACCTTGCCGGTATAGACATCGCCGATCTCTACATCTCTGGTCAGTCCCTCAATAATGCCTATGGCTTTTTGAGTTGCCTCCATATCCGGCGAGCCAATGACCACGGTGCCATCGTCACTAACATCAATAGTTGCCTTGGTCTCCTCGATGATTGACCTGATTGTCTTGCCACCGGTGCCGATGACAGCGCCAATCTTGCTCGGGTCTATCTTTATCTTGGTCATTCTGGGAGCATAGCGGCTGACCTCAGGACGGCTGGTATTAATAGTCTCATCCATTTTATCCAGGATGAACAGACGGCCTTCCCTGCCCTGAGCCAGCGTCTTTTCCACGATTTCCAGACTGAGGCCCTTGAGCTTGGTGTCCATCTGTATGGCCGTAATACCATCACGTGTACCGGCTATCTTGAAATCCATATCTCCGTTGAAGTCCTCCTGACCCTCAAGGTCAGATAACACCACAAACCTGCCGTTATCCTCACTGGTAATCAGACCCATAGCTATCCCGGCGACGGCTGTCTTTACCGGTATACCCGCATCCATAAGTGACAAGCTGCCGGCACAAACGCTGGCCATAGAGGTACTACCGTTGGAACTCAGGACTTCCGAGACAAGACGGATAGCGTACGGGAAATCCTCATCACCCGGCAGCACCGGTGCCATGGCCCGCTCCGCCAGAGCGCCGTGCCCTATTTCACGGCGGCTGGTTGAACCAACACGCCTCACCTCGCCATTGGAGTACCCCGGGAAATTGTAGTGGTGCATAAAGCGCTTGCTCTCCTCGATACCCAGGCCGTCAAGCATCTGCTCTTTCCGGGTGGAGCCCAGGGTGGTAATAGTCAGCACCTGTGTCAGCCCCCTGGTGAACAGTCCGGAGCCATGAGTACGCGGCAACAGCCCCACCTCACAACTGATAGGACGTATTTCGGTAATACCACGCCCGCCGATACGCTGTTGTTTGTCAAGTATACGCATCCTCAGCACGTATTTAAGTCGCGTATCAAGAGCCTCCAGGATTTCCTTTTCCTGATAAGTTCCGCCGAATTTCTCCAGGAGCCCAGCCTTGAGGTCGGCCAGCGCCCGCTCACGGGACTCTCTGTCGGCAATATCAAAAGCCCGAGATAATGCTTCATCGGCAACACCGGCAACAGCCGATACCGCCTCCTCATTAAGCTCAGTGACAGGGACCGGCACCTTCGGTTTTCCTACCGCCTGCCGCAGCTGTTCCTGCAGTCCGATAATATCCTGATTAGCCTGGTGAGCCAACTTGATTGCCTTGAGAACGATATCCTCAGAGACCTCCTTGGCCCCTGCTTCCACCATGATAACCTTCTCCCTGGTGCTGACGACAACGAGGTCAAGCAGACTCTCTTCGAACTGGGCTAAAAGCGGGTTTAACACGAGCTCACCATCAATATAGCCTACGTTAACGGCGCCCACCGGCCCGTCGAAGGGTATCTCGGACAGTGATAGTGCTGCCGAAGCTCCAATGACCGACAATATATCAGGATCATTCTCCTGGTCAGCAGAAAGGACAGTGGTAATAATCTGGATATCACTGTGCCACCCCTTGGGCAAGAGCGGCCGTATGGGACGGTCCGTCTGCCGACAAGCCAGTGTAGCCGCCTCACTGGGACGTCCCTCCCGCCTGATAAAGCCACCCGGGATTTTACCGGCGGCGTAGAGTCTTTCTTCGTAGTCAATGGTCAGGGGCAGAAAATCCACCCCTTCCCGCGACTCCCTGTTAAAGCAGACCGTAACCAGTACGACGGTCTCCCCGTAAGTGACAGTTACAGCGGCATTAGCCTGCCCCGCGAGCTTCCCCGTCTCAATAGTGAGGTTGCGACCACCAACGTCGCAACTAAAAGATTGTGGTTCCAAAAAATACCCCCTCCATCCAAAAGGCTTTACTTGCGCAGTCCCAGCCTCTTGATAAGTTTATTATATCGCGCCATATCCTCCCGGCTGAGATAAGCCAAAAGCCTTCGCCTCTGCCCGACAAGCTTGAGTAAGCCCCGCTGGGTATGATAGTCGTGGCGGTTGGCTGCCATATGGGTGGTTAACTGGTTTATCCTCTCGGTAAGCAGCGCTACCTGTACCTCGGTAGAGCCGGTATCTCCTTCACGAGCCTGATAATTACCTATTATCTCCGCCTTCTTCTCTTTGTCCAAAGTATACCTCTCCCACCTTATATTAATAAAAAACAGTTACACGAAATTATAACATAGTGAGGGACGGAAGTAAATTGCTGATTTGCCCAGACTCCTATGGACATTTAGTCTATCGCCCGGCCTCACCCCAACTTCGTGATTTTACAACCATCTCCCCCCTGGTGATTAGGATTTTCTATCTACCTCATCCCCTGTGTCCCCCTCTCCGAAGGGGGTTTCACAGGAGAGGGGGAAGTAAAAGAAAGAGGGGACTTCGCCCCTCTTAAACGCCCCGTGGGGTGGGGGATATTTCACAGGACAAACCGCAGATGATACGAGGGCGGCGGGTGGGAAAAGATATCAACGAAGGGGTGGGAACGGGGTGGAGGCCTCATGAAAATACCCTATTTGCCCCTCATTCTACACTGCTCTATAATGAAAGTGTAAGTAAAATGCATGAATACAGCATTACCGAGAGCATATTATCCATGGCTCTGGAAAAGGCTAACGAAGCCAAAGCCAGCAAGATTACCCGGATTAACCTGGTTATCGGCGAGCTTTCGGGCGTCGTCAGCGAGTGCGTCCAGTTCTACTTTGACTTCCTCAGCAAGGATACTATAGCCAGCGGCGCCGGCCTTTCTTTTGAAAGCACGCCCACCAGGCTACGCTGCCGTAACTGCGAGACAGTCTTCTCCCCCAGCAATCATGACTGGTCCTGCCCCGACTGCCACGAGATAGGAATCGAGATAGTGTCCGGGCGTGAATGCTATATGGAAAGTATCGAGGTGGAATGAATGACAGTAAAGGTTATTAAGATAGGCGAAGATATCCTGGGCGCCAACGAAGAAAAAGCGCGGGCTAATCGAAAGAGGCTGGATACGCACGGCGTTCTGACAGTCAATATAATGTCTTCCCCGGGAGCCGGCAAGACCAGCCTTATCCTGAGCACCATCAACCAGATGAAAGAAAAGGTGAAAATTGCGGTAATCGAGGGCGACGTTGCCTCCAGCGTTGACGCCGAGAAAGTCAGCGAGATGGGGATACCGGTCGTCCAGATTAATACCGAGGGTGGCTGCCACCTGGATGCCAACATGGTAGAAAGCGCCCTGAACAGTCTGCCCCTTGAAGATACCGAGTTACTGCTTATTGAAAATGTCGGAAACCTCATCTGCCCGAACGAGTTTGCCCTGGGTGAGCACAGACGCGTCATGATTTCAAGCCTGCCGGAGGGCGACGATAAGCCGCTTAAATACCCGGCGATGTTCGCCGACAGCGACGCGGTGCTACTCAATAAAATCGACCTTCAGCCGTACCTTGACTATGATGTCAATGCCTTTAAGAAAGTAGTCACCGGGCTCAATCCCGATGTTATCATACTGCCTGTATCCTGCAAGACCGGCGAGGGTATGGAAGCGTGGTTCTCCTGGCTGGAATCCGGGGTTAAAAACAAGAAAGAGCGGTAAATGCAATGGTGAAAACACCGACTCTCAGCCTGGCTCATATCAGCGTCAGGGGCGTGGTGCAGGGCGTTGGCTTCAGGCCTTTTATCTACCAGACGGCGACCAGACTAAACCTCGGGGGATGGGTGTGCAACACCTCGGAGGACGTCAGGATTGAGGTGGAGGGAGACGATAGAGACATCGAACGTTTCCTGCACAATTTGGAGGAGATGGCGCCACCCATGTCCCGCATCGAGGATATCGCCGTTACGTCCAGACGCCGCCAGTCAACGGCCAGCTATGAAAAATTTGAAATCCGCCACAGCATCGCCGAGGAAGGCAAATACCAGCTTGTTTCCCCCGATATCGCCACCTGCCCGGAGTGCCTGGGAGAAATCCTGAATCCAGAGGACCGCCGCTACCGCTATCCATTCACCAACTGCACCAACTGCGGCCCCCGCTTCACCATAATCGCCGATATTCCCTACGACCGCCCCAACACGACCATGCACCGCTTCCGGATGTGCCCCGAATGCCAGCAGGAATATGACGACCCCCTCGACCGCCGCTTTCATGCACAACCCAATGCCTGCCCGGTATGCGGTCCGCAGCTGGAACTGGTGGATGCCGAAGGCAAACCGATATCCTGTACGGACACAATTAACAAGACCAGCCAGCTATTGAGAGAGGGCGAAACTGTCGCCGTTAAGGGACTGGGCGGTTTTCTGCTTGCCTGCGATGCCACCAGCCAGAAAGCGGTCAATCGACTGCGGCAGAGAAAGAACCGCCCCGCCAAGCCTCTGGCGGTAATGGTATCGTCTCTTGATGAGGTAAGAGAACACTGCGAAATAAATAAAGAGGAAGAAATCCTGCTCACCTCGCCGGGCAGTCCTATCGTCCTTATGAAGTTGAGGGCTGATTCATCGATAACTCAAGCCGTAGCCCCCGGATTGAAGTACCTCGGCATCATGCTCCCCTATACCCCTATGCACCATATCCTGCTCCGCGAGACCGGCATTCCACTCGTCATGACCAGCGGCAACCTCAGCGAGGAGCCCATCGCCAAGGATAATGACGAGGCAATAAGGCGACTCGGCGGCATTGCCGATTTTTTCCTGATGCACAACCGTGACATCTATGCCCGTTATGATGACAGTGTGGTGACAGTGGAGAGGGATGTTCCCCGGTTCGTGCGGCGCGCCCGCGGCTATGCCCCCTACCCAACCCACCTCAATTATAACAGCCAGCAGATACTGGGCTGCGGCGCCGAGGAGAAGAACACCTTCTGTCTGACACGGGACAATCATGCCTTTTTAAGCCAGCACATCGGCGACATGGAAAACATGGAAACGCTGGAGCATTTTGTAAATACTATAGCGCTTTATAAGAGGTTATTCAGAATAGAGCCGGAGATTATAGCCCACGACATGCATCCGGAGTACCTTGCCACCAAATACGCTTCAACAGCTGCCACAAGAGAAAATTTAAGACTCGTTCCAATTCAGCACCACCACGCCCACATCGCCAGCTGCATGGCGGACAACGGCCTGGAAGCAACGGTCATCGGGGTATCTTTCGACGGCACCGGCTACGGCACCGACGGCCATATCTGGGGCGGTGAATTTCTCACGGCTGATTACAAGGGATTCACACGCATGGGGCATTTTGAATATCTCCCACTGCCGGGCGGCACCCTGGCTATCAGGAAACCGTACCGCACCGCCATCGGCTATATGCTGTCGCTGGGCATAGATTTAGACCGCAAGCTGCCCCTCTTCAAACAGGTTGATGATGCCGAGGTTGACATCATTAAAAGCCAGGTGGAAAAGAGTATTAACACGCCGCTGACCTCCAGCTGTGGCCGTCTCTTCGACGCCGTGTCCGCCCTCATCGGCGTCCGAGGCGTTATAGAATATGAAGCACAGGCGGCAATCGACCTGGAGACGATTGCCTGCGATGAAGCCAGTGAAACCGGAGACTACCCGTTCTCTGTTATCGAGCAGGACGGCGTGAACGTTATCAAGCTCCAGGATACCTTCGCCGCAATAATCGATGATTTGCACAGTAACTTGCCTGAGACAATTATAGCCGCCCGTTTCCACAATACCATAGCCCGGATGATAGTAGAGCTGTGCCAGAGAATATCGGCAGAAACCGGCATTAAAAGCGTGGCGCTGAGCGGCGGGGTTTTTCAGAATCGGCTCCTGATGAGGAGAGCGTTAGCCCTGCTAGAATCAGCTGGATTTAACGTATACACTCACCGGCAGGTACCGTGCAACGATGGGGGTATTGCTTTAGGGCAAGTAGTGATAGCACAGTTTCAGCAATGAAACCAAAGGAGACAGGTCTATGGGGAAAATAAAGATGGGAATTCAGCGACTGCTCAATCCCAAACCGGTAATACTGGTAGGCACTTATCTCGATGACAAACCCAATTTTATTACGGTATCCTGGGCCAGTGTCACCAGCGAGGAACCATCTACGATACTGGTTGTTATCAAAAATACACGGTACTCACTGGAAGGCATACGTAAGAACATGACTTTTTCGGTCAATATACCTTCCGCGGATATGGTAAAGGAAACGGACTACTGTGGTATGGTTTCCGGCTCTGAAACAGATAAAGTAAAAGACTGTAATTTCGATATACTTTACGGTAATCTGGATACCGCCCCGCTCATCGAAGAATGCCCGGTCAATATAGAATGCGAGGTCTACCAGATTATCTCATTAGGAGACAATTCGCTCATAATCGGCAAAATCATAGAGACCTACATATCAGAGGAATGCTTTACGAACGACACGCCGGACCTCAGGAAAATAGACCCTATCTGCATTTGCACTTTTACAGAAAATTCAGAGGGTTATTATACGGTTGGAGATTTTCTCGGCACATGGGGCATTGGTAATAAGATAAAGAGTAAGAGGTAATATTATGTGTCTGGCAATACCGGCACTGATTAAATCAATTGAAGGACAGCAGGCCGAGGCGGATATCGAGGGCGTCAGCCGCCAGATAAGCCTCCAGCTTACCCCCGAGGCAAAGGTGGGCGATTACGTGCTGCTGCACACCGGCTACGCTATCAGCATCATCGACCCGGCTGAGGCTGCGGAGACTCTTAAATTATTAAAGGAACTAAGTGAAGCAAGCTGAATGACAGGCTGTAATCGATGAAATTCGTTAACGAGTACCGCGACCCGGAACTTGGCAGGAAGCTGCTGGATAGGATTCACAAGCGCTCGCGTAAACACACCCGGCTGATGGAATTCTGCGGCGGGCATACCGTGGCTATCTTCAAGCACGGCCTGCGCCAGCTTCTGCCCGATAATATCGAGATGCTCTCCGGCCCGGGCTGTCCCGTATGCGTTACGGCCATTGCCGACCTCGACAGGGCAATTGCCCTCGCCCGGCTGCCCGGTGTTATCATTACCAGTTTCGGCGACATGGTCAGGGTGCCGGGGAGTCACTCCAGCCTACAGCAGGTAAAAGCCGAAGGTGCTGATGTCAGAATTGTCTATTCGGTACAGGATGCCCTGGCTATCGCCCGCGAGAATCCGGATAAACACATTATCTTTATCGGCATCGGCTTCGAGACCACCGCACCCACTGTTGCTGCCTCGATTTTGCAGGCAGAGGAGGAAGGAATAAATAATTACTACGTCCTATCTCTCCATAAAATATGTCCGCCGATAATGAAAGCCCTCCTGGACCTGGGCGAGGTCAGGCTCAGCGGCATTATCTGCCCCGGGCACGTCAGCACTATCATCGGCTCCCATCCCTATCAATTCATCCCCGATGAATACGGCATCGCCTGTGCCGTCTCCGGGTTCGAGCCGCTTGATATGCTGCTTGCTGTCGATATGCTGGTCAACCAGATTGAGACGGAACAGCCCGGAGTGGAAATCGCCTACCGGCGCGGGGTGAAGCCTGAAGGCAATACACAGGCTGTCCGCCTGATGGAAACAGTCTTTGAGGTAGCCGATGCCAACTGGCGCGGCATCGGCGTAGTACCTTTAAGCGGCCTCCAGCCCAGAGCGCCCTACGATAAATATGACGCCGAGAAGAAGTTTGAGATTGACCCCGGCCCCACCAATGAACCCCGGGGCTGCATCTGCGGCAGTATCCTGCGCGGTGTCAGCACACCCCTGGACTGCCGGCTATTCGGTACAAAGTGCACACCGGAACACCCGGTAGGTCCCTGTATGGTATCCGCCGAGGGAAGCTGCGCTACTTATTATCACTATGGAGATGATAACGTTTGAGGGGGAGTTTAAGAGGGGCTGACGCCCCTCTTTTCCAAATCTTCCCCCTCCCTTGCCAAGGGAGGGGGATAAAGGGGGTGGGTTGTAAAATAAATTCGATGAACATGGAAGATAAAATACTGCTGGCTCATGGCGGCGGCGGTAAGCTCAGCCACGACCTTATCGAACAGAGCTTCCTGCCGCACCTGGCTAACCCGATACTGAATAAACTGGAGGACTCAGCCGTCTTTGAATTAAGCGGCCGCCTGGCTTTTACCACCGACAGCTATACAGTTAACCCCATTTTCTTCCCCGGCGGCGATATCGGAAAGCTGGCCGTATGCGGCACCGTCAACGACCTGTCTATGAGCGGCGCCAGACCGCTCTATCTAAGCCTGTCTTTTATCATTGAAGAAGGATTTGCCGTCGCCGACCTTAAAAAGGTAATCGCTTCCATCAAGAAAGCAGCCGACGAGGCTGAAGTGACCATTGTTACCGGAGACACGAAAGTAGTTAACCGGGGCAGCGCCGATAAGCTGTTCATCAATACCGCCGGTATCGGTATCGTGCCGGAACGTGTAGATATCTCGGCGGCCAACGCCAGAGTCGGAGACATTGTTATCATTAACGGCAATATAGGCGACCATGGTATCGCCGTATTAAGTCAGCGTGAAGGACTCAAATTCCAGGTGCCCGTGCCGAGCGATTGCGCCCCCCTGAACAAGCTGGTGGCGGAGATGCTGGAAACATCCGGTAATATACATTGTCTGCGCGACCCCACCCGCGGCGGACTGGCCACCACCCTCAATGACTTCGCCGAGCAGTCCGATGTCGGCATCAGGATAGAAGAGGATAAAATCCCGGTGGACAAGGCGGTGCTGGCTGCCTGCGAACTGCTCGGGTTCGACCCCATTTACATCGCCAACGAGGGAAAACTGGTTGCCGTTGTCGCCCCGGATGACGCCGACCTTATTCTGAAGAAGATAAAGCGGAATAAGTACGGCGGAGAGGCGGCCATTATCGGCGAGGTGGTGGCCGAACACCCCGGAAAGGTGGTAATGAAAACCAGTCTGGGAGCGTCCCGTATCGTTGATATGCCGGTCGGAGAGCTGCTGCCCAGAATATGCTAGCCGAGGACATGATGACTCAAGAACACGTTGAAAGCGATACCAGAAAAAGGCCACCAAAAGTGGTGGTGATTGGCGTCGGCAATCTGCTGCTCAAGGATGAAGGAATCGGCATCCATACCGTGGAGTCGCTGCAGAAAACCGACCTGCCAGAGTACGTCAGGATAATAGATGGCGGGACGGCGCCGGATTTAATCGCCTATACAGAAGCTGGAGACAAACTGATTATCATCGATGCCGCTAAAGCAGGAGGGAAACCGGGGACTATTTACCGTTTGTTGCCCCGGGACTTATCCGAAGAAGGCGGCACTTTACTTTCAGCTCACGAACTGGGCGTGGAACAAAACCTGAAGCTCATGTCCCTGATGGGAAACGAACCGGCGGAAATCGTTATCATCGGTATTGAACCCGAGGAAATAGGCTTTGGAACAGAACTTTCCGCTGAGCTACAAAGAAAATTGCCGGAAATAGTCGGTGTCGTCTTGAAGGAAATAGGCCTGGAATAAAGATGCCGGGAGCTGATACGATAGAGTACAGCCAGACCTATTAATATCAACCGGCAGAGCTGCCAAATAGACAAGAGGGTCAGACGCTTAGTATAATTAGATTGGCGTCTACAGGGAAGTCAATCAAAAGGTAGGAGGATGTGCCATGTTTAAGGGCTTTGGAATTTGGGAGATTGTTCTCATTCTGGTAATTATCCTCATCGTCTTCGGCGTGGGGAAACTTCCTCAGGTCGGTAGTGCCATCGGCAAGGGACTACGAGCTTTCAAGAGGGGGCAAGCCGGTGAAGAGGGAGAAGAGGAAGAAGAGGTAGCCAGCCCCAAGCCCAAGAAGTCTGTCCCCAAGAAAGCTGCCAAGAGCTAGGACGGGCATTACATCGCCAGAACAGAGTCAAAAAACAGCTATCTCTGCCCGGCACTGCAGGTGAAGATAGCGCGAAAAAGGTGAGGGATGGGATTTCTCGGTATAGGTACTTGGGAGATACTGCTAATTCTCATTTTAGCGTTGATAATACTGGGGCCTGGCAAGCTGACAGAATTTGCCAAGACACTGGGGAAGACGGTACGCGCCATAAAAAAAGCCAGCGCTGACCTTACCACAGCCGTTGCCAGGGAGATGGACGCAACCCGGAACGAACCGCCGCCATCTCCGCCAAAAGAAGAAAAGACCGGTAAAGCGCCATCAGCTATAAGCACGGCAAAAACCGGAAACAGTGATGACCAGCCCACCAATGCGGGAGGGGCACCCCCAGCAAAATGACTTACGGCGAACGAAAGCTCACCCTCCTAGGCCATTTCCAGGAACTGCGCAAACGACTTATCAGGAGTGTCATTGTTGTCGTCATCACCACCATTATCTCCTTCATATTCTGGGAGTGGCTGCTTTACATCCTGATACTGCCAGCGCAGGGTATCAACCTCGTCTTCATCGAAATGACAGAGATGATTGGCACCATTATGAGGGTGTGCCTCGCCAGCGGGATTATCATCGCCATGCCTTACATCACTGTGCAGGCAATCCTGTTTATCCGGCCGGCGCTTAGCCAGAAAGAAAGAAGGTATGTGTACCTGATACTCCCCTGGATAGCGATAATGTTCCTGGGAGGCGTTGTCTTCGGCTATTTCATACTTATTCCGCCGGCCACCGGATTCCTGCTTAACTTCGGCGCCGATATCGCCACCCCGCAGATAAAAATCGGGAACTATATCGCCATTATTACCCGGCTACTGTTAGCCATCGGGCTGGTCTTTGAGATGCCGGTGGTTACCACTTTCCTGGCCAGGATAGGTATTGTCAAGCCTGAGTGGCTTGCCGCCAAACGCAAAATAGCCATTATCATGGCCTTCGTTGCCGCCGCCATCATCACCCCCACCTTTGACCCCATAAACCAGAGTCTGGTGGCAGTGCCACTGGTTGTCCTTTACGAGATGAGCATCTGGCTGGCGAAACTGGTGTACCGAAAAAAAGATGAAGTGGTTAAAGAACCCCTGACCGAATCCTGATACCTGCAAACATAGCGTGGCCGGCGGCGTTCGGCTATTGCGGCGCTTTTTTTCAATGATATATACTAAATCCAGACCCTGGGAGCGGATGAGTCCCGGTGGGCTTCGCGGACTTCAAATCCGTTGGGGGGCAGTAAGGCTGTCTTCGGTGGGTTCGACTCCCATGCGCTCCCGCCAGATCTAATTACCTGCTTTTAAGGAATATCCACTTGCTCTATGGTACATACTCCCCTCTTCAAATAAGGCAGTAGTATAGACTGAAAACAACGAAGCAACCCACTGTTCTGTTCGAAATTCAAGGAAGATAAAAACTCTATATTTGTGTATTAATGAACATGGGTATAATATAGTCAAAGTAGCATATGAAGAGAAACATCTTCTAACATAGGAGCAAAAATGGCTGATAAAGACAAGGAAAATAAGCAAGCAGGCTTAAGTAGTTATATATTTGTTGGGTGTCTTGTCATTGGCTTTGGTGTTGGTATAGGATTTGACCTTATGCCATCAGCAATTATCATTGGTTTCGGTGTAGGTCTTATCGCTATGGGGATAGCACGCTATAAAACTGGCAAATGGTAATTTATGTGCTATTAACTCAGTAATATCCTAGTTCATATGGGTGCTTCCATTCTATTTGTCTTTTGGCTCCAGTTTTAAATAAAGGCAAATAACAAATATAATAAGTACCCCACGTTATAGCTCAACGTCTTTGCTCAACGTGTTAGTACCAGTTCTTCTTCGATTCTATATTTCACGCTGTTTTTTTTATCCCTGGTATAGTGAGGCAAGAAATTAAAAGTGTCTTCGAGATTCCTCTGTGCATATTGAAGCTGCGTATGTATTTTACTTAATAGCGCGGTATGGCTTTCCTGAAAACATTGGTCACGGTTATAACGCTTGATAAGGGTATAGCATGATATTACTTCCATACGTATGGAATCAAGCCAACGAAGATTGCCAGCGTTTTTCATGCTGTCAAACACGGTTGTATCAATATCTTCAAACAATAACTGACGGTCTTGCGTAGACAAGCCAAGCCGGATTTCTGTACCGTAAGGTTCTATTGTATTTTCAATCCTGTGACGTAAAGGCACGATAACAGACAGATTGATATCAATTTCATCGTGCAACGCGTATACAGACTGTTCCTTTTCTCTCTCCTGACTTCTACGGATGTAATTCAGCACTAAAATAATAACGATGGCAACGATAACAGTTCCTATGGCACCCACCGCAGGTGCCCACAGTTCCAGAAAGTTAACAATAAAGCCATAAGGGTCAGAAGTAATTTTCGCAAAACTGAACTCAGCGCTTAGAGCTATCGCCAATAGAAATAATAATAAGAGTACGATAATGGCTATATATAGATACTTTTTAACGTTCATTTTTTATTAATTTGAGAACCAAAACCTCTATAGTATCATATATGTATAAGGTTAGAAGCAGGTTAGGATTTAGTATGAAGTAGGCTAGATTTACTACTCTAGATAAAACCTGTATAGAGTCAGGCGAAGCTGGATTAATTGTCATGACCATCACGGACCTGGGTATATTGGAGAGTTTGGAGATGGTGCCGAGATATTCGAGGGAAGTTAGCTTTAAGGATAGCCCTAAGTTGTGCAGAGGGCTACTACCGAATACATACTGGAATACAGAATGTGATGATAACTCTACAGATGAAATTAGTTGTCACAGAATGAAGCGGGTGATAAAGGCATCCAATCAACTGCATCCGTGGCAGACCATTGCTTGGTTACTTCTTCAATAATGACCAACTCAGGACCGCCAGGGGTATCGTCAACATCAAGCATGAAGTGTTTGATGTCGGTGGCCAGTCTGGGCTCAATAACCATCAGTTTAGCACCTTCAAACTCCATTACTATATCATCCGGCTTCTCGATATCAATACCCAAGCCGAACCTTCCCTGACCTCTATCCATGAACCTCAAGCGTGCCCCCGGCCAGTTTACCTTAGTGTCAAGCAGTCTTTTTAGTTCCTGTTTAGCCCGCTCAGTAATATATATCATGGTTGATACCTGCCTTAACTACTTTTTTATCTGGCGAATTACTCCTCTTGTCCTGTTAATGATATCCTGTCAATACCACAATACGTACAATGTTCGTAGAATCCAGGAATCTGATAATATCCTTCCCGGCCACAGTACGGGCAGAGTGCGAAAAGAGGCTTTTCATTATTGTCACTAAGAAGCTTTTCATCATTACCGCTAAGAGGCTCTTCGTCATTGGCGCTAAGCGGTTCCGGGATTTGCCACTTTTGTGCCGCTTTATTGGTTGCATGGTGAATTTCCATAATGCTGACTCCGCCCAATTAATCCTGATTTAACATTAATGCGTTTTCAAGCTTGCCGTAAATCCCATATTAGTACTGATTACGATAGTATTTTCGGATAGCAGGCATGCTGATGATACAGGTATGTTACCAGATAGGTAAGTATGGAGATGCTATAGAGACGATATTATAGAGATATATAAGGTCAATAGCAGCCCAGAATAAGCTGGTGTTCTATAGTCCACTGTCAGGTAGATATCTAACGTATAGGCAACAATCATAACCATCATTTGTCAGGCGGCCTATCCCCTGGGGGGTTCACCGTGAATACCGGTAACAGGGCCGCGTGGAGAATCTCCCCCGCGGTATTCCTCCATGCCCGGCGATGAAGTCCAGATAATCCATGCCTCAAGAGTGAACGCGAACGGCGCGGAAACCACGTGGTATCTCCAATATCCCCTACTAAAGTAAGGGATAATAAGCTACCCTATACTAAAGTACAGGGTAATAACTTACTATACATATCTATATATAAATTAACTCTAAAGGTTTAAAATATTTAAAGGGGAAAGCAGAATTCTATTATTTTTCCCATAGAAGAATCCTGAGAGTGAGATAATATGGCTAAACGACAGATGGATACTCAATTAAAGAACGACCAGTTCACCAAAATTTTTGACGAATACCGCGCCAAAATAGAGGAGATTACCAAGAAAACGACCGAAAAAGACCTCCAGAAATACAGCGCGGACTCACAATATATCATTGATGCCGATATTGATAATCAGGAAGACATTGTTGCTGAAAAACAGGCGAAAGCAGATAGTTTTCGTGCCGAGGTAGAGTGGGAGGCTAATAAAGCGGCTGCCGAGATTATTAATGAGGCCAAGCTCCAGGCCAAGCAATTGCTTATCGAAGCTGAAGAGACTATTAAGAAAGAGGCAAAAAAAAAGACACAGGCACAGGTGGACAGAATATTAGAAAAATCCAGGAAAGACGCCGATGACCTTCTCTCACGAGCCAGGCAAGCATCCGAAAAAGAAAGAACTGAAATAATCACCGCCTCAAGGGAGGAAATCGAGCAACTCATCAAAGAAATCACCGGAAAATGCCGGGATGATACGCATGCACAATCATCTCAGATTATCCTCGACGCACAGGATAAAGCGAAAACAATGATTACAGAGGTCGTTTCCAGCAGTACAGAAGTAAACAGAACGGTCATGGGAATCATGAATAAAGCTAAAAACACCATTACTGAATTCGAGAATGAATTACGGACAGAATTTACCGAGTTATCCGATGCTATTTCTGAAGCTCAGAATGCGCTTGAACATATTACCACAGGAATTTTTGAAAAAGGGGAAACCAGTGTAGAAAATATTGCGGCCCCTTCAGATGAAGATATGGAGTTAGCCGAGAATACAGTGCTATCGGTACGACTAATGGGCGAGAAATCTAACGGAAAAAACGGCAACAGCCCTCTTTTTACCGGACAGGTTGAGCTAAAATCTATATCCTCATTTGAATACCGGCACTTAAAAGACCTTATGAATTATCTGGCCAATATCCCCGGCATAAAGTACGTTCAGGAAAACGCTTCTGAGAAAGAGATGTCAGTGCTGTTCAAGGTAAAGGAACCGTTGCCACTGCTTGATATCTTTAATGATATTCCATTAATTGATGAAGTGATTGAAGAAAACAATGGTATGAGTTTAATCCTGAAAAACCATACCAATGATTGAGCCAAATAAGATACAGGTTTAATGCATTACCTGCCAGCAGCTTACCTCTAGGTACCCGGTGCATCCCCATACTCCAGCCTTGATTGCGGCTACCACTTTCCCGGAATCCCATTTTACTAGTAGAATAGCTGCATTTTTGGTAAAATCATTATATATATCATGAAGGGGGGTAAGGGTATTATGAAGATAAAGGATATTACCAGGATTAATCAGAGAGAGGTTATCAAGGTGGGACCCAATGACGCTGTCACCGAGGCTATCGATAAACTCTTTAATTCCAAGATAGGTGCTATGCCGGTATGTGACGCCAGCGGGATGCTCGTCGGCATCCTCTCAGAACGAGATATATTATACGGGCTGCACGAACACGATAACGATATTACCAAAATAAAAGTTAAAGACCTGATGACCAGGGAAGTAATCGTGGGCGTCCCCGAGGATGACCTGGAGCAAATTCTGAAAACCACGACCGAAAAAGGCGTCAGGCATCTCCCGATAATGGTCGGGCCTGAGGTTGTGGGCATGCTGTCAATACGGGATGTTATCGAGGAACGACTTACCGAATGTGCCACGCATGTTCGCTATCTGCACGACTATATTACGGGGGGATACCAGTAGCGTTATTACAGGCTCTTACCTGATTAAAAAAGGATTTTCGGGCATATCCATAGATGCACGGGTATGCCCTGCCATTGTCACAATCTTAATTAATAATTAAGGCACACCCTAATCAGCAACGGGGACTAGTCGCCCGGCTTATTGCCGAAGTATACCTTGGTGTGCGGCCAGGGTATTTCAATACCCTCGGCGTCGAAGGCCTTCTTGATACGGAGCCTTAATTGACCCATAATATTCCACTGCTCAAGGGGTTTTACATCACCAATTATCTTTATGTCAATCCCTGAATCACCCAGACTGTTTACCCTCAGCACTTTAGGTACCGTCCTGATAACCTTGCTCCACTCCTCTTCCTCGGCCATTTCCTTGCATACCCGATTTATTACCTCAATGGCAAAGTCAAGGTCGGTGCCATAGCTTACGGAAATATCGAGGTTGACACGGGCAAAGTGGCGGGTGTAGTTGCTGGCTACCCTGATTTCACCATTAGGCACATGGTGAACGATACCGTCCAGGTCACGGAGCACTGTCTTCCTTAGATTTATCTCCTCTACCAGGCCGGTGACATCGGCTACCTTGGCTACATCGCCCACCCGGTACTGGTTCTCCATCAGGATGAAGATACCAGCAATGAGGTCCCTTATAAGGTACTGGGCACCAAACCCGACAGCGATACCGGCCACGCCCAAACCAGCCAGCAGCGGGCCGATAGACACGAACTCAGACAGAATCATGAGGATGACCATCAATATAATGACAACCCTTCCAAGTCCAAGAAACACACCTTGAAGGGTATTGGCTCGCTTCTTCATCCCCTCCCGGCTTTCACCCCCTCGTGGTCGCGCCATGATACGGCGTACCATTGGCGGTAAAGTCTGCTTCAGGACAATCCACAGCACAACCCCAACCACCAGAATAATGATAATTTTGACGCCGTAGTCCAGAAACCAAGTCTGTATAGTCTCCATAGTTACCATAGCATGGGCACCTTCGCGGGATAGAGTGATGGCTATAAAAGCCACTGCCATTATCACCACGGCGATCCCCTCAATAGTCCAGAAGACGGCATTTATGCTTCCAACCGCTTTCTTCTGCCACTTGTCCGGTTCTATCCTGGCAATGATACTCCGAACCCCTTCACTGAATAAGAGAAGCAGGAATACAACCAAGCCAGCGATAACAAGAATCCATATGCTATAGTCAGTAAACCATCCCCACATGGCAAAACCTCTCCTTTATTTGATTAGATATATTATACTACTAACGAGAAAGTGTGAATAGCAGGGGAAAATCTATCAACTTCCAGACAGTTCTAGTAAAGTACCCGTTCGTCGCCAACGCGGCGGGTGACCTTTTCTTTGTCCAGATGCTCAAGGAGGGCCTGGGCATACTTGCGGCTGGCCCCGAACATATCCCTTACCTCACCCAGGCTTACCTTTCCATTCAACTTTATATGAGCCGTTACCCTCTCCACCATATCATCATAGACTGAAGTAGAAAAGACCACATTATCGCTTACCTTTACCACCCTGCCCTGCCCGATAAGCATATTAAGCAAATCGGCCTCCGGTATGAGTTCACTATCCGGGGTATAAGGGTTCCTAGCCAGAGATTCCAGGAAGGCATCTATCTTCGCCTGCTGCGCCGGAGTAAGCTGTATGGTATGAGCGGGCAGGCGCATATGGCCGCCATCTTCAACGATAGATTTCTGTTTGACGAGGTTCGCCAGTGCCGCTACCGCATAGCTGCCCAGCTTCAGACGATTGCTCAGTTCCAGTCTGGGCATACCGGAACGGGCCGGGAACTTACGGTGATATTCCTCAAGTACCGCCGCCGATTTCTCCACCAGGCGCTGCCAGCCGACCGCCGTTAAGAGGAGTCGGCGGTCGCCTTCGCCCATGCCCACTATCTGTCCCTGCCGGGCAAGAGACTCTATTACCTGTCTGGCTTCCCCGGCCGGCAAATTACACCCCGCCACCAGGGCCGAGAGCTCCAGCGGCTGCTTCGCCTCAAGCAGCGCCATGACCGCCTCTTCGGTAGTGCCCTCCTCCCTCGCCTTCAGATTCTGGATAACCTCCGGGCGAAAGCGCCGCAACCTCCTGGCATGTTCATCAACAACGCCACCCCCGCCCAGGGTCTCCATGGGAGAGCGTATAATATAACGGTCACCTTTAACAACGGCTACCGGCCTGTCCAGGGAAAGCTGAGCCCAGGTGGTGCCGCCCGGTTGAATTGCGTCTCCTTCCAGCAGGCGGACCTTAGCCATCGTTTCCGCCGCACCGGTATGAAAGCTAACCGTAGCCCCGTGCCGCAGAGGACGCTGCAGATAGGAAATCAGCGTGAGTTTTACCGTGACCATTCTGGTAGACTTCAGCCAGCCGGGCCGGGTGACTACATCGCCACGCTGTAACTGTGAAGTATTAACCCCTACCAGATTAGCCGCCACCCGACTCCCCGGTGTGGCCTTATCAATACGCGACTTATGTGTCTGCAGCCCGCGAATTCGCGATTTCAAGCCGGATGGTATAATCTCCACCTCCTGACCCACCGAAAGTCCGCCATCAATCAACGTACCGGTAACCACGGTGCCCGAGCCAGGCATGGTAAAGACTCTGTCTACGGGAAGGCGGGGATTTCCCAGGTCCGGCCTCGGTTCGGCAGTATCCAGAAGCTCATCAATAGCGGCAACCAGTTCTAGCAGTCCCTCGCCGGTTACCGCCGAGACAGCCATAATGGGAGCTTCAGAGATGGAAGTGGTGCTGAGCAGTTCCTCTATCTCCATCCTGACCAGGCTCAGGAGCTCATCATCCACCAGGTCTTTTTTAGTGACTACCGCAATCCCACTCCGCACACCAATCAAATCTATAATGGCCAGGTGCTCCCGGGTCTGCGGCATTACCCCTTCATTGGCGGCCACGATAAGCAGCGCCAGGTCAATGCCGCCAACCCCGGCCAGCATGTTCTTGACGAAACGCTCGTGCCCGGGGACATCAACGATACCCACCTCACGTCCGCTGGGCAGCTTGAGCCAGGCGAAGCCGAGGTCAATGGTCATGCCCCGCTCTTTCTCCTCGCGAAGCCGGTCGGGGTCAATGCCGGTAAGAGCTTCTACCAAGACCGATTTGCCGTGGTCAATATGTCCGGCAGTACCCAGTACGAACATGATGAACTACCACCTGCCCTGTTTTTACATATCGGCTATATTCTTAAGCGCCTTAATGACGATATCGTCTTCCTCGGGAAGTACCGTGCGTGGGTCAAGGAGAAGCACGTCCTCGCTGATGCGCCCGATGAGCGGCACTTCCAAAAGGCGCAGTCGCTGGCTGATTAACTGAGCCGGATTTTTCTTACCACCAGGTTTACCACCAACAACCACCAGTCGTGTCGGCAGGCTTCCGCCGGGGAGGCTGCCACCACCAACCATGGTCTCGCCCGGTATCACCTGAGCATCACTGAGTGCCTGAGCCCAGAGTCCTGCCCTCCGCTCAATGTCCTCCAGGGAGGCCGAAATCATGCGCCACACCGGAATCCTGCTCGTTGCTTCTCCCTTAAGATAATGTCGCAGGCTGGCCGCCAGACCGGCCAGCCTCGTCTTATCTATCCGCACAGCGCGGGCGAGCGGATGTCTTTTCAACCTATCTATATATTGTTTCCTGCCCACGATAACCCCCGCCTGAGGCCCGCCCACGAGCTTGTCCCCGGAGAAAAAGGTGAGCGCGGCACCGGCAGCCACACTATCCTGAACCATCGGTTCTGAGGCGAGTCCGAATACAGTCGTGTCCAGGAAGCAGCCACTACCCAGGTCATCCAGAACAAGAAGATTATTTCTATTGCCGATGGCTACCAGTTCTTCCAGAGTAACTTCACTGGTAAACCCTATCAGCTGGAAGTTGCTGGAATGCACCCGCATCAGGGCAGCCGTACGCGGGCTTATAGCCTCTTCAAAATCGGCGGGATAGGTACAGTTGGTCGTCCCCACCTCAATCAGTTTGGCACCGCTCTGGCGCATCACATCAGGGATACGGAAGCCACCGCCAATTTCCACGGCCTGCCCTCTGGAGACGATTACTTCTTTTCGCCTGGCAAGAGTGGTGAGACCCAGAAGCACCCCCGAAGCATTGTTGTTGACCACCAGAGCCGCCTCAGCCCCGGTAAGCTGACATAGAAGCCCCTCCACATGAACATGCCGCGACCCCCGGTTACCGCTGTCCAGATTGAACTCCAGATTAGAGTAACCCTGGCTTACCGCCTGTATGGCGGCTAAAGACTCTTCGCTGAGTGGGGCACGGCCAAGGTTGGTATGCAGTATCACCCCGGAGGCGTTAATCACCCGGCGCAGGCTGGGCTTCTCAATCGACTGCAACCGAGCATATACAGATTCAACTATCTTATCCACAGGAGCACACGGCTTACCCCTGGAGATGGACAGGCGTTCACTTTCCAGGCACTGCCTGACGACATTCACCAGCAGGTCATGAGGATAATCCCCACCAAGCCGGCGAATCCGCTCATCGGAGAGCACCCTATCAACGCCGGGAAGGTTCCGGAACTCCGTTTCCATTGTGAATATTCTACACAATATGGCGACATTTTCAAAGTTATGTGCGATTTTTCATAATATGGTAGACTTAAATATATTCATCTTCGAGATAACTTAAATGGCAGAGACAGGTCCGGAAGCGGAACAACTGAAATACAAGACGGTTCAAATACCCCAACTGACCAGGGGTATAGCCAGGGACGTCACCGAACTCATCGGGAACACGCCGATGGTCAGACTTAATCGAATTACCCGCGGGTTTGAGGCGGAGGTCGTCGCCAAGCTGGAGTTCTTCAATCCCACGAGCAGTATCAAGGACCGGCTAGGCGTGGCTATGATTCTCGACGCCGAGGAAAAGGGACTCATTAATAAGGATACCGTTATTATTGAGCCTACCAGCGGCAATACCGGCATCGGCCTTGCGTTTGTCTGCGCTGCCAGAGGCTACCGACTTATCATCACCATGCCCGATACCATGTCGGCCGAGCGGAGACAGCTCCTGGCCAGCTTCGGCGCTGAACTGGTACTGACACCCGGGGTCGAGGGGATGGCGGGGGCTATCAGGAAGGCAGAACAACTGGTCAGCGAAAATGCCAACTATTTCATGCCGCAGCAGTTCAAGAACCCGGCCAATCCTGAGATACACCGGCTGACCACTGCCGAGGAGATATGGCGGGACACCGGCGGCCGGGCGGATATAATCGTCAGCGGGGTGGGTACGGGAGGCACGATTACCGGAATAGCTGAAGTCATTAAACCAAGGAAACCTCAATTAAAAGTCATTGCCGTAGAGCCGGCCGATTCCCCGGTGCTTTCCGGGGGCAAGCCCGGAGCGCACGGTATACAGGGCATCGGCGCCGGCTTCATCCCCGACGTATTAAGGCTGGACTTGATTGACGAAATTATCAGGGTTTCCAATGAAGATGCAGCCTCAATGACGAGAAGACTTGCCAGAGAGGAAGGCATACTGGCAGGTATATCATCGGGCGCGGCTGTTTGGGCAGCCTTTGAGGTGGCCAGAAGGACAGAAAGCAAGGGCAGGCTCATCGTTGCTATTCTACCCGATACCGGCGAGCGCTATCTTTCCACCGGTCTTTTTCAGTAGCTGTACGGCAGGGCGCAGAATGTATGAAAAATGAGGTATAATTAGAATATAAACGGGGCTACGGTGCCTCTTTTTATTCACAAGCAACAGAGGAAGTTATAGTGTTCAAGACCTTGAAGGAAGATATCAAAACGGCATTCGACAAAGACCCGGCGGCCAGAAGTACCCTTGAGGTTCTCCTCTGCTATCCGGGTCTGCATGCCCTGTGGGCTCACCGCATGGCGCATTCTCTGTGGCAGCACAGGCTGCGTCTGCTGGCCCGCCTTATTTCGCACATCAGCCGCTTTTTCACAGGAATAGAAATACACCCGGGGGCCAGAATCGGCCGCCGGTGCTTCATAGACCATGGGACCGGAGTGGTCATCGGAGAGACCTCAGAGATAGGAGACGATGTCCTGCTTTACCAGGGAGTGGTGCTGGGCGGAACGACTCTGGAGAAAAAGAAGCGTCATCCCACCCTCGGTAACGGCGTGGAAATGGGCAGCGGGTCGATAGCCCTGGGGCCAATTACCATAGGCGACGGCGCCAGGATAGGTTCGAGCTCGGTAGTCATCAAGTCGGTACCGCCGGGGGTTACGGTGGTGGGTATTCCCGGCCGGGTGGTTACCAAACGCGAGAGACCGGCTATGGACCTGGAACACGGAAAGCTCCCCGACCCCGTAGCCGAGGCTATCCGGACTGTTCTTAAGGACCAGCACCATCTGGAAGAGCGGCTGAAAAGGCTGGAGGATGCCGCCAGTATGGTAACCGAATCCCATCACAAGCTGAAAGAAAAGAAGGGGATAGAATGATGGTCCAGCCAGGGAGAGGAACCAGGAGATGGTGAAACGACGGTTGATGTTTACCTTTACGCCGGAGTTGATTAAGGAGCCCATTATCTATAACCTCGGTCAGCAGTTTAACATTGTAACCAACATTCACCTCGCTGATATTGCCGAGGACATAGGCTGGGTAATACTGGAACTCGAGGGAGATGAGAAAGACATTGAGGAAGGCATTACCTGGGTGACCAGTCGGGGAATGAGAGTTGACCCTGCCGGCGAGGATGTGGAAGAGAGCTAAAGAGAATCCTTTCTATACGGAAAGAAGCCATAATTACTAGAAGGAGCCATGTAATGGAGAAATTCAGCCCGGTGGGCGAAAAGGTAATAACCAGAGCCATAGTATCCGAATTCGCTAAAGAGTTCAACGAATATGTAGAGAGCGACTGTATTATCATCGGTGCAGGGCCCAGTGGACTGGTCGCCGGGCGCAGCATATCCAGGGCCGGCAAGAAGGTTGTTATTATCGAACGCAATAACTACCTGGGCGGCGGTTTCTGGAGCGGAGGCTACCTTATGCCCAAGGTAACGGTACGGCACCCCGGCGAGAGACTCCTTGACGAACTCGGCGTGCCGTATAAAGTCGTCAGCGAAGGCCTGGCCGTCTGCGATGCCCCACATGCCTGTGCCAGTCTCATTGCCAGCGCCTGCGCCGCCGGTGCTAAAATCCTTAATATGACGATGCTTGAAGACCTTGTTGTTAAAGAGGAGAAGGTCTGCGGGGCTGTCATCAACTGGTCACCGGTTGCTTCGCTGCCGAGACAGATAGCCGCCCTGGACCCCGTCGCTATAGAGGCACCGGTATTGATTGATGCCACCGGACATGACGCTATCGCCGTAAAAAAGCTGGAACAACGCGGGCTGATTCAGACCAAGGGAGAAGGCGCCCTGTGGATTGAAAAATCAGAAGACCTCATTGTTGAATATACCGGTGAGGCATACCCCGGCTTAATCGTGACCGGTATGGCCGTAGGCACCGTCTACGGACTGCCCAGAATGGGCCCCACCTTCGGCTCCATGTTCCTGTCCGGAGAAGTAGCGGCCAAAGTTGCCCTGGAGAAACTTAAATAAGGCGGGGTCCACCCTCAAGGTCATTCGCGCCCTTTTGGAGTGACGAATGAGTGGCGATAGTCCGGGTTCTGGTCATCGGTAAGGATAAATTCAATGAAGATATTAGTGGCGATGAGTGGCGGCGTTGATTCTTCCGTGGCCGCGGCTTTACTCAGGGAAGAGGGACATGACGTCATCGGCGCCACCATGCAATTGCTGCCTTCAGACGGGCATGGTTCCCACGCAGAGATAGATGCCGGGCAGGTCGCTCACAGGCTGGGCATACCCTACTATTTGCTGGATTTCAGGGACATTTTTACCCGGGAGGTCATAGCTGATTTCTGTCGGGAGTACAGCCTGGGCAGGACACCTAATCCCTGTATCACGTGCAACCGCTACATCAAGTTCGGCGCCCTGTGGGAGAGAGCCAGAGAGTTAGGCGCCGATTATATAGCTACGGGACATCATGCCAGGGTGGAACAGGATGCGGCTACGGGAAGATATCTGCTGAAGAAAGGTGTAGATATACAGAAGGACCAGTCCTATTTCCTCTGCCAGCTTACCCGGGAACAGCTCAGCCATACTTTATTTCCCGTCGGCAATTTGACCAAGGAAAAGGTAAGGCAAATGGCTGGCGAACTGGAGCTTTCCTTTGCCGATAAACCGGAAAGCCATGAAATCTGCTTCATCCCCGATGATGATTACGCTGAATTCCTTAATAGTCATATGCCCCAGGCAGCCAGACCGGGGCCGATACTTGATGAACTGGGAAACGTCCTTGGTGAGCACCGGGGAATTATTTCCTATACCATAGGCCAGCGCCAGGGTCTGGGCATAGCCGCTGCCGAGCCTCTATATGTAACCGCCATTGAGCCGGAGCAAAACGCCGTTGTCGTGGGTACTAAAGAGCGGACATACGGCCGAGAGCTAATAGCCTCCAACGTGAACTGGATAGCCACAGACAGGCCTGTGCACCCCATCAGGGTAAAGGCCAAAGTGAGATACCGCCACCCGGAGGCTGAAGCTTTTGTAAATACTATGGATGATGGCAGCGTTTTTGTAAGATTTGATGAGCCGCAGATGGCCATTACCCCAGGACAAGCGATAGTCTTCTACGACGGGGATACCGTCCTCGGCGGCGGCATAATAAGTCGACAGGGAAGCCAGCGATGAAAAATAAAGTAATGACGGAAATTGAATATACGAAGATAAACGATGGAACCACCAGAGCCAGGGAAAGCGTGGTCAGGGAAACCGCCCTATCTATTTTGATAAACAATAAACATTATACGACAGTGATGATAACCGCCAGAATGGAAAGGGAATTCGTCACCGGGTATCTATTCGGACAGGGGCTGATTGATAACATTAAAGAACTGGCATCAATAGATATAGAAGATAACACAGCCAGCGTAACGGTGAAAGATACCGATAAGATATCACAGAGGATAAAAAAGACCGATTATCGTATTGTCTCCGGGGGAGGCCTGGCGGCGTTTTCAGACGGCACGGGCTTTCCAGAAATACGCACCGGCATGAAAATCGGCAGGGAAGAGATATTCCAGGCGATGAACACGGTCTTTGAGAATGCCGAGATATACAAGGCAACCGAAGGCACGCACGCCGCCGGGTTATTCACGCCGGAAGCAATCCCCATCTGCATAGCCGAAGATATCGGCCGGCACAATACCCTGGACAAGGTAATAGGCTACGCATTGATTAATAATGTCAATCTTGGAAACACATTTTTAGCTTCAACCGGTCGGATGGCCTCTGAAATGGTGGCTAAAATCTGCCGGGCCAACATTCCGGTGGCAGCTACCAAGACGGCGGTAACGCAGGCGGGACTAGAAATCGGTGAAAAGTGCGGGCTGACTATCATCGGCTTCGTCCGGGATAAGGGTACCCGCCTGAACACGGATATGGAAGCAAGGGTCATTACCGAGCCGGGAATGAAGATATATACCCACGCCGAGAGAATAGTCCACGAATAAATGCTTTTAAATGGAGAAGCCCATGACTGACTATAAAGCCCTGCAAGAGCGAATAGATGAACTGAAAAAGGAACGTAATGCCGTTATCCTCGTCCATAACTACGAGCGAGGCGAGGTTCAGGATATCGCCGACTTTGTGGGTGATTCGCTGGAGCTCAGCCAGAAGGCAGCCGGGTCAGATGCCGACGTGATTGTATTCTGCGGGGTCCGATTCATGGCGGAGACCGCTTCCATCCTGTGTCCGGACATGACGGTACTGCTACCGGATGCCGGTGCCGGCTGTCCCATGGCCGACATGATTACCGCCGAACAGCTAAGGGAGAAAAAGAAGGAGCTTCCGAACGCCACGGTAGTCACTTATGTCAACTCCAGCGCCGAGGTCAAAGCCGAATCGGATTTATGCTGCACTTCCGCCAACGGGGTGAAAATAGTCGCCAGCATTGATAACGAAGAGATACTCTTTGTCCCCGACCAGTACCTCGGTCAATACATCGTCAGCAAAACCGGCAAGAAGATGACCCTCTGGCCGGGTTACTGTCCCACACATGCCGGCATAGAGCCCGAAGATATCGTCAGACGAAAACAGGAGCATCCTCAGGCTAAGGTAGTGGTACATCCCGAGTGCCGCCCCGAAGTCATCGCCCTGGCCGACGAAGCCGCGAGCACCAGCGGCATAATCCGTTACGCCGGCCGGGAAGACGTCAGCGAGCTGATAGTCGGCACCGAGATTGGGATTATACACCGGCTCGCCAAAGAGAACCCGGGTAAGAAATTCATCCCCATCTCAGACAAGACAATCTGTCCCGATATGAAGCTAATCACGCTGGAGAAAGTCCTGAAATCCCTGGAGACGATGACGCCTCAGGTCAAGGTCCCGGAAGAGATTCGCATCAGGGCGAAATCAGCCGTCGACCGCATGTTAGCTATAGTGTAGAAACCGGGAGGTAAGTCACTATGCTTACCACAGAAGAACGGGAAAGATATGACAGGCAGAT
Organism: uncultured Dehalococcoidaceae bacterium; assembly: GCA_964558675.1. GTDB lineage: Bacteria > Chloroflexota > Dehalococcoidia > Dehalococcoidales > RBG-16-60-22 > CAZLEY01. The sequence continues at coordinate 61,947 of CAZLEY010000001.1, read as the reverse complement.
AATGCTCTATGGATTCGGGGAGGAGGGGCAGGAAAAGCTCAAGAAGGCCAGGGTATTTATCGCCGGCGCCGGTGGACTCGGCTCGCCGGCAGCCATCTACCTTGTCGCCGCCGGTGTCGGCACGATACGCATTGCCGACCACGATACGGTTGAATTAAGTAACCTGAACCGGCAGGTCCTGCACTGGGACGAAGACACAGGCAATAAAAAGGTCGATTCGGCAGTGGCAAAACTCACGAGATTAAATCCGACCATCAAAATAGAAGCGATAGCGGAAACGATAACCCCAGACAATGTCTCTCAACTTGTAGACCATTTTGATTTGATAGTCGATGCCATGGACAATCTGCCGACCAGATATTTGCTGAACAAGACGGCTATAGAGAAAGACATCCCTTTTTTCCATGGCGCCGTCTATGGATTCGAGGGCAGAGCCATGACCGTAATCCCCGGCAAATCGGCCTGTCTCAACTGTCTCTATCACGGCGCTGCCGTCAAGGAAGAGAAATTCCCGGTTATCGGTGTGACGCCGGCGGTTATCGGCTGCATACAGGCAACCGAGGTAATAAAATACATCGTGGGACTCGGCGATTTATTAACCGACAGACTCTTAAATTACGATGGCCTGAAAATGACATTTACCGAGTTAAAGGTCAGGAAAGACCCCAACTGCGAGCACTGCGGCAATTTACAGGGCAGGTGAGCGAATATTGAACGCTGAAATACAGGTTCCTTCAATTTTTGCCAGATATGCTAATAATCAAACGGTGTTTCAGGTGAAAGGAAACACGGTTGGTGAATGCCTCCACAACCTGGGGAAACAGTCCCCCGGCCTGGCAAAGCTAATTCTTGATAAGAACGGTAATTTAGGACACGCCTATGACGTCTATATCAATGGAGAAAGCGCCTATCCGAATGAAATGACCAGGCCGGTAAAGGATGGCGATAAGCTTAACATCGTGATGCTTATTTACGGGGGATAGAACGGCATTCTCTATAAGTTTGGAGGATGAATCATGCTTAAAACCTGGATTACCCAGGAACTCGGCGTTCAGTACCCCATAATCCAGGGAGCAATGCTCTGGCTTTCACGGGCCGAGCTGGTTTCGGCTGTAGCCAACGCCGGCGGACTGGGCATTATGGCGGCCGGCAGCTTTTTTACCGCCGAAGAACTGCGGCAGGAAATCCGGAAAACGAAGGGCCTGACCGACAGACCCTTTGCCGTCAACTTCACCCTCATGCCAACCAGACGCCAGATAGTATGGGAGGAGTATATCAACGTAGCGCTGGAGGAAGGCGTCAACATCATAGAAACATCGGGGCGGAGTCCGGAGCCTTACATGGAGTGGCTCAAGGCAGCCAATGTAAAGACCCTGCACAAGGTAGCCAGGATAAAAGACGCCCAAACGGCGGAACGCCTCAGCGTAGATGCCGTGACTGTTGTCGGCTATGAAGCCGGCGGACACCCGGGGATGGAAGACGTAAGCTCACTGGTGCGTATTTCTCAGGCAGTCGACACGCTGAAGATACCGGTTATTGCCGGCGGCGGTTTTGCCGATGGGCGCGGCCTTGTGGCTGCCCTGGCTCTTGGCGCCCAGGGCATGGTCATGGGCACCAGGTTTATGCTCAGCAAGGAATGCCCCCTCCACCCAAAAATCAAGGAGCTGCTGCTACAGGCCGGGGAAGCAGACACTATTGTACTTGAGCGCTCTATCAGGAACGCCGCCAGGGTAGTCAATACCGAATTCGCCCGGAAAGTGCTGGAGATGGAGGCGAGGGGAGCCACGCTGGAAGAACTAATCCCCGTGCTGGACGGGAACCGGGTAATGAGAAGCTTCCTCAACAGCGGTGAAACCAACGACTCCATCATCTACTGCGGCCAGTCGGTGGGACTGATACACGAGATACTCAGCGTCAAAGAGATAATTGACGGCATCATCAGCGAGGCGAGGCTCATCTTACAGCGGTTAAAATAGCCGCCACTATACTATAAAAGCCGGAAACATTCCGCGCCGGGAATAAATCCGCTTAATGGCGCGTCTCCAGAAACACCCTGTCCCAGTCAATCTCCTTCTTACATATGGGACATGCCTGCTTTATCGGTATTTCGGAATGACATTCCGCGCAATGATATTTCTCCTTAATCTTGTAAACGCCCGTACCCTTATCTTTCTTTTTATCCTTAGCCATCCTCCACCTCCCGGTTATTTATATGAGGACCTGTATTAAACATATCCTCTAACTATATTTTACCAAACTGGAAAGGAAAAAATAAGCAGTTTGCGGGGGTAACAATTGAGATTATAACTTAACCGCCGTTTATATAGACACTTCTACTTCTTTTAAATCTATGCTAAGATAGTACAAAATCGCAGGGAGGTTGAAGGAGATGGAGAGACAGCAGACAGCCATGCCCGTTATTGCCGGTATACTGGCTATAATTCATGCTGTTATGGGATTTTTCATTCTATTCGGTCTGGTTATTGCTATCTCCTTCCTGCCCACTCAAACGACTACCTTCCCGAATTATACATTTGAGTACGATTATGCTCCTCTGGTCGTCCTTTTATGTATCGCCATACCATGTGCCATCATCAGTATCATGTCCATGGTAGGCGGTATCTTCGCGATACTGCGGAGGAACTGGGGACTGGCGCTGGCCGGCTCAATAGCAACCCTGATACCAACGCTGTTACTGGGCATACCGGCAGTTATACTGATAGCACTCTCTAAAAACGAGTTTGAATAATCTTACGTCTCTGTCTACCTCTCCCTCCCCCTCAGCCACTTCTGCTTCTGCTCGAAACGTGTCTGCTCGTCAGTTGTTTTATAGTTTGACAGGAAGTCTTGCCGGAATTGGTTAAATGTGCCGTCCAGAACGGCGGTTCTTATCTTCTGCATCAGGTTGGAGATAAAGCGCAGGTTATGTATAGTCGCCAGCCGCAAAGCTAGGAGCTCATCACTGCGGAACAGGTGACTCAGATAGGCGGCGGAAAAGGTGCGGCAGGTGTAGCAATCGCAGTCAGGGTCAATGGCTCCGTCCATTTTACTAAAGACCGCATTGCGGATATTGTGCCGACCCTGCCCGGTAAACAGGGCGCCGTTGCGGGCGACACGGGTGGGCAGGGCGCTGTCAAAGATATCAATGCCCCTGGCAACACCCTCGACGATATCCTCCGGCGAGCCCACCCCCATCAGGTAGCGGGGTTTATGCTCGGGCAGCAGGGGCACCGTTTGCTCGACCAAAGCCAGGGTCGTCTCCTTCGGCTCGCCGATGCTCAGACCGCCGATGGCATAGCCGGGGAAGTCCAGCGCCGCCAGGTATTCCACTGACTCACGCCGCAACTCAGGGAAAATGCCCCCCTGCACGATGGCATAGAGAGCCTGGTCGGTACGCTGGTGGGCGTGGAGACACCTCTCCGCCCAGCGGTGCGTCCTTGCCAGCGACCTCCGCACCTTTTGTTGACTGTCATCGCAGGCGGGGCATTCATCTAGGACCATTATCACGTCAGCGCCGAGTGCTTCCTGGTATTGAATCGCCAGTTCGGGCGTGAGAAAGTGCTCACTGCCGTCGATATGAGAGCGAAAGGTAACCCCTTCATCAGTTACCCGGCAGAGCGGTGCCAGACTGAATACCTGATAGCCTCCGCTGTCGGTAAGGATAGCGCTGTCCCAGGCCATGAACCGGTGCAATCCACCCATCTTTTCGATTACCTCAATGCCGGGTCGCAGATACAGGTGATAGGTATTGGCCAGCACCATACCGAAGCCTAAATCCCTGACCTCCCCGGGAGTCAGCGTTTTTACCGCGGCCTGGCTGCCCACCGGCAGGAACACGGGCGTGGGCACCGTGCCGTGGGGGTTATAGAGCTCTCCAGCACGGGCGCCACGACACGTATTTATTAATCTGAAATGTTCACCAGTCAACTTCCTACTCCTATTTGACAACCCTCCCCCTGTGTCCCCCTCCCTTGGTAAGGGAGGGGGAATTATTTTGTAAGAGAGGCTTCGCCTCTCTTCGACTCTCCTTAAAAACAGAAGAGGTTCAACGGGATAGGTTATCGAACAATCTCCTATATCAAACGGCTGGCGATGATGCTCCGGTGCACCTCGGAGCTGCTGACGTATATCTCGGTCATCTTGGCATCCCGGTAGAGTCGCTCTACCGGCAGTGTCTTCATAGTGCCATAGGAGCCGTGAACCTGCATGGCCATACTGGTTACGTCTACGGCTACCTTTGAGGCGAAGAGCTTGGCCATTGAAGACTCATACTGAATGCTTGAACCCTGGTCGCGAATGAAAGCGGTGCGGTATACCAGCCAGCGGGCGGCCTCAATTCTAGCCGCCATGTCCGCCAGTTGACCCTGTATGGAAAGCAATCTGGAAATCGGCCGTCCCATAGCCTTTCTCTGCCGGGCATAGTCCAGCGAGAGTTCCAGCGCCGCCTGCGCTACCGCTACCCCCTGCACAGCCACACTCATCCGCTCTATACTTATCGCCTCAAGGAGAATATCAAAACCCTGCCCCTCTTTACCAATAAGGTCTTCCTCAGGCACGAAGACATCATCGAGATAGACCACCGAGGTCCCTAGGCCTTTCAGTCCCATAGTTTCACAGGGCTCACGTACGGTAAATCCCTCAGATGAAGTACCAACGATAAAGGCATTAAGCCCCTCCCCCTCCCACCGGGCAAAGAGGAGCACCACATTAAGTGCCGGGGCCATCGCCATGAACTGCTTCTGTCCGTTGATAATAAAGCCTTTGCCGCTCCGGCGGGCTATGGTCGTAATGGCTTTGGGATCCGAGCCGGTCTCGGCTTCGGTAAAGCCAATGCCACCGAGCCACTGTCCCTGAGCCAGCGGCGCCAGCAGGCGCTTTTTCTGCTCTTCAGTACCAAAGCGGAATATACCTTCTTCGGGAACGGTATTTACCGACATGATGGCGCCAACCGTCATTGATGCCTGGCAGAGCTGCTCCAGGACAAGAACATAACCAGTAAAGCCGGCGCCACTGCCGCCGTATTCAACCGGATAAGGCAGTCCCTGGAAGCCGCGCTCGCCTATCTCCCGGGCCAGGTCAGAGGGGAATTGCCCGGTACGGTCAATTTCGGCTGCCTTGGGCAGCACAGCCTTGACAGCAAAGTCTCTTCCCAGACTCTGCAGCATCTTTTCCTGTTCACTAAGATTAAAGTCCATTTTACCCCCTCCACAGACCCTATCCCAGCAGCCAGATATCCAGACAGATGACCAGGAATATCAGGCCAAGGTAGGGAAAGGTAGATAGTTTATATAACCGCCATGCGTCTTCAGCCGAACTGGAAATCACGAGACGGGAGCTGGCATAGACCATAACAATGCCCAGTATATTGGCCAGCGCCAGATAAAGCCAGGCGTAGCCAGCGACAAAGTATATAGCGATAGAAGCCGCGTAAAGCACCAGGGAAAATATCAACAGCACCTTAACCGAGTCCTTTACATCCAGCCCTATGGGAAAATAATTCAGCCCTGCCTGTAGATAATCCTCCCGATGGGCAATATTGACACTCCATACATGCAGCGGCAACCAGGCCGCAATTAAAATACATAGCAGCAATAACTCCCAGCTTAAAGCCTGGTTAATGGCCAGCCAGCCCATGAGAATCGGGGCGCAACTGGCAATCACGCCCTGGGGATAAACACAGGTTATTTTCTTACGCCAGGTTGCGGCCACCAGCGTGCCGAAGGCATCAGCCAGAAAAACGAAAGGATGCAGTTGCCAGGCCAAAACAAGCCCAACAGCAATCAGGCTGATAATTAACGGCAATGCCTTTCTGGGAGGGTAAATAATCCTGGAAGGCAAAACACGGCAGCTGGTACGCTGCATACGGGCATCGATGTCGCGGTCCAGGTAGTTGGTCAACCCGTTAGCGCCGGCCGCAGCGATTAATACGGCTGCCAGAACAAGGAGAAGTCTGAAAGACAGCCGGCCTTCACCAGCGATGATAGCCGCACAAAGACCAATATAAGCCAAAAGGACACTGGGCAATGGCTTTAGCACTTCGATATAGCTGACATCTCTACTGATAGCCGGACCCCCTCCAATGAAAGACAGAATATATACCCTGCTCAGCATGACCTATTTAAATAAAAAGATGGCATAAATACAGTACAATTATACACAATAAGCCTAATTCAGACTAGGACAGGAACTAAAATCATATTTACTACCAGGTTGGTATTGTATTAATATATGGACAGTGAAGGAAAGACTGAGACAGCTGCTAAACCACAGAGAGAAACTGTGTGTTGTTGACAGCGACCGGGTATCGTCTGCGGTGCTGTTACCACTGTACAACCGGCAGGGACAGTACCACATAGTCTTTATCAAACGTACGGAGACAGTAAAGGAGCACAAGGGCCAGATATCCTTCCCCGGCGGTACCTACGAAGAGACGGACAGTACATGTTTGGAAACGGCTTTGCGGGAGAGTTACGAGGAAATAGGCCTGCACCTGGAGGATATCGACGTTCTGGGCGAGCTGGATGATGAGGTGACGACAACTTCAAATTATATCGTCTCTCCCTTTGTAGGCATGATACCCTGGCCATACCGGTTCCAAACTAATGAATATGAGGTTAACGAAATAATTGAAGTACCGATCCACGCGCTGCTCGATAAGGACTGCCACCAGCCGGATACGGAGATATTAAACGGCCAGGTCATTGAATCTTACGTTTTTCACTACCAGGGCAGGATAATCTGGGGAGCGACCGCCAGGATATTAAATCGGTTTCTGGATATTTTCACGCAGGCGATTCAGGACATCTAGGCAGTCAACCTGGATATAACGTTGAAAGAAGCTGGAATCACTGCCGGGGGTGTCTCTAGCTGACCAGAACGCAATCCTTGAGGATTATGTTCTTCCCGTATCCGTCGTATTTGCCCTGCACCGTTACCACCTGCCCCTTGGACAGCTGATTAAGCTGGGATATACTTTCCTTGTCAAACGAGCAACGTACACTCCACGGTCCCGCTTTTTTATCGCCGGCAAGAACAATATATCGAATATCAAGGTGGTCTCTGACAAATACCTTCCCCACCGCTCCCGTTACCTTGATAACCTTATCCGTCAGTTTAGTGTGCGTCGTCAATTTATCGGCCTGATAAAGCGAGTTCAGGTCGTTAACACTTATGGCTACTCCACCTGCGGCCGACTCAAGCTTAGACATTGATAACGGTTCAGGCTCTCGCTCTGGCTCGGGCACTGGTTCAGGTTCGGGTTCTGGTTCAGGTTCCGGCTCGGGCACTGGTTCTGGTTCAGGTTCGGGCTCAGGTTCAGGTTCTGGTTCGGGCACTGGTTCTGGCTTCGGCTCTGGCTCGGGCTCAGGTTCTGGTTCTGGCTTCGGCTCTGGCTCAGGCTCCGGCTCTGGTTCAGGCTGTGGTTCAGGCTTCGGTTCAGGCTCTGGCTCAGGCCCAGGCGCTGGCTCTGGTTCTGGCTTCGGCTCTGGTTCGGGCTGTGGTTCAGGCTCCGGCTCGGGCGCTGGCTCTGGCTTCGGCTCTGGCTCTGGTTCTGGCTTCGGCTCTGGTTCGGGCTGTGGTTCAGGCTCCGGCTC
>CAZLEY010000001.1:0-54255 GCA_964558675.1 uncultured Dehalococcoidaceae bacterium | reverse complement strand
CTGGCTCTGGTTCTGGCTTCGGCTCTGGTTCGGGCTGTGGTTCAGGCTCCGGCTCGGGCGCTGGTTCAGTCGAGACCTGGCCATACCCCCTCTCCTCCTGCAGCTGCTTATATGTCTTATCTATCTTCTTAAAAGCCTTTGAGAGCAGCGGATAACCACACCACTGGCAGACCCAGTCTTCAGTCCTTAGAGTCTCCCGACCACAATTAGGGCAAGCTGGCATAAAAAATACCTCCGCTATAGATTACATGCGATAACAAGGACTTGTCAACCCTACTTTAGTGGGATGATATAGTCATTCTCAACTTCAAATTGTCACATATATAGAAACTAATTCGTATTTGTAGTTAATAATAAATTATTAACTTTCCTTACATCATCTTGACAATTAGCCAGAAATTATTTATAATAGAATTGATAATATTATGGAGAAAAATGATGGCCGGCAAGGATTATTACGACATACTAGGTATTAGGAGAGATGCCAGCGAGAAGGAAGTCAAGCAGGCCTACCGGCGGCTGGCCCGTAAGTATCACCCTGATGTCAATCCCGGCGATAAGTCTGCCGAGGCCAAGTTCAAGCAGATAAACGAAGCTTACGAGGTGCTGTCGGACAAGGATAAGCGGCAGAAGTACGACCGCTTTGGCGATAAGTGGCAATATGCCGACCAGTTTTCCCAGGGCGGACAGCAGACACGATACCGGGACTTCTCTCCCGGCGACGGCGCCAGCTTCAGTGGTGGCGATATGGGCGACCTGGACAGTATCTTCGAGGGACTATTCGGAGGCGCTCGCTCCCGCACATTCCACCGTCGAGTCCAGCCCAGACGCGGACAGGACCTGGAGTCACCGGTTGAGGTAACGCTTGAGGAGGCCTATCACGGCACCAGCCGCACTATCAGCCTCCAAATCGGGGAACCCTGCAATGTCTGTAAGGGGACCGGGCGGATTCAAAATGTGCCCTGCGCTCAATGTCGGGGCGCTGGAATAGTCGCCAGTATAAAACGACTCGAGGTAAAAATCCCACCCGGCGTGCAAAATGGCTCCCGGGTACGCATCGCCGGCAAGGGACAGCCCAGCTATAGCGGCGGCACCAGCGGAGACCTCTACCTGAAAATCACGGTTAAGCCACACCCGAACTACGAGCGGCGGGGCGATAATCTACATACTGATGTCCCGGTGCCACTGGCCACAGCAATCCTGGGCGGTGAAGTCCAGGTGCCAACGCCAAAGGGCAAGCTGGCATTGAAGGTCCCACCGGAGACACAGAATGGACGCGTCTTCCGCTTATCCGGACAGGGTATGCCGCACCTTGGCAAACCCACACGAGGCGACCTCCTGGCCAGGGTTAACGTAGTCCTGCCCACCAAACTATCAGAGAAAGAAAAGGAGCTATTCAGGCAGCTGAGTGAGACAATGTCGGCCTGACTATAAGATGAGGTGACCATGAATAGAGAAAGTTATGATACCGAGCCCCGCTATGTAATAAGCGTGGCCGCCAAGATGCTGGAGGTGCAGACCTACACCCTGCGTTACTATGAGAAGGTTGGCATAATTGAGCCCCGGCGCTCCCGGGGAAACGTACGGCTGTATTCAGACAGGGATATAGCCCTTCTCCAGAGGGTGAAAACACTGGTGGATGACATGGGTGTTAATCTGCCGGGGGTGGAAGTTATACTGCGTATGATGCAGCGTATGAATGAGATGCAGAACCAGCTGGAACAGGCTCAGGAAGAGATAAGGAAGCAGAGGGGAGGTATGTAAATTATGAAGCAGGAAAGATTCACGGAACAGGCACAGGAAGCCATAAGCGCTTCTCAACAACTGGCGATGCAGTACCAGCACAGCCAGTGGGACGTGGAGCACATTCTATTAGCCCTGCTCCTGCAAAAACAGGGACTGGTTGGCGATATATTGAAGGAACTGAATATTGATGCGGAAAGAATCAGGAGCGAGGTAGAAGCTACGCTGGAAAAGACACCCAAGGTCGCCTACCAGACGGGACAGATTTACGCGACGCCCCGTATCGGTATGCTAATGAGCAAAGCCGACGAAGAGGCGAACCGCCTCAAGGACGAATTTATCAGCACCGAGCACCTCCTTATCGCTATGGTCAGCAGCGATAAAGGTGAGGCCGCCAGCATCCTGCAAAACGCCGGCCTCAACCAGGAGAGGGTCTATGAAGCCCTGAAGAAGCTCCGCGGCGGACACCGGGTAACCGATACCCATGCCGAAAGTAAATACCGCTCCCTTCAGAAGTACGGGCGCGACCTTACCGAATTCGCCCGCCTGGGCAAACTTGACCCGGTTATCGGCCGGGATGAAGAGATTAAACGGGTCATGCAGATACTTACCCGGCGTACCAAGAATAACCCGGTGGTCGTCGGCGAAGCCGGCGTCGGCAAGACGGCCATTGCCGAAGGGCTGGCACAGAAGATTGCCGCCGATGACGTCCCCAACTCTCTTAAAGGACGCAAGGTAATCGCCCTGGATATGGGGGCGCTGGTAGCCGGCAGCAAGTTCCGCGGCGAGTTCGAGGAACGACTGAAGGCGGTGATGGACGAGGTAAGGCAGTCAGAGGGAGAGGTGATACTGTTCATCGACGAGATTCACACCGTGGTCGGCGCTGGAGCCGCCGAAGGCTCCATCGACGCCAGCAATATGCTCAAGCCGGCACTGGCTCACGGGGAACTACAGTGCGTGGGCGCTACCACCCTGGACGAATACCGTAAATTTATCGAGAAAGATAAGGCACTGGAACGACGCCTGCAGCCGGTATTCATCAGCGAGCCCAGCATTGAATCAACAATAGAGATACTCCACGGTCTGCGGCCCAGGTACGAGGCGCATCATAAAATTAAAATTACCGACGAAGCCCTCGAAGCCGCCGCCAAGCTCAGTCAGCGCTACATCTCCGACCGCCATCTGCCGGACAAGGCCATCGACCTCATTGACGAAGCAGCCAGCAAGTCACGCATTGATACCGAGAGCGCTCCGCCCGAGGTAAAGGCCATGGAACAGCGCCTTACATACCTGACCAATGAGGAGGAGGCAGCTTCACAACGTCAGGAATACCAGCAGACTACCGAACTCAGGGCAGAGAGGCTTAAGCTGGAACAGGAGTACAACAAGGCAAAGAACGACTGGCTCCAGCAGGAGAAGATTGATGAGCAGGTAACCGCCGAGCACATTGCCAAGCTCATCTCCATCTGGACCGGTATTCCGGTATCCCAGATGCTGGAGGGTGAAGCCGAGAAGCTGCTGCACATGGAAGAACGCATTCACGAGCGGCTGATAAACCAGGAAGAGGCAGTGGCTGCCATATCGGAGGCAATCAGGAGAAGCCGGGCCGGCCTTAAAGACCCCAGGCGTCCCATCGGCAGCTTTATGTTCCTGGGGCCGACGGGAGTCGGCAAGACCGAGCTGGTACGTACGCTGGCATGGTTCCTGTTTGACGATGAGAACGCCATGGTACGCCTCGACATGTCGGAATACCAGGAAAAACATACCGTATCACGCCTCATAGGGGCACCACCGGGCTATGTCGGCTATGACGAAGGAGGACAGCTTACCGAGGCGGTAAGACGGCGTCCCTTCCGCGTCATCCTCATGGATGAAATCGAGAAGGCGCACCCCGAGGTATTCAATACCCTGCTCCAGATTCTGGATGACGGGCGATTGACCGATGGTCACGGGCGGACAGTGGACTTCAAGAATACGGTAGTGATAATGACCAGCAATGCGGGCGTGGAGCTCATCAAGCGTGAAGGACAAATTGGTTTTGCTACCAGGAAAGACGAGGCGAAAACCCGTAAACAAAGCTACGAAGCCATGAAGGGAAAGGTAATGACGGAGGTACAGAAACTTTTCCGGCCTGAATTCCTTAACCGACTTGATGAGATAATAGTCTTCCACGAGCTTACCGAAGAGCAACTCAGGAACATTGTTGACCTTATGGTTAATGACCTGCAGAGTCGCCTGACGGAACGTAAACTGGATATTGAGCTAACGGCGAAGGCGAAATCGTGGTTGGCCAAGGAGGGCTACGACCCGGTATTTGGAGCCCGCCCGCTGAGACGAGTTATCGAACGCTACGTGGAGAACCCTCTATCCAGCAAGTTGCTCAGGGGCGAACTCAAGGAAGGCGACACCATCAGGGTTGACCTCGGCAAGGATGGGCTTACGTTTAAGACAAAGGCGGCGGCTGAAGCCGCCGCCTAGTCCCCCGCCGCTGCCAATCAGGCTCAATATACACTCGATTTTCCGTATACTAGTACAGGGCTTGCCTATACGTGTATAATATAACGAAGTTATGGAACAGCAAGCACCTGTAAATAAGCCAGCCAGCGAAGCCAACAGCATCGGTACCATAAAAATCCCGGAGAAGAAGTCAGCCAAGTGGGCTTACGCCCTTGGCATAATCGGGGTTATTCTCACGATACTTATGGCGGTGGCTGTGATTTACTACAGTGAATCCCTTAAGGAACTTCAAGCATACGGCTATGTGGGGGCTTTTCTTATCAGTATCCTGGGCGGTGCCACCATCGTTATACCCGTGCCCATGCTGGCGGTGGTCTTTGCACTGGGCGGTGTTATGGAATATACCTGGCTTGTCGGCATATCAGCTGCGCTGGGCGAACTTGTAGGCGCTCTGACAATCTACATGACGGGGCATGGGGCCGGCAGGGTATTGGTTGAAAGCAAGCACGGCAAAATACAGTCCGCCTACGAGCGGATGCTGGGCTTAATGGAAAAGAGGGGGCACCTAGTATTATTTGTAGTTGCGTCCGTGGTTAATCCGTTCTTTTACCCGGCGGCACTGGCGGCGGGTGCGCTACGCATCGGCTTGGGAAAATACACCGCTATCGTACTTGCCGGTAAGATAATCAAGTGCATGACCGTAGTGTACGCCGGCTACTGGGGCATAAAAGGCATATTCCAGGCAATAGGCATAGAGCTATAGGACCAAATTTACTCGATTACCATGTAAACCCGGATAATTCGGTCCCCCTCAAACTGTGGGTTCTGGTTCGGGTCGCGGGGCGTAATACTCTCCAGGACATCCATGCCCTCTACAAGCTGGCCGAAGACAGTGTGTTTGCCGTCAAGCCCATGCTGCGGTGTGTAGCATATAAAGAACTGGGAGCCGTTGGTATTGGCGCCGGAGTTTGCCATCGATAAAGCACCAGCATTATGACCATGTGAGGTAAATTCGTCGTTAAATTTATAGCCAGGATTACCTGTACCCGTTCCGGTCTGGTCGCCGCCCTGCACCATAAAACCGGGCAACACCCGGTGAAAAGTAGTGCCGTCGTAATATCCCTCTCTGGCAAGAAAAACGAAGTTATTGACCGTTTTGGGGACATCTTTAGCGAATAACTCCAGTACCAGAGTCCCTTTCTCGGTTTCCATGATAGCCGTGTATTTCTTGCTGGTGTCTATAATCATCGATGGCGGCGAATCCCATTTCATAATCTTGACCTCCGGTGCTGATTCTGGTACTGATTCAGGCGTTGGTTCAGGTGACGGTTGTGCCGATGGGGCTGGTGGCGTTGGTGGTGGTACCGGTTCTGGCGCTGACCCACCGCATGATATAGCCATAAGGCCGGCAGCAACCAGCACGGTACCGATAAACAATCTGAAGAATATCCTCACTGCCATGAGCTTGCTCCCTTCTGCAATCAGCGAGTTTCTCTCAAATTTTAGCCCATTTACCGTCAATAAGCAATGATTCCTCTGAAAAGAGAGAAGGGACCTGGCGAATCCTCAAGGGAGGAAATCTTGAGGACTGTCCAGGCCCCTCCATCTACCGGGCCGTTTCCAAGCTGGGGAACAACTTGAGAAACTGTCGATTTCTAACGTTCTGATATAAGTATAACACCAGGACTGTAAATAAGGCATAAATATCTTCATAATGAATATAAAAATCCTGTATAAATAAGCGGCAGTAGCTTTCAAGCCAGCCTGTCCTTGATAGCCATGCCCTATCTATGCTAAATTAAATATGCGTTTACGGGGCCGTAGTTCACTTGGGAGAACGTTTGACTGGCAGTCAAAAGGTAGCGAGTTCGAATCTCGCCGGCTCCACCAATTATTGAAGCTAAAAAAGCCCTTAAGTTGATTATCGCTTAAGGGCTTTCTACTTTTTAGCTAACGGATAGCTAACGTACTGTTGCACTTACTTGACTAATCATTTCTCGATAGTAATTTTAAATTCAAGCGGTAGGCCTGCTGCTTTACACAATACCTCAAACAGGGATGTTACGTTATGAATTGTGGTTTCACAATAACGAGGTTCGATAATAATTGGATCTTCGTCTAGGTATAAAGGTGTAAGGTTCTATTGTGTAGACTCGCTACCGATATGAATACCAATATTCTTTTTTGCAATTGCCTGAAGATTAGCCTTATCGTTATTTTTACGACGAGAAACATCACCAGACGCGTGTACAATGCGATTCCTAACACTCCTTAAGTCATCGACAAAATCCCAAACAGATTGGTCGTAGGATAAATTAAAGCGATCTATGCCCTGCTTAAGCATTAATGATGCATGAGTATGCTGATGGCTATTAACATATACCCGATAATGATTGTGATTATTATAGCACTGTAGCGGGCATTACGCATATTCCTCATTGCACAATTTAGCGAAATGGCCAATTCACCCTGCTTGTGGTAAAATTTTTCTGTTGCACCGATGGCCGGTTTTGAGTGACCCGTGACATGGATGTTTGTGTTGTTCGAATGTCTATCCGGAGTTCAATAGTATGGAAGTAATCGTCAGAAGCATCTAATTGACAGAGTGAAAGGCGGAAAAAGGTAATTTATGAGGAGATAAAAATGGGTTGTTCTACATAAAGGAGGAAAAGATATGAAGAAGTCATATTCGCTAAAGATTGATGCCTATTCCCACATTTCGCCACCCAAGTATACCGAATTCGTCCGTCAAAAGTATCCCGTAATGTATAACCAGATTTTAGGGAATTGTATTCCACTTTATAACCTGGACGAGAGATTTAAGATAATGGATATGTACGAAGGCTTGGTGCAAGTTCTCACCGTCGGGCCAGTTCCGCCCATCGAGGATTTCGCTGATTCACAGCAGACCATAGAGCTCGCAAGGATGGCCAATGACGAGATGGCTGAGCTGGTCCTGAAATACAGGGATAGGTTTGTGGCCGCTATCGCCCTGCTCCCCATGAATAACCCGGATGCGGCTCTGAAAGAGACGGATCGGGCGATTACCGAGCTGGGCTTTAGAGGCATCTATGTCCACAGCAACATCAATGGCAAACCTCTGGATTCCCCGGAATTCCTGCCCCTATGGGAGAAAATGGCTGAATATAATCTCCCTATCTACATCCATCCCTGGAGAGGTGATAATTTTGCGGATTATCCCACTGAGCAGACCTCCAAATATATGATTGCCAGCATCTTCGGCTGGCCTTATGAAACCACGGCCGCCATGACCCGTTTCATTTTCAGTGGCATCTTGGAAAAATATCCCAACCTGAAAATCATTACCCATCACTGCGGCGGCATGGTTCCTTATTTTCAACAAAGAATCCACCAACACTACGGTCAGGCATCCATGGGCTCCGGTGCCAGGTCGGCTTTTATCAGGACCCTGAGTAAAGCCCCTCTTGAATATTTCAAAATGTTCTATAACGATACCGCAATTCACGGCAATACCTATGCCTTAATGTGCGCTTACGATCTCTGCGGCGCGGACCATCTGGTATTTGGCGCGGATATGCCTCTTGGCGATTACTATTTCGGCTTCCGGAGCTACCGACAGACCATCGACGCTATCGAGGCTATGAATATCACTCCCGAGGAAAAGAGGAAAATATTTGTAGATAATGCTGTGAGCCTTCTGAGGATACCTGTATAAAAAAGCATAGATTTAATTCACGAGGTTATAACTGGAAGGATGGACACAGGGGCTGAATTATTAGTCTATAGAAATGATGCCACGTTTAATTCCGATGACTACAGCTTCAGTACGTGCATTAGCATTCAATTTGCGTAATATAGACGTAACGTGGTTTTTAATGGTCTGTTCGCTAATATCAAGTGCAGAGGCAATCTGCTTGTTAAGAAAGCCGTTAGCTATATAATCCAGTATTTCTATTTCCCTTCTGGTTAAAGGGGATACCAAGTCTTCAGTTTCAGACTGAGAAGAAAGCTCCTGGAATTTCTGTAATACATGTTCAGCCACTTTAGGTCTGGTGTGCAGGCTTTCATTAATCGGATACTCACCACCAGCTAAACGCCTGATAGTATGAATGATTTCATCGGCAGTCGCTTCTTTACTCAGATATGCCGCCGCTTGAGCTTTAAGTGCCAGGAATAACTGTTCATCATCAGGATATGAAGTGAAGATAATAGTAGCAATATTAGGCAAACGCTGTTTCAACCTGTGTACAATATCAAAACCTGTATCTGTCGAACCGTCAACATCCAAGATTGCGATATCCGGTGGTAAATTTTCTACCGAGTATTCGATACCATTACTATAATCAACGGAGTCAATTATCTCTATATCCGGTTCGGATGAAAGGGCAATTTCAATTCCTTTACGGAAAATCACCTGGGGACTGACTACTATTACATTTGTTGAGTTATTCATAACGTGATTAATGTATCCTTTTTTAATATAAACTTAAGATTGGGGAAGAGATATATTTGCCAATTACTTATCACATAATGATTATAAAGCATTTTATTACCATTAAAGTGCATGTTATCCAGAATATTAACTGAGTAAATCCCCCAAATAATGAACGGTCAAATCGCGTATCATGACAGAACACGACCGAGATAAAGAACGTGGCAGCGGGGGGAAAGGTCAAGACTTCGCTTATACGCTACCAGAACTCTTATCCTGCTTACCGACTAATACTGAAGTCAGGATGGAAGCAATACTTATAAAAGCAGCAATAAGGATTACAAACTGGTAACTCTCAATTATGGATAATTGCTCAATCAGGTTTGAGGTAATATCTTGCTCGGCCATCCTTGCCTGATTGACTAACAGCTGATGTGTATAAAGGGCACCGGCAAGCGCTGTGCCGATAGATGAGCCTAGAAGTCTCATAGTATTAGCTACTCCCATAGCAGAAGCCAGGTTGCGGCGGGGTGCTGCCCCTATGACAGCGCTCTGGTTGGGGGCCATAAAAATACCCATACCGACACCGAACAAAAGCAGGACCAAGGCGATATCAAGTATGCTAGACTCAATGCCCAGGCGACTGGCGGAAAAAAGGGCGGCAGAAAAACAAATCGTGGCGACAACCATGGGGATTCGGTTACCTATCCTATCCGATAGCCACCCGCTTATCGGCGATAATATTACGGGCGGTACGGCAATTATCGCCATTAACATACCTACCGTGGATGTTGATAATAGCAGGCCGCCGATTAAGAAAAAGGGGATAAGGACAAGCCCCGTCGAGCCGGCTGTCATCTGTATCAGGTTGGTTATACTGGCCATACTGAAGACGCGATTTCGGAAAAGGCTGAGGTCAAGGACAGGCTGGATGACTTTCCTTTCTATATAGATAAAAATTCCCAGAAGAATAATGGCCACAATTACCAGTACCAAAGCTCTTATTGATAAGTAGCCCCAGTCACCGCCGAGATTAAGATACAAGAGCAAACAACCAGTACCGACAAGCAGAGTTGCCGCACCGCCGAGGTCAAGTTGGAGCCGGGCGCCGCTCTCTTTTTGTTCTTTTATGACCATTAACGCCATGATCAAACTTATTATGCCTACGGGGATACGGGTGTAGAAAATTCCTTGCCAGTCCAGAACATCGATGATAACACCGCCGAGTGCCGGGCCGGCTATCAGGCCAGCCGACATCAGCATACTGAATATGCCAATAGCCCGCCCCTGTTGCTCACGTGGAAAGGCAGCAACGACGATTGCGCTACCGATTGTCAGCGTCATGGCAGCCCCGGCTCCCTGAACAACACGCGACATTATCAGCATTGTTATGTTCGGTGATATTGAACAGAAGATAAGCCCCACGGTATATACCGCCAAACCAAAAACGTACACCCTCTTTCGTCCAATGGCGTCTCCAACTCTGGCTAACGTCAGGAGCAAACCCAACTCGGCAATCGAAAAAGCGATGGCAAGCCACACGACTGTTGAAGCATCGGTATTGAATACGTCAGCGAGGCGAGGGAATGAAACAACAACGATGCTCATGTCCAACGCCGCCGAAAAATTGGCGATTGATACGGCTATCAGTACCAGCCATTTATATGCTCCACCTGCATTATTCGCGTCTAGATTCATGTAATCCTGCTGACTAAATGCCTTTCAAAAGTACCTGCCCTTTTGCCGGTAGACTGTCTATATCTACTCATCATAGTTTTATATGGACGGAGCATCCCAGAGCCTTTTCTATGGAGATTGGAACCGGCCGGATTTTATCAAGTTGTAAAGAATCAGGTTTATAGTGATTGATAAATTAAATTGGCAACTCGGCCGTAACCCTTACGGCAGGTATCCAGCCGGATTGGAATCCCTGAGAGTACCAGCACCCGGCATCACGACCATTTGTATATGAGGCTTTTCCACATTTTTCCAGGTCAACGGGCCATGTTCGACCCCCTTGGGGATGAAAAGCGCCGAGGTCTTATCAATGACAAGTTTCTCACCGCCTACGACGAATTCTATTTCTCCGCCGAGATATTCGGGGTTATCAGGGTCTGCCCCAATATGTATCACTATTTCGTCATAATCATGTGAGTGATTGTGGATGTGCGGATTCGGGTCGGGCATATCGTATACCCAGCCGATTTCAATATAGGTGTTGCTCCCGGGGACGAGGTCGTTGCTCATAAAGGTCATCGTCGGGTTCTGGCGTTCCTTGATTACCTGATTTCCTCCAACTTCATAATGGGGTTTTTCACCAGGTTTTTCTTGTAACTGGTTTTCGCCACAATATCCTCCTTTAAGATATTTACATACTATTTTTATATTAGCTATTATATTCGATATGAATTATCTTGACCATTTATTGTTTTTTAAATATCATACTGCCGTCGGCCGTGAAGATGCTGCCAGACCACGGAAGTGGCAGCGGCTGGGATTGAACCAGCTACCAAGGAATTATGGGGCCTCTGTTCAGTGTTCAATGAACTAATTCATCTAGTCAGGTCTTGATTGAACAGTGGAGGAGGGAATATAATCAGTTACGTCCGCATAGTGCTCTAGGATACCATCCGCCAGCACCTGAGACTATACTGACTGAAACAAAGACTTAAAGGGTGGTATCACTATTGGTGGCATGTCAAAGATTCCAGCGGGAGAGCGATAAAAAATGATAGAAAAACAGGAAGTGACCTTACTCCCAAAAGAACCGGAGAAAACATTCATCAAAGGGTTGTCACTTCATTCGTTTGCTCAAGGTGGGGGTGCTGCTCAGGTCGATACCAAAAATGGCAGAATAGTCAGGATTAGACCACTCCACTATGACGAGAAGTATACACCCGAGGAAATTGGTCAATGGAAGGTTGAAGCGCGTGGGAAGGCCTTCAAGTCAAGGCTAAAGACATTACCGAATCCTCATGGTTTAGCCTATAAAAAACGGGTGTACTCCCCTAACAGGATTAAATACCCTTTAAAGAGGGTTGATTGGGACACAAATGGTGACCGAAATCCGCAGAACCGGGGTAAGAGCAAGTTCCAGAGAATCACCTGGGATGAAGCTACCGACATAATAGCCAGTGAAATAAAGAGGATGCAGGCGGAATACGGGCCATATGCGATATATTTACAGGGCGACGGACATGGAGAATCGAAAATTGTCCATGCTCCTCACGGGTGTCAAACTCAAATGTTCAAGTATCTGGGCGAAGGCGAGGAACAGGGAGAGTATACCCTGCAGGTCAGAACTCCGGACAGCTGGGAAGGGTGGAAATGGGGTGCTACCCATATGTGGGGAATGTCTCCTTTTGGCACATACAGCCCGGGCACTAATGGCTTCAAAGACATTGCCGAGAACACCGATATGATTCTGTTCTGGGGGAGTGACTGGGAAACTACGCCGTGGCAACTTGGCGGGCAGCACATGAGCCTGTGGGCTTATTTCTACGCGGAACTCGGGATAAAACAGATTTTTATCAGTCCGGACTTGAACTACGCTGCCGCAGTACACGCTGATAAATGGATTCCCGTATATCCGAATACGGACACCGCGTTGCTGCTGGCCATAACCTATACCTGGATAGACGAGGGCACGTATGATAAAAATTTTATCGCCACGCACGCGCATGGTTTTGATAAATTTAAAGCATATGTCACGGGAGACGAAGATGGAATCCCCAAGACAGCGGAATGGGCTTCGCCGCTGTGTGGTGTCCCGGTGTGGACAATAAAAGCGCTGGCAAGAGAGTGGGCATCCAGAGTAACTACGTTTGGAAGTGGGACCGGTGGCCCACTCTGTAGGGGGAGCTACTCAACTGAACCTGCCAGGATGCAGGTGGCGTGTTCCGCCATGCAGGGAATAGGGAAACCGGGAACTAACCGGACCTCTGTCTTCAGTATGCCAAGGGGTGCGTTGATGCTTAATCCCTTCACTGCCTACCGCGGGCTTGGCGAGGTAAGGTGGCATCCGAAACAATTCCTTCCCAAGACCAGACTTCATGATGCCATTCTTGATGCTACCAGTAATAAACCCATGAAATTCTACAGCACCGGCTCACCCGTGATGCCAACTGAAGACCAGTTTGTGCAGTACCAGTATCCTGTGGAGGGCTGCTCTGAAATACATATGATATGGTCGGACTCGCCCTGCTGGATAACATGCTGTAATTGCGGAAACAGGATGATTCAGGCGCTCAGAAGCCCCAAGATAGAAACTGTCGTGGTCCAACACCCGTGGATGGAGAACGATACTCTCTATGCAGATATAATCTTACCCACCTGTACCAAATTCGAGACAGAGGATATTATGATAGGCACTGACTCATTCTGCCAGAACGTTTACCCGGAAGGAAAGTGCATCGAACCTATCGGAGAGTCCAGGAGTGATTACGAAGCAGTTGGCGAAGTAGCCAGGAAACTCGGTATATATCATCAGTATACGGAAGGCAAGACTGTTGAGGAATGGATAAAGATTGGTTACGAAAGCTGTGGTATCAAGGATTTTATCAGCTGGGAAGAACTCAACGAGAAGGGATTCTACTGTGTTCCTCCGGCTGACGGCTGGGAGAACGACCCCACCCCCCGGATAGATTTCTATAAAGACCCTGAGACTTATCCCCTGAAAACACCCACCGGTAAAATAGAGTTTGAGGCTACAGGCTTACTGGAGAACTTTCCTGATGATGAAGAGAGACCGCCAGTGCCACACTGGATCCCATTCGGTAAGACCCATCAGGAAAGCCGATTACACCCAAGAGCCGGGGAATATCCGTTGCTCCTCGTTTCGAACCACGGGAGATGGAGGTCGCATGCCCAACTCGATGATGTATCATGGTTCAGGGAAATCCAGACCTGCAAGGTGAAAGGTCCGGATGGCTACATGTATGAGCTCGTCTGGCTCAATCCAGCCGACGCGGCTCCACGTAACATAGAAAGCGGGGATGTGGTCAAGATGTATAATGAGCGAGGCATCGTTCTCGGCGGCGCTTATGTGACCGAGAGAATAATGCCCGGAGCAGCCTACCAGGACCATGGATCCAGAGCCGACCCTATTACCGACCGGATTGACCGGGGCGGAGACAATAACCTCATATCTCCAGCGAAGACAACATCGCCAAACACCCAGGGGCAGGTAGCCAGTGGTTTCCTTGTTCAGGTTGAGAAAGTTAGTCTCGAACAACTGGATACATGGGTGAAGCAATATCCCGAAGCATTCCAGAGGGAATACGACCCGGCTTCCGGTCTATGCTTCAATGCCTGGGTTGAAGGGGAGACGCAAGAGGAAATATGATAGCACAGTCAGGGAAAGGCCAGCCGCAGGAAATAACATCGCCGGATGGTAAGCTGCGAACGCTTCACCATAAGATGTCTGTCAACCGTTTTGGGCATAGAGTTGTTGAAGGAGCGGTACGGAATATCAGCTCCGATTCCAACGTAAATGCCGAGATAAAGGCAGAGTATTATGGTGCTACCGGAAGACTAATTGGCACCGAAGCGGATATTGTGAGACGACTGGAACCAGGTAAAACCGGTGCTTTTGAAGTTGTGTATTCGGGGGAGCAACGCTGGGATATTAAATATTACAAAATTGTTACCTTCCGGCAAATGTAAAGCAGTCCTGGTTTTGGTTCCAGGGTTGGAGTATCGGCATTATACCGTACCTTTTTGAGTTCCCTACTGAGTTCTTTGAGTAGTGTGACAATTTTGCATAATGTCACCCAACTTAACAGTCTAGTAAGTTGTTGGATAACCAGAGCTTGTTTTGTGCACCGAAGCTCGCTATAATCTAAATGTTTAACCCGAAGGAGATAGGGAAATCTATGCTTATTATTACCCTAGCTCCCCTTTTTAAGGCTGACTTCTGGTGGGTAGCTCGATATTAATAAGCTTAAACCACCTGGCTATGCACTCATTTCCAGGTGTGATAACTGTAAATCTATATCAAGGTTATATTAAGGGAGGAAGAATAAGAAAATGGCAGCCACAAAATACGGGCAACATGTCAAGACTCTGAAGTTTAAAGAGTATGACCAGGGGGGTCTTAGACAGGAAAACGTGATGGACGGTAAATACCTGGGGATAGATGCCCATATCAAGTACGGATGTTTCTGGACGGCCGGGAAAATCGGCAAACAACCCGATAAGCCCCACGTGCACGATTTCGACCAGGTCCTGCTCTTTGCGGGGTCTGACATGGATGATATCGGTGAGCTGGGGGCGGAAATCGAGCTGTGCCTGGGCGAGGAGATGGAAACGCACATGATTACCACCACCACGGCCGTCGCCATCCCCAAAGGCATGCCGCATTTCCCGGCAACCGTTAACTTCCTGAATAAAAGGTTTTTCTATTACGAAATTTCAATCGCGCCGGTATATAAGGAGACCCCGGTAAAAACCGATAAAAAACCGACCCCTCCGGTGGGGTGGCGCTCGGAAACTAGAAAATATATCATGCCACTGTCTTTCTCACGGAAGGGCGCCTGGCACTACGGTCCGTTGAACAGAGATGACGGAGGCGGCTATATATCGTTTGTGGTCACGAAAGAGGTAGCTGGATTTGATTTCGTTATGCTATATGAAAGCATGAAGAAAGCGCCTTACAGAATTAGCCCGGAACCCGATAAGCCGCACGCGCATCCTACCACCCAAGTGATGTGCTTCCTGGGTACCGATACCGACGACCCCAGTGACCTAGGGGCGGAATTCGAGATATGCCTGGGCAAGGAAGAGGAGCGGCATGTATTCACCAAGTCAACGGCCATCGTGACGCCACCTTTCCTGCCGCACTGGCCGGGAGGCCTGGTAAAACTCACCAGACCAATCATAATGGCGGACATTCATCCGTTTGGCAATGACCATTGAACAAGGCGTTATAGCTTCGTTAATGCCTTAATTGCCGTCAGACGAAGGGGTTCGAGTCCCCATATCTCTGTCAAACTAAAGAGCAAAACCAGGAAATATACCCCTGCGCTCAGGGCAGCAGCGGCATTTCATCTTCAATGCCGAGCTCCTTTAAGGACCGACTGAACAATATATGTAATGACGACCACAGCTGCTCTCTTTGCGCCTGAGTCAGAGAAGACATGATACTGCGGATAAAATCCACCTGCACCGCCTGGGCACAGAGCTTGCGCCCCTTTTCCGTTATGGAAAGCCTTACTATATTTCCTCTTACTTTATCCTTGTTTTTCGTAACCATCCCTTTCTTTTCCATCCTTATGATGAGTTCGGACGCCGAATGAGGCTCCAGAAAAAGGTGGCGCGATAAAACAGCCGGCGTTGCCTGCCCTTCAAGTGCCCATATCGTCAATAAAGCGGCTGCCTGATTGAAATGAACATACCGCCCCAACTTTTTGTGCCTGGCCTTGAATATCGCTGACCGGGTTTGAGAAAGCAATAACCACAACCTGTAATAATCATCTAAAAAATCCAGTTTCTGCATCATTTACTCATCTCCCCTGCAAATTCATCGGCATGCCGAAACCCAAATCCGTATTTTACTTTTCCAAAAACGCCCTGCTACTATCAGATAATAGCCGTAATACCGCACCACGTCAACATATATACACCTGAAGTAACTCATATTTGATTTATTATTATGTGAAGGCTTGACAGACTCTGGCGAGCGATGGCATAATAGGTAATAGTCGTATTACGATACTAATATCAACAACTATGAATCGCCGCCTTATGAACGCTATCAAAAAGCCAACTGGATAAACCGGCTTCCCACGATAAAGAATATCAAACCGAAATGTAAGATGCTTTCACGTAAAAAGGAGAGAACGATGGCGGAAAGAGAACTTGAAAATATCGTTGGCCGCAACAACGTCCTTAATGGGCCGGGGGTACTTGAGGAGTATTCAAGAGACTTCAGCTTCGTTCCCCCGATAAAGCCCAGATGCATAGTAAAGCCGGCGAACGTTGATGAGGTACAAAAAATCGTGCAATGGGCAAACGATACCCTAACCCCCATTGTGCCGGTAAGCTCAGGCTCTCCTCATTTCAGGGGGGACACCGTTCCGGCCGTCGATGGGTCTGTTATTGTCGACCTGAGCGGAATGAAGAAAATAATAAGGGTAGACCCCAGAAACAAAGTAGCTATGGTCGAGCCCGGGGTGACTTTCAATGAGCTCCAATCGGAACTGGCCAAGGAAGGCTTGAGCGCCTATATGCCCTTAGCGCCACGTAGTTCGAAATCGGTAATAGGCAGCATGCTGGAAAGGGAACCGATTACGATACCGAGTCACCACTGGGATAGCACCGACCCTCTGCTCTGCGCTGAGGTTGTATTTGGGACCGGGGATAAATTCAGAACCGGGGAGGCTTCCGGACCCGACACCGTGGAGGAACAGTGGGAAATGGACAGAGTCCAGCTGAACCCTTTCGGTCACAGTCATATTGATTTCCAGAGACTGATAGCGGGGGCACAGGGCACTATAGGGATTGTTACCTGGGCGACACTAAAATGCAGTTACTTGTCCAAATTAAACAGGGCCCTTCTCGTTCCATCTCAAAATATCGAGCCATTAATTGAACTGACCTATCAGCTTGTGAAATTCAGGCTGGGTGGAAGCCTCTTTATATTGAATAAGCTTAATCTGGCATGCTTACTGGGAAGGTCCCCTCGCGAGATTCAGGAATTAAGGGATACTTTGCCCCCATGGATTTTATTCACCAGCTTCGAAGGCTATGGCGTACTGCCTGAGGAAAAAGTGGCTTACGAGGAAGGTGATTTCAGGGACATGGCCCGGTTATGCCGTTTAAAGCCGGAAACCGCCATTCCGGGGGCAAGTGCCGAAGATGTATTACGGCTGCTCTCCCGACCGTCGCCCGAACCCTACTGGAAGACCAGATTCAAGGGCGGGTGTCACGATATTTTCTTCCTGACAACTCTTGATAAGACACCGGATTTCATAATAGCGATGTCCGACCTGGCAAAGCTGCACGAATATCCTGTAGAAGATACGGGCGTTTACATTCAGCCGATAGTCCAGGGCACCAGCTGCCACTGTGAGTTCAACCTGTACTACGACCCGAACAATCCGGCGGAAGTGGACGCGGCAAGGCAAATCGTCAGTGCCGGCAGCGAAGAGATAGCCAAGATGGGAGGTTTCTTTTCCAGGCCTTACGGGGCGTGGAAGGACACCGCTTATCGCCATGCTGCGGGTACCCTTACCATGCAGAAAAAGATAAAGAAGATATTCGACCCCAATGAAATCCTTAACCCGGGAAAACTGTGTTTCTGAAGAGCTGGAAATTTATGGAGGTAGAGTAATGGCATGGCAGGATTATGTGCATGATATGCAGAGATGCACCAGGTGTTCATACTGCAAGTGGATACCTTACAGATATATGCGAAATATTGACTTCATGGAGGGGTGCCCGTCTATAGCGCGGTACAACTGGCACGCTTACGCCGCCAGCGGCAAATTCAATATGGCCTATTCCCTGCTGCAGGGAAGAATAGAAATCGACGACACCTTCCTGGACGTGCTTTACAAGTGCTGCATGGACGGCAGCTGCGATGTTTCCTGTAAAGTCCAGCAGGATATCGAGCCCCTGCAATTGATGCAGGAGCTTCGTATTAAATGCGTTGAAGACGGTCAGCTGGTCCCCGCCCACATGGTTGTGATTGAGGGTCTCCGGAAAGAGGACAACATGATGCAGTCCCCCAAGGATGAAAGGGCTAAGTGGGCCGAGGGACTTGATGTCAAGGACCTTACCAGTGAGAGTGCCGAGGTTGTCTATCATGCCGGCTGCCGTTATTCTTTTGACGAAGAGCTGTGGCCGGTAGCCAGAGCGGGACTGACCCTGCTCAGGGATGCCGGCGTTGATATTGGCATCATGGGTGTTGAAGAAGCGTGCTGCGGCGGCCGTGCCTATGAGCTGGGGTATGCTGGCGAGCTCACCAAGTATGCCGAACACCAGATTGAGACTTTCCGTACGGCCGGCGTAAAGACACTGGTTACTCCCTGCTCCGATTGCTACGCAGCCTTTAAAGTCCTGTATGACAAAATCGGTAAGAAACTGGGAATAGAAGTATTCCATATTACGCAATACATCGATAAGCTGATTAAAGAGGGAAAAATAAAATTCACTAAAGAAGTGCCACTGACGGTCACCTATCACGACCCCTGCCACCTGGGGAGGCTGGGAGAACCCTGGGTACACTGGCAGGGTAAGGAGTACAAGGTAATGGGGCAGATGATTGTGCACGACCCTCCGAAGAAGTACCGGCGCGGCGCCAATGGCGTCTACGAAACGCCCAGGGACATACTGAAAAGCATCCCCGGATTAAAGCTTGTTGAGATGTACCGAATCAAGGAATATGCCTGGTGCTGTGGCGCTGGCGGCGGCGTTATTGATGCCTATCCCGATTTCGCTGTCTGGACCGGAGCCGAGAGACTCAGGGAGGCGAATGCGGTAGGTGCCGAGGCTATCGTCAGTGCCTGCCCGTGGTGCAAGCGTAATTTCCTGGATGCCGCCAGAGAAACAGGAGATAAAATAGAGGTCTATGACATCATAGAACTCGTTCAAAAAGCAGTTTAACGCGGCCGTCAAGAAAACAACAGGTCAGGAGGCTTTGAAATGAAACTAGCCAAAGAGGAATACCAGGCTCTGGAAGATATTGTCGGGCCGGAATACATAACTCAGGAACCGGTAATAATGGATACATATAATCAGGTATGGGGAAACAAGTTCTTCTTTGATGAAAAACATTCAGTACGGCCGGCGGCGGTATTGCTGCCGGCAAACACCGGGGAAATTTCGGCGGTAGTGAAGGTATGTAATAAATACGGCATACTGTTTAAGGCCTTCTCATCGGGATTTGAGTACCTTTCTCTCTCACTCGTCAATGAGAAAGGCATACTCTTTGACCTCAGAAGGATGAACCGCGTCATTGAAATCGATGCCAAGAACATGCGTGCCGTGGTCGAGCCTTACATATCCGTGTACAGACTTCAGTTCGAAGCAGCCAGATACGGCCTTTACTCCGGCAGGATAGGAGTTGGCTACAGCGCCGGGGTGGTCGCTACTGAGTGTTGCCATCACGGGTGCCAGCACAGCATGGTATTTACCAGCGGTTACGGGCGTAACATTTTAGGTGTCGAATGGGTACTGCCCACGGGTGAAGTACTAAATATGGGCACGGGCGATGGCGGCGGTGATTTGTTCTCTGCCGACGGGCCCGGGTTCAGCTTGAGGGGAATACTGAGAGGCAGAACCGGAGCCAATGGCGGCCACGGCGTTATCACCAAAGTCAGCGTAAAGCTGTATCCATGGTACGGCCCCCCGGAGTGGGAACAGACAAAGCAACCCGGCGAACCGCCGTCATTCGGTCAGCTGGACAAAGTGCCGGACGGCTATAAGGTATTTGTACCTACTTTTAATAACCTAGACGATACGCTGGATGCTTCTGAAGAATTGTGCCGCGCCGAAATACTATGTGGTTTTGGAATTGCCATAACAGGTACGGCGCCTTTTTCGGAAGGAAACGACGAGGAATGGGCGATGATGCAGAAGGCGCTAAACGCCGGCCCGAGAGACGTAGGGTCAATCCCTAACTCGGTGGTAGCCGTTATAGGATATCAATCCCTTGGAGAACTGGAATACCGCGAGAAATGTGTCAAAGCGATTACCGAGAAATGGTGCGGTCGCTTTCTGCCTGGGTTCAACGAACCGAGGGCGCTGGCCCGGGCTTTTGCTGATATGATGTGGTCTAACGGGGTGAATCTTCGGGCTACCGGCGACTTCCTGCCATCATCTTCAAGTCCCGATGGCTCCCCGGCCATGCTGAAGAAACTGGCACTGCAGGAAGCAGAAATTAAGGACCGTTATGAGCAGAGTGGAGCTTTTTTAACGTTTGGTTCCGGGTTGAGGATGGTGTCCTGGCGTCCTGAAGAGCACCTTTCCACAGGGGCACAGGGTATATCGACTGCCCAGTATGACCCCTGGAACCCGGCTTCGCTTGAAGCAGCCCGTGATTTCATTAATGAGATATTTGACCCTCGCGGGGAGTTCAATAGATACGGCATTCCCTCACGCGGCGGTTGCCTTCAGATTGAACCCGTCACCCATATACATCAGAACTGGGGTCCCCTGTATGATAATTACGATAAATGGCTGATGAAGATTAAGAAGATGCTGGACCCCAATACGGTGGGCGATTGGACGGCGTACATACCGCCGGAATACCCCGATTATGCCAAAGAGGGAAACTACGTACTGCCGTCCTACGGCAAAGAAGAGAAGCGGTAAGATATAAAGTGCGTTTTACCCCTTCATCATGCCGGGTAGCCAGAGAGTCAGCTGGGGAAAGGCTGCCAGCAGCCCCAGGAAGATAAACAGTGTAATCAGGAAAGGTATTACCCCGCGTATAAGCTCTCCGACCGGTATACCGAATGTATTCCGCATGATGTACAGATCCAGACCCAGCGGCGGTGTAATAAGCCCGATCTGCATGTTCACGACAACCAGTACGCCAAACCACACCATATCAAACCCCAGATTTATAACTACAGGAACGAAGATAGGCAGGGTAAGCAAAAGGATGGTCATACCATCCATGAAACAGCCCAGAATCAGGTAAATAATCATGACACTGACGATGAATCCCATCGGCGGCATCCCCGACGATGCAACCGCCGAAGCTAGAAGTCTTCCCAGACCACTACTTCCCACCACATAGGTAAAGAAAGCGGCCCCGATAATAACGAACACAATCATACCATTAATTATGGCCGCTTCTATGAGCGCCCTACGGAGATGCTGCAGGCGGAAACCATAAATCACCACCCCGACAAGCAGGGCAACAACACATCCGAACCCTGCCGCCTCGGTGGGAGTGGCTATTCCCAGATAGATACTGCCGAGAATACTCAACATTAAAATGATAACAGGCCAGACTTTCTTGAGCGACCCAAACCTCTCTGACCATTTGAAACTCCCAGCGGGTGGACCCAGCTTGGGATTGAGCAGGCTCATTACTATGGCGACTCCCGCCAGCATGATGGTTAATATGAGGCCGGGTATAATCCCCCCTATGAACAAGCGGCCCAGTGATACCTCGGCGAAAAGAGTCATGACAATCATCAGGCTGCTGGGCGGGATTAGCGGACCGAGGACACCACCGCAGCATAGTGCTCCCATACTGAAGCCCCGGTGATAGCCGTACCTTTCAAACTCCGGTACAGCGATTTTCCCCACGGAGATGATGCAGCCACCGCTATGGCCCATAACCGAAGCCATAGCCGCCTCACCGACAATGCTGGCGGCCACCAGCCCTCCGGGAACACGGGATAACCACTTGCTGGCAGCACCGTAAAGGTCTTCGCCCATTCTCGTTTCGGCGATGATGCAGGCCAGCATAAAGAACAGCGGCAGAGGCAGTATAGCCATGCGGAATAGAAAAGAAAAGGTGTACCGTCCCAGGAGTCCCATAACAGGAGTACCGAAGAAGATTATGCCAACGATTAAGGCGACTACTCCCATGCTGTAGGCAATCGGCACCCCCATCAGCATGATGATAATCATGATGCCCAAACACAATAATCCTGGTAAGTACTCCATAAATACCTCAGTCAGCCAATAACACGGAATCCCGGGAGATACATATGCTAGCCGACTATTGCCTCTTCTTCGTTACTATTCTCTTCAACAAAAAAAAGCCATGGATAACCTGAGATATAAGTACCAGGCAACACAGGCCGTAGCCTATGGGGATTGCTAGCTTTACCGGGAAGAGCGGTTCCTGCCACACCGATTGACTCGTCTCACCAATGCCCAACGAGTACATGGCCGCCGCCCACCCCTTCCAGGTAAGGATACCCACGTAAAAAAGCCCCGCAATGGGTACGAGGACGTTAAGCAGAATGTCCTGAGTGTTCTGGGACATACGGCCGGAAAGGAAATCGACCCTGAGATGCCGCCCCTCCCTCTGCACATAGGCGACGGCAAAAACAAGGCCGGAGACCATGAACATCATGCTGAGTTCGTAGACAATCATAGACGGCTTATCGAACATGTACCGCATTATCACGCCGTACGTAACGACAAAGCCCATGGCCAGCGTCAGGATTCCGCTGAAATACAGAGCCACCAGGCCGATACGGTCAAGTACCCTGTCAACAGTTGATGCTATTTTTATCGCCAATTAATCCCCTGTCTGCTGAGTAATCTGGATAGTAGTTATTCTATAGAATACTTCTTTGGCTTTAAAACGGTTATATCTACTGCATTTAAGGCAAATGGAAAGGAGGCATTAGCGAGTTGAAGCTTATCTAATGCCTCCTCCATCCAAACATTCTCTCAATACTTGCCTGATACCAACCATTCAATTATTATCTTTAATTATCGAATGGGTGTTATCGGCTTAGTATGGATATGGATATTCGGTGTTCACCTGGTCGAAAATCTCCTGAACCCTTACGCCGAAGTCGCCCATTCCGCCCATGAGTCCCTCATTATAGGGACTAACCGCTTCTGCCCACTTGTCCCGCTCCGCCTTGGGCAGGAAGTAGACATCCATGCCGTAGTCCTTCAGCTCCTGAATGGTCACATCGAAGCTCGTTAGCAGAATGTTAATGTATGACTCCTGGAGCTTGGCGCCTTCGTCCATCAATATATCCTGAACATCCTTGGGCATGTCATTGTATACCTGCTGGTTGACAGCTATTCCGCAGGCCGCCGGAATGAGAAAGCCAATGGTAACGTTAGGGCAAATTTCATATAGTTTTGCCTCTTCGTATTTGCCCGGAGCCTGCATGGTGGCATCTATAATGCCCTTTTCCATTGACGAGTATACTTCAACGGGTGATATTGACGCCCCGGTAGCGCCGACCGCATCCAGGAAACCTGCCATCTGGGGAGATATGGACTGGCACATGAGACCTTCCCAGTCTGCCACGGTCTTAACGGGCTTGCTGGCGCAACCCACTTCAAGGAAGCCGATACCGTAAGTGACTATGCCTACCTGGTTAAATTTCTCCTGTAATACAGTGCTGAATTCCGGTAACATGAGCTGACACCCGGCACGCATGGCTTCGAGGTTATTGTAGGAGAAGGGCACCTCTGCTGAAGCGAACCTGGGGTCCTGACTGGCGAAAGGCCCGAAGGGGAAGTCACCCATCTCGGCCGCCCCTTCTCTCACCGCATCCATGATTTCAAACATGGGAACCAGCGAATCGCTCCAGTAAATCTCAATTGCATACCTGCCACCGGTGCGCTCCTTGAACCGCGCCGGCATTTCCTCCAGCAACATGCCGGTGTCAGTGATGTTGGCATTGTAAGTTGCCAGCCTTAAAACCGTTGTCTTCACCGGTTCCGGCTCCGGTGTCGGCTCCGGGGCAGGTGTCGGTTCAGGTTCTGGCTCTGCCTCTCCACAACCACTGAGTATTAAACCGCCCACAAGCACAACCACCATCAGTGCTAGAAACCATTTTTTCATCGTTTTTTCCTCCTTCTATTATTACTACTATCATGAGGTAAACACTATGTTGTTAGCCTTGCCGCTATCGTAATACGACCATTCAATAAAGTCTAGAGATTTTAACACAGGGCGTGTCTGTTTGTCAACATCACCAACAAACCGAAAAAATATTAATTTTGGCAACTATAGTTACCTGTCTGTACACCAGAACCGCTAGCCGACCCTCCAGGTCAGGTCGGTATTATCATCAACAGGCGGCCTGGGAGGACGCACAAAAAACATAGTTACCACGGCCAGCACCGAAAGCGCAATAGCGGTGATAAAAGCCAGGTCATAACTGGCGGTACTATCATAAACCCAGCCGTAGAACACCGGGGCGAGAAGTCCCACAGGAGCCAAGGAAGCTACCGTGGTGCCCAGTATCAAACCGAAATCCTTCCTGCCGAAATAGCGTCCCAGTATCAGGACAACCAGCGGTGTCACCGCCCCCGAGCTGAGGCCATGACATGCCAGCATTACGTAGACCGAAGTCATGCTACGACTCAACAGGTATGTGCTCAGACCAATAGCCTGTAGCGCGAAGGCTACCAACAGCAGTAACTGAAGGCGGCTTTTGGGGACACGGTCGGCGACGATGCCACCTATCAACCTTGAAACGGCGGTAAAGAATATCATCATCCCCATCATACCGCCAGCTACGACCTCGTCAATATGTATATCGGTTAAAAAGTTAAAAACGTGTATGTTAAAACCGCCGGCAATAACATTATGTACACTGAAACCGACTGCCAGCAGCCAGAACGTCCCGGTTCTAATCGCCTGCCTGAAAGTATATTCTGTCTCTTCGAAACTGGAGGCGTAGCCAACGCCCTTTTCTATCATGTCCCTTTCGTCTTTTTCCGCATCCGAACTAATCTCGGCTCCGTCTGGAAGGAGCCCATAGTGTTCCGGACGCTGTGGCTTTATCAACACAAAAGCAAACGGGATACTGGCAAACATGATAATACCCCAGAGAAGACAGGTAAACCGCCAGCCCTGTGTATCCACAAGCGGATTAACTGCCAGTACGACGATGATGCCGAACAGACTGATGAGAGCGAACTTAATGCCCTGCGCCAGACCCCTCCGGTGTATGAACCAGTCATTAATCTTCTTGTCAACGGCAACCGTCAGGCCGATATTAAGTCCCAGCCCTATCAGCGCACCCCAGGCAAGATAGTAATGCCACACCTCGGTTATGTAGTGCATCAATATCATGCCGCCTCCGGCTACGCAGATTCCGAAAATGACAATGCCTCTCGGCCCAAACTTATCGGAGAGCCAGCCTACAAGCGGCGAAGTTATGCCGCCTTCCAGCCGCCCGATGCCGGGAGCCCAGGACGTAGCGGCCCGGTTCAACTCTAAATCAGCAGCAATGTGTTTGAAAAATACGGAAATACCGTAGGTATTAAAGCCATGACCCAGGCCGGATACGATGCCGATGAATAGTACGGACCACCATCCGAAGAATATACGAGGGCGAGACCTTCTTCTTTCCGACACAGTGCTACCTCATTCCGTGAGCAGGTGATTTACTTCATGTGCGTGAATTTCTTCAACCGTCAGGAATTGAAGAGTTCAGCTACGTCCAGACCATGCTCCCAGGGCCTCCTGGAAATATGCATAACCACAAACGTTGTTGTCCTGACAATTTCAGGTATATTGGCAATCACATCCTTGACAAACTCATCAAATTCTGACGGAACGCGAAACATAAAAATCCCGATAATGTCTATAGCGCCGGTACAGCCGCACAGGTAGTAAACGTTGGGACTTTTTATAAGCAACGCTTCCACCCGCTCGGCGGCGCCTACCTTAACTTCAATACCCATAATACACATGAAGTTAAGTCCCAACTGCTGGGGATTAGGTACAGCGGTTATACTGATCATGTTGCTTTTTAACAGGCCCCTGACTCTATTACGTACGGTCCCTTCCGATACCTTCAGTTTTCTGCCGATTTCCCGGTAGCTCTGCCTGGCATCTTCCTGAAGTTCACGGATTATCTTCTGGCCAAGTTCATCCAGCATATTGCACCTCCTGGACAAAATTGAGTAAAGTACCTTACCATTAATATACGCATATTTGCACCAGAATGCAAATTGGGGAGTTGATTGCGTAATGTGGGAGTGCATGACGGGCAATACATGAGATATCTGTGCATACATTTAATTAACAGTCTGGTAATAATTGAACTTCTACGCATTTCTCTATATAATACAAACATCAGCATTTCATGCAAAATCAACTCTCCCACATAACACCAGAGTTAAGAGGCTTACCTTGGCGAACAGGCCGAATATACCCAAACACCACTACATAATAAACGTACTGGCATCAGTTATCATTATGTGCTGTAGCGGTTCGGTTTATGCCTGGAGTATCTTTGTGTCCCCGCTCCAGGGAGAGTTCGGCCTGACCACGGCGCATACACAGCTGATATTCGGCTTAATCATCGCCAGCTTCGTTATCACCATGCTATTCGTCGGCCGGCTAGAGAGGAGATTGGGTCCAAAGGTAACCGCCTCTATCGGCGCCGTACTTTTCAGCGCAGGATACCTGCTGGCCTCCTTTTCGGGAGGCAGTATAATCCTCATTCTTCTGGGTATCAGCATCCTGTCAGGAGCCGGGATGGGCTTCGGGTATATTACGGTGCTGACGACCCTGGTCAAGTGGTTCCCCGACCACAAAGGTCTGGCGACCGGAATAGCTGTAGCCGGATTCGGTAGCGGTGCTATATTGCTGTCCCTGATTGTACAGCCTGTCCTTGAGGGCGGAGAAGTCATTTTAAATGTCTTCCGGATGATAGGTATCATTTACGGTGTACTATTCCTGGTCAGCGCCCTGGCTATTTCAGCACCGACAGCCAACGGAGAGGAAATAGCCGAGAAACCGCTCAGCATTACAGCAATATCCAGAGACAAGCGTTTCCGGGTACTTTTCTACACTTACTTTGCGGGTTCCTTTGCCGGGCTCATGTTGACAGGCAATCTCAAACCTATCGGACTATCCTACGGTATCAGTGAAGAATCCGCCGTAACCGGGATAGTCCTCTTGTCCGCAGGCAATGCGGCCGGCAGACTGCTGTGGGGCCAGATTTACGATAAAATCGGTGGAAAACGCTCGGTATCCCTCGCCCTTATTCTTCTGGCTGTCTTTACGCTGCTGTTGCTTACCAGTATTCCCAACAGCATTACCTTCCCGGCGCTTATGCTTGTTATCGGCCTATGTTACGGGGCAAACTACGTCCTTTATGCTGCCGACATTGCTAATATCTATGGCATCTACCAGCTCGGTATTGTTTACCCCAGAGTGTCCCTCGCCTACGGAATTTCCGGTATCGTCGGCCCTGTGGCCGGCGGGCTTATTTTCGATGCCACCAGCCAGTATTCAATCCCGATAATCCTTTCGGTAGCAATATGTCTGACCGGTCTGATAGCCTACGTACTGTTCATGGACA
Source organism: uncultured Dehalococcoidaceae bacterium (assembly GCA_964558675.1). Taxonomy (GTDB): domain Bacteria; phylum Chloroflexota; class Dehalococcoidia; order Dehalococcoidales; family RBG-16-60-22; genus CAZLEY01. Next base: position 26,658 of record CAZLEY010000001.1, on the reverse strand, counting down.
AAATACCCGGTCCAGGGACATATACAAAACGCCTTAAAGGTGTGCCAGATACCGAATAATCCCGCTCCTGTATCATCCTGAAGGCGGCCTAGTATCCGGGGGCGGCGGATTGTTCATGCCCAGTCGATAGTATTCCCCGGTGTCTTTGTTCTTCCAGTTAACGGATATACGCTGCTGGGTCGGGTGGACCATGGTGATGGCACCCGGCCTGGGGCACTCTTCAACGCAGCCGCCGCAGTACCAGCATTCCTCAGGGTAAACAACGATGGGAGGCTTCTTCTTCTCAGGATTCGGCATCATAACGTCGGTGGGACACACGTCCACGCAGAGGTTACAGCCGATACATATGTCAGGATTGAAATCCACCGCCTTGTTTGGTGTTGGCGGATTTGGCACCATATAAACTTTATCACTCATTACAATACACCTCTTTCTCAGCTCCTCGGGCTGTCAACTCTTCTTTCTGCAATTAAACCCCGGATTGAAGCTGATAGTTTTCTTCATAAGTAGAGGCATAGGGCGGTTTGAGGTGGAAGTCCAGGGGCAATTCCCTTATCTTGACCTGGCCGTCCTCCTGCCGGATTGGAAGCAGCTTCTGCCACTCGGGAGGGTCCATCTCGGGATAATCGAGCCGGTAAAAATCCATAATTTCACTGCTGGCCTTCCGTTCCAGAGAAGACTTTATGGCGAGTTCCCCTACCGAGATAAGAGCGTGGCATTCCAGCAGGCGTCCCAGTTCGTGAGGATTGGAGGCATAGGCAGTTGCCAGTTCTGTTTCCTTAAGCTCCTTGAGCAATCTCAGGCCCAGGTTCAGCGTCAGTTCGTTCTTATGCCGGCCGCAGTAGTCCCGCATAATCCGGGCAATGGCGGCGTTTATTTCCTTCCAGCCGTTGCCTTCTTTGCTCTGCCGAACCGGGGCGTAGGCAAGGTTCTTCTCGGCTTCAACCTGCTTCGCATCAACAACCGGCTGCGGCGCTGTTTTGGCGTAATCCGCCGCATGTCTGCCGGCATACCTGCCGGTGGTATGCGATTCGCCATGGCAGCCCCCACCGTAGATTGTGCTGCCAGCGGCGGCATACAGCCCTTCCAGATTCGTCCTCAAGTTCCAGTCCAGCAGAAAGCCGCCGCCGCCCAGTCCCCGCACGGAAGGCGGCGTGTTAGGTCCGCCTGCCCAGTAACAGGCGTTGAAGTATCCCTCTAGGGGCATGACCGGTGCCTGGAACAGGTCCTTGTCGGGATTAAAACCGGCCTTTGTCATGGTTTCGTATATCGGTATGCGGGTCTTGCCCTCATTGCCGACCATCATACCGAAGATTGACCTGCGCTCCAGTTCGGGCATGCGAGTCATGTCAGCGTACAGTGGCAGCTTGTACTCTCCCCTGCGTATGCGTTCAGGCAAGTCCATAGGAATATCATTCAAGCGGAATTCCTGGTCGGTACGGGAAATCCCTATCCCGATACCCAGCTGGAATACCTGCCCTTCCGATGGCAGAAACCGCTCCTGCAAGGTTTTCAGCTCCCTGCCGAACACGTCAACCCAGGGCAGCTCTTTGCCGTCAGCGTCAACGATGGTCGTGCCGTGGTACGTATTACTGGCATTAGCCATGCTGTAGGGTGCGTAACCGTGACCGGTGAGATGACCCGGGCCGCTCATTTCCATGCATACGAATTCGGCGCCGGCGTTCCAGCCGATAGCCTGGCCGACACCGGCACTGTTAAGGTCGGCCATGGTGCCTGAAGCGGTTACTTCCGGGGCGAATAGGAAGAGACGGGCGGCACCGCCTGTGGCGATTATGGTAGCTTTCGACTTGAAGACATAGAACTCGCCGGTCCGCGCATCAACGGCGGTAGCCCCGACAACCCTGGTTCCCTGCTTACCTCCTTCGGTAAGCAGGCTGGTGGTCATCATCCTGTTGTAGATATTCACGCCCAGCCGCTTCGCCTCTTCGTATACTCTAACCTTGATATCATATCCCCAGACCCTGATGATATGTTTGTTGGCATAATCGTAGGCAAACATCAACTTCGTCTCATCATCCCGGAAATCGGCGCCCTTGAACTCATCGTTAACGTCCCTAATCTGCACTCCCATCTGCTCACATTCAAGAAGCGTATCCCAGCCTTCCTTGGTGATGATATAGCGGACATGTCCTCCCGTATAACCCTGCATACTGTCATAGCACGCCCGGGTATACATCTCCGGGGTAACCCTGGAACACGGATTGGTACAGGCACCGTGCCAGTGGTCAACACCGGCACCCCCGGCGCCGCTCCGCTTGGCATGTCCCCTTTCGGCAATGGCGACCTTCACTCCCTTCCTGGCAGCACTTATGGCTGCCCGGCAGCCGGCGACGCCGCCACCGATAACAAGGACATCGGTGACGATTTCATTCACCTTGCCGTAATTTACGGGATAAGGCCATTCGGGAACAGCGCCCTTTCTTTGAACAAAGTCGTGCCAGGTACTCATATAGATGTTTCCTCCTTCCTATATTTTATTAGTATTTTTTCAGGTAATATCCTTTAAGCAGGCGTTTATCGAATAAAACCAAATCAATATATTGACATATGCCCGATATTTTTGCAGACATAGTATAACAAAAGGTAATAAACAATACAAAGGACTTATTAATAAGTTCTATGTGCATTGGTTTGATAGTCTTACCTCACCCCTGACCCCTCTCCAGCCAGAGTCCTGACCGCAAGCCGGAATTCTCTCTGGCTGTAGATATGGATTAAAGAGATGAAGTCAGGATGGTGAAACATCTAAAACCGAACGGAACAAATTGTTTACGGATTATTTACGAGTTTTTAAGGTATTTTTATGCTTTATATGCAGACCAGACAGTACTCTATAACCAGGGAAATCCATTATCAGTATGACTAAAGGGCGAGACAAGACCTACGGGGCACTGAATATCCTACTCCCCAAAAAGTGCCCCTCATATAACACAAGGAAGGCAGGGGAATCATGAGCAATGTCTTGATCCTATCAGGTAAGCCGATTTTAAAAAAAGAGGAAGAAGAAGCGTTAGCTAAAGACAACGTCTGGGTCACGGCATTATTTAATAACAGCCAGGATATATGGAAGAATATAAAGGGGGACTTCGACTACATCCTTTTAGGCAACGCTCTGGGTGGTACCGACATCTATCAGGTACAACGTGTGGGAACCGTCAAGGAGACAAAATAATATTGGTTCGTGCCGGCATTGTAGAAAGCTACTACCCCGCATGAACCGGTAAACAGGACAAGACCTTAGCCATCACAACGCTGAAGTGCCAGGTGAATAAGAATGAAAGAAGAAAAGAAAGCTACTTATGAAGAAGTCCAGGAGATATTACCGTCCGCTGTTGAACAGGACGGGGATACTACGTGTCAGGATGATGTGGAGTTAATATCTGTCCAGCGAAGCATGACCAACATATGGCAGAATCCAAAAGTAGTTAAGCTGATAAGCTGGCTACTAAATGAGAAGAACACCCGGATGAATCCAGAGATTAACCTACAGAGCAAAGATGGCTTCTCATATCCAGAGGCTGATGATATCATGGATACTTCAGGCATCACAACATCCCTGATTCTGGAATCCCTGGTTCAAGAAGGCGTTTTACTAAGGGAAGACTATGAGAGAATTCTGCTGAGTCCCAGCGGCTCGGTTCAGTTAATCCCGGTAGAGAGGTGCCCCAATTGTAATTCATCCCACCTGTCAAAAGGGAAAATGATAGAGCACTTTTTCTGCGGGCACGTTGGCCTTGAGGAAGATTTCATCTCAGGGCTGAAGAGTGTCTGCCCCAAATGCAAAAAGGAACTCAGGCTAATCGGTACCGACTACCGCATACCCGGGTTGCGGTATACCTGCCATAGTTGTGGGGGAATATTCCCTATACCCACGATTAAATACCGCTGCCTGAAAACAGATGAAATTTATGACCTTGAGGAACTTCGCCATGTCTGGCTCTATTCATACCGCCTGAACGAGGCGCGCCGGAAACGGCTGGAATTCGAACTGGAACCGAAAAAGAGATTCGTAGATTATCTGCACAGTCTGGGCTACGAGGTGCAGGAGTCAGTCAGGCTCCAGGGAAGGTCAGGAGCCAAACATACAGTTGACCTTCTGGCCCGCATGGAAGACCCGATAGCCAAGCACACCGTTGCTGTGGGAATACTGGCCGCACAACCGGATGAAGAGGCAGTCACTATCGATTCGCTTTTCAGCTTCGACAGCAAAATTTATGATATAGGTATTAATCACAAGATTGTTCTCACCATACCCAGGCTGGCCTCAGAAGCCGTCAAATTCGCCGAAAGACAGGGCATCCGGGTATACGGTATAGAAGAGCTGGGGGCTTTACTGGCAAAGCAATCCGAATTGCCGGAAATCGTATCAGACAACAGTGAGCAGCCGTCGGCAGAACCTGTAGACTACGAAAGCGAACCGGAACTGGCGGAACTCGGCCCCAAAGGCTACCTGAAACGACTCCTCGAAAAGAAGGGTTACAGTGTTACCGAGAATGCCAGGATTATCGGGAGGTCCGGCGCTGAGCATGTTCTGGAGCTTTACGCACAGAAAGACGATGGCATAACCAGCCACCAGCTCGCTGCCTGTGTACTGATGGATGGACATACCAACGCCAACGGTGTCAATGAAGTCGTCCAGTTTGATACGGCGGCCTACGATGCCGGCATATCTGACAAGGTCATCATCACCATTCCCAAACTCGGCAAAGCCGCCAAACAGTTCGCCAAGTATCAGCATATCAAGGTACTTGAAGCCAAAGACCTTATCGAGTTTTCCAGCAAATGCTTCACGCCGAAGTCGGAATCGACCACAGTGACCAGTGAATAAACCACGAGAGCAAGAGAACATGTTGAAAAGTGGGATTATCGGTGCCCTGATACTCGGCCTGCTGGCCATCTTTCTGGTATTAGTGCCTTCCAAGCCATCTTTCCTTGCCTATGGGATTGGCGTCGGCAGTGCTTTTATAGTTATTATCCATTTTATTTTATCGGCAAACACACGAAAAAAGCGGGTGGGACGTGCCGCGTTCTGGATACCATTATTGAGTCTATCCCTTCTCTTTATTTGTCTGCCTGTTATCTTTGCCGCCGCTCTATATCTCTGGAACATATTTTCCTTTACCACCTGGCTCCTGCTAATCAGTCTTACCATTATTTTCTACTACAACTTCCTGGCCGTACCTCTGGCCATTTACCACAAGCGCCGGGAACTGAAACAGCCTGATTCTTTAAACCATTTCCCATCTATAAGCATCCTTATTCCAGCCTATAATGAAGAGAAAGTCCTGCGCAGGGCTATCGAGACTGCCCTCGAGGCAAATTACCCCTATAAAGAAATCATCGTTATTGATGATGGCTCCACCGATAGAACATACCAGATAGCCCAGGAATACGGCGATAGCGGTGTGAAAGTGATTCATCGGCCCAATGGCGGTAAAGCCGTGGCTATAAACCATGGCCTGAGATTCGCCCGGGGTGAAATAATAATCATTGTGGACGCTGATAGCCTTGTCGGCAAAAATACATTAATCAAATTGGTTCAGCCTTTCCACGACCCCGAGGTTGCCGCCGTTGCCGGAAATATCAAGGTCCTCAATCGCATGAACTGGCTGACGAAATGCCAGGCGCTGGAATACATCGCCAGTATTAACATTTATCGCCGCGCCCTGGATGTCTTCGGTAGTGTCACCGTAGTTCCCGGCGCCCTGGGTGCCTACCGACGCGAAGTGCTCGAAGGCAGCGGCTGCTACGACCCGGATACCCTGGTTGAGGATTTCGATGTTACTATGAAAACCCTCAAGACAGGCAAGGTAGTTCAGGCAAGTGCTTCGGCTATTGCCTATACGGAAGCTCCACAGACACTTGATGGCTTAATCAGACAGAGACTGAGATGGTACCGCGGCAATTTCCAGGCCCTGTGGAAACACCGAGACGCTGCGTTTAACTCCAGATACGGCTTTCTCCAAAAACTGGCTTTTCCTTTTCTGATAATATCAATGATATATATGCCCTTTGCCGGTTTGGCCACTATTGTCGTAGCTGTCCTAACCGTATTAAGTGGTTCCGGACTAATATTGTTGCCAACTCTCCTGTTTTTCGCCTTGCTCCAGTTTTTGATATGCCTGCTGTCCATCGAGCTCGATAATGAAGATAAGAAACTGGTTCTGTATGCGCCATTGTTCGTTTTCGGCTATAAACAGATATGCGATTTCACCATGATAAAGGGATTAATAGATGTCATCTTCCGCAAGGGACTGAAATGGACAAGCGTACAAAGAACAGGGGCTAAGGTATCTAAAAGTGCCCTGTCCTGACATCAAAATACATCTTCTGGTAATCCCTGACTAATGGCGACATACGCAACCAGATTAGAAATCAGGTAACAAAGCCAGAACCATATGAATGAATAAATATAGGGGGGGGGGAGACAGTCAATGAAGATGAAGGTAGCACTAGGTCTATGCCTATTAACCCTCATTTTATCTGTTGGCTGCCAAAATACTGAAAAGCCCGAGGCGGCGGCACCTATACCGCCTGACGCCAGGCTTGTCTGCCTGTTTTTTGACGATGGTTATCAGAATCAGTATGAGATAGCTCTGCCGACTCTACAGGAGCATGGCTTTAAAGCGACCTTCGGCGTTATTACCGGTAGTATTGGCACAGGTAATGATTTCTGGAAATACATGGACAAAGCAGAACTGCAAAAGCTAGCTGCTTGCGGCATGGACATTGCCGGCCACACCAGAACTCATCCTCATCTGACAGACAACCTTACAGATGAGCAACTGCGCGAGGAAATCATTGACTCAAAGAAACACCTTGAGGAAATGGGCTTTGAAGTAAATACTATGATTTACCCATACTACGAATGGGATGACAGGGTAATTGAATACGTTATAGAAGCCGGCTATACCTGTGCCAGGGGTGGCTGGCCCGAAGAAGGCGCCTATGACCTTGCGACGGCTGAGCCCAAAGCCCGGTATCACATTCCTTCTCGACAGATTACCAATCAGGATTTAGCGACATTTAAAAAATATCTTGAAAAAGCAGGCCGCTATTCGGTTGTCAGCCTGGTATATCACTTTATCTCCGATACTGGTCCAGAAATAACCTCAACCCCGGTAGCCAACTTCCAGGCGCAGATGTCCTATCTGAAAGAAGCCGGCTTCACCATTGCTCTTTTACTGGACCTCATCGGGCAATAAGTCTATAATCCCGTTTAACTGTATCCGGCCAGTTACAGATAATCCTGGGAAAACCGGAAGACTCCCGGCCCATACTTGCAAGAGTGCAACATAGATATCAGCGTATCTGTCTTAACAACCCAGCCGTAAGAACCCGCCACCTTTCTTATCGTAGCCTCACCTATCCTCGGCCAGGAAGATGCAGTGGCGTCTTCCACCAGTATTACGTCATAACCCATATTGAATGCGTCCATTAACGTATTATCCACACAGATGGCGGTATCGACGCCGGTAAATATGACGGTATCGACATATATGCTCCTTAACCACAAATCGAGTTCAGTATCCTGGAAAGCGGAATCCCTTCTCTTGACGACAATATGGTCGTTATGTGTCGGCTTGAGCTCATCGATTATCTCTGCGTCCCATGTTCCCCGTATACATGCCGGTATTCTAAGAAACTCTGCTCGCCTTTCCGGTACAATGCGATGCAGCCTCGTGAAAAGGTCTATCCCGGACTCCTCTCTAACCTGCTGGGTATAGAATATAGGTATTCCCAGTTCCCGAGATGCGGCTATTATCCGGGCAATATTGGGTATTATGTTACTGTATGCATCAAGGTCAGCTCCAATATTACCCCCATATTTCTCGTAGGAGCCTCCCTGCGTGCAGAAGCCATTCTGCATATCTATAACGAGCAGGACTGGATGAAATTCAGGCGGTCGTATACGCGCCACGGCTCATACCTCCATATATTACTTATTATGCGCTAATGAAACTGAAAGCACATTTACATGTATATGCACCAGTAATTTTAGCATATTCCGGCACTACAGAAATAACCAGTGCCAGATTTGAGTTCATAATGTTTGCCTTGACAGTCCCCTTCCAATGTGTTAACTTACTTTCAACCACGCTGACAGCGATATCCCCCACCATCAATAATTACGGAGGTAGAATATATATGGTTCGTCTGGAAAAGCTAAGCGAAGACGAGAGAAAAATGCTGTTAAGTATCCCGTGCCCAACATTTGAAACCCACCCATGGGTTAGCGGGCCGCCCTTAAGCCAGAGGCGGGTGGCCATTATCACCACCGCCGGACTGCACCTGCGGAACGACCGCCCTTTTCAGATGGACCCGAACGATTTCTACCGCGTTATACCGGGGGATGTCCAGGCCAATGACCTGGTTATGTCCCATCTGTCGGCAGGTTTCGACCGTACCGGTTACCAGCTAGATTGGAATGTAGTTTTCCCCCTCGACCGATTACGCGAGATGGCGGCGGAAGGCATTATCGACAGTGTGGCCGATTTCCACTATTCCGCCAACAGCGCCCATCAACCAGCGGAGTTCGATGCGCCAGTGCGGGAAATCACCCGTCTGCTCAAGAAGGACTATGTAAACGCGGCCCTGCTTCTTCCCGTCTGACCGGGCTGTACGAGCGCCGTTGGCGTCATCGCCCACTTCATAGAAGACGAAGGTGTACCCACAACCGGCATCAGTCTCATCCGGCCACACACCGAAACTATAAAGCCGCCCAGGGCATTGTGGGTGCCTTTTGAGCTCGGGCGTCCCCTGGGTGCGCCCGATGACCATGCCTTCCAGAAGCGGGTATTACTGGCATCGCTGAAGCTTCTGGAGGCGACCGATGGACCGGTGCTGGAAGACTTCCCCGAGGACGAGCCGGAGACCGATGCGATAACGGTCCTGGCCTGCCCGGTCAGTTTCGCCCGGGATACGGCTGGACCCGGAGAATCCGACCCGCTGCTGGCATCTTTTCACAGGGAGATGACGGCCATGCGTCCCTGGTATAATATGGCCGTATCCAGGCGCCAGCGTACTACGGTAGGTGTCAGCGGTATTGACCTGGAGGCACTGGCCGACTTCATCTATGCCTTTGTTAAGGGAACCGAGCCGGAAAATCCCCGCGACGATATGCCACTGGTAAATACATTGAAGCTGGCTATTGAGGACCTGAAGTCCTACTATATCGAGGGAATCACAATGCAGCCGGGCCAGGCAGGCGCTTCGAGCCAGGTGCTTAATGACTGGTTCTGGGACGAAACCATAGCCGGTGAAGTACTCCTGGCAGTGAAAAAAGCCTGCGAAGCAAGTCCGGATAAAATGACGAGCATGATGGGCGCTCACTTTATCGTTCCCCTCGATGTCGCCCAACGACACGAAAACAGGTAACCTTAGAAAGCCAAGCTCACAATCAGAAACCCGATGAGAGAAGCAAAGGTAATAGGGGGCAAGGCAGGCATGGGCTTACCCTTGAGCCAGAACGATTGAATCAGGAAAGCGCCCATCAACCCTATCAGGGCAAAGACACCCACGAGCACGGCACCGGTCAGACCGCTATTGAAAAAGACGGAAACTGCCAGCATCAGGGGGAAACCGATATCGCCGCCACCCAGTATGGAGTATTCGCGCTCATCGGATTCCTTGTTTTTCAAGTCACCTACCCGCACGTTACGCAGACTCATTTTCCAGTCGCTGATTTGCCTGGGGAAGATAAATGCGGGAAGAGTATCAGCCTCGGAGAGTTTGTCGGCCATCCAGACCATGAAACCAAAACGTACGGCTACCACGTCATAGACAGCGATAATCAGCATAAAAATCATGAACGTTAACGGAGAAAAAAGAAACCCGAAAACCGAGCCAGCCCCGGAAAGGGTAACCAGCAGGAGCAAGTCATGCAACCAGACCTTTGCCCAGAACAGCCAGGCAATGCCGGCGATTGCCGCCACAGGATAAGCCAGTATATCCGGCAGAGTCAGGCCAACAACTATGAATACCCCCCAGGCAAACATCAGGGCAAACAGCACACGGAAGACCAGCCGTAACTTGCTCAGAGGGATAATGAAAAGAACCAGAGCCATCACCACCACCACACCAAAGAAATAGGCAACGATTGGCCCGAGAGATACATCCGGCGAGATAATCTGGTTTATTTCAACATATAGTTGCTCCTGGTAGGCGGCATAAATGGTAAGCGCCAGAGCCATTACCATTACAAGGCCACCCCAGAGAAGAGTACTGAGTTTTGACTTCATAATTCTATTGGACTCTGAAAAATGGGCAGTTTAAGCTAACGCAAGACTTATGACGTATGTCAGTCGGCAATAGTTTTCAGCAACTCATTTACATCTCTGGCTACATTATCCAGGTCCTGTTTATTGGGACGTCCCCTGATATCCCCCAGTCTGCCTTTGGTACTGGCCTCTTCATTGTTATGGAACTCGCCGACAACGTACCACTCAGTAGCCACGTTATAACCCAGGTGTTCAAAAAACTGTCCGAAGTACTTGCCCACGGGTATAGCTTCATTTATACCGGTGTGCGGTCCGGAATACGTGACGAAAGCCACTCCCGTCTTGCCGGGCAGCTTCGGGGAATTATATTTGATATCGCCACGTTTATGATAATAGCCCACCTTCTCTTTTATATATTCCTGAACCGGTCCCGGAGGCTGCCACATATAAGACGGCGACCCGATAAGAAGCAAGTCATAGTCATATAAATCTAATTCCTCGGCTTTCGCCTCTTCAAAACGCTTTAATGACGAATTGACACCACCTTTTTTAAGCGTGTCATGGATAGTCTCGGCTACCTTTTTCGTGTTGCCCGTAGCCGACCAGTAAATAATAAGCACATTCATATAACCTCCATATAATCCGGATATAACGCTAAACTCTACAGGAGAAAATTATAGCCCATAAGCTCTTCACATTGAGCTTTAACAAGCCTTTCGATTATCAGTGAAGGCACATTTATAGTCCGTGCTGAAACCGCTATTTTTAGGGATTCTGGAACTCCTGGGCCAATTGTTGCAGTATTCCATGTTCCCATTGTATGAATTTCTCTCTACCGAGAGTATATGCCGTAAGCTTCCATTTCATTTCTTTCAGGTTCTCCGCTATTGTCGATATCCAGTTATAGGGAATAGCTATCAGCACCCATCCCGGCTCAAATGCCTCTCTGCCTATCGAACCAAAGCCCATCCCGGTGATGTAGTAGTTCACCTTGCCTGTAATATAAGGATAAGCGTAAAGCCAGGCGCATGACAGGGCTGTTGTTGTCTTGCTCTCGTACATCTCGCCGGTCGAATAGGTCATGGCCCTCAGCACGAGTTCCGCCTGTGTGGCATTGGTCATAAGAATCAGAAGGTCAGGCTCGAAGGTTATCTTGTCCAGTGGGGCGAGAACGACATAGTTAACAGTACCCCGCGGCAAGCCGGGATTTACCTGAAAGAGTCTTTTATTGGCACGGGCGTCCTGAAATATTTCCAGTTTTACACCCAGTTCACCACTCTGGGCGAACGCCGGAGATGCGCCATTCTCCGCCATTCCAACGACTGAGCTTCCGAAGCAGTTCTCATTCTCTTTGGTGAAGTAGAAAGGGGCCCCTCTCCGCTGGGCTTCCGGGAGCATCTCGCAGAGAGCCAGGCTTTTGTCGAGTTGCTCGATTCCTTCCGGTTTGTGGAACAGGAACTTGACGCCTACAGGTGGCTTCTCCAGATCTAATTTACCGAAGACGGACAGGTCAGTTTGCAGTGGCCTCATATTAACCTCCTTTAATCACTTATTTCCGCAAAGACGGACGACGACTGGCAGTAATACCATCGTTTATGATATACCTACATGAACAAGCTATGAGCAGTCCGCTGGATTGTTTCGTGCAAAGTGGGATGACCATAGATAATCGCCCCCAGGTCCCGGGCAGTCCCTCGCATCTGCATGATTGCCGCCACCTCATGTATCAACTCCGATGCCTGAGGACCGACGATGTGGGCACCCAGAATCTCGCCCGAAGTTGAGTCGGCGATAATCTTCACGAAGCCTTTGCTTCCTCCAATAATACTGGCCTTGGGATTTTGATCGAAAGGAAACTTCCCAACCTTAATATTCAGTCCCTTTTCTTGAGCCTCGCCTTCCGTTAAACCAACTGACGCCATAGCGGGCACGGTACGGACAGCCCGTGGCACCACACGATAATCTATAGTTGCATCTCTGCCCATGGCATTTTCGGCGGCTACCATGCCCTGAATCATGGCAACGCTGGCCAGCATCATTCCACCGGTGACATCACCAGCCGCATAGACCCCTTTGACGCTGGTCTCCATTCTTTCGTTGGTCTCAATTCCATCCTCAGTTACAGCTACGCCGGCGTTCTCCAGACCAAGCCCATCCACAGACGGCTGCTGCCCCAGGGCGAATACGGCGAATTGTGCCTCCACCTTCTGCTTGACACCCTCACCAGAGATAGTTATTGACTTACCTTCTTGGCTGTCATCAATCCTCTCAATATCTACCCCGGCATATATGTGGACGCCGTCGTCTTCGAGAGCCTGCCGTATGTAAGTGGCTACCTCTTCATCTTCATTGGGGAGCATCCGGGGTCTTCTGGCTATTAAACTGATGTCGCAGCCCAGGTTGAGCCAAACCGTAGCTAATTCCAGAGCTGTGACACTGCGTCCTATAATCGCCAGGCTCTTGGGAAGCTCACTCAAATCATAAAGTTCCTTGGCAGTGAGCACTCCGGAACCGTAAGCGCCGGGTACCTGGTATCTTCTGGCAAAAGAGCCTGAAGCTATAACGATTTTCTTCGCCCGGACTGTCTCCGTCGTTCCAGTGTCAAGCGTGATTTCTACCTGATTTGGTGAGGTCAGCTTCGCCAAACCACTAACAACCTCCACACTGCGAGCTTGCAGTAGAGCTTCCATACCAGTGACCACACCCTTAACTACTTTCTCTTTCTCACTCATTAACTTGGCAAAATCAATACTGACTTTGCCTACATTGATACCGTCCTTCTCGGCTGCTTTGGCTGATTTGATAACTTCGACGCAGTGGTCCATAAAGCACATCGGTATACAGCCCCAGGTCGGGCAAATACCCCCTATCTTCTCCTTCTCTACGAGCATTACCTTACCACCAAGTTGGGAGGCTATTTCTGCCGCCAGAAAACCAGCAGAGCCCCCGCCGATTACTACTACATCCCTGTCATCCAATAATCGTACCTCCTTCTACCTGAGGTAACAGGTCAGGCCTTCTTTGTCAAGTAAGGCTACTACGCCTTATCCTTTTTTGTCAAGACAGTATCTTATAGAAGACATCCGCCAGAAAGATGGCAACTAAAGCCCGGAAGAGGCCAGTACAAACTGGCCGTGAAATTCAGGGAGGCCGGGATAGTTCGAACCGGCTAAGCCCTGTAAATCTTGCATAAGGTCCCTCTGGTGCGGACAGAGCCGCAGACAGGCTCACGGGGCGGGTCACCCGTCAGGACGACATTGACATTCGACTCAAAGCAGCCGTGTTCCGGGGCCGGTTTTTCCGGGAACCACCAGCCATGCGGGGCATGGACTACTTTCGGATGGACATCGGCGGTGAGCTTTGCCTTGAGCCTGATTCTTTCTCCCCTGACCTGTGGCGTCTCAAGCCACACCCAGTCACCTTCGGCTATTCCGGCTTCTCTGGCCGTGTCCGGGTGTACCTCGATAAGCGGGTCGGGCATCTGCTTCCTCAGCCGGGGTATCTGACGTTCCTCGGTATTGAAAAAAGCAATGTCCCTTCCCCCGGTGATAAGAATCAGGGGATAGTCGTGCAACAGCTCCGGAGTGCTCACGGGGCTTTCCGGAGGCTCGTGGAATGTCGGCAGGGGGTCGTATCCGTATTCTTTCAGTCTGGTTGAGTACATCTCTACCTTGCCTGTCGGGGTGTTAAATCCCTTCTCAGTATATTTCCTGTACTGCATGGGCGCTACTACGTAACCTTTGTCCTGCAGTTCACGAAATGTCATACCCAGAGATTCAACCGAAGCATTATTCAATTCATCAACGTCACTCCAGGGCATGGGCACCCTTTCCGTCCAGGTTATTCTTTTCGATAGCTCGATGAGTATTTTTCTATCATCCCAGCACTCGTAAAGCGGCTCTATGGCCTTTTGACCGGCGGCAATATAATTGGTGTACATGAGATTGGGGAAATCACCCATATCATCTTTCTCCAGCCAGGTGGATGCCGGCAATACGATGTCGGCCAGTTCGGCCGTGGGCTGCATGAAGAAATCGGCAACAACGAGCAACTCAAGGTTCTTAAGCGCTTTCCATACCTTCCGGCTGTCCTGCATATTGACCACAGGATTTCCCGTCGTGCAGTACAGAGCCTTAAGAGGGTAAGGAGTGCCGTTAAGCATGGCTTCAACCGCCAGGGCACAGTGCACGAATCCTTCCTGCACCTCGGGTCCCGCCGGCAAAGGGAATTCCCGGCCGCCGATACGTTTTTCCCTGATAGCCCGGTCAACGTTGAACTGCCGGCATACATGGACAAAACCTTCCGGGAGCTGCTGGAACAAATTGCCGCCTTTTACATCCAGGTTTCCGGTAAGCGCGACCAATATGGCAAAGGCGCGGTCCGTCTGCGTGGAGTTGATGTTATGCTCCACTCCGATGCGATGGTGCAGGACGGCCGGTCTGGTGGTAGCATAAAGTCGTGCCGCCGCCCTGATGCTGTCAGCCGTTATCCACGTTATTTCAGCAGCTTTTTCAGGAGGGAATTCCTGCACATGCCTGCGAAGCTCATCGAATCCGTAGCACCAGTTATTAACAAACTCTTCATTATAGAGTCCTTCTTCTATAATGACATTAATCATGCCGAGAGCCAGGGCGACATCCGTCCCGGGCCTCACCTGAAGCCAGAGGTCGGCCAGAGAAGCCAGCCTGGTACGGCGGGGGTCAATAACGATGAGTTTTGCCCCCCTCCGCTTTGCCTGCACTATCTCCTCGCCGCGCGGCGGATGCGAGAGCAGGGGATTGCCGCCCCAGACCATGATACACCCGGCATTCCGGTAATCCGGCCCGACCTCCATCATCGTGGTCATCTGCCCGTAAGTGCTCGTTTCGGCTATAACCGAGGGCGCAAAACAGATGTGATTGTCGATACTTATTCTGTTCGGTGTGCCCAGCATTAAACAAAACAGGCGAGCGACATTATTGCCCGTCCGGGGGCCGGTGCCGGTCATAACAGCGATGGACTCGGCGCCATATTTCCCCTGGACCTCAGCAAACCTTCCGGCTATCTCATCCAGGGCTTCGTCCCAGGAGACCCTCCGCCACTTACCCTCCCCCCGCTCACCGGTACGCCGCATGGGATATTTCAGCCGGTCAGGGTGGTAGAGAAGGTCGGGTTGTGCCCTCCCCTTCACGCAGATAAAACCATGATTCATAGGATGGTCGGGGTCGCCCGTTATCCCGGTGACTTTTCCGTCCTCCAGATGAACCATGACCCCGCAGTTGCAGTGGCATGACTGGCAAATGCTCCTGATTATCTTTTTCACGCTTACCTCTTTCTAAGTGTCTTTAACACCTGATGGAAACGGCTTCTCACCCAGAGCCATGCGGCAGAGGTTGGTCAGGTAAACCGGCGGCAGGCCGCGATCCCGGCAGGGCTGACTCAAGCGCATCCAGCAAATGGGGCACAATATTACCATAGCGTCGGCCCCACAAGCCATGGCATCAGTAATGTTCTTATCCTGAAACCCCAAGCCTTTTTCAGGCTCCTTCTCCATATAGAGGCCGCCGCAACAGAGGGCATCCTGACGGTCATACTTTCTGGCTACCCGTTCAACACCGATTAACTCGAAGAGTTCATCCAGCATGGGTTCTTTTTCCGGAGTGTACCTTGAGATGCAGGGACGCTGGTAGGCGATTTTTTTATCAAGCCTGGTTATGCTCCCGGGATGCGCCTTGAGGTAATTCAGGAGATATTCAATAATGTGAACCGGACGGAACGGCACCTCGATTCCATACTCCTGCGCCTTGGTGGTAGCTGTGGAGTAACAGTCATCATGGATGAGGACAACCTCTTTTTTATTCAAGCTGGCCAGGCTATCTACAAACTTCTGCACCCTTTTTTTAAAATAACTCTCCCTGGCTGCGTGGAGATACAGGATGTAGCAGAAGTACCCTCCGCCGTCAACTATGGTCAGGCCATCGAACATCCGGCCTTCAATGGCTTCTTCCGGAAGCCTGGTTTTCATGACACAGAGGGAAAGGGCCGGCTTGTCGGGGTCACCCTTAATCACCTGGTCGGGTATATTTTCCAGGCCAGTAAACCCCTTCAACCGCTCCTCCAGTACCGGCAGAATGCCCTTTTCTTCCTGAAGCTGTAGAATCAGGTCATAGGGATTGGCACCCTTTTCGCAGTACTCGTTGCAGGCCATGCAGGTTATACATTCCCTCAAAATTTCGGCATCCTTACTTTCTATCAGCGAAGTTATCTCGTGAATAGCCTTATCCTGGCTGTAATCAACATATTTGCATCTCACCAGGCAATCACCACATCTATCGCACTTGGATAAATCAAACATCTGGCAATCCCCCTTAATCCTTGATTCAGCCTCCACATTATATACAGATTTAAAGAGGTCAGCAATATATCAACTTCAGAGCGTGCGCCGTGAATGTTTGTAAGATAAAGTTTGCAGTTGGTATAATCTGTTGTGGCTGACGTCAGTCTTACAGTTTGTATATTTTAAAACAGGGAGGCGTGAATATGGCAGCGCAGGAATTCAAGCATCTATTTTCACCACTCAAAATAGGTACTATAACAGTGCCTAATAGAATTGTTTTTCCGGCTCACTGGACGTGTTTTTTCGTTCAGGATGAGCCGCCAAACGAGAGGCTGATGCATTACATGGCAGCCAGGGCCAAGGGAGGCGCTGGACTTATTATCACGCCCCAGAACACGGTGTGGCCTTCAAGTACGGCCCATGGTTATGTGGCCAGCCGCGACGATAAGGCGATGCCCGCTTTCAAGATGATTAGCCAGGCAGTCCATGAGAACGGCGCCAGGGTGTTTGCCCAGCTAACGCACTTTGGCCCGTCTACCGGCTTTCTGAAGACCGGGGGAGCCGGACTGGCGGCGTCGGCCACAGGAGGGGTAAGCGGGCTGCTGCCGCACACCTTGGGGAACGAGGTGCCTCATGAAATGAGCATAGACGAAATCAAGGAGGTTGTGTCATCTTATGGCGAAACGGCCTACCGGATGCGGGAGGTGGGCTATGACGGCGTTGAAATCGCTTCTGCCGTAGGTGCGGGTATGCTGCTCGTTTCCTTTCTGAACCCCCTCACCAATCGGCGCACCGATGAGTATGGTGGCAGCCTGGAGAACCGCTTCAGATTGCATATGGAAATCATTGATGCTGTCAGGAAGGCGGTAGGTTCTGATTTCGTGGTAGGCTTGAGGCTTATTGGCGATATGCTGATTGACGGCGGCACAACCCTGGATGATACCAAGGTACTCGCCGCTATAGTAGAAGAGAGCGGTCAGGTGGACTACCTGGGTGTTTGTGCCGGTTTTCAGGGGCATATCCCGGCGATGCACTTCCCGCTGGGTGCTTTTGTTTATATAGCTGCCGGGGTCAAGGAAGTGGTCAATCTGCCGGTGGTATGCCACGGCCGGATAAACGACCCGGTGCTGGCAGAGACCATACTGACCAATAACCAGGCCGACCTTATCGGGATGGCCCGGGCGCTTATCTGCGACCCCGAATGGCCCAATAAGGCCCGAGAAGGTCGAACGGACGAAATACGCAAGTGCATCGCCTGCAATCAGGTTTGTGATGGGAACTTCTTGAAGTGGCAGCCTATAGGCTGTACTCTTAATCCAGAAGCAGGCAGGGAAAAGGAACTGGCCACAATAGTCCCGGCGGCGAACAAGAAGAGGGTGATGGTCATTGGAGGGGGAGCCGCCGGCCTGGAGACAGCCAGGGTTGCTACCTTGAGGGGTCATCAGGTTACGCTCTACGAGAAGGGAAAGGAGCTGGGGGGACAGTTAAATATAGCCGCCAGGATACCGAAGAGGGAGGACTTCGCCGAGGTCCCCAGGTACTACACCTACCAGATGAATCACCTCGGCGTGGAGGTTCTGCTGGAAACAACGGTGACTGCGGAAATGGTCAGGGAGAAAAGTCCCGACGCCGTGGTGGTAGCCGCAGGCTCAGTGCCAACCTCACCCCCGGTGCCGGGAGGCGATAGAGCTAACGTAGTCTGGGTGCGGGATGTTCTCCAAGGGGAGGTAGATGCGGGGGATAATGTGGTGGTGGTCGCCGCAGAGCAGCATGAGCAGGCACTTGGCGTGGCC
The DNA here is from genome assembly GCA_964558675.1 of uncultured Dehalococcoidaceae bacterium. Classification (GTDB taxonomy): domain Bacteria; phylum Chloroflexota; class Dehalococcoidia; order Dehalococcoidales; family RBG-16-60-22; genus CAZLEY01. Next base: position 8,308 of record CAZLEY010000001.1, on the reverse strand, counting down.
ATCTTCCTTGCGGATAAGGGGAAAAGGGTAGAACTGCTCACCCATTGCCTTTACGCTGGCAGCGAGTTAGACATGGGAACCATGGGATTTATGTATGGACAGCTGTTGAGCAAAGGCGGTGTCATCACCCCACTGACGCGGGTAAAGGCAATAGAAGAGCATGCCGTGGTTACGGCACACGCGATGACAGGCCTGGAAAGGCGGATAGAGGGGATTGATACTGTGGTTTTTGCGGCCATCGGGAGAGCGGACGACGCTCTGTACCATGCCCTGAAAGGCGAGGTCAAAGAAATATATGCTGTCGGCCAGTGTCTCGCGCCACGCCTCCTCACCGACTCAATATGGGATGGCGCCCACGTGGGGCGCCTGCTATAAGAGAGACTTAGACAGAGAGGGAGAGTTCAAGGCCTGTGTCTTACGAGAAGAGTATCTGGGTTATCGCCGGACAAAGCGAGGGGCAACCAGAAGAGGGCAGTTTTGAGATATTGGGCTGTGGCCGGAAACTGGCCGATGACCTCGGGGGGCAGGTCAGTGCGGTAGCAGTTGGCAGCGACAGTCAGGAACTTGCCAGGTCGCTGGCGAGCTACGGGGCAGATAAGGTATATCTCATCTACAGCCCATTGCTTCTGGAATACTGCGCTGAACTTTACGTAGAAGCTCTATCAAAGCTTATCGATAGCGAAAAACCGGAAATAGTTTTATGCGGGGCTACCGTTACCGGCAGGGACCTGGCTCCCAGGCTGGCAGCGCAGCTTAAGACAGGACTGATTTCAGATTGTATCAGCCTGGCACTGAATGAGGAAGGGCTGCTTCTGGGGAGCAAGCTTACTCACGGTGGTAGAGTCAACAGCACCATTGTCTGTCCTGCTTCCAAACCCCAGATGGCTACGGTTAAGCGCGGTGTTATGACAGCAGCCAGACCGGATACTACCAGAAAACCTGAGGTAATCGTAATCGCACCGGAACTCAGCCAGAGGGAGCCGCGTACCAGTGTTAAGGAAGTTGTCAGAGCTGACCCCGAAAAAATCAGCCTTGACGAAGCCGACATCATTATAGCCGGTGGCAAGGGGGTAGGCGGAGAGGGGAATTTCCGGCTACTAGAGGAGATAGCCAAACGCCTGGGTGGTGTGGTGGCCGGGTCTCTCGGCGCTGTTGATGAAGGCTGGCTCCCCCGCAGGAAGCTTGTCGGCCAGACGGGGACAACGGTCGCCCCAAAGCTCTACATTGCCTGCGGCATATCAGGTTCAGTCTATCATGTCCTGGGAATGAGAGACTCGGAGTTTGTCATTGCCGTTAATAAAGACCCCGGCGCACCGATTTTCAAGGTCGCCGATATGGGTATAATCGGGGATGTGGTCGAGGTTGCCCCGGCCATAATTGACCGCCTGCGCGATTTAGACCAGAACACAGCCGGAGAAAATAGTTAGGTAACTGATGCCAGAGAAATTCGATGTCGTTATTGTTGGCGCCGGGCCGGCCGGGAGCACCGCCGCTCTGGTACTGGCGCGAGCCGGGCTGAAGGTCGCCGTTTTCGAAAGGGGCGAACAACCCGGCGCCAAGAATATGTTCGGCGGGGTGCTGTACTATACCGAGGCGCTGAATGAGCTTTTACTCGATTTCCGGGAGCAGGCGCCCATAGAAAGATACGTAACCAGACACGACCTTGCGTTCCTGACAGATAGTGCTTCCCTCTCCATTTCCTTCAAAGATGATGAGTTCAGTCGGCCTCCCTATAACGGCGTCACTTTACTGAGGGCGAAATTCGACCCGTGGTACGCGAGCAAGGCGACGGAAGCCGGGGCTTTCTTTATACCGGAGACAGTGGTCGACGACCTTATATGGGAGAAGAATAAAGTCATCGGGGTCAGGACTGGAAGAAGCGACGGCGAGGTTTATGCTGACGCCGTTATCGCCGCCGATGGCGCCAATTCCCTTCTGGCGAAAAAGGCCGGCCTCAGAAAGGAATTCTCTGGTTCGTCATTTGCGGTCGCCGCTAAAGAGGTGCTGGCCCTTCCGGCTGAAACCATAGAGGAAAGGTTTGGGCTGGCCGATGGCGAGGGACTTACCCAGAGCTTTGTCGGGGCGGCCACTAAAGGCATGGAGGGGGGCGCGTTTCTGTATACCAATAAAGCCAGCCTTTCCTTGGGCGTGGTCGTCAGATTAAACGCTCTACAGGAAAGAAAAATCTCCATCGCCGAAGTCCTTGATAACTTCAAGAGCCATCCCCATATCAAGCCGGTCATTAGAGGCGCCGTCCTGAAGGAGTACTCGGGGCACCTCATCCCTGAGGAAGGGCTCAATATGTTGCCCGAGCTTTACGGCAACGGCCTGCTGGTAGCGGGCGATGCTGCCGGCTTCTTACTATCAACCGGGCTTACCCTGCAGGGAATGAACTTTGCCATTGCCTCCGGCTATGCCGCCGCCGAAGCGATAAAGACGGCCAGGCAAAAAGGTGACCTCTCCAGAAAAGGACTGGCCTGTTATAAGGACTTGCTTGAAAGAAGTTTTGTGCTTAAGGACCTGAAAACCTTCCGGCATGCCCCGGGCTTTCAGGCTAACCCCCGTATATATGAGCTATATCCCTCGCTTGTCTGCGGTGTTTCAAGGAGGCTTTTCCAGGTTACGGGTCAGCCGAAAAGGAAAATTATGAGCTTGGTCAGGGCGGAGATGAAGGGGAAAATCTCACCATGGCGGTTAGTTAAGGATATAGTACAGGCGGGACGTGCTTTAATATGGCCTTAGAAGATAAGCTGACGACAATAAGGTTCAACGTTGATGCCGAACCTCATATAAGAGTTAATACCGAGATATGCGAGACCTGCCCCGAGCAGACCTGTTTGTATGTTTGTCCGGTTCAGAATTATGTATTGGAAGAAGGCAAGCTGGTCTTTTCCTGGCAGGGCTGCCTGGAATGCGGCGCCTGCCGGATTGCCTGTACCAGAGAGGCTATCGATTGGGCTTATCCGCGGGGCGGCTTCGGTATTTGTTTGCGTTATGGCTAACACCCAGAGTATCAGGTGGAGAGACTTTTAATGAATATAATAGTGTGCGTCAAGCCCGTGCCTGATGTCAGTATCATTTCACTCGACCCGAAAACGGGCCTTATTGACAGCGACAACATGGTCTACATGGTTAACCCATGCGACATGGCGGCTGTGGAGGAAGCGGTACGGATGAAAGAGAGGGACAGCACCAGCCGGGTTACCCTTATATCTCTGGCACCTCCCTCAACCAAACGACTGCTACGCCGTTGCCTGGCTATGGGCGCCGATGAGGCCAAGCTTCTCTGGGACAGCCGTTTTAATGACTTGGATAGCTATGCCACGGGGGTAATACTGGCCAGGGCTATCGGCGGTCTTCAATACGACCTTATTCTCTGCGGGCAAAAGGCTGTTGATACCGAGGCCGGGCAGGTCGGCAGTGTCATCGCGGAAAGGCTCGACCTGCCTTTAGCCTCTCGTGTTGTGGAAATTGATATTTCACCTGACGGTAAGAATGCCTCTGTTGAGAGCAAACTTGAGAAAGGAAACCGGGCGCAGGTGGAGGTTATCCTCCCGGCGGTGCTGGCGGTCGAGGTCGACCTTAATGAACCGCGATACGCCAGTCTACCGTCTCTGATGTCAGGACTCAGAAAAGATATCAAGGAATATAACCTGGAAGCACTCGGGCTGTCTCCTGAAGAGGCAGTCACGGAAGGGGCAAAGACCAGGACCGTTGCCCTCTCGCCACCGAAGCCGAGGCCTAAAAAGGTATTTACACCGGATTCCAGCCTTTCGGCAGAAGAACGGCTCCGCCTTATCATGTCGGGCGGGGTAACGCAGAAACAGGGTGATTTACTCGAAGGTGACCCGGCGAAGATAGCCTCAAACGTGGTACAGTTTCTCAGCGAGAAGAAGATAGTATCTACAACAAAATAATATATACGTAGCCTATGTTGAAAGAGGTACAGATGTGCTCTGCGTAAGAAGCAAATCGCTTCGGTGAGAGGCTAAAAGAGCACTTCTGTCTGAACCTTGATCCCTTTAGCTTCCAATCTCTTGGCTATCCTGCCAAGAGAACTTTGAGCCCGCCTCTCTTTTTTACCAAAGATTACAGCTGCCTCCGTAAAGGTAATCAACACGATATGTCACGGTCGCAGCCTTGATACGGCGAGCCAGTGGTTATGATCATAATCCCATCTCATCAGGTGAAAACCATCATCGTCCTGTAAAATAAAAGTCGCGCTGTCCCTCATGTCTCCACTGTTAAGTAAATTGGGCAACTCCGGCGAATCCTGGATAAGAGGAAGATGTGTGTGTCCTAATACAATCCCCTTGTAGTCCTGGCCATCCTCCTTTGCTTTACTCGGAAGACCAAGTTGAGCTCTCCCGTGGACTGTGTAAGCTGCAATGAGAAATTTTTCTGTTATTATCGGGGCAGCTCTAAGCTCTCCCGGGGTTTTTTTACGCACGAGACGATCCCAAAATGCGGGAAACCACCCAAAATGTCGGGCAACAGGGTCAAATTCATGGCCGTGACAATACAGATAACCATTCTCCCAAAAAGGGTTGATTATTTCAATGGGATTAATAGGATTAACCAAACTGGGATTATCATGGTAATCTTCCAGTTGACTGTCATGGTTGCCGGGTATAAGCCTAGTGGTAACACGCCCGGCAAGGTCCCGGAATTTTTGGGTCATGGAGTGACTGATACAACAATCGTAACCCATTTCTTTCATATGAAACCAGTCTCCTAAGCCCCAAATCTGATCACCATCCTCAGCTTTCTGACTGATATATTCTATTGCCTCGTCCATAATGTTATATTGCGAATTAGGATACCCAATATGTAGGTCGGATAAGATAAATTTCTTCACGAAGCCCTCCTTTAACTAATCATTGCTTCGAAGTATCATACTGTTTCTCATTAGAAGTGCAATATCAATTGCATCAGTCGACCGCAATAAAAGCAAAGTATATTCTCTTCATTTGGTACCTCCCACTTTAATTCGTGTTGAGATATTATGATTACTCTGCGCTTTTGTCACCGATAATAACTAAATAGATATCCTAATAAATGTCAATCTACATTTCCGAGATCTTCGGCAATCGTTGTAATGCGAACCAGACAACGTCAAATCACGCCTGAGTCTTCCAGTCCGCTAATCTCTTCGCGGGTCATTCCCAATAGCCGGCTCAGGACATCCCGCGTGTGCTCCCCCAAATCAGGAGAGGCCTTTTCAGCTTTATAAGGCGTCCTGGAAAATTTGAAAGGTGTATTGACGACCCTGAATTTGCCTGCCTCCGGGTGCTGGACATCAATAATCATGTCTCTGGCCGCTATCTGAGGGTCACCGGCCGCCTGCTCAATGTTATTGACCGGACCACAGGGTATGCCTGCCTGTTCCAGTTCTTCAACCCACTCCCGTGTGGTCCTGGTTTTCATGGCATCGGTTAATATCGGCTCCAGCACTTTATAGTTCTGAGTGCGTAACCAGCCGTCCTTAAACCGGGGGTCATCAATGATGTCGATACGGTCAATGGCAGCACAAAATAGCGGCCACTGGTCCTTGATGCCACCCCTCAGAGCTACGGCAATCGAGCCGTCTCTGGTCTGAAAAGTCTGAAACGGCGTAATGACGGGATGCCTTGTACCGATGGCATGAGGTATCTCACCGGTGTTGAGATAGCGGACAAAGGCGTTCTCCTGAACAGTTACCTGGCAGTCCAGCATGCTAACGTCTACGAACTGTCCCTGGCCACTAACATGGCGCTCCTGTAACGCAGCGAGAGTGGCAATACACAGGAATAAAGCCGCCGCAATGTCGCCATAAGATACGCCGGGCCTTACCGGCGGACCACCCTCCTCACCGGTGATGCTCATGACTCCCCCCATAGCCTGTACAATGACATCAAAAGCGGGCTTGCTGGCGTAGGGTCCATATTGTCCGAAGCCGGAGCCGGCAACATAAATGATTCCGGGATTTTGTTCCCTTACTCTTTCGTAGCCGAGGCCGAGTTTCTCCATGGTTCCGGGCGTGAAATTCTCCACCAGTATATCAGCGTTCTTCACCAGTTGGAGAAATACAGCCACTCCCTGTTCGGTAGCCAGATTCAGCGTGACGCTTTTTTTACCGCGATTGAGGCTGAGAAAGTAAGTACTCTGTCCCCTGACGACAGGTCCATTGCCCCTGGCAATATCGCCTACCTCAGGTCGCTCAATCTTGATGACCTCGGCACCCATATCACTGAGCAGCATAGTAGCGAAAGGGCCGAATAACACCTGCGTAAGGTCAAGGATTCTGAGCCCGTCCAATGGGCCAGCCATGCTTCACCTCGATTCCTGTGGCTCTGATTAGTATTCCTGTACGGTAAAGTGTAAGGCCTATAGCATCACGGTGCCGCCATCAACATAGAGGACCTGTCCCGAGATGAAATCCGAGTCCGGCGAAGCCAGAAACAGGACAGCCCCCACCAGGTCTTCCGGCTCCTCGCGCCGGGGAATGGACTGTCCCGAAGCGGCGGCGTCGAACGATGCGCCACCGCCGGTCATGTCCAGGCTGGCTTCCGTCGCCGTGAATCCCGGGGCGACAGCATTGACATTGATATTCGAGCGACCCAGGGCGTGGGCCAAGGCGTGAGTCATGGTGTAAATAGCGCCTTTACTGCAGGCATACGGTATAAAGACAGGTGCTCCGCCTACCCTGGCGACATTGGAGGCGATATTGATAATCTTACCCTTACCTGCCTTAACCATGAGGGGGGCAATCGCCTTGCAGACCATCCAGGTGCCCTTGACGTTCACCGAAAGTATCCGGTCCCAGTCCTCCTCCGCCCACATGTCCCACGGCTTGGCTCTGATGCCAAACCATATGGCGGCATTATTGACGAGGATATCCACCCGGCCGTACTCCTCCATAACCTTCTCAGCTATCTTCTGGGTGTCGCTGGCAACAGAGATGTCGGTCTGCATGATGGCGACTTCACCACCTTTAGCCTTTATCTCCTCAACCGCGCTCTCAGCCCTTTCCAGGTTAGTAGTGGTTAATAGCAGTTTGGCTCCTTCCTCGGCGAATCTTAAGGCGAAGGCCTTCCCCAGGCCTCGGCTGGCCCCGGTTATGATAGCTACCTTGTCCTGTAAAACTGGCGACATGTCTTCCTCCTTTTCATTTCTGTTATTCAGACCGCTCGTATCTCACGTATCCCATTTTACTGGCATGGGAACTCAAACGGTACCGTTCGGGCTAATTATACAACTTCATGCTGACAATTTCACATGGTATGCCTGTATCTGGCTACCCGGCTTTTCGTATGGAGAATAGACCACCTGCTACTGCAATGTCAATAACATAACCAAACGGCACTTCTCAGCGGCTTGTTCAACATTCACCAATAACCCGAAGGATAGAGTTCCACGTGGCTTGACCCTTTTGGTAAATGAAAAGACGGCGATATGAGGTGTAGAATAGAAATGTGGAAATGAGGTTGTCCGGGGCGTTTATGGCACAGATTATCATTATTGCTTGATGCCGAAATATCACCGCCACATATTCATTCCTGTGTCCGTACAATGGTAGCGGTTTAGCCGGAGTCAAAAGAGATGGGGAGCAGAGACCCTTCCCCTTCTCTTTTTCCTGAAAAAGACGATGACCAATCATTGTATTAATTCAATACTTTAAAGTAAACTACCTTAGCGATACATTCCGAAACAGGTGATTGCGCTGCTATCGAATGAGAAAGGACTATACCTATGAAACGGTTAGCGGTTGATACCGGCGGAACATTCACGGATATTGTCTATATCGATGATGACACAATGCAAATAATGGTGGATAAGGTGTCAACCACACCGCGAGACCTCGGTCAAGGAGTCTTAGAAGCAATCAGAAAGATAAAAGTAGCAATGTCAGAAATTGCGTTGTTTATCCACGGAACAACGGCCGGGTTGAATACAGTCGCACAACGTAAAGGCGCCAAAGTGGGTTTGATAACCACCAGAGGTTTTACGGATGTTCTGGAGATGACCAGAAGCAGCCGAAAAGAAGTGTATAACTATTTGTGGAAAAAACCTGAACCGCTGGTGCCCAGATATCTGCGGCGGGGGGTAAGTGAACGAACCAGCTATAAAGGTGAAATATTAGAAAGGCTCGATGAGAAAGAGGCGAAAGAAATTGTAAAGAAACTGAGAGAAGATGGGGTAGAGTCGATCGCCGTCTGCCTGCTGCATTCTTACGCCAACCCGGAAAACGAACAAAGAATAGGGGAAATCATCAATGAGGTCTGGCCCGAAGTAAGCGTTTCCCTCAGCCACCAGGTAGCCAGAGAAA